>JAUIGL010000115.1 GCA_030430165.1 bacterium | reverse complement strand
CCATAAGAGAAACAGCTATGTGCAGCGCTTCAGTCCAACGGGGCCTTTCCGTCATCCGGCTGATCTGCCCCTCGACCTCCTCGCATACCGTCGTGCAGCCGGACGACGGAAAAACCCTCTATCGTTATGCCGACTAGAGTGCATCGCTGGGCTTTGATTCCAGCGGCCCTGCTGGGAGCGACTGCGGCGGTCGGAACGGTCCTTCTGATGCTTGTGGCCTTTGCAGCCGTGCAGCAATTCCTTCAACCCGAGGCGACCATCGACAATGTACCAATCCGCTTGGTCGGTATGTTTCTCTTGGGCGTGCCGATCACCATTGGTGCGGCGACGGTAGTGTACCTTTTCGTGCTGAATATCCATCCGCCATCGCATACGTTCATGCGATCCCATCTTGCTTGGGCACTCGGCCTCTCAGGATGGTTCGCTGTATCGACAATGCGCGAAATGTCGGGGACTTTCCCGAGCTGGTATCTACCTGTTTTATCCTTCGGGATCCTACTGGTCGCCGTCTTCGTGCCATTGGAGATAGGGTTCTGCACCGCGACCTGGAGTGGGCTCGGCATAACACGCCGATGCACCCTGACGGCGCTGCGCGCCGCAGGTGATCGGCAAGGACGTTAGGCACGCTAGGGCGAAGATGAACAAGCTTCAGTTTCCGGTGGCTGAAGGATCGGATTGCTACTTCCCGGGCGACTTTGTCTGTCCCATGTGCAAGGAGCGACGTGTTGGCGAACCGCACGAGTTCGTGGGCCTCAGCGGGGGCGCGGCATCCGCAGATGGTGAGCCCGGCGAAGGATTCTTCGCTATTTTTCTCCACCCTCGCGAGGATCCGCCCTTCCTCTCGCCTGAGCTGGCAAATGAAGCGAAGGTATCTGAGCGCGGCGCAACGGTAGAAATTGTCCGAGACACCAGAGCTGGTCAGTTCGACCTCCTGTTTTGTTCGGCAACTTGCCTCCGTGCCTTCTTCACGGAGTGCGTCGATGAGCTTGAGCGCAGACTTGATTGTGTCGGTGCCTAACCAGCGTGCAGACGGACCGCGCTGTGCGCGGCCGCTGCCGCGCAAAGACCTTGGCCAGGTTTTCGGAAAATGGAGCGTACTGTGATAGGCTCGCGGCCAATGAAAGTTCCGGAACCACTGATCACAACCTCACCTGATCGATTGAGCGGTACACCGGTCTTCGCGGGGACGAGAGTTCCAGTGCAGACTCTGATCGACTACCTCGAAGGTGGTGATCCATTGGAAGCATTCCTCGACAATTTCCCGAGTGTTTCTCGGGAGCACGCGATCGCCGTCCTCGAAGTAGCGAAGTCTGCTCTCCTAGCGAAGGCCGTTGCTGCCTGACTTCTCGTGTCGAGTTGATGCGGGTGCTCCTGGATGCTTGCGTACCAAGGACTTTGCGTGAGCACCTACCGGGTCATCTGGTTCGACACGCACCGGAGATGGGATGGGGCGATCTCAACAACGGAGACCTTCTTGATGCGATGGCCGATCAGTTCGATGTGCTGGTGACCGTCGACAAAGGAATTCCGTCGCAGCAACGAATCATCGGGCGACCCATAGGGGTAGCTGTTCTGCGAGCGAGAACGAATCGGCTACAGGATCTGTTGCCGCTAGTACAGCAGCCTCTCGATGTTCTGCCAGAGATCGAAGCCGGGACAATCCATGAGATTACTGGCTAACAAACCGCTGCATCTGTCGGCCGCAAGCGGCCGCAGGTGATCGGCAGAGACGTTAGACCGATTGCCGTGCGAATCGTCTGCAGAGCCACGATCCTACTTCCCATCGTTGCAACAGGATGTTTTGTGCCGCGGCCTGGGCACTACCGGCGCATTCCGCAATTGACCGGCATCGTGGTGCACGGTGCTTCTCCGGTGGTCGGTGCCAAAGTGTGGGCCAGTGCAGATTCGCGCTCGTGCCAATCAGCATCCGAGGTTTCGTTTACGGATCTGGATGGCAGTTTTCGCCTTCACGGTCTGCGGCGGTTTCGTCTCGGCGTCGTCGTCACTGGGGGAGACCCCGTTGTCTGGTGGTCGATCTGCATACAACGCCCCGATCAAGCTGATGTGGTTCACCAGAGGGAATCGCTCATGGGGTCCGAGGCGCCCGCGGCAGTGGACTACCGTTGCGATCTATCTCGGGGACGTCCGTGTGAACGACTTGAGATCCAAAGAGACGACGTGGACCAGCCGGCGCCGACCGACGCCGCTACGCGGCGCGGCTGACCGGCCAAGACGTTAGGCCACCAGTACGGAGGAATAAGGTGAACCCGGGCGCAGCGGAAGTCGAAATGAGCAAACATCTCGAATCGGGCGAGGCCCTCCGTTGGGCCGGCGTCCCGAAGCAGGGCGTGATCCTCCGGGGGGCGGACGCTTTCATGATTCCCTTCAGCATCCTCTGGTGCGGCTTCGCCATCTTCTGGGAGGCGAGCGTTCTCGCTGGAGGTGGCCCTCCGTTCTTTGCCCTATTCGGAGTTCCCTTCGTTCTCATCGGGCTCTACTTTGTATTTGGCCGCTTCTTTGTCGACTCAAAGGTTCGCGCCAACACCTACTACGGTCTTACTGACCGTCGCGTTGTCATCGTTTCCGGCCTCTTCTCGCGCACGACCAACTCCCTTCCGCTGAGAACGCTTCACGATATCTCCTTGCAAGAGCGAAGCGACGGTCGTGGTACTGTCATGTTTGGTCGTCCGCATCCCTTTGCGAGCTCGTACGCTGGAATGCAGTGGCCGGGCATGGGGCAGCATCAGATACCGAGTTTCGAGCTCATCCCAGAAGCGAAACGCGTTCATGATCAAGTTCTCGAGGCGCAGCGGGCTGCGGCCGCAACGGCTGGATAACATGCCGTTGCACCTGATACGTGCCTACGGCACGCGCAGGTGACCGGCAGAGACGTTAGCCAGACGAGGCATCGACCGAATGGACACGTCAGCTTTTCTTGAATGCATTCGACTCGTCGTCGACGGCGACGACGTGGGCAAGGTGTCTCGTCGGCTCGGCGCCACTCCGGCGCTGGCTACAATCGCTTTGCCTGTCGGTGCGGACTGCTTCTTCGATAAAATCCGCCACTACATGTACGGTGGCGACACGGCGCTTCACATGGCTGCTGCAGCATTTTCTCGTCCCATGGCGGAACTCCTGGTGTCACATGGAGCGCATTGTCGAGCGAAGAACCGGCGCGGCGCGGAGCCTCTGCACTATGCCTCGGACGCGAACCGGTCGGAGCCGCAGGCGCAAGGGGACGTGATCAGATACCTGACATCGATTGGCGCGGATCCCAACGCAGTGGATAAGTCCGGTGTGGCGCCCCTCCACCGGGCGGTCCGAACGCGATCACTGGCGGCCGTTCACGCGTTGCTGGATGGCGGTGCGAAACCGCGGCAACGGAACAAGTCGGGCTCAACCCCGTTGCATCTTGCAGTTCAGGCCACCGGACGGGGCGGTAGCGGCTCGGATGAGGCACGCCGGCAACAGGCTGCAATCATCAAGCTCCTGCTAGAGCATGGCGCCAGACCAACCGATAAGGATATGCAGGGCAAGCAGGTCAATCAGGCTGCTACCAGCGAGAGGGTTCGAACATTGTTGAGCGACTGGAAAGCTGGCGATGCAATGGACCGGCTGCGCCGGCCGCTGATCGCATAACGTTCGGGTACCAAGGATGAGATCGTCGACCGAGATCGTTGATCATATTGCCGAGCACGTGTTGCACGTATCGCTGCGACGGTTGATGTACGCGCACACGCCGGAGGAAGTCTTCCGAGAGCTAGCCACCTACCACCACCTCTGGTCTTTTGCCGCCGGTCGGGAACGCCAGCTGGAGGAGGTGCTCCGAGCGGAGAACTTCAGTGGAGCGGCAATAAGACCGAGCGTCGTCGATGAGCTTCGACGGATGAGCACGCCTTCTTCCGAGAGCGAGATTGCTTTCTCCGTAGCCAAGTGGTGGTTCAACCGCAGTCGAGGAATCGGCCTGACTCTTCCGTTCGCGGCCTTTCGCGACTCATACTCGGAGCTTCAGAAGTCGTCCGCCCCGAATCGCCAGTTCAACAGTGACCTCTTTGAAGAACTCAACTCGACGTGGGAGAAAGCTGAACATGCCGGCGGAGCGGACGCGGCCCCTGGGCCGCGCCGCTGACCGGCAGGACGTTGGGCGCGCGGCCGGTCCAGCCGGGTGCGTGTCAAGGGACTCACATAGTCATGCGTGAATCGATATCTGGCGGTTGTCTTTGCGGTGACGTTCGGTACGAGGTCGCCGAAGTCCCCGACTCTGCGTATCTTTGCCATTGCCGAAATTGCCAGCGGGCACACGCTGCTCCGTACGCCGCGCTTGTCATCGTTCGACCTGAGCACGTTCGAGTGACTAAGGGTTCGCCGGCGCGCTACGAGCAAACCTCCGACAGTGGCAACATGACGTTTCGAGAGTTCTGCCCCAATTGCGGGTCGCACCTCTTCTCGGGCAACGTCGACTTCGGGCAGTTCAAGGCCGTTAAGATCATGACCTTCGACGACCCCAATTCGATCAAGCCGGACCGCCACGTGTGGGTCGAAAGCGCCGTCGACTGGGTTTGCATGAACGACGGACTGCCGCGTATGGCGCAGCAGCAGGCGACCGATGAATTCGTCGAAGACCTCGACCAGCCCGTGTAGCCCGCCGCCCAACGAGGCATTGGAGACGGACGTGGCTACGTCTGGACGTGAGCGATCGGTTAGCCTTTTGGCTTTGT
The DNA here is from genome assembly GCA_030430165.1 of bacterium. Lineage (GTDB taxonomy): Bacteria > Desulfobacterota > Binatia > HRBIN30 > CADEER01 > CADEER01. Next base: position 13,116 of record JAUIGL010000115.1, on the reverse strand, counting down.
GAAGTCGTTGGCGTGGCGGGCTCGGCGGCGGGCCACCCCGCTCAACGCCAGATCGGTTAGGCAGGTCACTTGAGCTTTTACAGCAATGCAATGGTGAGAAGAGTGTTCCGGATGCTCTCCTGGAGGACGACGGAGCGCCTGATCGGTTACGCTCTCGGAACGCGCGTGGCGATAACCTTCTCTCCGTCGGTCGTCTACTTCCAGGGCCCTGTTCGGAACCTGAGCCTCGAGCCCGAGCTGTACTTGCAAGACGGTATAGTTCTGGCGGTGGGGCGCGTTGGTCGAATCGACCGGGAGATGTCAGGTGTTACACGGGTTGAGGTCTACTCGGGTGACGCGCTTCGAAGTGGTAGGGAGTTTGATGCGTTCCTGAGGTACGGAATCGCGTGCGTAGCCCGCGATCCTTTTGTTAAGAGCCTCTTCCTAAAGCCTTGGTTGACGGTTTCGGGGGTTGACTCACTGAAGGGGCTCGGGGTCGCGTGGGAGGACCTGCGTGGGGCGTTGAACGAATGCGGCAGCGGCTACTCACGTGCGCTGCCTTAGTGGACCGCAATAGGCGCAGCCGCCGGCCGCGGCTGACGCACAGGACGTTCAGGGAACTCGTATGAAAGAGATCATCCAGATCAATCACGTTGGATTACGCGTTCGCGACATGGATGTCGCCCGAGAATTCTATGGACGCCTGGGGTTTCGATTTCTGGCAGGACCGGTCGGGCCTGAGCCGGTCGCGATCATCGAGCACGAATCAGGTGTCAACATAAACCTGATTCTCAATGCATCTGAAGATGCCTCATCGGACAACGTCCTGATGGACGTACCAGAGAAACACACAGGGTTTACCCACATCGCGCTGGAGATCACCGACGCTGATTCCGTTGAAGAGCAGCTGCAATCCCTGGGGATCGAGATAACCGAAAGAGTCGAGTTCGAGGGAGCAAGGTTCTTCTTTGTCAGAGACCCGGATGGGAACGTCATCGAGTTCCATGAACCAGCTGGCGACGCATGACATGCAGTTGACGTCGCTCCTTTCGGTCGCCCGGATGATGGACCTGCGGTCAGAATGTGAATCACATTCTCCTAGCAAACCGGTGCAGACGGACCGCGCTCTACAGACGTTGGGGAGATAGGGGTTTGAACGATGCGAAGCGTGCTTCTAGTACTCTTGCTTTCAGTTGCACCCACGGGCGCCAGCGCGGATCAGATTGGTCAGATCATGGAGCTGCGAGGCGACGCCGAAATCGTGCGCAAGGCGTACGAAGAGTGTATCTCCGCTGCGGTCGCGTTGTTTGGCGATGATTTCACGTTCGAGTACCAAAGCAACTCGTTGGGGTTGGCGCCCGATGATCCAGCTTGGAAACGGCTCGCCGCGATCTACGCTGAGTACTATGAAGGTTCGTGCAACTCGATGTCGCCCGACGCGATCTTACCTGTCATCAGGGAAGCCTACGAAACCCGCTTTTCGGACAAAGAGCGCGACCACTTGGTCGAGTTTCTCTCGAGTCCGCTGGGTCGAAAGCTCGTCGAGGTCGATGTCGAAGTAAACAAGACGCTCAACGAGAAGTGGACCGAGGATGTCGTTCGAGAAACGCGCGCGGCGAATCAGAGGTTGGAGGAGCGGTTGGAAGAGTTTCGTCGTAGCCTCGAAGAGGAGCCTGAGGAGGGGAAACCGAGTGGGGTTTGAGCTCTATGGGGGATTAGCTGACACGGGTGAACACGGGGGGCACGGATGGGGGTTGGGGGATTTTTTTTGCCGCAGATGGACGCAGATGAACGCTGATGGGTTTTCTGGGTGGCGAGAGATCAGACACGGATGAACACGGGGGGCACGGATGGGGCTCGGGGTTTTCTGCCGCAGATGGACGCGGATGAACGCTGATGGGTTTTCTGGCAACCAAAGATCAGCGTTGATCTGCGTTCATCTGCGGCTAGAGAAAGGCGGTACCCCCCGCCGTCGAGACAGGAGTCGGTCACGCTACTCGGCGAGGTGCTTCCAGGCCGGCGGCAGCGACCAGTCGCGGTTCGGTTGCTTCGGGGGCATGTTGAACTCGCCCTGGGGGCGCCACTTCATGGCGCGCAGGTCCTCGTTGACGTGTGCCATGTTGAGCAGGTCGAGCTCGTAACAGAACTTGCCGTCGCCGGCGTAGTACATGATCGAGAGGCCGGGCTGGGTGTTCTTGACGCCGTCGGCTTCGGCGCCGATGCGCTGCGCCCACATGGTGACCAGCCGGTGGCCGTCGGCCGTCGTCCACAGCTCGGGGAAGGTCCAATCGTCGAGCCCGGCCATGCTCTCGCTGAGGAACTTGCGGATGTTGTCGCGTCCCTCGACCCGGCCCCAGGCGGGATCGATGAAGACGGCGTCCTCGGTGAAGAAGTCGGCGAGCGCGTCCCAGCCGACCTCGCCGCGCTCGACTCGGTCGCGGGTGGCGACGTACCGTTGATAGGTCTCCCTTGCTTCCTGCTCGATCGCGTTGGCCATGCGACGGACTATGTTGCCTCGCCGCCGCCCTGGCAAGCGATTCGTTCGCCGCGCCTCGGCTCAGCGACGCTTGATGGCGCGATCGACTTCGCGCGCGACCTCGCGGTCGCGGATGGCGGAGCGCTTGTCGTGGCGCTTCTTGCCCTTGGCGAGGGCGATCTCGACCTTGGCGCGTCCGTTCTTGAAGTAGAGCCGCAGCGGAACCAGGGTGAGGCCGCGCTCCTTGACCTTGCTGTCGAGCTTGTCGATCTCGCCGCGATTGAGCAGCAGCTTGCGCGCCCGCACCGGGTCGTGGCCGAACTGGGATGCCGGATCGTACGGGCTGATGTGCAGGTTGTGTAGCCACACCTCGCCGCTCTGCATGCGGGCGAAACTGTCCTTGAGGTTCGCCTTGCCGTCGCGCAGCGACTTCACCTCGCTGCCCAGCAAAACCAGACCGGCCTCGAAGCGCTCGCCGATCTCGAAATTGTGGCGCGCCTGCCGATTGACGGCGATGTTGGCGGCGCCGGGCTTCTTGGCGCCTTTCTTTTTGGATTTTCCTGCCACGGTGGGGAAGCTAGCGGGCTGGGGCGGGGGTTGCCACTGTAGTTGCAAGGCGGGAGAGCGGGGCTTCTTCAGACACGGATGAACACGGGGGGCACGGATGGGGTTTTCAGGGGTTTTTAGCCACAGATGAACGCTGATGAACGCTGATGGGTTTTCTGAAAGAGATCAGCGTTCATCTGTGGCTAAAGAAAGGCTGTCAGCCCCGGGACAGGAGACGGTCGCGGAGGGCTAGGTGTTCCGGACAGGGGAGGGGGATGGGCTCGGCTGTCCGGTGGCGTAGGGCGGCGATGCGGGCGGCGCTTTTGGTGATGCGCTGGCGGGATAGCTCGCCGGTTTCGAGGGCTTTTTCTAGGCGCTCCGCGGTGCGCAGGGTGTTGTCGAAGTCGTTGCACACTAGGAGCCAGTCGCAGCCGGCGGCGAGCGAGGCGACGGCGGAGTCGGCGACGGAAGCGGTGGCGCTGAGCGCGCGCATCTCTAGGTCGTCGCTGACGATGACGCCGCGGTAGCCGATGTCGTTGCGCAGGAGGTCCTGGAGGATTGCCGGCGACAGCGTCGCGGGACGCTCGGGGTCGAGGCCGGGGTAGAGGACGTGCGCGGTCATCAGCAGGGGCATCGCCGCGGCGGTGGCGCGGAACGGAATCAGCTCGGTCGCCTCGAGCTCGGCGCGCGTCTTGCGCACGAGCGGCAGCTCGAGGTGGGAGTCCTTGTCGGTGTCGCCGTGTCCCGGGAAGTGCTTGCCGCAGGGGATGACGCCGCCGTCGGTCATGCCTTCGGCGAAGGCCGCGGCGAGCTCGGCGACGACGGTGGGGTCGCTGGCGAAGGCGCGTTCGCCGATGATCGGGTTGGCCGGGTTCGAGTCGACGTCGAGCACCGGCGCGAAGTCGATGTCGATGCCGACCGTCGCCAGCTCGGCCGCGATCGCCCGGCCGACGGCTCGCGCGGTGTCGGCGTCGCCGATCGCACGCGCCGGGGGGAAGTCGGTGAACGGCGGGCCCACCCGCACGACCTTGCCGCCCTCGTGGTCGATCGAGACCAACGGCCGAGACGGCAGGCCGTGGAGATCGGCGATGAGTGCGCGCAGCTGGTCGACGGTTTCGACGTTGCGCCGGAAGAGGATTACGCCCGACGGACGGATCCGCTCGAGCGCGGCGCGGGTCTCGCCGTCGAGCTCGGTGCCGGGGATGCCGGTGGTCAGAACCGCTCCGGGAGCGAGGTCAGTGGCGGACATGGCGCTTGTATAGCGAAAGCGCGCGGCGCGGTCAGGCGGGTGCGCGGGGCGAGGGGCTCAGGCGCGCAGAGGCGCGGAGGCGCAGAGAAAAGAGGGGCCGGCGGCTTTCCGGCTTGGCCGCAGGGAGGCGTTCGGCCCTCTCTGCGTCTCAGCGGCTCTGCGCGAGAATTTTTTCTTGTTCGCCGTGGGTTCGGAGAGGGGCGGGCTTTCGGGTTTACAGGTCCGGATGCTGCGTGGTAGCAGTGCGCCGGGATTTGCGGACGGCTACCGGGAACGTTTGCTGCAGCGATCGAGCGAGGCTTTGCGAGACAAGCGATACATCGTCGTCGAGGGCCCGATCGGGGCCGGCAAGACGACCCTTGCGCGGCTTCTCGCGGACGAGAAGCAGGCTCGCTTAGTTCTCGAAAAAGTTGAGGAAAATCCCTTCCTCGGGCGTTTCTACGAGGACCCGGCCAAGCACCGCTTTCAGGCTCAGCTGTACTTTCTGCTGACCCGCTACCGGCAGCAGCAGGAGCTTGCTCAAGCAGAGCTCTTTCGCCAGAATTTGGTTTCAGATTACCTGTTTGCAAAGGATCACCTGTTTGCGCAGGTGAATCTCGATGCCGATGAATTCGCCTTGTACCGACAGCTCTTCGGTCTGCTCGACTCGCAGCTGCCCAAGCCAGACCTGGTGGTCTATCTGGAGGCCCGTCTTGACGTACTCATGGCGCGTGTGCGAAAGCGGTCAAAGGACTACGAACGCAATTTGACGCCGGAATACGTGCGCAGGATCGCGGAGGCCTACAGAGACTTCTTCTTTCACTACGACGATACACCCCTGCTGGTGGTCAACTGCTCGGAGATCGATTTCGTCGAACACGCCGACGAGACCGAGGACCTGATGCGCGAGATCGAAAGCATGGGGCAAGGAATACAGCATTACATACCGCTTGGATCCAGGTGAGACCGGCGCCAGCCGGTCGTAATCGGACCGAGACGGAAGGCGAAATGCCGAAACGAGGGCGGGAGCCCGAAAGTCCGGTCGAAGCGGCGACAATCGAGCCGACTTCACGAGACCGGGTCTCGGGTGTCTGGTCCCCCTGCAGTTCCGTCGGAGCCTTCCCAATCGGAGGAGGGTTTCGACAATGGAAACGCAGAAAGTAACCGTACCCGGACTGCTGCGCGCCAAGTCCAAGGGGGAGCCGATCGTCGCGGTGACGGCCTACGACTTTCCCTTCGCGCGGATCGCCGACGAGGCCGGCGTCGACTTCATCCTGGTCGGCGACTCCCTCGGCATGGTCGTGCAGGGCAACGAGACGACCCTGCCGGTCACCATGGACGAGGTGATCTACCACTCGCGCATGGTCGCCCGCGGGCGCCGCCGCGCCCTGATCGTCGCCGACATGCCTTTCGGCTCCTACCAGGTCGACGCGCGCGACGCGGTCGAGAACGCCAGCCGCCTGATCAAGGAAGGGGCCGCCGAGGCGGTCAAGCTCGAGGGCGGCGAGGCGGTGGCCGATACGATTCGCCGCATCGCCGCGGTCGACATCCCGGTGGTCGGACACATCGGCCTGACCCCGCAATCGGTGCACCGGATGGGCGGGCACAAGGTGCAAGGCCGCCGTCGCGGCAGCGCGCCGGGCCAGCGCGACCGGGTGTTGTCCGACGCCATGGCGGTCGAAGACGCCGGCGCCTTCGCCGTCGTGCTCGAAGGAATCCCGGCGGACCTCGCCGCCGAGATCACCGATCGCCTGTCGATCCCGACGATCGGCATCGGCGCCGGACCGCAGTGCGACGGCCAGATCCTGGTGCTGCACGACGTGCTCGGGCTGTGCGACAGTCTCGCTCCGAAGTTCGCCAAGAAGTACGCGGACCTCTGGAAGGACGCGCGCGGCGCGCTCGCCGCCTACGCCGGCGAGGTGCGCGAGCGAGCGTTCCCGACCGCGGCGCACAGCTTTCAGTCACTGCAGACGGTTCCCGACCCGCCGATCGCCGCCGAGGGCTGACGAGGCGGGATCGTGGTCACGATCGATCAACCGGCGCAGATGCGCGCCTGGGCGTCGCAGGAAAAGCGAGCCGGGCGCCGCATCGGTTTGGTACCGACGATGGGTTACCTGCACGAAGGACATCTCAGCCTGGTGCGGCTGGCGCGGCAGAACGCCGACGTCTGCGTCGCCTCGCTCTTCGTCAACCCGCTGCAGTTCGGCGCCAACGAAGACCTCGACCGCTACCCTAGCGACGCCGAAGGCGATCGCGCGAAGCTGGAGAGCGAGTCGGTCGACGTGCTCTACGCCCCCACCGCCGAGGCGATGTACGCCCCCGGCTACCAGACGCGGGTTTCGGTGAACGAGGTCACCAAGAGATTGTGCGGCGCCGGACGACCCGGACACTTCAACGGCGTGACCACCGTGGTCAGCAAGTTGTTCCACGCGGTTTGTCCGGACGTCGCCGTGTTCGGCGAGAAGGACTACCAGCAGCTGGCGACGATTCGACGCATGGTCCGCGATCTCGATTGGGGCATCGAGATCGTCGGCGGACCGATCGTTCGCGAGGCCGACGGCCTGGCGATGAGCTCACGCAACGCCTACCTCTCCGAGGACGAACGCGAGGCCGCGCTGGCGCTCTCGCGATCGCTCGGCGAAGCCCGCCGCGCCTACCGCTCGGGGGAGCGCGGCGGCGAAGCTCTGTTGGAAAAGGTGCGCTCGGTGCTGACCGCCGAACCTCTGCTGGAGGTCGAATACGCCGAGCTGGTCGACCCGGAAACCTTCGATCCGGTTTCCGAGGTCGGCGAGGGTGCGCTGCTCGCTCTTGCCGTGCACGTGGGGAAAACCAGACTAATCGACAACGCCCTTCTGGCGGCTGCCTGAAGGTTTCGAGAGGAGCGACATCCATGGCTACCCGAAAGATGCTGCGTAGCAAGATCCACCGCGCGACCGTCACCGGCGCGGATCTGCACTACGAGGGCAGCGTGACGATCGACGCAACGCTCATGGAGCAGGGCGACATCCTGGAAAACCAGGAGGTCGAGATCTGGAACATCACCAACGGCGAACGGTTTCGCACCTACGCGTTGGCCGGACAACCGGACTCCGGCGTAATCTGTATCAACGGCGCCGCTGCCCACAAGGTGACGCGCGGCGATCTGGTGATCATCGCCACCTTCGGCTGGATGGACGAGGCGGAAGCCCGCGACTACAAGCCGAAGCTGGTGTTCGTCGACGAGCAGAACCGCCGCAAGGAGCTGCGCGTCGCCGAGATCCCGGGCCAGGTCGAAGTCGAAAAAGTCGTCTGGCAGTAGTCGCCAGGCTAGCGGCGATGCGAGCGCGCCCCCGCCGAGCGGTGGCTGGCGTTGGCTGCGCTCGCCGCCCGGGTGAGCAGTCGCGCCAGCGAGCGCTTGTACGGCTGCTTCGCCACGCCGTGCTCGGTGATGATGGCGCTGATCAGCTTGCCCGGGGTCAGGTCGCCGGCCGGGTGCAGCGCCTTCACGCCGCGCGGGACGATCGAGTCGTCGAGCACCCGCGTCACCTCGTGCGCCGGTCGCTGCTCGAGCGGAATTGCGTCTCCGGTCGCGCGTCCCTCGTCGATGCTGCCGAGAGTCGAGGCGACGTAGAACGGTACACCGTGGTGCGCCGCCAGGACGGCGATCGTGTAGGTTCCGATCTTGGAGGCGGTGTCGCCGTTGGCGGCGATGCGATCGGCGCCGACGACCACCGCGTCGATCTTGCCGCTCTGGAAGAAATGACCGCACATGCCGTCGGCGATGACGGTGACCGGAATCTTGTCGCGCTTGAGCTCCCAGGCGGTCAGGCGCGCGCCTTCGAGGCACGGCCGGGTTTCCGCGACCAGCACGCTCGGCCGTTTGCCGGCCTCGCGGGCGGCGCGGACGACGCCGAGCGCGCTGCCGTAGCCGCAGGAGGCCAGGGTGCCGGCGTTGCCGTGGGTCAGAATCGTCCCGCGCCGAGGCAGCAGGGACTCGCCGTACTGCGCCAGTAGCTGGTTGTTGAGCCGGTACTCGTCGCGGATCGACAGTGCCTCCTGGAGCAGGACTTCGTCGACGATGTCCGGCGCGCGGTCCTCGATGGCGGCGAAGGCGCGGCGCATGCGTTCGATGGCCGACGGCAGATGCGCCGCGGTCGTTGCGAGCGGCGCGAATCGGTTGCACGCGTTGTCGAAGTTTCTCCGGGTGCCGCGTCCCCCACGCGCCGCCAGCGCGATTGCCATCGCCGCCGCGGCGGCGACCGCGGGCGCGCCGCGCACCACCATGTCGCGGATGGCGCGGGCGACGGCGCGGTGATCGCGGTAGACGCGGTAGACTTCCTGGTTCGGAAGCAACCGCTGATCGAGCAAAACGATCGCGCCGCCGCGCCACTCCACCGAGTGAATCATCGACGCGAACGATACGACCGCCGCGGGGCGGCGGTCAACTCGACGCACCACATCCCCCCTCCTTGCCAAGGAGGGGGTAGGGGGAGGTCACACACGCAACATGAGGGGCGTCCCCTCTCAGTTTCGTTCGCGCTCCGTTCGACCCCCCTGAAGTCCCCCCTTGGCAAGGGGGGACGGGACTCGGGTTCGGGCCGCGCGTTCCAGCAAGCGGACTCGTGGATGAAGCTGAGCCACTATCGCGAGCCGAGTGCCTCCAATTGTTGCAAGACTTCGGCCGGCGCGAGGCGGTGCTCGCAGATGCGGTGCGGGCCGCAGTGTTGGCACGGCGGACCGGCGCGCAGGACGTCGACCGATCCGCCGGGTTGCCAGGTGGTCGGGTCGGTCTCGCCGAACACGGCGAGACCGCGGCAGCCGACGGCCGCGGCGAGGTGACTGACGCCGGAGTCGTTGCCGAGATAGAGCGGCGCGCGCTGCAACAGCGCGGCGACGCGGTCGAGGGATTGGTCGCGGACGGCGAGCTGGTCCGTTTGGTCGTGCGATTCCTCCGCCGGGCCGAGTAGGGTGAGGAGTTCCCCGCCGCGACCGCGCCAGAGATCGGCGAGCTCCGCCATGCCCTGCCAGTTCTTGGCGGGGCTGCCGCTGCCCGGGTGCACGACCATTATGCGCGGCCCGAGCGGGTCGAGGATTTGCGCCGCCCAGCGCCGAGCGTCGTCTGCGATGAAGATCGTCGCCGGCGAGGTTGCGTCGATGCCGATGCACTCGGCGAAGTAGCGGCTGGCGTGTTGCCCGGGGCGAAAGCCGCGGAAGGGGAAGAGCTTGGCGCGTCCACCGGTTCTCTCCGCGAGGTTGCGGCGCAGCTCGGCGCTGGTCGATCCGGTCCACGACAGCACGTGGTCGTACGCTCCGAGCTGGATGGCGCGGTCGGGCGCGAGGTCGCGCTCGAACAGGGCGCTGATGCGAGCCGTGTCGATGGCGACGACCTCGAACTCGGTTGCGTCGAGAAGGGCGGCGTAGGCCGGTTTCGCCACCAGGGTGACCCGCGTGCGCAGCCTGCGCTGCAGCGCCTGCGCCGCCGGCAGGAAGCAGAGGAAGTCGCCGAGCGCGCCCGGGAAGAGCAGGATTGCGGTTGTGCCTGAAGCGAAGCTCATGGTGGCTTGCGATCGCCGGGCCGGCGCGCACCGCGCCGCCTTTCGCACGACCGTTTATCGTCAATTGACACGTTTCAGGGGCGCCGATAAGGCTTGAGTCAGTGCCGGTTCGATCGACAGTAGCCAAGACTCCGCTCGACCTCATCGGCCGAACTCCCGCGGTGCGCCTCAATCGCATCGTCGGGGACGGGCAAGCCGAGATCTGGGGCAAGCTGGAGTCGAACAATCCTGGGGGCAGCCTCAAGGATCGCATCTGCCTGGGCATGATCGAGGCGGCCGAGGCGCGCGGCGAGATCGAGCCGGGCGCCACGATCATCGAGTCGACCAGCGGCAATACCGGCATCGGTCTGGCGTTGGTCGCCGCGGTCAAAGGCTACCGGCTGATTCTGACCATGCCCGACACGATGAGCGTCGAGCGGCGCAGCCTGCTCATGGCCTACGGCGCCGAGCTCAAGCTGACGCCAGACAGCAAGGGAATGCACGCCGCCGTCGACAAGGCCGAGGAGCTGCTGGCCGAGCATCCCGATTACTTCATGCCGCAGCAGTTCAACAATCCCGACAACCCCGAGTCGCACCGGCGCACCACGGCCAAGGAGCTGCTCGAGCAGTTCGAACGGATCGACGCGTTCGTCGCCGGCGTCGGCACCGGCGGCACGATCACCGGTGTCTCCTCGGTCTTGCGAGAAGCGATGCCGGGGATCGAAATCATCGCGGTCGAGCCCAAGTCGTCGCCGGTCCTCGAAGGCGGCGACCCGGGGTACCACGGCATCCAGGGCATCGGCGCCGGGTTCGTTCCCGACGTGTTGGACCTCGACTGTTTCGACGAGGTGATCGCCGTCGACGACGACGCGGCTGCCGAGCTGACCCGGCGTCTGGCGCGCGAGGAAGGTCTGTTGCTGGGCATCTCGTCGGGCGCCAACTGCTGCGCTGCGTTGCAAGTCGCCGAGCGACTCGGACCCGGCAAGACCGTGGTGACGATGTTCTGCGACACCGGCGAGCGCTACCTGACGACCGACATCTTCCAGGGCGATGGAATCTGACGCCACGGCTATCGCCGACAAGGAAGCACGCCTGCGCAGCGGATTGCGCTCGATGGGGCGAGTCCTGCTGGCTTTTTCCGGCGGAGTCGATTCGGCCTACCTGCTCAAGGTGGCGCACCAGGAGCTCGGTGAGGGCGTCGTCGCGCTGACTACTTCGTCGCCGACGGCGCCGCAGGGCGACGAAGACCTGGCGCGTTCGCTCGCCGGCGAGTGGGGCGTCGAGCACCTGGTCATCGATGCCAACGAGCTGGAAATACCCGGTTACGCTGCCAACCCGACCAACCGCTGCTATTTCTGCAAGGGAAGTCTCTACGACATCTGTCGCAACCACGCCGGTCGCCTCGGCATCGAGTGGATCGTCGACGGCGTCAATCGCGACGATCTCGGCGACTACCGGCCGGGGCTGAAAGCGGCCGAGGAGAACAACGTTCGCCACCCGCTGGTCGAGTCGGATCTGAGCAAGGACGAGATCCGCGTGCTGAGTCGCCGTCTCGGCTTGGTGACCGCCGACAAGCCGTCGAGCCCGTGCTTGTCGTCACGCTTTCCCTACGGCACCGAGATCACGCCGGAGGGGCTGCACAAGGTGGCGGCGGCGGAAGACGCGCTGCGGCGGCGCGGCTTCGTCGAGTGTCGGGTGCGCTACCACGGTACGGTCGCCCGCATCGAGGTGCCGGTCGTCGAGATCCCGCGTCTGCTGTCCGACGAAGTTCGCGAGCCCCTGTGGCAGGAGATCCGCGACGCCGGCTTTCTCTACGTGACCGTGGACCTGCGCGGGTTTCGCTCGGGGAGTCTCAACGAGGCCATTGGCCGGACTCCAGCATCCACTCCGCCCAGCGGAGATCCTCCGGCGTCGTGATCTTGCGCAGCGCCGCATCGCCGTCGACGACGGTGACCGGCGCTGGCAACGCTTCGACCAAAGCGGCGTCGTCGGTGGCGGGGCTGCCGTGCGCGGCGGTGTGCGCCTGCAGCAACAGCTCGCGGCGAAACGCCTGCGGCGTTTGCGCCAGCCAGACCCGCTGGCGCGCCGGAGTCGAGACGATCCGGCGTTGCTCGTCGACGAGCTTGACCGTGTCGACCGCTGGTAGTGCGGCCAGTGCAGCTCCCTGCGCACTGGCGACGTCGATGACCGCGCCGAGGACGGCGGCGGGGAGGAACGGCCGGGCGGCGTCGTGGACGACGACGATGTCGGTGCCGGGGCAGGCGTCGAGGCCGTTGCGCACCGAGTCCTGCCTCTGCTCGCCGCCGGCGACGACCTCGACCGGCCACGGCCAAGTCGACTGCGCCAGGAGATCGCGCGCGTGCTCGCCATGCGATGCCGGGGCGACGACGACCAGCCGATCGATGGCGACCGCCGCTGCCGCTGCGGCGATGGCGCGCAGGCCGTGCAACAGAATCGGCTCCCCGGCGAGATCGACGAAGGCTTTCGGAGCGCCCGCGGCCAAACGCGAGCCGGGGCCGGCGGCGACGGCGATGATTGCAACTGACGAAGGCAATTCGCTCACTCCGGGCTCGGGCGGGCAGCCCGCGACGAGCGCGGCGGGCTGCTAGAGTGTGAACACTGCTTACGACGCGAAGATGTCGGTGAGCTCTTCCATGATCTTCTCTTCCGGATGGGAGCGAGCGATCGAGAGCTCTTTGACGAGAAGATTGCGCGCGGTGTCGAGCATCTTGCGCTCGCCGAACGACAGCTCCTTGTCGCCCTTGAGGACGAATAGATCTCGCAGCACCTTGGCGATCTCGAGCACGGAGCCGGTTTTGATCTTCTCGGTGTACTCGCGGTAACGGCGATTCCAGGTCTGCTGATCGATCTCGACCTTCTTGTCGCGCAAGATCTTGTAGACCTTGTTCACCATGTCCTTGCCGATGACGCGGCGCAGACCCACCGAATCGACGTTCTCGGTAGGGATCATGATGGTCATGTCGCTGTCGAGAATACGCAACATGTAGAATTGTTTCTCGGTGCCCGAAACGACTTTGTCTTCGATGCTGTCGATGACACCGACGCCGTGAGCCGGGTAGACGACCTTCTCGCCCACTTTGAACATGGAGCCTCCGGTGGTCCCGCGGTGCGCGGGAATAGGGAATTTTTCCAATATCGCAGACGTTGCAGGCCGATTCAATCACACCCCGCCGATGGGTCAGTTTGATTCGCAGCTGCGTTTGCTCGGGGAGCACGGCCCGAACCCGAATTCCGTCCCCCCTTGGCAAGGGGGGACTTCAGGGGGGTCAACTGGAGCCGCCGCTGGCCTGTAGACAGAAGCTTCTTGCGGCCTCAGTGACCTCCCCCGAACCCCCTCCTTGGTAAGGAGGGGG
>JAUIGL010000114.1 GCA_030430165.1 bacterium | reverse complement strand
GCCGCCGCCGCGGCGATGACCAGCGAACCCGCGGCGCCGCGGATGAGCAATCGCGAGCGGACGCTGCTCATCGCCTTGCTCGGCGCCTGCGCCCTGGCATTCGGCTGGCGCCTCGGGACGATGCCCCCCGAGGTCCACGGCGACGAGGCCGAGGTCGCGCTCGACGCGCTGCGGTTGCTCGAAGGGCCCGCCCACAGCCTTTTCTCGACCGGGTGGTTCGGTCTGCCGATGTTCCACGCAGCCCCCTCCGCGGCGGGGCTTCTGCTGTTTGGCAACGATCTGCTCGGCCTGCGACTCACCAGCGCGATCCTCGCCACCGGCACCGTGCTGCTCCTCTTCGCCGCCGTGCGGCGCATGGCGGGAACGCCGATCGCCCTGATCGCGGCGCTGCTGCTCGCCGGCCAGCGCTACTTCATCCACCTCGCGCGCAGCGGCTATCACTACGTCGACACTCCGTTCCTCAGCGTGCTCGTACTCTGGCTCGCCCTGCGGCTGTGGCAAGATCGCCGACTCAGCTCGGCTATCTGGTGCGGCGTCGTGCTCGGCCTCGGCGTCCAGACCTACTACGCGTCGCGGATCGTGCCGATCCTGCTTGCACTGACGACCGTCGTCCTGGCGATTTCGTCACGCACCCGGGCGCGCGGGCAGTGGCTGCGCGAGCTGATCCTGGTCTCGGCGGTAGCGGTGGCGGTCGCAGCGCCGCTGTTTGCACACTTCATCGACCACACCGGCGAGCTGTGGAGCCGCACTCAAGAGACGAGCATCTTCAATCCGGAGTCGCGCCAACATCTCGCCTCCGGGCACGGCACCGATTCGCTGCTCGAGCTGCTGCGGATCCAGACCGTCGACGCGCTGGCGACCTTTCACTTCTCGGTCGACAGCTCCGTTCAGTACGGCTTCAAGGCGCCGATGATCGACGCGGTGAGCGGTGTGCTCTTCCTCGCCGGTCTCGGCAGCGCCCTCGCTCGACCGACTCACATCCTCAGCATCGTCGGCATCCTGTGGATCATTCTCCCCCTGATGCTGGGCGGCGCGATGACGATCGACACCCCCTTCTTTCCGCGCCTCTCGGGCATCGTGCCGTTCGCCTGCATCCTCACCGCCTGGGGCGCTGCGATCGCGGGGCAGACCGCGGCGGCGCTGGTCGGAGCTCGGCATCGCAACCGAAGCGCGGCCATGGTCGCGACCGCACTGCTCGCCGCCGTGGTTGCGATCAACGCGAGCTCGTACTTCCAAACCTACGCGCCGCATCACCGGCATTCACCGATGCGCGAGATCGGCGAGTGGATCGTCGCCCAGGGCCGCGGCGTGAAGACCTACATGATCGATCTCAACCGGGTGACGTCGATCTACCACGGCACCATCAGCTTCATCGCCGGCGCGCATGCGCGCGAGGACGTCGACGACCTCTCCGCGTTTCTCCACGGGCCACCGGTCGATCGCCAGCGCAGCCGCTTCTTGCTGATGCGCAACAACGAAGGCGCGCTGCCCCACCTCGAGCGCCGCTACGGTCCGCTCGAGAGCGAGACCCGCCGCGACATCTACGGCAGGGTGCTGTTCCACGCAGTGCGCCCCATGGGCAGTAGCCCGCCGACCAGCCCGGCCGACACCAGGATCTACAGTCCGCGCTCGATTCCATGGGTCGCGCTATCGCTCCTGGTCGGACTGACGGCAGCCGCTGCCGCCCGGCGCCAGCGGCGCCGCGGTGTGCACGCCAGCGCTCCGCCAATCCCCGATCTGTTGTGCGACACGGTCGCCGCCGAGCCAGCGCAAGCGCCCGGCGAGCCGCGGATTCCGAAGTGGGCCGCAGCTGCCGCCCTGATTGCGATCGTCGCCGTCGCCAGCGGCTTGCGCTTCCACCAACTCGAATCGCTGCCGGCGGGCTTCTACTGCGACGAGGCGGGCAATCTCTACAACTCGGCTTCGATCCTGCGCACCGGACGCGACGAGACCGGCGCGCTGTTGCCGCTGTACATCTGGTCGTTCGACACCAGCTACAAGAATCCGGTCTTCATCTACGCGTCGTCGCTCGCCGTCGCCGTCTTCGGCCCGACCCCGTTCGCCGCCCGGGCGACCGCCGCCGCCTTCGGGGTCGCGGCGGTCGTCGCCATCTTCTTCGTCGGCCGCGCCTTGTTCGGCACGTTCGCCGGCCTGGTCGCCGCCGGGCTACTCGCGGTGCTGCCCTGGCACATCCACTTCAGCCGGATCGCCTTCGAGCTGATCGCGTTTCCGACGCTGTTCCTCGGCGGCGCCTACTTCCTCATCCGTTTCGCCAACCGCGGGAGCGGACTCTCCTGGGCGGCAGTCCTGCTCGGCCTCAGCCTCTACACCTACGTCCCCGCCAAGCTCTTCGTCCCGCTCTTCGTCGCCGCCTTCGTCGCCATCTACTGGCGCGAGCTGTGGCAGCGGCGCCGTCAGACCGTCATCGCCGGCGCCCTGCTGGCGGCGATCACTGCGCCGGTCGCGGTGTTCGACCTCACCAACGACGACCGCGCCAGCCGCTACTTCCGCGACACCAGCTTCCTCAGCGACGACCTCAGCGTCGGCGAGATCGCCGCCAGGCTCGGGCGCAACTACAGCCTGTTCTTCTCGCCCGAGTTCTTCTTCGAGCGCGGCGACCGCATCCTCCGCCACGCGGTGCGCAACCACGGCGAGCTGTACAGCGCGATCGGACCACTGCTGCTGATCGGGGTGATCGCCATCGTCCGCTCGCGCTCGCGCAAGGCGACGCTGGTTCTGGTCTGGCTCGCCCTCTACCCGCTCGCCGCCTCGTTCATACGCCGCGAAATTCCGAGCGCGTCGCGCGCGATCATCGGCGCACCCGCGTTCTGCCTGCTGGCCGCCGCCGGCGCCGACTGGCTGCGCCGACAAACCGCGTCGCTCGGCTCGACGCGGCTGCGCCCGGGGGTGCTGCAAGCAACCGCCGCCGCCGCCTTCGCCATCGTCCTCGCCGCCCAGACCGCCCGCTACTGGACCATGTACGCCGAGGACTACGCCGAGTACGCCGCCAAATACTTCATCGGCTTCCAGTACGGCCACGAGCAGGTCGTCGACTACTTCCTCGAGCACTACGACGACTACGACCGACTGTGGCTGACCACCAGCCTGAGCAACCAGCCGGAGATCTTCCTGCGGCTCTTCGCCGGTCTGCGCAATCCCCCCGAGGAACCCCCTCCGCTCTTCGAGCCTCCGCCGAAGATCGATCGGGGGACGCCCGAGGAGCTGCATCTCTACGAAGCGCCGCGCATCCTCTTCGCCGTGGTGCCGCGCGACCTGCTCTACTTCGACGACTACACGATCGTCGACGAGATCCCCGCTCCCGACGGCAGCGTCGCCTTCCTGATGACCGAGGTTCGCGCGCGCAAGGATTTCGTTCACGTGTGGATGGTCTCGGGTCCCTACCCGGCCGCCGCGACGCCGCCGACGCCGCCGAGCTTCGACCCGGCCAGCGTGGTCGCCGACGGCGACGGGCGCGAGCGCTACCAGCTGCGCAAGTCGGCGGTCTATCTCGATCACCTATACGGCCACGACACCGACGACGCCTGCGCCTGGGCGATCAACTTCGTCTACGCGAGTGAGCCGCGCAGCCTGCGCGTTTTCGCCGGCTTCGACGACGACGGCGAGATCTGGATCAACGGCGCCAGGATCCCCCTGATCGACCAGGACAACCCGTTCAACACCTGGATCGACACCAGCAACGGGACGGCCGATCTGGTCGCCGGGCGCAACGAAATCGCCGTCAAAACCTGCGACCTCGGCGGGTCGTGGTCCTTCTACTTCCGTTTCGGCGACAAAGACGGCCACAATGTCAGCGGACTCGAGTGGGAGTACGGCTTCGAAGAGGCCTATTGAGTCCACCTCGTCGAGCTCCCGGCACCAGGGCGAGCCACCGACTCGCTTGTCGCCGAGCGCCCGTCGCCCCCCGCGCCGACCGCACGATCCGCCCGAAAACATTGACTTGGCACAGGGGCGCCGATAGACACTTTGGGATTTGGCGCTGCCCGTTGCGCCCGACGAGACGAGGCTGATGGCAAAAGAAACCGAAGCAACGGACCCGACTCAGGCGACCGTGACCGACCAGGAAGCGGCCGCGCCCGATCAACCCTCGGCGCTCGACCGGGAGTCGATCGGCGGGCTCACCGTCGAAAAGTGGATCTTCCTGATTCTCTTCGCGATCGGCATCGTGCTGCGTTTCTACGATCTCGGCGTGCGCCCCTACCACCACGACGAGTCGATCCACGCGGTGTTCTCCTGGAAGATCCTCAAGGAGGGCATGCAGAGCTACAGCTACGACCCGGTCTACCACGGGCCGGTGCTCTACTACGCCTCGGCGCTGGTGATGTTCCTGTTTGGCGACAACGACTTCACCGGTCGCTTGAGCGCGGTTCTGTTCGGCTTCGGGCTGATGGCCATGGCCTGGCCGCTGCGCCGCTATCTCGGGCGCTGGGGCGCGCTGTGCTTCCTCGCGCTGATCGTGTTCTCCCCGTCGTGGACCTATTTCACCCGATTCGTGCGCCACGACATCTACTTGGCGGCGCTCAACATGGCCGCCGTGTTCTACGCCTTTCGCTACGGCGAATCGCGGCAGGCCAAGCATCTCTATTTCAGCGCCATCTTCCTCGCGTTGGCGTTCGCCAACAAGGAGGACATGTACCTCACCAGTCCGATCTTCCTGATGTCTCTGCTGGCGATGATGCTGTGGGCAGTCGCCTGGGGCGAAGACAAGCTCGGCAACGCGTTCACCGAGATCGGCACCTTCCTGCGCGAAAGCGCTGTCCCGATCATCACCTCGCTGGTGATCTTCTGCATCATTTGGGTCGTCTTCTACACCTCGTTCGGCTACCACCCCGAAGAGTGGTTGGCCGTCGACCAGGCTATCGAGTACTGGTGGGGACAACAGAAGGTAAAACGCATCGGCGGCCCCTGGCACTACTACCTGCCGGAGCTGATTCTCTACGAGCCGCTGATCTTCATCACGGCGCTGGTCGCGATCGTCACCGCGTTCATGCAGCGGCCGATCCCCGACCGCTTCACCCGCTTCGTCGTCATCTGGTCGATCGGGACCCTCGCCATCTACGCCTGGGCGCAGGAGAAGGTTCCATGGCTGCTGATCCCGCAGCTGCTGCCGATCACGGTTCTCGCAGCGCGGTTCTACGGCCGGCTGATCGAGCGCGGCAGCATCCGCAAGCTGCAGGTCGCCGCACCGATCGCAGTCGTCGGGGCCCTCACGCTGTGGTCGCTGATCGCGTCGAACTTCGTCTACGACGCGCCGCGCAGCGAGCAACCCAAAGACGAGCGGCGTGAGACCATGCTCTCGTACGTCCAGTCGACCTACGACGTGACCGAGAAGATCATGCCGAAGATCGAGGCGGTTGCCGAAGAGATCGGCACCGGAACCAAGACCCGGCTGGCGATCTCGGGTGATGCAACCTGGCCCTTCAGCTGGTACGTGCGCCACTACCCGGTCAACTGGGGGGCCAACCTGCGCAAGATCGACTTCCCGGTCCTCATCGTCGACAAGAAGCTCGGCAAGATGCACGACGAGGCGCTGCTCGGCGAGTACGAGAAAACGCCCTTCCAGGTGCGCGGCTGGTGGGAGCCGCCGTTCCGCATCGGCTCCAAGCCGACGTTCCCCGAGCTCTTCCGCTGGCTGATCTACCGCGACGCCTGGAGCGCACTCGGCTCGAGCGACGCCATCCTCTACACGCGCAAGAATCTCGAGCCCGGCAAGAACACCTACGCCGCTCTCGAGGTCAATCCGCCGCCGCCGGCGCGCGGCTACCCCAAGCCTCCCGGCGCGGTCGAGGTGATTGCGACCTTCGGCTCACCCGGCTCCGGCGAGGGGCAGTTCAAGGAACCGCGCGGCATGGCGATCGGGCCCGACGGCAATCTCTACGTCGTCGACAAGGGCAACCACCGGATCCAGAAATTCTCGCAGGACGGCAAGTTCCTCGCCGCCTGGGGCGGCCAGGGCTCCGAGCCGGGTCAGTTCAAAGATCCGCACGGCATCGCCATCGGCACCGATGGCTCGGTGTACGTCGCCGACACCTGGAACCACCGCATCCAGAAGTTCGACGCCAACGGCCAGTTCATCCAGGCATGGAACGCGCAAGACCAGAGCTTCTGGGGGCCGCGCGCGGTCGCCGTTTCGCCGGCCGGGCGCGTCTACGTGAGCGACACCGGCAACAAGCGCATCGTCTACTTCAGCGATGACGGAATCCAGATCGACACCTGGGGCGGAGACGGTTCCGGCCCCGGCCAGCTGATCGAGCCGGTGGGGATCGCCGTCACCGACGTCGGCGAGATCGTCGTCGCCGACACCGGCAACCGGCGCCTGCAGTTCTTCGACGAGGACGGCGGCTACCAGCGCGAGTGGAAGGTGTTCGGCGTCGAAGAGTTCTACACCGAGCCCTACCTGGCGGTGCACGACGGCGCGATCTACATGACCGACTCGCACCAGCACCGCTTCGCGCGCTACCGCGACAACAAGCTCGAGGGGTCCTGGGGCACGACCCAGGTGTTCAACAAGCCGATCGGCATCGCGGTTGCGCCCTCCGGCCAGGTGTTCATCGCCGACACCTACAACAACGTCATCAAGAAGGTGCAGTTCTGAGAGAGACTCGCTTCCCCCTACGCCCTGCGAGCTTCGGAGGACGAAGACGCTCGTAGGCACGGGCAGAGGCACAGGCACAGGCAGAGGATGGTGGTCGCTGGCGCGACTGGCCGTTTCCTCCTCTGCGTCCCGAGTAGCGCGGAGCGCGTATCGAGGGCCCCCGACTGTCCCGAGTAGCGCAAAGCGCGTATCGAGGGGCCCCCCGACTGTCCCGAGTAGCGCGGCGCGCGTATCGAGGGACCTCCCGAGGGTTCCGTCAGTCGTCGAGAATCAGGACGTTGGCGACATCGCCGACCGAGGTTGCCAACGCGCCCAGCGGCAACACCAGCCGGCCCGGGCCGTCTTCGGAACGCCAGCCGGCGCAGTCGAAGTTCTCGCCGAGCGCGCTGATGGTGAGCGGCTCGGTGCCATCGTTGGCGTTGAGAATCTCCGCCGTCGCGGTTCCCGTGGTCAGTACCACCGGCATCGGCGACCCCGGGAACCTGGTGCAATCTGCCGGATCGTTGCCGGCCGAGAGCACGAAGAACGCGGCGTCGAGGGCGAGCTGGGCCGCTCCCGACCCCGACGGCACGCCGAGCTCCGGAATAACCTGGCGCGACCCATCCGCGGCATCGAGCTGCTCGAGGACGTCGACCACCTGGCTCCCCTCGCAATCGAGAAATCCCGAGCTCCCCTGCGCAGAGAACGATGCGCAGAACACCTCGCCGGTGGTGATCTCGAAGCCGACCACGAAGTCCTCCAGCAAGCGCAACGGGTAGACCTCGTCGTCCGAGGGCCCGGCACAGAGAAACCCCGGCTCCGAGAGTCCGTTGCCACGACTCACCCCGCTGCCGCCGTTGGCCGAGGAAATCAGGTCGCTGTCGCCGATCTCGGCCGAAAAGGCGCGGCCTCCCGGGCCGCCGATCTCGCAGTCGGCGCGCGCGTCCCCATCGACCCGGACGATCATCTCCGAGACAGGGCTCAGCCTGCCGTCGGCGCCGCGCAGGCGAACGGCGACCGTGGTGTCACCCGGCTGGAACTCCCAGGCCTTGGCGATCGGCAGACAGAACTGCAGCGAGGTGCCCTGGTCGGCGAAGGCGAAGTTGCCGAAGTCGTCGCGGGTGCAGGGGAAGAGGATCGATCGGCCGACCGGCTCTCCGGTGCCATCGTTGACTCGGCAGCCGAGGTCGTTGATCGCGTCGACGACCGTCTGGTCCTCGGAGAAGGCGAACGGATCGGTCGCCGGCACGCCGCCGAACTCGCCGGCGTCGATGTCGACGTCGCAGACCTCGGGGTCGCCATCGCCGATATCGCGGTCGAGGATGATTTGAAGATCCGGCAGTGCCCCTTCGGGCGAATAGGCGCTGCCTCCGAGGGGAGCCGTCACCGACTCCTGGCCCTCGATCACCAGGGAAAAGCTGTGGCCAAACAGGCGGGTAAAGATCGGCCTCCCGTCTCGATCGGTGGCAGTAGGCCGGATGATCTGGTCATCGGCCGCCGCCAGCCCGAGAAAGGTGATGCGCGGGCCGTTCGGGTCGACCGTCGGAGTCTCGGTCGGAGTCGAAGTCGGCGCCGGCGTGTCGGGCACCGGCGTTTCCGTCGGCACGCTCGTCGCAGTCGGCACCGCGGTCGGCGGCTCGGTCGACGCCTCGGTTGGCGCCTCGGTCGGCGGGACCGAAGCCGTCACGGTCGGCACAGGGGTTTCCCCCTCCATCGTCGCAGTCGGCCGCGGCGTCGCGCGGATCGTCCGCACGTCGTCGCTGCACCCCACCTGAGCCACCCCCAGCGCGGCCAACACCAACCAACCAATCATCTGTCGCATAGCCCCTCCCGCCTCAGAGACGAGTATCCACGAGCAATTGCTGCACGCGGAGACCCGATTTGCACTCGCTGCCACCGCGACCCTTGCCACGGCCCGTCGCCACGAGCAATCTCGACGAGCCGGACGGCTGTGCCACTCGGTCCGCGGGCCCCGGGGCCGACCGCTGCGCCGTTCGATTCGTTGCATACCGCCCCGGCGACCACTACCATCGCTGATCGCGACCGAAAGTATTGGAGCCAAAGTGGAACGACCACCCCTCAAACCATTCTCGCTGACGATTTTCTTCCCCTGCCACAACGAGGAAGCCAACGTGGAGCGGGTCACGCGGCTCGCCGTCGAGGTCGGCCGCAAGGTAGCGGACGACCTCGAGGTCATCATCGTCGACGATGGTAGCAGCGACGAAACCGGGCCGATCGCCGATCGCCTCGAGGCCGAGATTCCGGAGGTCCGCGCCGTCCACAACAATCCGAACCGCGGCTACGGCGGCGCCCTGCAACGCGGCTTCAGCGAAGCCACCAAGAACTGGATCTTCTACACCGACGGAGACGGCCAGTTCGATCTCAATGAGCTGCCGCCGCTGATCCCGCTGCTCGAGGACCACGACGCCGTGTCGTGCTTTCGCCTCGACCGCAAGGACCCGGCGATCCGCAAGCTCAACGCATTTGCCTGGACCACCCTGGTCAACGCACTGTTCCACATCAATCTGCGCGACATCGACTGCGCTTTCAAAATCTATCCGAAGACCTTCATCGACGAGACCGAGATCCACAGCACCGGCGCGCTGATCGACACCGAGATGCTCGCCAAGGCGAGGAACAAGGGGTTGTCGATCGCCCAGGTCGGCGTGCACCACTACCCGCGCACGGCCGGTGAGCAGAGCGGTGCGAATCCCGCGGTGATCCTGCGCGCCTTCAAGGAGCTCTTCAAGTTGCGCAAGAACATCCAGCTTTCGGGTAGAGAAACCGCGTGAACCGAGCCTCCGGCTACCGGCGCCGCGCGCGGGCCATCAGCACGGACGAATGATCATCGAATGCCCCTATTGCGAAACCCGCTTCCGCCTCGACGAGAAGGCGCTCGCCGGCCGGCGGCCGGCGCTGCGCTGCTCACGCTGCAAGCGCACCTTTCCGCTGCCGATCGCACCGCCGGACGACGATCTCTCGTTCGAGTACGACGACGAGCCGGGCTGGGACCAACCGGAGATCCCGCCCGCATCGCCAACGACCGAGGGTGACGATCCTCAGTTCTCGTTTCCCGTCACAAGCTCCACCGAGCCAACCGATGTGCCCGCGACCAACGAGCCGAGCGCCGCTGATCGAGACGATCGCGAGTCGGCCGCGGCCGATCAGCCGTCCCTCTTCGCAGAGGAGGAAGCCGACGACGTCGATCGAAGCGACGACACGGAGGACTGGGGCGATCAGCTCCAGCTCGGCGACGACTTCGGCGCCAGTGAGCCCGAGCCGGACTATCTGCTCGATCCCGAGGTACCCGACGAGGACGACGACGTGAGTGCCCCGGTGCAGACCCGCGCCATCCTGGTCTTCCTCGCGCTCGTGGTCGGCGCCTACGCGCTGCTCGGCTGGACCTTGCGCAGCAACCCGGGGTGGACCACCAGCGTCGTTCGCCAGGTCCCGTTGCTCGGCAGCGAGATCGATGCTGCCGAGCTCGGCAAGGACATCGAGCTACGCGAGCTGCGCGGCCGCTACGAGCGCACCAAGGAGGGCAAGCTGATTTTTCTGATCACCGGCAAGGCATCCAACCAGCACGACCAGCCGGTGCACGGGATCCGCATTCACTTTCGCCTTCACGACGCCAGCGGCGGTCTCGTGGCCGAGCAGTCGACGACCTGCGGCAACGCGATGCGGGTCGACATCGTGCGCGATCTGACCATCCAGCAGGTGGCGATCCTGCGTAACTGGGGCCCGCAACCGCCGGCCGACACCAACGTTCGGCCGGGCGAGGACTGCCCGCTGCTCAGCATCTTCCTCGACGTGCCCGACACCGTGGTCGAGTACACCGGCGAGGTGATTCAGGCGCGCGATCTCACTTGAGCCGCCGCGCCGCGAGACCTCAGGTCTTGGGCTCGCCGCTCGACTCGTCGTCGCCGGCGGCGGACTCCTCCGCCTCCGTCTCGTCGCCCTCGCTAGGTGTGATGTCGATCTCGTCGGGCTTGCCGATCTCCTTGCGAAAACCGCGAATCCCGCGACCGAGACCGGAGCCGATCTCGGGCAACTTTCCGGCGCCGAAGATGACCAACACGATCACCAGAATGACGAGCAGCTCTCCGATTCCTAGACCGAACATCGTCCCGCTTCGTACACCGAAGCTCGCAGCGGCGCAACAGCGCAAGCCGGGTGCGTTCAGTCCCGCCGCCGCCCGACCACTGGGAACGACCGGCCCGGCCCTGTACAGTTAGCCGATGCCCAATTGGCGCGCGCGGGGCGGTGCCGCAACGCTATCTCTGTTGTTGCACGCGCTCCTGCTCTGGTTGGTCGCCACCTGGACCGTGGCCAACCCGGAGTCGCTCGAGCCCGAGCTCGACCGCGTCGTGGTCAGCCTGCAGCAACCGCAGCCAGTGGCACCTCCCCCGCCGCCCCCGGCACAGCCACCACCGCCGCCACAGGCGGCACCGCAACCGGAACCGCCGCCGCAAGCCATCATCGAACCCGAGGCCGCCGAACCGGCCGAACCCGAACCCGAGCCGGAGCCCGAAGCTCCCGAACCACCACCCGAGGTGGAGATCCCGCTGCCCGAGCAGCAGATCGTCGCCATGCCCGACGCGGGCGAAGAGAAGCCGCCGCCGGATACGCGGTTTCTCAGCGACCGCGACAACACCGTCGAGGAGCAGACAGTCCTGCGCGGCGAGCCGGCGCCGTCCGATGACCTCGAGGGCGACGACGTCGCCGCCAGCGCCCCGGAGGGCGAAAGCGACAAACAACAGATGGCCGCCGCCGACCGCCCCGACCTGCCGCCGCAGCCGGCGAACGAAACCGCCGGCGACGGCAGCGGCGACAAAGGCCGTCCGATTCCCGATCTGGCGAGCCTGTTGCCCAACGCTCTGGCGCTCGCCAGACAGCAAGCAGACGCCGCACCGACGCCGCAGGACGAGGCCGGTGGCTCCCCCGAGAGAATGGAGCGACGGCGGCGCGCCGCCGCATGGGAACCGAGCACCACTCTGCGCGGCACGCTCGACCACCTGCCCGACGTGCGCGCCGGCAACGTCACCCTGCTCAATACCAAGGCCGAGGTCTTCGCGCCCTTCGTTCGCCGCGTCATGCTGCGCGTGTTCCAGAACCTGATGATCCTACTGCGCCGGGCCGGGCCCTCGCTGCGCCCCGGGGTCAGCGAGAAGATCGAAGCGGAGGCGATCATGAGCCCGGAGGGGCACATGATCGGGCTGCAGGTATCGATCAAGTCGACCTCGCGCTCGATCGGACTCGATCGAATGCTCACCGAGGCGTGCAACGAGGCCTTCTTCGACCGCAACCCGCCGCCCGGCGCAGCCTCGGCCGACGGCAACATTCACTTCGTCATGCAGACGATGGTGCAGACTTTCCCCGCCGCCGGTCAGGGAGTCGGGCTGAGCGGGTTGTTCGGGGTCGGCCTTCTCTAGCCCTAGCAACCGGCATCCACGTCCGCCGCAGGCGGCTTTGGATTAGCGACTCAACACTAAAGGCTGGAGGCTGGGGCTGAAGGCTGGGGCTGGGGAACCGGAATCCTCCATTTGGACGCCCGGCGTAGCCGGGGTTTGGCCGCGCCGGTCGCAGACCGCGCTTTGGCCGGGCGCCGCAGGCGGTTTTGGACTAGCCGCCGGCTGAGTCGTCGGCGCGCCAGCGCAGCACCGGCTTGCGCGCGGCCTTGGCCTCGTCGAGACGTCCGACCGGAGTCCGCACCGGCGCCGCGTGGATGGCGTCGGGATCTTCCGCCGCCTCGACGGCTATCGCCTCCATCGCGGCGATGAACTCGTCGAGCGTTTCCAGGCTCTCCGATTCGGTCGGCTCGATCATCAACGCTCCGCTGACGACCAGCGGGAAGTAGATGGTCGGCGCGTAGAAGCCGTAGTCGAGCAAGCGCTTGGCGACGTCGAGGGTCTTGATTCCGGTGCCTTCGAGATTCCTGTCGGTGAGCACGCACTCGTGCATGCACAGTCCGGGCACAGCCAGGTGGTAGGTGTCCTGCAGCCGAGCGCGGACGTAGTTGGCGTTGAGCACCGCCATCTGCGTCGCCCGCGTCAGACCGTCGCCGCCGAGCGCCTTGATGAACGCGTAGGCGCGCACGAACATTCCGAAATTGCCGAAGAAGCTGCGCACCCGCCCGATCGACTTCGGGGCGTCCGACGACCACGCCCAGGCGTCGTCGCGGCGCACGATCCGCGGGTTCGGCAGGTAGTCGGCGAGGACCTGGCGCACCCCGACCGGACCGGCACCGGGCCCGCCGCCGCCGTGCGGCGTCGAGAACGTCTTGTGCAAGTTGAAGTGAAGCACGTCGGCGCCGATGTGACCGGGCTTGGCGACTCCCATCAGTGCGTTGAGATTGGCGCCATCGAGATAGACCAGGCCGCCTTGCTGGTGGACGATCTCGGCGACCTGAGCGATCTCGCGCTCGAAGATCCCGAGCGTGTTCGGGTTGGTGATCATCAGCGCCGCGACTTCCGAGCTCATCGCCCGGCGCACCGCATCCGGTTCGACCACCCCCTGGGCATTGCCGTCGAGCTGCGCGACCTCGTAACCACAGAGCGCGGCGCTGGCGGGATTGGTGCCGTGCGCGCTCGCCGGGATCAGCACGCGGCGGCGCGGATCGCCGCGATCCTCGTGGTAGGCGCGGATCATCTTCATGCCCGCGAGCTCGCCCTGCGCTCCGGCGGCGGGCTGCAGGGAAACCGCGTCCATCCCGCTGATCTCGGCCAGCATGTCCTGCAGCTCGGCCATCAACTCGAGCGCGCCCTGCGCCAGGCCGTCCGGAGTCATCGGGTGCAACCCGGCGAACCCCGGCATGCGCGCCGCCGCCTCGTTGGCGATCGGGTTGTACTTCATCGTGCAGGACCCGAGCGGGTAGAACGTCGTCGCCGCGCTCAGGTTCCACTGCGAAAGACGCAGAAAGTGGCGCACCACCTCGGGCTCGCTGACCTCCGGCATTCCCTCGAGCTCGGCGCGCTCGAGCTCGGCGGGCAACAAGCCGTCCGCCTCGACCTCAGCCACGTCGACGCCCATTTGGCCGGGTCGGTTGCGCTCGAAGATCAGTGGCTCGTCGAGCAGCAGGCCCGCTTGCTTGTCGCGACTCGGGCCGCTCATCGCAGCACCTCGGCGAGAGTCTCGATGTCTGCGTCCGCGTGAACTTCCGTCACCGCGACCAGCAGAGAGTCGTCCAGCTCCGGGTACCAGCGGCCGAGCTCGACCCCGGCGACCACACCACTGTCGGCCGCGCGGCGCAGCGCCGCGCGCGCATCGGGTCCACGGATCGCGAATTCGTTGAAGAAGGGGGCGTCGAAGCGCGGCTGCCAACTGCCGGCACACACCAGGTCGCGAGCTCGGTGGGCAAGCGCCAGGTTCTGCCTCGCCAGACGACGCAGCCCCTGCTTGCCGAAGAGACTGAGGTAGACGGTCACTGCCAGGGCGATCAGCCCCTGGTTGGTGCAGATGTTGGACGTCGCGCGCTCGCGGCGGATGTGCTGCTCGCGAGTCGCCAGGGTTAGAACGAAGCCGCGGCGGCCGTCGCTGTCGACCGCCTGCCCTACCAATCGTCCCGGCAACGAGCGCACGTAGCGATCGCGCGCCGCGAAGAGCCCGACCCCCGGGCCCCCGTAGGAAACCGGCACCCCCAGGCTCTGGCCCTCGGCGACGGCGATATCGGCGCCACAGTCTCCTGGCGAGCGCACCGCGGCCAGCGACATGGCTTCGCTGGTCGCGGTGATCGTCAGCACTCCCTGCTGCGCCGCGACCTCGCTGATCGCCGCGACGTCTTCGATGACTCCGAAAAAGTTGGGAGTACCGACGATCACCGCGGCGGCGTTGTCATCGAGCTCGGCGGCGAGCGCGGCACGATCGAGCCGGCCGTCGGCGCCGAAGCCGATCTCGACGACCTCGGCATCGGCGATCCCCTGCAGGTACGTGGCCAGCACCTCGCGGTACTGTGGATGGAGGGAGCGCGCGACCAGCAGTCGCTCGCGCTTGCGCTGCATCCGCAGCGCCATCAGCGCCGCCTCGGCCACCGCGGAGGCGCCGTCGTACATGCTGGCGTTGGCCACATCGAGACCGAGCAGCATGGCGACCATCGACTGGAACTCGAAGATCGCCTGCAGGGTGCCCTGGCTCACTTCCGGCTGGTACGGAGTGTAGGCGGAATAGAACTCGGCGCGCTGCAAGATGTTGTCGACCGCGGCCGGCACGAAGTGCGAGTAGGCGCCGGCGCCGAGGAAGGAAAGCGCGGTCGCGCCGGAGTTGCGATCGGCGAGCTCGGTCAAGCGGCGCACCGCGTCGAGCTCCGACAACCCCGTCGGAAGATCGAGAGCCGCGGTCGCGCGCAGAGCCTCGGGAATGTCGCGGAAGAGATCTTCGATGCGCTCGACGCCAACGACGCCGAGCATGTGTCGCACCGACTGCTCGGTTTGTGGGAGGTATCGCATCGGCTAGAGGCCTGGCCGGAAAGTGGCTTCGTAGCGAAAATCGTCAGCCGCCGCGAGCGCAAGGAGCTGGGCGCGACGGCGTATCGGGCGATACGTCGAGCGCTCGGCGACGCAGCGATCGCGGATGGATGGCGATTTGCAGCAGGAGTCCATTTTTCGGCCAGGCCTCTAGGCCTCTAGACCGCCACCCGACGCGGTCGCGGGCGAACGCTCAACCGTCGGCCTCGGCGACGAATCGCTGGTACTCCTCCGAGTCCATCAGGTCGTCGAGCTCGGCCGGATCCGATATCTCGACCTTGACCATCCAACCGTCGCCATAGGGGTCGTCGTTGACCAGCTCGGTGTTGTCCGGCAGGTCGTCGTTGACCTCGGTCACCTTGCCGCTGATCGGTGCGTAGACGTCGGAAACCGCCTTGACCGATTCGACCACTCCCATCGCGTCGTCCTTGGACACGGTGTCACCCGGCGCCGGAAGCTCGACGAAGACGACGTCGCCCAACTGATCTTCGGCGAAAGCACTGATGCCGATCGTGGCAATGTCCCCCTCTACCAGGACCCATTCGTGCTCCCGCGAGTACTTGAGATCATCGGGGAATTCCATGTCGTCGAATACCTCCTCCCACCTTGAGACCAACCGTTCGGGCTATTTCTCCGACCGGCCGGGTCGTCGATAGAACGGCAACGAAACTACTTTTGCCGGAACCTCGCGCCCGCGAATCTCGACCCCGAGATCAACGCCGACCCGCGCCGACTGCGGCTCCACATAGCCGAGAGCGATACCCTTTCCAAGGGTCGGCGAGCGCGTTCCGCTGGTCAGCTCTCCGACCCGGCGTCCGCCCGCGAGCAGCGGATACCCCTGCCGTGGCACCCCGCCCTTGACGACCTCGATGCCGATCAGGCGCCGGGTCGCCCCCTGCTCGCGCCGCCGCAACAGCGCCTCGCGCGCGAGGAACTCGCCTTTGTCGAGCTTGACCACCCAACCGAGTCGGGCCTCGAACGGCGCCGTCTCGAGGTCGATTTCATGGCCATAGAGCGGCAGCGCGGCCTCGAGTCGCAGCGTGTCGCGCGCCCCGAGCCCGGCCGGCCCCACGCCAACCGCTGCGCCGGCTTCGAGCATCGCATCCCAGATCGCCGGCGCATCGTCGGCGGCACAATAGAGCTCCCAGCCGTCCTCGCCCGTGTAACCGGTGCGAGCCGCGAGCGTCGAGCGACCGGCAACTTCGGCTTCGACGAAGCAGAACGACGGCACCGCCGCTATTTCGACCGAGGTCAGCGGAGCCAAGAGCGAGGTCGCCAGCGGCCCTTGCACGGCGAGCAGCGCCAGCTCGTCGCTGCGGTCGTCGATGTCGACGCCGGAGAGGTGCTCGCGCAAAAACGCGACGTCGGCCTCGCGGTTGGCGGCGTTGACACAAACGAGCAGGCGCTCGGCCGACAATCGGTAGACGATGACGTCGTCGACGATGCCGCCGTCGGCGGTGAGCAGCAGGCTGTATTGGGCACCGCCGTCGGCCAGGCTCGCCACATCGTTGGCGGTGACCCACTGCAGCCGCTCGATCGCGCCGGCGCCGCGCACTTCCACCTGGCCCATGTGACTGACATCGAACACGCCCGCGCGCTCGCGTACCATCGCGTGCTCGGCGAGGATGCCCTCGTACTGCACCGGCATCTCCCAACCGGCGAACTCGACCAGCCGCGCACCCGCGCGACGGTGATTCTCGTAGAGCGGCGTACGTTTGAGCGCCACGGTATCTTCAGCCAGCCAGCTGGCGACGCGCCGCAGTTACCGTGTTGGCGAGCAACATCGCAACCGTCATCTGGCCGACCCCGCCAGGCACCGGAGTGATGAACGAAGCTCGCTCCGACGCCGCCGCAAAGTCGACGTCGCCGACCAGGCGCCCGTCATCCAATCGATTGATTCCGACGTCGATGACGACGGCGCCTTCGCCGATCCAATCCCCGCCGACGAACTCGGGCCTGCCGACCGCCGCGACGACGACGTCGGCGCGACGCACCTCGTCGGCCAGATTGCGGGTGCGCGAGTGGCACAGGGTGACCGTCGCGTGCTTTTCCAGCAACAGCATCGACACCGGCTTACCCACCAGCAGGCTGCGGCCGATAACGACGGCGCGTGCACCGAGCAGATCGGTGCCGGTGCCTTCCAGCAAGCGCATCACTCCGAGCGGCGTGCAGGGCCGCAGGCCGGGGTCGCCGGCGAGCAGTCGTCCCTGGCTCACCGGGTGGAGGCCATCGACGTCCTTTTCCGGATCGATCGCGTTGAGCACGGCGCGCGAGTCGACGCCGTCGGGCAGCGGCAACTGCACGAGAATGCCGTTCGCCTGCGGATCGGCGTTGAGCCGCTCGACCAGGCTGACGATTTCGGCAGCCGAGGTCGACGCCGCAAGCTCGTGGTGGAGTGACTCGATGCCGACCTTGGCACAAGAGCGGCGCTTGTTGCGCACGTAGGTCGCCGAGGCCGGATCGCTGCCGACCAATACCGTCGCCAAACCGGGGGCGCGGCCGTGCTCGGCGCGAAACTGCTCGACCGCCGCGGCCGTCTCGTCCCGAACCTTCTGCGCCTCCGCCCTGCCGTCGATGATCGTCGCCATGCCAGGGATCTGGCGTAACACGCATGGGGAGGTCCGGCAATGTCGCCGCCGCGGCGACGCGGCGTCAATCCGGTTCTGCGGCCAGCCCGCCGGCGACGAAACGCACCAGCGAGCGCACCAACTCGTCGCGGCGACGCGCGCGATCGGGGGCGCCGACCAACAGTTCGGACATGTGCGCGATGCTGTGGATGATCGTCTCACCGGCGACCACGCGACGCCGGCGCACTTCTTCGATCGACACGTTGGGCACGGCGTCGTGGATCATCGAGTCGAACAACTGCACGCCTTCGGCGTGCTCGGTTTCGAGAAAGTCTAGGATCACCATCCTCTGCTCCGCGTACACCCGCGACAGGAACCGAATATACCAGTGCCCCGGAGAATCGGTATCGATGGCGTAGTCGACCAGCGGCAGGATGATGATCTCGGCCAGCCCCTTCATGTCGCTCGGGTTGGCGCGCTCGAGAAACCTTTCGATCATGCCGCTACGACTCTGATTGATCC
>JAUIGL010000113.1 GCA_030430165.1 bacterium | reverse complement strand
GACATGGCCGGCGTCGCGATCTATCTTTCGTCACGCGCCGGAGCCTACGTCACCGGCACGGTCATTCCGGTCGACGGCGGGATACTGATCAAACCGTGACGCTGCGCGTCGCGGTTTGATGTCCAAAGCGCGGCTCGCGCGGCGCGGCCAAAGCCCCCCGGGGCTCCGCCCGGGGGCGGCCAAAGCGCCGCCGTGCGGCGCGGCCAAATGGGGGGTCTGGGATTCTGAGACCAGGGCGGCCCGCGGCGGCAGCCGCGATTTGGACCGGCGACGGGTGGTCGTCCAAAGCGCGGCTCGCGCCGCGCGGCCAAAGACCCCGGGGCTCCGCCCGGGGTCGGCCAAAGCGCCGCGGGGCGGCGCGGCCAAATGGGGCGGCTGGGATTCTGAGATCGGGACGGCCCGCGGCGGCAGCCGCGATTTGGACCGGCGCCGGGAGGCGCCGTTTGGCCGCCGCGGAGCGAAGCGACGCGGCTTTGGCCGCGCGGCGTCAGCCGCGCTTTGGACTGCTGGAAGGCGTCAGCCTTCCAGCTTGATCGCCTGGCGCGGGCAGCGGCGGACTGCCTCTTCGACCTTGGCTCGGAGGTCTTCCGAGGGAGTCTCGTCCTTGACGATCAGATAGTCGTTCTCGTCTACCTCGAAGACTTCGGGACACACTTTCATGCAGACGGCGTTGGCTTCGCACAGGTCAAAGTCGACCACGATCTTCATCTCTATTCTCTCCTAAATACCTTGCCCGGCCGGACCGGACCTGAGTTGAACGACCTTACTAGCGGTTTCTGCCGGCGTGGTAAAACCCTGCCCGGGACGCGGGCAAAGCTCGCATTCCGGCCATTGCCCGACCGCAGCAGCGCAAGAGGGTAGCGGCAACTTTGCAGTACCCGCGTCACAGTGCCATAAGCGCAGGCGAGGCATGTAACTTGCTACTTCGCTAAAGGACGATGACGGCGGTCGATCGGGCAACGCAAGAACGCAAGTCGATTCGCCGGGCTCGAAGCTCGGCGGCACCCGCGATCCTGTCTCTCGCCGCGGCGGTCGTCGCCTTGCTCGCCGCACCGCTTCTCGCGCAGCCGTACGCCTACGTCGCCAACCTCGGCAGCGACGACATCTCGGTGATCGACCTGACCACCGCGACGGTAGTCGACACGCTGCCCGCCGGAGACGACCCGGACGGCGCGGCGGTCGCCGCAGACGGGCGGCTGGTAGCGATCACCAACTTTCTCTCCAACGACGTCACCCTGGTGGATACCGAAACGCGCAGCGTGTCGGCGACGGTCGCTGTCGGCGACGGGCCGGTCGGCGCCGCGTTCCACCCTACCGAGTCGCGCCTGTTGGTCGCCGAGCGCGAGGCAGGCTCGGTGTCCGCCGTCGACCTGGCGAGCGGCGGGCGCTCGTCCGCCGCCGTCGCCGCCGGACCGAACTCGATCGCGCTCAACGCCAACGGATCGGTCGGAGTGGTCACCAACTCGTTCACCAAGTTTCCCGGAATCGTGACACTGATCGACGGACTGGGCATCCCCACCGGTTCGACGGCAGTCCAACGCAACCCAAACCGAGTCGCGATCACCCCGGCCGGCGATCTCGCCCTGGTCGGCAACTTCCGCTCACACACCCTGTCGCTGCTCAGCCTGCCCGACGGCCGGCCGCGGACCGCGCTGCGACTATCCGGCCGGCCGAGCGGCGTAGCGGTCAATCCCAACGGGTCCTTCGCCTACGTCACGACGCTCGACGGATTCCTGCAGGTCATCGACCTGGCCACACTGTGGCTGCACACCAAGCTCGACGTCGGCAATCAGCCCTCGGCGGTCGCGGTGACCCGCGACGGCACCATCGGCCTGGTCGCCAATTTCGACGACGACGACGTCACCCTGATCGACTTGGTCCACCAACAGATCGTCGGCACCATCGCAGTCGGCGATCGCCCGTTCGCCATCGCCATCGACTGCGCCGGCGCGGCATGCACCGACCCGCCGGCAACTGCCCTGCCGACGAATACTCCAACGCAAACACCGACTCATTCCAACACGCCGACACGGACACCGACGCCGACTCTGACGCCGACGCCAGAGCTGACCGGCGACGAACCTGTCCTTCGCGCGTCCTCTACCAGCGTCAGGCCGGGCGACATCGCCCTCTTTCAGGTGCGCCTCGAAACCCACGACGCCGAGATCGCCACGCTCTGGCACAACCTGCGACTCGCCCTTCCCCTCAGCTTCCGCACGTCGCAAGGCAACACCCTCGACTGCGTCCGCAACACGGCGATCCGCAAGGAGGGCACCAGCGTTCTCGCCAACGGCCCCTGCTTCGACGGCGCTTGCAGCCGCGCCTTCGCCATCGTCGAGTCGAACCAAAACCCGGGGCCGATCGACGATGGTTCCGTCCTCTACTCGTGCCGAGTGACGGTACCGACGACGACTCCCGAGGGTGCCTACCTGATCGAGGTGTACGACCCGGTGGCGCTCAGTCCGCTCGGAGATGAGGTCGTTATCTTCACTCGCAGCGGCGAGATCATGGTCAGCGGCCCACCGCGACCGACCAGCACGCCACGACCGACCAGCACGCCGCCGCCGGCAACCGCTACCGTGCCGCAGCGGCCGACACGGACGCCGACGCTGGGTTTCGGGTCGCCAACCCGCACTCCAACCATCGGCTCGCCAACCCGCACCGCGACGCCGACCAACGGCTCGCCAACCGCAACCGTCCGAATGGTCGTCGTCGAATCGTCGAGCCCAACAATCGCTCCCGGTAGTATCGGCCGCGTCGACTTCTTCCTGCGCAGCAACGGATACGAGGTGGCGGGGGTCGAAGCCTTCTTGAGGCTGTCCTCGGTGCTGACAATCCCACGCACCGGTGGCAGCGTCGCCTGCGAAGCCAACCCCGATCTCGTGCGAAGAGCCTCGGCGTTCAGCGGTTCGCCAACCCTGTGCGATCCGAACCAGTTCGGTAGCTGCGTCGGCATACGGGCGCTGATCCTCGACTTTCAGAACCTGTCGCCGATACCCGACGGAGCCCGATTGTTTTCCTGCTTCTACGCCGCGAGCCCGAGCGCCCCGACAGGTAACTATCCCATCATCATCGAGGATGCGGCGGCGGCCAACGAGCGCGGCGAGGCCATTCCGGGGGTCGGACGCGGCGGCACGATCACGATCGCCGAATCGGCAGCGGCGTCGACCCGCTTAGTGAAGAAACGCGGGGGCGCAATCGCCTCCGGCCAGTCAACGCGCCGCTCGATCTGTGCCGGCGGCCCGAACCACGACGCCCCCTGTGAAGACGACGTCGGCTGCCAGCCTGGGATTTGCGTCCGCCCGATCGCGATCTGCGACGGCGGAGGCGACGACGGTTTGTTGTGCGACTGCGCCGGCGGCAGCTGCGCCAGCGTCGCCACCGCCGAGGCCCCCTTTGACGGGGTATGCGCAGGCGGGAACGATGCCGGCGGCGCTTGCCGGCGGGCTCTGCAGTGCGCCGACGGTGCCGGCTGTGCTGCCACTGGCGGGATGTGCGCCGCCGGAGTGTCGAAGGGCCTGCCCTGCCTCGACGACCGCCACTGCACCGGATCGCACTGCAAGCTGCCGTACGCGCGATGCGATGGCGGCGACTTCGACGGCTACGGCTGCGTCGACGGCGGCGATTGTCCGCTCGGCGCTTGCCTGCAGATCGTCGAGCCCACCAACACGGCGACCGCCACGCCGAGCGCAAACCGGACTCGCAAGCCGACCAAGACTCTGCGCCCGACCCGAACCCCACTCCCCAGCGACGGCCGCACCCGCAGGCCGACGACCACCCAGGCGGCGCTGACACCGACGACTCGGGCGACGATCGAGTTCGACGAGTCGTCGCCCACTCCGAGCGCCACCGAGACCGCTACCAGCGAGCCGACGACGACCGGCACCGCGGCACAGCCGACACCGACTCTCCAGCCGGAACCCGCGTCGCCGAGCGCTACCGCTAGCGCCCGCCCCAGCGACAACGACGACGGCTGCGCCGTCGCCGAAAACGCGACGGACGCGCCGCTGCCGATCCCGCTGTTGGCCGGGCTCGCGCTTCTCATCGCGAACAGAAGAAGGCGACACCCGTGAAGAGCACCCTGCCCCTGCTGTTGCTGGCAACCCTGGTGACACCCGCCGCTTCCGCTCAATGCTGCGGCGACTGCAGCGGCGACGGCATGGTTTCGATCAACGAGCTGATCCGGGCGGTCGGCAACGCCCAACAGGGATGCGACAGCGGCCCCTGCTGCGGCGATTGCGACGGCGACCGGGAGGTGACGATCAACGAGCTGGTGACGGCGGTCAACCGCGCCCTCGGCGGCTGCCCCGCGGGGGCGACAGCGACACCGTCCGACACACCGACCACAACCGGCACCGCGACACCGAGTGACACACCCACCGCGACGCCGAGCGCGACCTCGACACCGACACCGGTGCGCGCCGTCGACAACGGCGACGGCACCGTCACCGATCTCAGCACCGGCTTGATCTGGGAGAAGAAGGTCGGCGGCGACGGCGTTCCCGACGGCTCCAACCCGCGCGACGCCGACAATCGCTACCCGTGGCACGGGCGTTGTCGCAACTCGCAGAGCTTTTGCCGCGACGCCACGGAATGCGATCCCGACGAGGCCTGCCAGGCCGGCGACCAACAGGGCACGCGGCTGACCATCTTCATGTTCCGCCAGCAACAGAACGACGCCGCCTATGCCGGCTACGACGACTGGCGGGTACCCAACCTCGACGAGCTGCGCTCGCTGCGAGATCTCGACGAGCAGCCGGCAATCGATCCCGGCTTCCACGCGCCGGGCTGCAGCACCGGCTGCCTCGATCTCAGCGACCCCGACTGCAACTGCACCGGCATCGGACCGCACTGGACCGCCACCGCCGAAGGAGCCGAGCCGGGCCGCGCCTGGCGGATCGATTTCGACAACGGCGCGGTCGTCTCCAGCAACCGCGGCGACGACCTGCGGGTACGGCTGGTTCGCGGGCCATAGGGCCGAACGGGCCGAACGATCGCTTTCGCCCCCCCTCCTTGACAAGGAGGGGAGTGGAGGGAGGTAACTGCGCGACGCAAGGAGCTTCTTGGCTAGAGCCAATTGCTCGCGGGTTGACCCCCCTGAAGTCCCCCCTTGGCAAGGGGGGACGGGATTCGGAGTCGGGTCGTGATTCCACAGTTCAATCGAATTCTCCCATCGCCAAGACTCTGCCCTGTGGCCCGGCGGCGCGGTTTGCTATGGGTGGCGCATGATCGAAGTGACACCGGCCCAGGGCAACGCGCAGGGCGAGTTCGACGTCACCGTGCGCGTCGGCAAGGGCCAGACCAAGCATCGCGTCACCGTCGCCGACGACACCCTGAGCAGCCTGGCGCCCGATACCGAGGCCGCCGAGCTGGTGCGAGCTTCGTTCGAGTTTCTGCTCGAGCGCGAGCCAAAGGAAGCGATCATGTCGCGCTTCGATCTGACCCTGATCGGCCGCTACTTCCCCGAGTACGACGACGAGATCGGCAACTATCTGCGCCGCGGCTGAGCGAGGAGGCCCGACTGCGATGACGATCGAGATCGCCACCACCGACGAAGAGATCCACGCCTGCTACCCGATCATCGCCCAGCTGCGCCCGCACATCGAGCCGCACGAGCTGGTCGATCGCGTGCGCGACCAGGAGCGGGCCGGCTACCAGCTGATCTTCATCCGCGAAGAAGATCAGGTCGTCGCCATCGCCGGCTACCGAATCTCGCTCAGCCTGGCGTGGGGACGGTTCCTCTACGTCGACGATCTCGTCACCGCCGGGCTCGAACGCTCCCACGGCTACGGACAGCAGCTGATGGACTGGATGCTGGACAAGGCGCGACAAGCCAAGTGCGACTCCTTCCACCTCGACAGCGGCGTCCAACGCCACGCCGCGCACCGCTTCTACTTCCGCAACCAGCTCTCCATCACCAGCCACCACTTCTCGATGGAGCTCGAAGACTAAAACAGAGCGCTGCTTCCCCCTTCGCTCTGCGAGCTACGGAGGACAGGTCGGCGCGCGTCCCAATGCCCGCGCTACGCGCGAGGCGTCCCAAGTTGCCTTCCCCCTTCGCTCTAATAGCTACGGAGGACAGGCCGGCAACGTCCCAAGCATGCTCCGCATGCGGGGCTGGCAGACGAACGATCGCTGGCGGAGCCGGCCACCATCCCTAGATCCTAGATCCCAGCTCCCAGATCCCAGGGCGGCACCGCCCCACGCTTGCTTCCCGCTGGACGATGGGGCTACGACAACTCCATGTCCCAACCACCGAAAATCGCAAGCTCGCTGAACCACGTTGCCTACCTGACCGAGGATACTGCGGCAACGCGTAAATTCTACGAAGAGGTGCTCGGCTTTCCCCTGGTCGGCGCGGTGCGTAACGACTACGACCCCGAGGCCGACCTCAATCGGCCGAGCATTCACACCTTCTTTGCGATGACCAGTGGCGAGGTAATCGCCTTCTTCGAGATCGACGGCGTCAAACGGCCACCCAAGGACGACGTCCCCACCTGGGCCCGGCACTTTGCGATGAACGTCGACTCGATGGACGACCTGAAGGCGTGGCGCCAGCGGCTGCTAGACAACAGAGTCCAGGTTACTGACATCGTCGATCACGACGGAGTGTGGCAGTCGATCTATTTCATGGACCCGAACCAGGTACTGCTGGAGTTCACCTACCAGGCCCGTGAGCTGACCAGCGAGGATCGCAGTAAGGCTGAGCAGATGGTGGACGATTGGGTCGCGGGAGCTCGCGAGCCAGTCTGAAAGTTCAACGAGCCTCGCTTCGCTCGGTCATTCGATCCCCCTCACCCGCGCTTGCGCGCGGCCTCTCCCGCAAGGAGAGGCCAGACCAAGGATTCAGCCTGTGGCCTAGGGCCACAGGACATGTGCACCGAGGTCGGCGACGGCCGATCGTCTGCCAGCCCCGCGTGCGGAGCACGCTTGGGACGCTCGCCAATGGCGAGCTTGGGACGCCTCGCGCGAAGCGCGGGCATTGGGACGCTCGCCGGAGGTGAGCTTGGGACGAGCGCTCTATGGGCACAGCGCGTCGACGTTCGCTCCTATGACTTCGTCGCTGGGGATCGTCGGGTCGACGGTGCGGAAGTCCGGCGGCACGACGTTCTGCAGGCCGAGCAGGCGGCGGTAGACGTAGACCCCGTCGGTCGCGGCTTGCTCGGTTCCGTCTTCGTCGACGTCGAGATCGTCTCCCATGGCGGCGACGTTGGCGGCGACCGTCTCATCCGAAGCGATCGACGGGTCGACGGTGCGGAAGTCGGGGGGAACCACGAAGCCGAGGCCGAGCAGGCCGCGATAGGTGTAGACACCGTCGGTGTTCGCCTCGACCACGCCGTTGGCATCGACGTCGAGCGGACAGGTCTGTCCGCCGAGGCGGGCGCCGGAAACGACGATCAGGTTGCCCTTGTCCTCGGCTGCCGGCGACGATCCGTTGCCGAGCATTTCGTTGGTGATCAGATCGGTCTTGCCGTCGCCGTCGACGTCGCCGGCGGCGGCGCTGTAGGACAGCGTGTCGCCGGCATCGCTGCCGGACTCCCCGAACGCGCCGTACAACGTGGTGAAGCGAAGCTGCTCCGGAGTCGGCATGTTGGCGGGCAGAAGATCGACGTAGGACGGCCAGACTCCGCTCTGCCCGAAGAAGACGTAGACGATGCCGGCTCGGGTGCGGCCGAACGGGGTTCCGTGCGGTGCGCTGAACGCCAGGTCACCGGTTCCGTCGCCGTCGAAGTCGCCCTGCGCTGCCGTGTCACCTGCGATGTCGCCGAAGGCGGCACCGGCGAACGTCGTCGTCACCAGACCCATCGGCGGATTGTCGAGGTCGAAGGTCGCGCCCTTGAGCGTCGCCGCATTGTAGAAAACGTGCCCGGAGCCCGATGCCCCGCGGTCCATCATCGGCGAGAGGTCGCCGACGATGTCGCCGACGAACAGATCGGCGTTGCCGTCGAGGTCGAAGTCGAGACCGCCGAGAAGCTCCTCGCCGAACGAGATGTTCTTGGCGCCGCCGTTGATCAGAGTGCGCGTACCCGGCAGCGAGCCGGCGTCGAGCGCCAGCCCCTGGGCGTTCCAGGTGCCGGCCGGAAAGTTGTCGTCCCAGATGATGAAGGCGCTGCCGTCGGGCGAGCCGCCACTGGCGTGGGCCGATCCCGGAGGGGCACCGAAACCGCGCAGCACTGCGCCGGCGCGGTTGAGAGCGGTGGCGACGAGAACCTCGGCGGTACCGTTGTCGTCGAGGTCGGCGATCTGGCAGGTGCTGCCGAAGTGGTAGTGGGTCGACCCGGTCGGCGGCACGATTCGCGCTGTGTGGCCGGAGAGCGGGCTCGACTCGAAGGCAACCGTGCCGAA
Source organism: bacterium (assembly GCA_030430165.1). Lineage (GTDB taxonomy): Bacteria > Desulfobacterota > Binatia > HRBIN30 > CADEER01 > CADEER01. The sequence goes on along the minus strand of JAUIGL010000113.1, from coordinate 9,873 downwards.
CTCGGCGAGATCGATGGTCTGGTTCGCCGCGAGATGGCTGCCGCCGCGGATGACGAAGACGGCGCCGGCATGGGTCTCCGATGCATTCTCGGTCTGGTCGGCACCGACCACGATGTCGGCGATGCCGTCGCCGGTGACGTCGCCGGTGCGCACCCAGATGCCGAGACGGTCGAGCGGGTTGGCGCCGATCAGCGTCGTCACCTGAGTCCCGGCGGGCGGGCTGCCGAGGTCGAAGTAGTCGAGGGTCGCCGCGTGGGTACGCAGTGCGCCGCCGCCGACGATGATCGACAGCGCGCCAGCGCCGATGCGGCCGCCGGCGGTGAAGTCCTGGCGGGCGATCAGCAGGTCGCCGACATCGTCGCCGGTGACGTCGTCCATCCAGATCTCGCTGCCCGCGTGCTCCTGGACACCCTCTCCGGCGATGCGCAGGATTCCCGCCTGCGCGGTTGCGGTGTCGAGCGTGCCGGTGATCGAGCCGTCGCCGAACACCAGGTAGATCTCACCGGCGTCCTGCCGCGACAGCGGATCGGCGAGCATCGCCGAAAAAGCGGTGTCTACGTGGGAATCGCCGTCGCAGTCGAAACCGCCGGCAACCGGGACGCCGAAAGAGCCGTCGCCGGCCGATCCGAGCACCCGGCTCAGGGCACCGTTCGATGTCGGAAAGTCGAGCAGATCGACCTCCGTCGTCGGCTGGCCGAAAGCACTGGAAACCCCCAGCGCCAACAGCGTACACACCGCGACCCGCTCCGCCATCTGCCTCGTCCGCATCGTCGAACCTCCTCGCTCGGAAAACCCGGCCCATCCAGTAGCTTCTGCTCGTTCCTGAGCCGAACGAGCACCATCGATAACAGGATCCACGATCAGCATTCCAGCGATGCGGCCAGGAAACCCACCCGACACCGGCCACAAACCAGCAATAGCCGGCGGATATATTTCACCGCGCTACCGAGGCAGACCGAGAATCGCCGCCGCCTGCTCGCAGCTCGCCACCGCCCGGCCGGCGCGGCCGGCGAGCTCGACGACCTCCTCTACCAGTTCGGCGTTGCTCGGCTGGCGCCGGCCGGCGTAGTCCTCCAACCCCACCCGCACGTGGCCCCCCTTCTCGAGGGCGAGCTGGGCCATGCCCGAGGCGACGACGTCGCCGCCGAGGTAGCGGGTCAATTTCGCTCCTGGAGACCGGTTTTGCATCGCCTCTCCTTGCGGGAGAGGCCGCGCGGCCTGTCCTCCGTAGCTCGTCGAGCGAAGGGGGAAGCGCGGGTGAGGGGGATCAAATGACCGAGCACCAGCGAGGCTCCAAATCGACTCTCCCACCCGCACCTTGCCGCCATTTGAAGGTCGTGCAAGGTTCCCTGCGATGAAGGAAATCCCCGGGGTTCACTACGACAACGTCGCCCGTTTCTTCGCCGAAAACGTTCCCGGCGGCGACTGCGATCTCGACTTCGAGCTCATCGCCGGCGGCAAATCGAACGTGACGTATCTGGTCCGCGGCGGCGGACACGAGTGGGTACTGCGACGCCCGCCGCTCGGCCACGTTCTGCCCACCGCGCACGACATGGCGCGCGAGTACCGAGTGCTGACGGCGCTCGCCGGCAGCGGCGTCCCGGTGCCACAAACGATCGCCCTCTGCACCGACGACGCGGTCAACGAAATGCCCTTCTACGTCATGACCTACACCCCCGGGGTGGTCCTCCTCGAAAAGCTTCCCGACGGCTACGCCAGCGAACCGGCGGACCGCCGCCGCATGTGCGAGGCGATGATCGATGCCCTGGTGCGCCTCCACGACGTCGACTACCGCGCCGTAGGGCTCGCCGATTTCGGCCGCCCCGAGGGTTATCTGGAGCGGCAGGTCCGCCGCTGGTCGCAGCAGTGGGAGCGGTCGAAGACCTCCGAGCTGCCCGAGATCGAAGCGTTGATCCCGCGGCTGCGCGACGCTCTGCCCGAGTCGCCGCCGCCGACCATCGTCCACGGCGACTACCGCCTCGGCAACATGGCGCTCGACCCCGACGACCCGGGACGCATCGTCGCCATCTTCGACTGGGAGATGTCGACACTCGGCGATCCGCTCGCCGATCTCGGCTACTGCCTGATCTATTGGGTCGATCGCGGCGAGACCTCGGCAACCACCAGCGTCGGCACGTCGTCGAGCTTCACTACCCTGGAGGGGTTCATGACCCGCGCCGAGCTGATCGAAGAGTACGCTCGGCGCAGCGGACGCGACGTAACCGCGATCGACTTCTACCAGGTGCTGGCATTGTACAAGCTCGCCATCATCAGCGAGGGCATCTACGCCCGCTTCGTCAAAGGCCAGACCCTCGGCGACGACTTCAAGAACACCATGCGAGCGGCCGAGCCTCTGGCAAAGCGCGCGTTGGAGATCGCCGAGCGATCGAACGATCCGAAGCTGCGCGGGTAAACGCCGCCTGCGGCGGCTAGTCCCAGACGCCGCTGCGCGGCGTGTCCCAAGGCCGCCTGCGGCGAGCCGTCCCAAGCGCCGCTGCGCGGCGCGTCCCAACGGCGCTGCGCGCCGGAGAGCTTTCCTGTCGCCCCGCGGCGCAGCCGCTTGGGACGAGCGGCGCAGCCGCTCTTGGGACAACGCCGAGCGGAGCGCAGGCGTTATTGGGACGAGTGGCGCAGCCGCTCTTGGGACTTGCGGTAGCGCTCGATCAGCGCGTTGGTGGAGCTGTCGTGCGTCAATGGAGAGTCGTCGGCGAGCTCGCCAGCGATCTGTTTTGCCGCTACTTTGCCGAGCTCGACGCCCCACTGGTCGAAGGCGTTGATGCCCCAGATCGCTGCCTGCAAGAATACCTTGTGCTCGTACAAGGCGATCAACGCTCCTAGCGTATGCGGGGTCAGCTGGTCGGCGAGGATCATGTTGCTCGGGCGATTGCCGGGGAACACGCGGTGCGGCACCAGCTCCGCATCGACTCCGGCAGCGGTGACCTCTTCCGCAGTCTTGCCAAAAGCCAGAGCCTCCGCTTGAGCGAACAAGTTTGCCACCAACAGGCGCTGGTGATCGCCGAGGTCGACGTTCGAGCGCAGGAAGCCGATGAAGTCGCACGGGACCAACTTGGTCCCCTGGTGCAGCAGCTGGTAGAACGCGTGCTGGCCATTGGTTCCCGCCTGGCCCCAGACCACCGGCGCCGACTGCCACTCGAGCTCGACGCCATCGAGGTCGACGCGCTTGCCGTTGCTCTCCATGTCGAGCTGCTGCAGATAGTCGCCGAATCGCGCCAGCTCCTCGCTGTAGGGAAGCACGGCGGTCGTCTCGCAGCCGAAAAATTCGTCGTACCATAGCCCGATCAGGCCGAGCAGGACCGGTAGATTGCGCTCGAAGGGAGCCTCGCGGAAGTGCTCGTCCATCGCGTAAAAACCCGCGAGCATGTCGCGAAACGATTCCGGACCGATCGCCACCATCAGCGAGAGACCGATCGCCGACGGCAGGGAGTAGCGTCCGCCGACCCAGTCCCAGAATTCGAACATGTTGCCGGCGTCGATGCCGAACTCGGTCACCCCGGCGCGGTTGGTCGACACGGCGACGAAGTGCTTCGCCACCGCGTCTTCGCCGAGCCCCTCGACCAGCCAGCGGCGGGCGCTGTGCGCGTTGGTGATGGTCTCGATCGTGGTGAAGGTCTTCGAGCAGACGATGAACAGGGTTTCGGCGGGATCCAGTCCGAGCGTCGCCTGGGCGAAATCGGCGCCGTCGACGTTGGAGACGAAACGAACGTCGAGCTCGCGGCTGGCGTAGGCGGATAGTGCGCGAGTCGCCATCGCCGGACCGAGGTCGGAGCCGCCGATGCCGAGATTGACGACGTGGCGGATTCGCTTTCCGGTGGCGCCGCGCCAGCGTCCTTCGCGAACGTCGCCGGCAAACGCTGCCATCCGATCCAACACGGCGTGCACCGCCGGCACGACGTTCTCACCGTCGACGACGACCTCGGCGTCGCGCGGCGCGCGCAGCGCCGTGTGCAGCACCGCCCTGCCCTCGGTGGTGTTGATTCGCTCGCCGCGAAACATCGCCTCGATGCGCTCGCCGACCCCGCGCGAGCGGGCGAGAGCGACCAGCAAGCCGATCGTCTCCGCGCTCAGCCGGTTCTTCGAATAGTCGAGCACCAGGCCCGCGGCTTCGACCGTCATCGACGAAGCTCGCTGCGGCTCGGCGCCGAACCAGTCGCGCAGCTCGCGATCGGCGACGTCGGCGTAGTGACCGCGCAGGGCGAGCCACTCCGGGCTCTGGTTCAGTCGTGGCCGCGGCATCCTCGCAACATCCTCCAAGGGTCCTCATACCACACGCGCCGGCAATGGAAATCCGCGAATGATGCAGGATAACCTGCCCCAGCGGATGGAGCGCAGTCGATGAGCTGGAAACCGGAAGTCGAGGGAATCGAAAAGCGGCGAGAGCTGGCGCAGCAACAGGGCGGCGCCGAGGCGGTCGACGTCCACCACCAAAAGGGTCGGCTGACCGTGCGCGAGCGCGTCGAGGCGCTGGTCGATCCGGGCACGTTCCGCGAGCAGGGGCCGATCGCCGGCCACTCGGAGCTCGACGAGAACGGCAACCTGGTTTCGTTCACCCCGGCCAACTACGTGCTCGGCATCGGCGACATCGACGGCCGCCCGTGCGTCGTCGGCGGCGAAGACTTCACCCAGCGCGGCGGCTCGCCGACGCCGGCCGGCCTGCGCAAGAGCGTCTACGCCGAGCAGCTCGCCTGTGACTATCGCCTGCCGTTGATCCGCCTGCTCGAAGGCGGTGGCGGCAGCGTGCGCGGCGCCAGCGGCAAAGGCCGGGCGCCGAGCGGCGACCCGGTGTTCGCGCCGCACCGCTTCGCGACCGTCGCCCGCGCGCTGACCATCGCCCCGGTCGCATCGGCGGCGATGGGTCCGGTCGCCGGACTCCCCGCCGCCCGCCTGGCGGCGTCGCACTACGCGGTGATGAGCCGCAGCACCTCGCAGGTCATGGTCGCCGGACCCGCCGTAGTCGAGCGCGCGCTCGGAGAAAAGCTGACCAAGCGCGAGCTCGGCGGAGCGGATGTTCACGAGTCGAGCGGAGCGGTCGACGGCGTCGCGGCGGACGAACGCGGCGCGATCGACGCGGCGCGCTGCTTCCTCGGCTACCTGCCGAGCAACGTCGACGGCCTGGCTCCCGTGCGCGACTGCGACGACCCGGCCGATCGCTGCGACGAGGCGTTGCTGGAGATCGTGCCGCGCAGCCGCCGGGTCGCCTACGACATGCGCCAACTGGTTCGCCACGTGGTCGACGCCGGATCCTTCTTCGAGCTCGCCCCCGGCTACGGCCGCTCGCAGATCACCGCGCTGGCTCGCCTCAACGGTCAGCCGGTCGGCATCCTCGCCAACGACCCGCGAATCTACGCTGGTTCCATGGACGCCACCGGCGCGCAGAAGTTCCGTCGCTTCGTCGACCTCTGCGACACCTTCCACCTGCCGGTGGTCAGCTTCGTCGACGAACCCGGCTTCATGCTCGGCGTCGACGCCGAGCGCGCCGGCACGATCCGCTACGGGGCGGCGGCGATCTGCGCGGTGATGCAGTCGTCGATCCCATGGACATCTGTTCTGGTGCGCCGCGCCTTCGGCGTCGCCGCCGCCGCTCATTTTGGTCCGTCGGCCCACGTCCTCGCCTGGCCGTCGTCGGAAACCGGCGCCCTGCCCGCCGAAGGCGGGGTCGCGGTGGCGTTCAAGCGCGAAATCGAAGCCGCGGAAGATCCGGAAGCGATGCGTCGCGAGCTCGAACAACGCGTCGCCGCGGCGACCTCACCGTTCCCGCGCGCCGAAGGCTTCGCGGTGCACGACTTGATCGACCCGCGGCAAACGCGCCCTACCCTGATCCGCTGGATCGACCTGGTTCAGCCGCTGCTCGACCGGACGTTGGGTCCGCGGAGTTATGGGTTCAGGCCTTAGGGTTTTTGGTTTTCAGCTCTAACTGAACAACGCCAAGGAACCTGATCACCGACGCGCGAGAACGTCGCTGTCGGTTCGCTCGAGGGCGATCTTTTTCTCGACTCGCTCGAGGTAGAGCTTGGCGGTGGGCTCGATGCGCGCGAGGAAGGGCTTGGGATAGAGGCCGATCCAGAAGATCATCACCACCAGCGGCACGATGACCGCGATCTCGCGGCCGCTCAGGTCGATCAGCTTTTCGTTCTCCGGGTTGGTCACCTCACCGAAGAACACGCGCTTGTAGAGGCGCAGCATGTAGACCGCGCCGAGCACCACTCCCAGCGTTGCCAGGGCTCCCGCCCACGGCTTGGCGCTGAACGCACCGAGCAGGATGAGGAACTCGCCGACGAAGCCGTTGGTCCCGGGCAAGCCGATCGACGACAGCGTCACCACCAGGAACAGCGACGCAAACACCGGCATCACGCTCCACAGGCCGCCGTACTCTTCGATCATGCGGGTGTGCCGGCGTTCGTAGATGAAGCCGACCAGCAGAAACAGCGCGCCGGTCGAGAGGCCGTGATTGACCATCTGCAGAACGCTGCCGCTGATGCCGACGTTGTTGAACGCGTAGAGGCCGAGCATCACGAAGCCGAGGTGCGACACCGAAGAGTACGCGACCAGGCGTTTCATGTCCGGCTGCAGCAGCGCCACCATCGCGCCGTAGATGATGCCGCCCACCGCCAGCACCGCGATCAAGTCGAGCGAACCGTACGCGGCCTCCGGGAAGAGTGGGATCGCGATGCGAAGGAAGCCGTAGGTGCCGAGCTTGAGCAGGACGCCGGCGAGGATCACCGAGCCGCCGGTCGGCGCCTCGGTGTGGGCGTCGGGCAGCCAGGTGTGGAACGGGATCACCGGCACCTTGATCAGGAATGCCAAGGCGAACGACGCGAACAGCCATGTCTGCTCGGTTGCCGTGAGCGGCGTGTCGTAGAGCGCGGCGATCTCGAAGGTGAGCGGTCCGCCCGCCGCATGACGCCATGCCAGATAGAGAATCGACACCAGCATCAAGGCACTGCCGGCCATCGTGAACAACACGAACTTGATCGTCGCGTAGCGCCGGTTCGGCCCGCCCCAGACACCGATCAGGAAGAACATCGGGAACAGCAGCAGCTCGAACCAGAGAAAGAACAGGATCAGATCGAGTGCCATCAGGCAGCCGAGCATGCAGCCTTCGAGCGCCAGCATCAGGCACATGTAGGCCTTGACGTTGCGGTGCACGTCGCCCCACGCCGAGAGCAATACGATCGGCGTCAGGAAGGTCGTCAGCAGCACCAACCAGATCGAGAAACCGTCGACCCCGTTGGCATAGGAAACCCCCATGCTCGGGATCCAGGCGGCACGCTCGACGAATTGGAGCTCGCCGACGCTGGGGTCGAAGGCCGCCAACAGGAGCAGCGAGAGCAGGAAGGGAACCAGCGAAAAGACGAACGCGGCGCGGCGCGCGATCGCGACCGGCTCCGACGGGAGAGCGGCAACGAAGACCGCCGCCAGCAGCGGCGCGAATATGATCAGCGACAACATGACTCAGTGAAAGAGGACCAGCATCAGGCAGGCGGCGCCGGCCAGCATGACCAGCGCGTAGCTCTGCACGTTCCCGGTTTGCAGGCGGCGCAGCTGATCGCCGATCGCGGCGGTCAGCGTGCCGAGGCCGTTGGCGATCCCATCGACCCCGCGCGCGTCGACGACCTTCCAGAAGAAGCCGGACAGCGCCATGTAAGGATTGAGGATCAGGGCCTCGTAGATCTCGTCGACCCAGTACTTGTTCCAGAGCAGCTGGTAGAGTCCGGCGAAGCGCTCCTGGATGCGATCGGCGCTGCCGTACGAGCGGATGTACATATGGTAGGCGAAGGCGATGCTGCCGAGCGCGATCGCGATCGCCAGCAGGGTCAGCATCAGGATCGCGATGCCGCTCAGGTGGTGGTCCGCGCCGTGCGCGACCGCCAGCGAGGGCTCGAGGTAGTGCGCCAGTTGGTTGCCCCACAGAACCCCGTGCGGCAGGCCGACCCAGCCGCCGACCAGCGACAGGATCGCCAGGACCACCAGCGGACCCGTCATCGACGCCGGAGATTCGTGCAGGTGCGCCTCGCGCTCTGGCTCGACCCGGCTCTCCCGTTCGAAGGTCAGGAAGTAGGCGCGGAACACGTAGAACGCGGTGAGCGCGGCGGCGCAGAGCCCGACCAGCCAGACGACGTAGTGGCCGCCGGCGAACGCAGACTCGAGGATCAGGTCCTTCGAGAAGAAGCCGGCGAAGATCGGCACGCCGGCAATCGCCAGGGCGCCGACCAGAAAGGTCGCGGCGGTGATCGGCATGTGCCGGCGCAGCCCGCCCATCTTGTAGACGTCGAGCTCGCCGTGCATCGCGTGCATCACGCTGCCGGCGCCGAGAAACAGCAACGCCTTGAAGAAGGCGTGGGTCATCAGATGAAAGATGGCCGCCGAGAAGGCGCCGACGCCGACCGCCAGGACCATGTAGCCGAGCTGGGAAACCGTCGAATACGCGAGGATCTTCTTGAGGTCGCGCTGGACGACGGCAATCGTCGCCGCGAACAAAGCAGTCGCCGCGCCGATCGTCGCCACCACGGCCATCGCCGTTTCCGAATGGACATAGAGAGGCGACAGCCGGCACATCATATATACGCCGGCGGTCACCATGGTGGCGGCGTGGATCAGCGCCGACACCGGGGTCGGCCCCGCCATCGCGTCGGGCAGCCAGACGTAGAGCGGAATCTGCGCCGACTTACCGGTCGCTCCGATCAGCAGGAGCAGGCAAACGGCGGTCACCACCCCGGGCGCGACGTGGTGCAGCGCGCCGGCAGTGGCGTTGATGTCGGTGAAACGGAGGCTCGGCGCGCCGAGATCGACCAGATTCCAGAACAGCAGGAACGTTCCGATGAGGAAGGCCGCGTCGCCGACCCGGTTGGCGATGAACGCCTTCTGGCCGGCGTCGGCGTTGGCGAGGTCGCGATACCAGAAGCCGATCAGCAGGTAGGAGCAGAGCCCGACGCCCTCCCAGCCGATGAAGAGCACCGGCAGCGAGTCGCCGAGCACCAGGATCAGCATCGAGGCGGTGAACAGGTTGAGATAGGCGAAGTAGCGGGCTTCGTCCTCGTCGTCGTGCATGTAGCCGACCGAGTAGACGTGGATCAGGAAGCCGACTCCCGTGATGATCAGCACCAGAACGCTCGACAGGTGATCGAGGCGAAACGCAGCGTCGAGACTGAGCGGCGCCACCTGAATCCAGGTGTACACGTCGTCGATCAGGGGCGCTCCAGCGCTGAGCATCGACAGCACCGAGGACACCGCAACCGCCGCAGCGGCGAGGACCGCGAGCGGAGCGATCGTCCTCGCGGCGGAGCGTAGTCCGGCGACCGAACACGCGATACAAGCAGCCGATCCCAGCAGGGGGAGGAGGGGGATCCAGCGCAACATGGACGTCGAAACGTCGCCAGCTTCGGCGGGGTGCATATTCGACGGAGACTGTCCGATTCGGCTGCGCTTCGCAAGATAGCTCCGCCCCGCCAACTGACGAACTACCCAGCGTTTCAGAAGCGAGTAAGGTCGCAACTCGGGGAACGACCTAGCGCTTCGACTGCGATCGAACCGCTCAAACGTTCTAGAAGATTTATCGGTGGGGCTACGCCCTCATTTGAGGGACCCTCATCCTGACCTTCTCCCACAGGGAGAAGGAAATTTAGATGCCTCTCCCTGTGGGAGAGGTCGGCCGAAGGCCGGGTGAGGGTCCCTCGGATAACCGAGCGCAGCGAGGCTCCGCCGAATTTCCGGATTGCCAATCCGACCCGACCCCCTCCCCGCGATACCGATTCGAGGACCTCGAAGGTCTCTCTGGAGGCGCGCTGCTGCCTACCAACCTATGAAGAGGCGAGCTCAGGGGTCGACTTTGCGGTCGAAGTAGATCCAGAGGATGCG
>JAUIGL010000112.1 GCA_030430165.1 bacterium | reverse complement strand
GGCCAGCTTCCCGAGGTGCACGGTCTGCTCGGCTTCGTACGCCGCCACCACGGGGACGAGGTTCTCTTCAACTCGACGATGCGCAAATCGCCGGCAATCTGGAACATCGCATCGAAGCTCGGCAAGCGCGTCGGCGTCGCCAACTGGTGGGGAACCGCGCCGGTCGAGCCGGTCGACGGCTTCATCGTCAGCGACCTCTACAACGACGTCGCCGCGAGCCTGATGGCGCGACGCCTCGAGATTTCGTTCGAGAGCGATCGGGCGAGCGTGGTTCACCCGCCGTCTCTGATGGAGGTTCTCAGCGGCGTCCAGGCGATCGATCGCAAGGTGGGCGGGTCGATCGAGCGCGCGGAGATCGTCGACTCGAACGTCATGGAGATCGCCGAGGTGGCACTCGAGCGGCACGAGGTGGACATCCTGCTGGTGTACACGCGGGCCTTCGACGAGCTCGCGCACGTCACCTGGGCGACGCACGAAAGGCTGCCGGGCGAGGAGCCGGCCCGGCGCGACCTGATCGTCGAGTACATCCGTCGCTACGACTGGCTGCTGCAGCGTTTCGTTCGCCTGCTGCGCCCGCAGGATCACCTGATGATGTTGTCGGACCACGGCTTCGAGCGTTCGACCGAGAAGGGGACGCTGGGCGGGATCCACGAGTCGCCGGAGACTGCGAGCGCCTTCTTTTTTCTTTCGGGTCCGCGGATTCGCCGCGCCGCCCGGATCGAGCCGATCGACATTCTCGACGTCCTGCCGACCATGCTCGAGCTCGCCGGCCTGCCGGCGGCGCGCGACATGCCGGGTCGGGTTGCGGCGGATGCCTTCCTGCCTTCCGAGCGGAAGTTCCTGCCCCGCGTAGACTCCTATCAGCTCGATGCCGGAGTGGAGCTCGAAGAGGACCAGTCGGAGGGCGACGACGCGATGAAAGAGCGACTGCGCGCCCTCGGTTACCTCGAAGAGTAGCCGTCCGCCTCTGCAGCCGGGCCGAGCACACCGAGGTCGTCGAGGCCCTTCTCGAGCGCCGCGGCGAGGATCCGGTGTCCGGCCGGGTTGGGATGGGCATCGAGCAGCGAGACCCACAGGCGCTCTGGTTGGTGTCCGAAGTGTTCGGGTAGCGAGTGGACGACGGCAAAGCCGCGCGAGCGCGCGGCGAGATCGACCTTGGAGTAGATCGGCTGCAGCGGATGCAGCCAGTTGAGATAGACGAGCAGGGTGTGGATGAAGACGATCGGAGGCCTGTCGAGCTCTTGACCGGCGGCGGCGAGGTCGTCGAGCCCGGCGGTGAAGTCCCGCCACGCGTCTGGGTTGTCGAAGTAGTTGACCATCAGCTCGTGCAGGTAGGTGCCGGGCCTCGGTTGGCGCAGCTCGTCGAGGGCGGCGATCTGCGGCCACAGCACACGCAGCAAGTAGGAGGGGGAGTTGGCGAAGCGGGCGAAGCGGACGCGCTGCTCGAGGTAACCGTCGGCGTTGGCGGTTTTGCGGTAGTGCGGCCCCTCGATGTCGTTGACGGTCAGTCCGTAGATCAGCAGGTCGACGTGGAAGCGCTCGGCGAGGCGTTTCCCGCGTTCGACCGCCTGGTGGACGTTGATTCCCGAGAGGCCGAAGTTCAGCACCTCGAATTTCCCCTGGCCGCGCTGGTTGAGGCTGTGCTCGAGCAGCCAGGGATAGGCGTCTTCCTCCGCGACTCCGTCTCCCATGGTGAACGAATCGCCGATGATCGCGATGCGGGTGACCCCCTCGGCGGGGAAGGTGGTGAACTCGCGGCCGCGAAACCCGACGCTATTCGATCGGTAGTAGGCGCCGCGGTAGATCCCCTCGTTGCTCGGCCGGGTGAGCTCTTTGATGGTCGTGATTTCAGGCAGGCCGGGTGGGAGGTCGGTGCGTTGCTCTTCGCTTGCCGGCGGGGCGTTCTTGCTGACTGCGCGGGCGACGATCTCGCCGATCGCCAAGGCGAGCACGGCGCCGAGCAGGATCAGGGCGACGAGTCTGGGGAGCGAGCGGGCCATCGATTTTGTCATGTGCATCGCCCCGCCGGGCCGGTCTTGCTTGACTCCGCCGCACAATCCCGATCATTCAAGGCGACCGTGGCGAGCGCGTACTCTCTCATCTGGCTCGAATGCTCCCGGCGTGTGCTTTCGCTTGCCTACTGCGGGCGGCGCGCTGCCGACCCCCTGCCTCGGCGGCTTTGGCGAGCCTATCACGCGCCGACCGCGGCTCGCGACACGTGTCGCTCCGCCCGACACGGCGGGAGTTGGGTGCCGTGAGCCTTGCCGATCTGCGATCGCTCGGGCTGGCTGCGCTGCTGCTGCTCGCGGCGACGGTGTTCCTCTTCTGGCCGGCACCGCTTCACATGGCGGACCGTGTTTTCGAAACCCCTGGAGCACTGCAGGCCGACAGCTACCTGATCACCTGGGTTCTGGCCTGGGACGTGCACGCCTTGACGACCGACCCGTTGGGCTTGTTCGACGCCAACATCTACTACCCGGCGCGCGGGGTGCTCGCCGGTTCCGAGCACATGCTCGGCCACTTGCCGTTGTTCGGCCCCGCCTATCTGCTCACTGGCAATCCGGTGCTGGCGATCCAGCTGACTCGGCTGCTGACGGTGCTCTTTTGCGGCGTCGCGATGTACGCGTTGCTGCGTCAGTGGCGGGTCGCGCCCGGACCGGCTCTGTTCGGCGGCTTCGTCTACGCGTTGTGTCCGACGCGCTACCTCACGGTGCACGCGCTGCAGTTGGTGGCGGCGCCGTACTTGCCTCTGGTTCTGCTGTTCTTCGACCGCACACTCGCGCGCGGCCGCTGGCGGGACAGCGCGGCGCTCGCGATCTGTCTGGCGCTGCAAATGCTGTGCTCGTTCTACCTCGCCTACATCACCGCGGTTGCACTGGCGGTGCACGCGGTGGTTCGTGCCGTGCAGAATACCCGGGAGGTGCGACTTCACTGGCTGCCGCTGTTGAGCGGACTCGGCGTCGCCGGCGCCGTCTTCCTCCTCACGTCGCTGCCCTACGCGTCGCGCAGCGGGATTCCAGCGCACGGCGTGGATCTGCTGGAGAGCTTCTCGGCCAGTCCGTTGGCGACCTATGTGACCCGGCCGCAGTTCGACCGCTTCGCTCGACTCGGGATGGCTTACGTCGGCGTGCTGCCCGGACTGTTTGCGGTCTGTGCCGTGGTGGCGGCGTGGCGGGATTCGCCGCGTCGGCGCGAGATCGTCGTCGCCGCCGCCCTGTGTGTCGCGATGTACGTGCTCGCTCTCGGTCCGACGCTGCGAATCGGCGACCTCGGTGTGCCCCTGCCATATCGGTTGTTGAGTGCCGTGGTGCCCGGCTTCGAGTCGATGCGAGTGCCGTTGCGGTTCACGTTCGGTTTCGTGCTCGGCTTCGCCGCGCTCGCCGGGATCGGTTGCGGGGTCGCGATCCGCTGGCTGGGGCTCGACGCGCGCGGCCGCGCGGCGCCCTTGCTGGTCGCGGTGGCCATCGGAGTGACGGCCCTCGATTTCGGTCACTTCGAGTACCGGGCGCGGTTGCGCCCGATGGCCACCGCGGCGGACCTTCCCGAGGTCTACGGTAGGCTCGGCGCGCTCGACGAGGGGGTGGTGGTCGAGCTGCCGACTGCGATTCTCGGCGAGGCGGGTTTCGCCGCGCTCGATCGCGAGGCCATCTACGCCTACAACAGCGTCTTCCACTGGTACCCGCTGATCAACGGTTACACCGGCTACCCGCCGCGCTCGGCGGCCTTGCTGAAGCGGATCGCGAACCTGCTTCCCGACCGGCGCGCGTTGGCGCTGCTGCGGCGGACCACCGGCGTCGACTACGTCGTCGTTCACCTCGATCAGCTCGACGAGAGCGCTGCGGAGCGATGGACGCGGCTGGCGGATTGGACGCTGATCGGGCGCTACGGAGACGATCTGTTGTTCTCGGTCGCCGACGATCAAGCGGCCGACCTGTTGCCGGCAGTGACCCGTGGTCCGACCGCTGGCACGACGATCCTCGGCAATCCCGCGGGTGCGCTCGATGCCGCCGGGCAGCGAGCCAGGATCGAGGTTGTCGAGTCCGGTGAGCCGCCGTCCGCGGTTGCCGGCTTCTTTCTGCCCTACCGGCTGGAGGTCGAGAATCGATCGAAGCGGGTCTGGCCGGTGCTTACCGGGGAGTCGGAGCAGCCGGTCGAGATCGAGTACCGTTGGTTGAAGGGCGGCGGCGAGGTGCGCTCGGGGCGCCTGGCCTTGCCCTACGACCTGACGCCCGGCGAGCAGATCACCGTCAGCGGGGCCGTCGTCGCTCCCGCCACCGCCGGTTCGTACGATCTGCAGTGGGCGATCGCGCAAGGCGAGCGACGCTTCGCCGAGCCGGCGATGCAGCGGTCGGTGGAGGTGCGTTCGCTCGGCGACTAGCCGGCGCCTCAGTGGTGTTGCGCGAGGTCGGGGAGGACGAACGACGCGTCCTCGCCGGCGGCTGAGCCGGCCTTGCGGGCGACTGCGATCAGGGCCATGCCGAAGGGCGGGGCCCAGTTCTGCTCGAGCCGCAGCAGCGGCACCAGTGCGTTGGCGAGCCGCGCCTGAACTCCTGGAACGGTCGTGCGGCCGAGGAGCTTGGAGTTGAGATACCAGCCGGCGACCCCGGGGACGTTGAAGTAGCGCGTGTACTCGACCTCGAATCCGTTCTCTTCGAGCAGGCGGCGCAGGCCGGGTTCTTCATAGCGCCGGTAGTGGCCGATCGCGCTGTCGATGCTGCCGTAGATCGATTGCATCGCCGGTACTTGTAGGACCAGACGGCCGCGCTCGGCGAGGATGTTGGCGAATGCGCGCAGCGCCGCCGCATCGCGTTCGATGTGCTCGAGGACGTTGAGGCAAACGACGGTATCGAAACGATGGGCGCGCAGCGCCTCGAAGTCGGGCTGTTCCCAATCGATGTCCTCGACCTCGACGTGGTCGAGAGCGCTGGTCGCGTTGCGCAGGATCTCGAGGTACGCGGGATTGTTGTCGGTGGCGAGGACGTAGTCGCGCTGGCGGAGATAGCGCGTGAAGTTGCCGACGCCGCAGCCGACCTCGAGCACGCGTTCGCCGACGTAGGGATCGAGCAACGACCACACCCAGTCGTTGTAGCGCTTGGCCTTGCGGAGTCGCTTCAAGGTGACGTAGCCGGGGTCGCTGTCGTTGCCATCGTCCACCAGCGCGTACTTGAGGATCGTCCAGACGGCGGCGAAACCGTCCTTCCAGCCGATCTTCTTCCCTTCCCAGTACTCGCGGCCGTGGTAGCTGATCGGGATCTCGTAGACTCGGCATCCCATCTTGGCGATCTTGGCGGTGATCTCGGGCTCCACCCCGAAGCGGTCGGAAGCGATCTCGATGCGTTTGATGACGTCGGCGCGAAAGACCTTGTAGCAGGTCTCCATGTCGGTGAGGTTGAGGTCGGTGCACAGGTTGGACAGGAACGTCAGCAGCTTGTTGCCCATGGTGTGGCGGAAGAACAGGACGCGTCGGGTACCGCCGAGGAAACGCGAGCCGTAGACGACGTCGGCGTCGCCGGAGAGGATCGGCTTGAGTAGCGCCGGGTATTCGTCGGGGTTGTACTCGAGGTCGGCATCCTGGATCAGCACGATGTCGCCGCTGGTTTCCGCGATGCCGCGTCGAACCGCGGCGCCTTTGCCCCGGTTCTTTGGCTGCAGGAAGACGCGCAGCAGGTTGTCGTCGTCGTCCGGCCAGGAGGACTCGATCTCGGTGATCGCCTCTCGCGTCCCGTCGGTCGACGCGTCGTCGACCAGCACGATTTCCTTGCGCACCGGCACCGCTCGCACTCGCTCGAGCAGCTTGGCTAGTGTGTGGCGCTCGTTGTAGACGGGAACGATCACCGAGAGGCGGAACGGGGTTTTCATGCGAATCGGTTGTATGTGCCGAAAAACACGCGAAGGCAACCCTGATCCTGGACCGTGTTCGCCGGAAAGGTATAGGCTCGGTCTCCGTATCGGTGCTCGACTGCGATCGGCGCTGCCACGGTTCGGGGCGAGGCTTCGGTGCCGACCGGCGGTCGCGGCGCGCGGCGGCAGCGCCGTGAGGTGAGATGAGACGCTGGATCGTACGCTTGGCGACCCGCCTTGGATTAGTGCTGGCCGGAGTCGCGCTGGCTCTGTCGTTTGCCGAGATTCTCGTGCGCCAGCTGCCCGACGAGGCGCCGGTTGCGGCGAGTGCGCCGGCGCCGCGCTCGGATCTGCGGGTGTTGAAGTCGATCTACGAGCTGGCCACCCCGGGGACCGAGGGGATCTACCAAGGTGCCTACTATCGCTCGAACAGCGCCGGCTTTCGCGGCCCGGAGTTCGCCCGCGAACCGGATCCCGGTGTGTTCCGCATCGTCGCCGTCGGCGATTCCTTCGTCATGGGCGAGGGCGTGTTGCTCGAAGAGGCGTACTCGAGTGTGCTCGAACGCGAGCTGCGCGCGGCGTGGCCGAAGCGATCGATCGAGGTCCTCAATCTCGGGTTGTCCGGTCTCAACATCCACCATGTGGTCGAGCGCCTCGAGGGTCTCGGCCTGTCGTTCCACCCCGATTTGATCGTCTACGGTGTGACCTCCAACGACATCCAGGTCGAGGGGTACCGGCTCAGTACCAGTGGCGAGACGATCATAGCCCAGCGCGAGCGCTACGGTCGCTTCGCCGAGTCGCGGTCTCGACTGTTGCGGCTGTTGTGGCCGCGTTGGGTTTCGTTTCGCGATGGAATGCATCCGCCGCGCGGAACCTACATGTACGAGGTGTTCGACAACTACCTGCGCAACCCTGAAGTCTGGGCGAACTACTGCAGCGGCTTCGACGACCTGAAGCGACTGCAGGACGATACCGGCGTGCCGGTGGTCGTCTTCATCCACCCGGTCCTCGCTTACACCCGCGCCTTCCATCCCTTCGGCGAGGTATACGATCGAATCGAGGAAGCGGCGCGCTCGCGAGGTCTGACGGTCGTCCAGGCCTATCCGTCGGTCGCCGGGCGCCAGGCCGAGGCGCTGTGGATTTCGCGCGCCAACCCGCATCCGAACGCCGAAGCGCATCGCCTGTTCGGAGAGTTGCTGGCGCGAAAGCTGATCGAGATGCCGGCGCTGTTCGAGTCCGCCTCGTGACTCCGCCGCGGCGAGGCGAGCTGCCGCGGGTAGCCGAGCTGGCGTTGGTGGCCGCGGCGTTCGCCGCCGCCGCGATTTATCTCACCCATCCGCTGTTTGCGTCTCCCGGTGACAGCCTGTTCGACCCGTCGGTGCGCGGGCCGCTTTCGCTGTTTTCGTTGGGCGACATGTACACGGTGATGTGGGTGATGTCGTGGACCGCCCACGCGCTGACCACCGCCAGTGCCGGCTTGTTCGACGCGAACATCTTTCACCCGGCGCCGCAGTCGCTCACCAGCACCGAGCACATGCTCGGCCACCTCCCGATATTCGGCAGCGTCTACCTCGCCACTGAAAATCCGGTGCTGGCGAATCAGCTCAACCTCTTGGCCGGCTTCACGCTGAGCGGCGTGGCGATGTATCTCTGGCTGCGTGGCTGGGGATGCGCGCGGGTCGCCGCGTTGGGGGGCGGCCTGATCTTCGCGTTTTTTCCCTTGCGGTTGCAGTTCGTGACCCATCCGCATCTGGTGAACGGTGCCTACCTGGTGTTCGCGTTGTTCGCCTTCGATCAGGTGGTGCGCGGGCGCTCCTGGCTGTGGCTGTTCGGAGTCGGCCTCGCTCTGGGACTGCAGTGCCTGTGCTCCTTCTACCTCGCCTACATGTCGGTGATCGTGTTTGCGGTCTACGCAGCGGCGACGCTGGCGCTCGCCGACCGCTCGGCGCGCAGGCGGATCGTCGCTTGCCTGGTCGCGGCCGGAGTCGGTTGCCTGCCTTTCCTGTGGTTGGCGCAGCCCTACCTCGAGATGCGGTCGAGCGGCACGATCCCGGCCGAGCAGGAGCTCGCGCTGCTGCGCTATCTGTCGGTGTCACCGACGCGGCTGTTTCTGGTTCGTGAGGAAGGATACTACGCGGGCGCGAGCGTGTCCGCGCTCGCCGTCCTCGGCATGGTCGCGGGCCTTCGCCGCGGGCGGTGGGCGGCAGCCGGCGCGGCGGCGATCACGTTCGTGACGCTGGCGATTTCGCTTGGTCCGGCAGTCGAAGGATCGGTGTTGCCGGCGCCGTACGACGTCGCGGCGACGTTGATTCCCGGTTTCTCCGCGATGCGGGCGCCGAGTCGGTTCGTTCTCGTGGTCATGGTCGGGATCGCGGTGCTCGCCGGACTCGGGCTCGACGCCCTGGCGCGGTGGCGGCCGCCGGCGCGCGCCGGCGGTGTCCTGGCGCCGGTCGTCGCCCTCTCGATCGTCGCCTGGGACTACGGCTGGGGAGGGCGCAGCTTCGCGATTCGGCCGGCCGAAGTCGGCGCGCGCCTGCCGCCGGTGTATCGCGCCCTGGCCGAGCTGCCGCGCGGTCCGGTGGTCGAGCTGCCGGCGGGGCCGGTCGGCGATCCGCTGGGGCAGGAGCGGGACAGTCTCTACACCTACCGGAGCATCTTCCACTGGCAGCCGCTGTTGAACGGCCGCGCCGGCTACGAGCCGCCGACCTACGGACCGGTGATGGCCCTGGCGCTCGAGCTCCCGGATCCGCGGGCGCTCGAGCTGCTGCAGCGTTCGACCGGCTTGCGCTACGTCGTCGTCCACGGCGGTCTCGGCGAATCGGCCGCTTGGCAGCAACCGGCCGGCCTCCGTTTGCTCGGGCAGTACGGCGAAGCGCGGCTGTTCGCGGTCGCGCGGCCGCTGGATGCAGCCCCACAGCCGTCGCTCCTCGGTCTCGACAGCTAGACCGGCCCTCTCGCGGGGCGGGCCGGTGAGTCAGACGGGCCGAACGAAGTAGGTTTCGACGCCCACCAGGCCGGTCCACAAGATCTGGTCTTGCAGCGACAGCGCGTTGACCGCGGCGGTCGCGATCCTTTCCGGGGCGGCGCCGAAGCGGCGCAGCCGGCTCAGCAGATAGCCGAGTCGCACGGCGCGCATCTGGTTGTGCTTCTTCTCCAGGTGGAAGCCGGTCTTGTCGAGCAGCTTGCCCAGGGTGTCGTTGTTGAAGTGCACGGTGTGCATCTCCATGAAGAGGGGAAAGTGCCGGCCGAGCACGCGCGCAACCTTGTGGTCGAGGTTGTGGGTGGCGAACACCAGCAGGCCGTCGTCGCGCACGTGGCGGCGCAGAATGGTCAGCACCTCGACCGGATTGGGCAGGTGCTCGAGCACGTCCCACAGAGTGACGACGTCGAAGCTCTGGTCGCTCGAGTAGCGTTCGACCGGCCCATTGTACACGTCGAAGCCGAGCTCGTCGCTGGCGTAGCGCGCCGCCCAGCGGCTGGGCTCGATCCCGCTCGCCTGCCAGCCGCGCTCGCGGGCGCATTCGAGGAAGAAACCGGTGTAGCAGCCGACGTCGAGCAGCGTTCCTTTGGCGTGTACCTTCTCGATCTCGTCGAGCTCGCGGTGAAAGGTGAGGCGGCGCGACTCGCGCTGGGCGAGATACTCCGGGTCCTCGACCTGTTCGTACTCGCCGGCGACGTCGTTGGCGCCGGGCGCCGCCTCGTTGAACACCATCGAGCAGTCGACACAACGGAAGATGTCGGGGTGGATGCCGAGGCCGTGGCTGGTGCAGTTGTACTGCGATGCCGGCTCGCGCTTCTTGGCGAGGGTGCTCGGATAGAGAAGGGCGAAGTCGGTGCCTCCGCACAGCGGGCAACGCTCGACCGGCATGACGACGGGCTTCCCGGCTTCTCGATCAGGAATCGGACGCGAATCGGCGCCGCCGAGCGCGCTCAGGCGGCGAGGCGTTCCGAATCTTCGGTCACCCGCGGCGGCTCGTTGGGCGAGAACCAGCTGGAGAGCGACTTCCACGCCATCTTCAGCGTGACCTTGATGCCTTCCAGTCCGAGGTACGGGAAGGTGATCGGAATCAGGGCGACGTACAGCGCCAGCGCCAGCCGCTTGTAGTGGTTGTTGATCATCCACTTGAGGACTGGCTTGAGGGAGTCCGGCGCGCGCACGTAGATCGGCGTCGTCTTGGCTAGGGTCTCGGCGAGCTCTTTGTGCGGGTGTTTGAGAATCGACTCGTGGTGGTACCCCGAGACACCCTTGTGCACCATCTCCTCGCCGGCCTGGTCGAGATACCCCATCTCCACCGACTTCGAGTAGAGCTTGGTCTTCGGGAACGGGTAGAAGATGTAAGCCGACGACTGGGTGGGCTGGATCCGCTCCACCATCTCGAGGGTCTGCCACATCTGCTCCGGGGTCTCGCCCGGGATCCCGTAGATGCACGAAACCTGCAGGCCGATTCCGGCGTCTTGGATCGTCTTTGCCGCGTTGTAGATCAGGTCGTCCGACATCGGTCGCTCCATCAGATCCTTGCGGATCTCGGGCGACCCCGAGTCGACTCCCATGAAGACGGTCATGCAGTTGGCCGACTTCATCGCGTTGACCAGCCGCGGCTTGATCGTCGTCGGGTAGCCGAAGCAGTACCAGGGAAGGTTGATCTCCTTGCGGTAGGCCTCGCAGAACTCCTCGACCCACTTGGCGTTGGTCGTGAAGTTGTCGTCGTGCACCGACACCGTCTTGGCGTCGTACTTCGACAGGTTGACCTTGAGCTCCTCGATGACGTTGGCGATCGAGCGCTTGCGCAGGAAGTTCCCCGACCCTTTGAAGATTTCGCGTTGGTAGTGGATGTTGCAGAAGGTGCACTTGAACGGACAACCGCGGCCGGTGAACACCTCGAGGTTGTCGTGGAAGCAGCCGTACTCGTACCACAGTTGTTTCTCGGGGAAGGGCAGCTTGTCGAGGTCGTTCTCCAGCTGTCCCATCGGGTTGCGGATCGCCAACCCGTCGGCTTTGGCCCAGATCCCGGGAATGTCGGTGGTGTCCTCGCCCGCTTGAAGCTTGTTGGCGAGCTCGAGCAGGGCGATCTCGCCCTCGCCGATGCAGACGTAGTCGACCGACGGATGCGACAGCACGTAGTCGGGCAGCGCCTGGGCGTGGTGCCCGCCGACGACGATCGGCACGCCGAGCGTCTGCTTGAGCTTGGTCGCCATCTGCTCGGCAAACGGCCACAGGTTGGTGAGGGCGCCAATTGCGACGAGGTCCGGATTGAACGCCTTGGCTCGCTCCAGCAGGGCCTCGTGCCGGTTCATCCACTTGAGCGCGGGTGCCTTGAGGAAGAGGTTGTCGTCGAAGCCAGGGTCGAAGATCAGGTCGATTTCATGCCCGTGAGTCTTGAGCATCGACATCAGGTAGCCGACGCCCAGATTCTCGATTCCTCTATAGTAGAAAAGCACTCGCATCGTCCGGACACGCTTGCACAGCATTTCATGGACTGTCAAGGTACCTTTTTTGTTGCCACTTCCGCTTAATCCATGCAGGTCAAGGGATTTCCGGCGCTGACGACGTCGATCGCGCTGTTCGCAGCGACCTGCTCGTTCGAGCTGCTGTTTCTCGAGCGAGGCGCCTCCCTCTACGACGAGGGGTCGATCATCGCCATCGGCGATTCGCTGTCGCAGGGCGCGGTTCTCTACCGCGATCTGCTGACCTTCGTCGCCCCCTTCACCTACGAGCTGATGGGGGTCCTGTACCGGATCTTCGGCCCCCACATCCTGGTCGGGCGGGTTTTCTTGGTGATCGCCTTTGCGCTGGTCGTGGTCTTCGCGCACCGCACCTTCCTCAAGGTCGTGTCGCCGCGCGCGGCCCTGTTCGGTGCCCTCGCGTTGTGGCCGATCCGGCCGCTCGGCTTTCCCGTCTGGAGCATCCTCAACTACTCGCAGGTGGCGTTGCTGTTCATCGTCGCGACGATGTTGGCGGCGAGCAACTGGCTGGCGACCCAGCGCATTGGTTGGCTGGTGGCGACCGGCTTCCTCGCCGGCATGACGGTGGTGTCGAAACAGGACTTCGGCGCCCACGTTTCCCTGGCGGTGGCGCTGGCGGTGGCCTTCGACTGGTGGTTGCGCGGACCGCGAACGCTGCGCCAGCTGGCCGGCCGCGCGATTCCGCTGGTTGGCGCGGCGCTGGTGCCGGTGGCGGTGATGCTCTCGTATTACGGATGGTATGGGGCTGCCGGCTCCCTGCTCCAGAGGACCGTCCTCGGGCCGATGCAAGTGCCAGCACAGTACGGGGTGCCGTTTCCGGGCTTCACCTGGTGGGCCGAACGGGCACAAGACCTCTACATGATCGTCTTCGCCTATTTTCCCGCGGTGTTCATCGAGATGGCGTGGTCGGGGCAGCTCAACGTCTACGACCAGGATCAGCTGTTGCCGCTCGAGATCGCGATCAAGGTGTCGTACTACCTGCCGATCGCGGCGATGCTGACGGTTGCCGGGATGGCGGCGCGCCCGCGCGCGTCGGTCGTCGAGCGCGGCATCATGGCCCTGATCGCGGCGACCGCGATCATCGGCTACCTGCTCATCTACCGCGCCGACTGGATCCACCTGATGAATCTCTACACGGTGGCGATCCTACCGGTGGTCGTCGCCTTCGGTCGCTGGACCGGCGCCGGCTCCTGGTTGCGCAGTCTCGCCCCGGCGGTGGTCTGGGTTGCGTGGATGACCTTCGGCACGATTGCGACCTACTGCATCATGGCGCAGTACGACACGCCGATCGAATCGGCGCGCGGCAGGATTCTCGACGTTCCGCGCAAGTCGCAGGAGATCTCGCGGGTGCTCGACTACATCGAGGCCGAGCCGGCAGACAGCGACATGCTGTTCCTGCCGCACAACCCGCTCTTCTACTTTCTCTCGGGACGCCCGATCCAGACGCCCAACGACCTCGTGATGCCGGCGCTGATTGCCGACGACGAGGACGATCGCAAGCTCGCCGAGGCGGTCGAGCGCGCCGACGTGGTCGTCTACAACCCGAAGATCTTTCCCACCGCGCCGGCGGCTCTCTACGAGTACGCGCCGCGCACCGCGACCGTGCTCAGCACCCTGTTCGACCGCGAGCGCGATCTGACCAACTCGGCGATCGTGCTGCGCAAGGCGCGCGCAGCCGCGCCGCGGTTGGTCGCCGACCTCTGGGAATCCGAGCCGGGCGAGCCGCTGCGGCCGGCGATCATCTGGAGCGACGACGACGCGGCGGCGCAGGAGCCCGTGTTTCGCGATCATTGGATGGTCTACCGCGTGGTTGCGTTGCGCCTGCCGGGAGCGGGCGTGGAGAAGTGCTTCGAGCGGCGGCACTGCGTCGAGCCCGGCGAGGAGCTATTGGCGATGCCGATGCCGCATCCCGAGGCGTGGGCGTTCGGCGGCGGCAAGCGGGTGCGGTTCGACATCCGCGCGCGCGCTGGCACGCAGCGCCGGGTTCTGTTCTCGGCCGTGCGCAACACCGACAGCGGGCCGGACCGGCTGCGACTGCCGCTCGGCGAGCTGGCCGGGCAGTGTGTCGATCTGTCGTTCTGCGCGACCGCTCTCGAAGAGGGGGTGCCGCGCGGTCTGGCGGGCTGGGGCGAGCTGCAGGTCGTCGCCGGCGCTGCTCAGCCCGCGTCCGGCGCCTGATCGGCCGAATTGACGACGCGGGGGATTTCCCAGGCGCCGAGGTCGAAGCTGGGCTGCGTGCCCCAGCGCGTCGCCATCGCCAGCACGAGCTCTATGCGGCGACCGGCCCAGGGCGAAAGATCGACGTCGACCGGGAACCACGCCCGATCGGCCGGGTCGGTGCCGATGGCCAGGCTCTTCTCGACCAGGGTGGTTTCACTGCCGTCGGCGGCGACGGCGAGCCGGAAGTCGACCGGCGGAAAGAAATAGTCGGTCCAGCGCTCGGGACTGCCGGCGAACGCCGTGACCAGGCGGTCGCCGTTCTCGACCTGCAGCGGAATCCGCAGCGCAATCTCTCCCGCCGGCCAGCTCTTGAAAGTGACTACGCGCCGGAACGGCCAGGCGGTGAGGGCGAGTCGGCCCTCGCGCTCGATCTTCTCGACCGGACCGCCGATGCGCGGCCGTTTGGTCAGGTAGGCGAGCTTGGCAATCTGTGGCTCCAGGGATCGACCGGGGGGCGGATTCTTGCGCTCGAGCAAGAGAAAGCCGAGGCCTGGGTCCTCGGGGCCGATGCGTTTCGCGATGCGGTAGCGGTCGACCAGGTAGTCGAACAGCTCCGGGGCGAAGTCGCGCGGCGAGCCCAGGTGCAGCAGCTGGCTCGGGCTGTAGACGATGGTCGGCTGCGGCGCTGCCTCGATGGCGGCGATGATCTCGCGGTCGCGGTCGGCGTTCCACTCGACCGGCCACAGAAAGAGGTAGCGGCCGACCGGCGGGCGGTCGGCGAGAAAGTTGAGAAAGGGGTGGTAGGGAAGCGCGACCAACGGCGTTCCGGGGGGTGTGTCGGCGATCTCTTCGAGGACCTCGCGGAAACCGTCGGCAAGTACGTCGCGGGTGTAGAACGTACCGCGCGGAGTGTGCACCGGTTGGTCGTGTCGGTCGCGAAACTCGATCGCCAGGTGGAGAGAAACCGCGGCGGCGAGCAGGGTCGAAGCGGCGATCGCCGCGCGCAACCAGCGGTGGCGCCTGGTCGCCGGTATCGCCGATGCGAGGAGCAACAGCGTGGGGCTGTAGAGCACCAGCAGGTGCACCCAGTCCTGCGGCGGATTGAAGGCCAGCAGAGACGCACCGGCGAGCAGCAAGACGAGCGCCCTTCTTTCCGTGTCGAGAGTGCGCTGGCGCCAGAGGCCGCGCGCGACTGGGAGCGCCGCCGCGAGCGCCACCATCCACGGCGCGTGGTAGATCAGCTTGAGAGCCGCGTCGATCAGTCCGGTCTGCGTGTAGACCCGGCTCTCCAGGAGGCGCGGCCCGTATGCCTCCATGAGGATCTGTGGAAAGTAGCTGAAGCGGTTGAGCCGCAGATGCTGATCCGGCGCGAACAAGGGGAACAGCTGCGGGCGTCGCAAGTAGTCGTAGTTGGCGACGCCGTAGAGCGGGCCGTAGATTCCCTCGCGCACCAGGTCGGTCAGGTATCCGGCCCACCAGACGGCTGCCAGACAGGCGGCGACGACGGCACCGGCGGCGATCGAATAGGCCAGCGCCGTACGGAAACGCTTGCGAGCGTCGCCCATGCCAAAGCAGAGGAGAGCGGTGCCGAGAGCCGCGGTCGCGGCGCCGCCGGAGTCCTGCTTGGCGAGGATGGCGAGTCCGGCGAACAACCCGGCCGCCCACGCCCAGCGGATCCCGCTGCGGGCGAGTTGCTCGCCCGCCAGCCAGGCTGCGACCAACGACATCGTCACCGCCATCGGCGAGTAGTTCAGCATGTGCCAGTGCGGGAAAGCCCAAACGCGATAGCAGAGCAGGACGACGACGAACCAAGCGACCTCGCGCCGCGTGCACCACCAGCGCGCCATCAGCGCCAGCGCTGCGGCGGCGACCGAGAAGAGGCAGGCGGCGAGCAGTCGCGCCGCCTCGACCGACGGCCCAAAGATCTCGAAGACGGCGGCGGTCAGGTAGAAGACCCCCGGGAACGCGTAGTGAACCGCGTCGCGGTAGGGTACCTCGCCGTTGCCGATGTCGACCGCCATCTGCAGGATCACTCCTTCGTCGAGGAGCAGCGCCTGGTGGCGGACGAAAGGAAGCTGAGCGAGCAGCGTCGCTGCCAGGGTGGCGAGGGCGACGGCGAAATCGGGGCGCTCGACAGCGTCGGTGCGGTGTGCCGTCATCCCTCGGTCTCGTCTACGGCGGTGGCGAGCGCGTCGCGTACGAAGATCTTGTAGCCGCTGATCCCGGCGGTCCACAGGGTGCGCACGGTCGGATCGGCCCAGTCGTACCAGGACTGCGTCAAGAACGAGGTGGTGTGCTCCGAGTGCAGGCGGTAGCCGAGCGTACCCGCGTTGAGGGCGTCGTAGAAGGTGCGCTCTCGTTCCGAGAAAGAGCCGCGTTGGCCGAGCTCTTCCCACTGGCTGGGCACGACGATCGCGTCGATCGCGTTGTCGTCGAGCCAGCCGGCGATGTCGGTAATCTTCTTTGGTGCGGCCGCGTCGCGCAGGTACTGCGGGAAGTATTGGACGCGGGTACTGCGGTTGCTGATGTACGGTCGGATCGCGTCGTACTTGAGCTGATCCCAGTACGGATAGGCGATTCGCAAGCGGCGCAGCCCCAACCCGTTTCGCCTCGCCAGGTCACGGTTGACGACTGCCAGCTCTCGCACCGCCGCCCCGGCGCGAACCTGGCTCGCCTCGATACGTAACAGCTGGCTCGAGGTCAGGAGCAGCGTGTAGCCTGCGATCAGCCCGCCGACCATCCAGCCGGCGATGGCGCGGCGCTCGCAGCAGGCGGCGACGAGTCCGCCGGCGCAGATCGCTAGGTATGGAGCGAGCGGCAGAAAATAGCGGGTGGTGGTCGCTTCGGCCGCGCCCTGCAGCAGGAAGAACGGGACGGTGGCGGCGGCGATCAGTGCCAAGGCGCGGCGCTGCGCGAACGCCAGCCAGACGATTCCGGCGACCGCTGCGAGCAGCACCGGCCAGCCAACCAGGTGCGGCAGGCCGACGAACAGCATGTACAGGTAGCGCGCGTAGACCCAGCTGTCGCCGGAAAGATCGTTGCCGCGCGAACCGACGAACAGCGAGATGTAGACGAGCGTCTCGACGTGGGCGACGAAGCGCTCCCAGTTCAGCAGCACCGGGCTCATCGCCGCGATCAAGGTGAGCAGGGAGACCAAGCCGCCGCGCACGGTGAGCCTCGCGCGCTGGCTCCAGTCGTCGCCCGGCCAGGTGAGTGCGAGCCACAGCGGCAGGGTGCCGGCGAACAGTCCCGAATACTTGCTGGCGCCAGCCAGCGTCGCCAGGGCGAACGACCACATCAGCCTGCGCCGGTTGCTTTCCTGGCTGGCGATCACCGCCTGGTGCGACGACAACACGGCGAACAGCAACATGGGCGTGTCGGCGTTGATTCGGTGGCTCTCGAGAACGTGGATCGGGCAGATGGCGAAGAAGGCGGCGGTCCACAGCGCGGCACGGGTGCCGAGCAGTCGTCTCCCCAGGAGATAGACACCGGCGATCGTCGCCGTCGCGAGCACCACGTTGACCAGCCTGCCGAGCAGCGCTACCTGGGCCATCGACGCGGTCGGGTCGCCGGTGCTGACTTCGATGGTCGTGCCGGTCAGGCTCGACCAGAGCGCGGTGACGACCGACAGGGCGTAGGGGTAGATCGGCGGCTGGACGAATCGGTCGAGCACCCAATCGCCTTGTGCCGCCGCGCGTGCCGCGGGCAGGACGAAGTAGATCCGACTGTCGTTGAAGATGAACTCGGGCAGGCCCCAACCGAGACGGAAGGCGCGCAGCGCGAACCCTAGAATCAGGATCGCGCAGAGCACCAGACGCTGTCGATACGATGCGGGCTCGACCGAGTGGCCCGGGTGCTCTGCCGTACTGCCCACTGCGCTGTGCGCTAGCAGAAGGCCGATAGGCGGGCAATCAGAGCGCTTCAGCGTCCGACCGCGGGGAGCAGGTCGTCGCGCACAAAGAGCTTGTAGCCGGAGATTCCGGCGGTCCAGATCGTGTCGAGCGCCGGATCGGCCCATTCGTACCACGATTGGGTGAAATACGTCGTTTCGTCGTGGGTAACCTGGCGGAATCCGAGACGCTCGCCCACCAGGGCGTCGAAGAACTGCTCCTCGCGCGGCATGAAGGAATGTCGCAGCTGCAGGTTTTCCCATCGACTCGGAACCACCACGACGTCGATGCCGTTGGCTCGCACCCAGGCCCGATCTTCGCGCAACGCCTCTCTGGGGTTGATCGCCTCTCCCGGGTTGCGCAGTTGGCGCGGGAAGAAGCGATGCTCGCGATCGCGGCCGTTGCGCAGGTACGGGCGAATCGAGTCGTACTGCAGGTATGCCCAGTTGGGATAGCCGATCACCAGCTTGGGCTGCTTGCGTGAGCGCAACGAGATGCCGAGGTGCTGTTTCGCATGGCTCAGGTTTGCGAGGGTCTCGCCTACCGCAGTTTGCGGCGCGCCGCCGATGCGCTGTACCTGGCTGACCGTGAGCGCGGTCGTATAGCAGAGGATGGCTGCGCCGAAGGCGACGGCGAGTCGCGGCGAGAGCAGCCGCGCGCCGCCGACGCCGGCGCCGGCGGCGATGGCGAGGTACGGGGCGAACGGCAGATAGTAGCGCGGTGTCGCCGTCTCGGCGGCGCCCTGGAGTAGGAAGAACGGCAGGATCGCGGCGGCAATCAGCGTGAGCGTCGGACGATCGCGCGCGGCGAGAACGGCGATGCCGAGCAGGCCGGCGAGATACACCGGCCAGCCGAGGACGAACGGCAGGCCGACGAACAACAGATAGAGGTAGGGTG
>JAUIGL010000111.1 GCA_030430165.1 bacterium | reverse complement strand
CCCGGTGATCGGCGACAGCAACTACGGAGATGGCCGTCACAACCGCGTCTGGCGCGACCAACTCGGTATCGGCGGCCTGCTACTCGCCGCAACCGGGCTGGAGTTTCGACACCCCTACTCCGGCGCGTGGGTCTCGCTGCAAGCGCGCCCCGCAGGCGCGATGCAGCAGGCGCTCGCCCTCAGCCAATGGCAGGTCCGCCGCAGAGGCGACTAGCGCTGAGAAGCGGCGCGACGCGCCAGGACGATGGCCCCAAACAGGCCGAGAACCAGCACGACCACGGCCATCGCGGGAAAGTCGGCAACCGGGGCCATCGTGTTGGCACAGACCAGATTGCAGCACTCACCAGGGTTGCAACCGCAAAGCAGAACGTCGCACGCAGGCGAATCCGCGCCCGGGCAGCCGGTGCAACAGGGAGTCGCGCTGCAACACTCCTCGACCTGACTCGGCGACCCTTCGCAGAGACAGGGGGGAATATTGGTGCAGACCACCTCGCAGTTGTCGGGCTCGGAACAGAGCGAGCACCCCGGAGTCGACACATTGGGGAGCTCATCCAGGCCTTCCGGGCACAATCCCGGACCAAAGCCCTTGGCCAACGACGGGGCTACCGACAGGACCGCCAGCAAGACACCCGCGGCGAGACACCGGACCACTCGAATCATCACTCCAACCTCCCAAGCAGGCGCCGCAATATCAGCTAGCCTACTCATTTGCCAACTGAGCATCCGCCTTGCGCCCGAGCGACGACGCGCGCGGAGTAGAAGTCGATCGCCTCTCCGCGCTGGATCTCCCAGCCCCGGCATAGGTGTTACCACCTACCCTAGGGGGTACTTTCGCTGATTGCCCCAAAGATACTTGCGATGTAGTAAGACCTCACGCGCACCGGCTCCGATCGTCGTCCCCTCGCGCGACGACGCGGCAACGCATGTCGTCGATGTCGATGTGGAGACCAGGCGGTGGAGTGTGGGAGACCCGATCGCCCGGTGACCTCAATCACAAGCTTGGTCGACCCGACCGGGCAAAGACGACGGGAGGTGCACCATGATCACCCCAAGAAGTCTCGCGCTCCTGGGGGCATTTGGAGTTTCGGTTCTCACGGCCCCGGCCACGCAGGGCGCGTCGTGGTCAATGCTCAGCATCGAGGTCGACCCCGACGATGCCGGCAAGGTCGTCGCCGCGGCGGATCAATTGATGAGCTCGGAGGTCGGCAAGGAATTCCCCGGCAAGGTCCTGCTGCAAGCCTCCGTCGCTAATGGAGCGGACCCGGCGACCCACGTCTTCGTGCCGATCTACAGGTCTGCCGGCGATCGAGAAACGTTCGTCGCCAAGCTGCAGGCGGACGACGCCTGGTCGGAATTTCAGGAGACGCTCTCGGACCTGGGTGAGCCGGTCTCTCAGGTCTTGTTTCGAACCGTGAAGAGCTGGGGCGACATCGTCGAAACCGATCATGTGTGGATGGGACACGCATTCACGGTATCCGATCCCGCGGCGTTCCTCGCCGCGCTCGACACCTTCATGGCCTCCGAAGCCGGCAAGAAGTTCCCCGGCCAGGTCTACCTGTCGGCCGTGGTCGCCGGCGGCATCTCACCGGTCACCCACATGATCTCGGTCGGCTACGCGAGCGAGGCCGAGATGGAAAGCTGGCTCGCGGTGCGCGATGCGAGCGCGGACTGGCGAACCTACCTCGAGGCCTCCCGCGACTCCGCCTCCTACCGCGGATCGACCCTCGCGCGCGACATCAAGTCGTGGGGGCCGGCAACCTTGAAGCAGCCAACGCAATAGTGGGTCGCCGGGGCCGATGTGTCGTCTCCCCCACGACACCCATCGTCCCGGTGACCCCTCGGCGGCGCCGGGAGGCTGGTCGTTCTGCACCGATCGGTCTCCCGGCTGTCCGCGAACCACCGCGTGAAATCCGCGGGTAGTGGGCCAGTTTGGACCTCCGCAACAAAACTGAGCCTCGCTACGCTCGGTCATCCGAGGGGCCCTCACCCGGCCTTCGGCCGACCTCTCCCACAGGGAGAGGCATCTGAATTCTCTTCTCCCTGTGGGAGAAGGGCAGGATGAGGGTCCCTCCGATGAGGGCGAAGCCCACCGATGTATCAGCGGCCGCGTTCGTGCACGACCTCGCCGCCACTCAGCACGAAATCGATTCCCGTCTCCGGGCGCGCCAGCAGGCCGATGTCGTCGAGCGGATTGCCGTCGATCACCAGTAGGTCGGCGCGCGCACCCACCGCGACGACGCCGACCTCCGACTCGCGCCCGAGGATGCGGGCGTTGACGCTGGTCGCCGAACGGATGATCTCGCTCGCCGACAGGACCTCGGCACGGATCTCGAACTCGCGACTCTGCTGGTCGTGGGTCTCGCCGAGCAGATCGGTGCCAAAGCCCATCTCGACGCCGGCATCGCGGGCGATCTCGAGCGAAGACAGCCCTGCCGCGAGCACGTCCTGCAGCTTGCGCAAGCTGACCTCGGGAAAGCCGAGCGAACGCCCCATCTCGTCGATGGCAAAGTAGGTCACCAGGGTCGGCACCAGAAACGCATCGCGCTCCGCCATCAGCTCGGCGGTGTCGGCATCGATCAGATTGCCGTGCTCGATCGTGCGCACGCCGGCGCGCACCGCGCGCGAGATGGCCTCCGGCGTGTAGGCGTGCGCCATCGCGTAGGTACGCCAGCCGTTGGCCTCTTCGACGATCGCGGTCATTTCTTCGGTCGAGTACTGCACATTCCAGATCGGATCGCGCGGCGAGGCGACTCCGCCCGAAGCCATCAGCTTGAGCTGCGTCGCGCCGTGGCGCAGCTCCTCGCGCGCGGCCTTGCGCACCGCGGCGACTCCGTCGGCGACGTGGGCGAAGCCGTCGCTCGAGATCGCGCAGGCGCACAGCGGAACCTCGGTTCCCTGGCCGCGGAAGTCACCGTGCCCACCAGTTTGGCTGAGCACCCGCCCCGAGTAGAACAGGCGCGGACCGCGGATCAGTCCGCGCTCCACCGCCTGCGCCAATCCCCAGTCGGCGCCGCCGGCGTCGCGCACGGTGGTGAAGCCGCGCCGCACCATGCCCTCCATGATGCGCGCCGCCTCGTGCGCCACCAGCATCGGCGCCTTTCGACCCATCGCCGCCAGATCCATGCTGGTGATCGTGACGTGGACGTGGGCATCGATCAGGCCCGGCATCAGTGTTCGTCCGCGCAGGTCGATCACCCGGTCGGCCTCGGCTCGAATGCGGCGATCGATCTCGGCGATCGCGCCGTCGGCGATCAGCACCGACTGCTCGCCGCCGACCTCTGCGCGATCGACATCGAGGATGGATGCGTTCTCCAGCAGGATGTTCATCGTCGCAAAGATCGCTCTTTTTTCCGGATCACGCCAGCGGCAACCTCACCTCGAAGCGCGCGCCAGCTTCGCCCGCGCCGACCGCGATCTCACCACCGTGGCCGACGACGATCGCGCGCGCGATCGACAGACCCAGCCCGACGTGGTCATCGCCGATCTCTTCCGGGCGAAAACTGAAAAAGCGATCGAAGATCCGCTCGCTGTGCTCGCGCGGCACGCCCGGCCCCTGGTCGGCAACCGATACCACGCAGCGCCCATCGGTTTCGCCGACGGCGATCGAAACCGTGCCGCCGGCGGGCGAGAAGCTCACCGCATTATCGAGCAGATTGGCGAAGACTTGCTCGAGCTGCTGCGGCACCGCGCGCACCACCGGGCCTTCGGCGAGGCCCTCGAGCTCCAGTCGGACCGAATCCGGAGCTTGCTTGCCGGAATGAGCCACCAGCGCGCGCACCAGAGCGGAGACGTCGACCGGCTCCGCCTGGTCGGCGATCGACTGCGCATCGAGACGGGCGATGTCGCGAACCGCGCTCACCAGTCGCTCCATGCGCGCCACTTCCTGGTTGATGACGGCGACCATTCGATCGCGCTGCGGTCCGTCTTCGAGGTCGGCCAGCAGGTCGCCGGCCGATCGAATCGCCGCCAGCGGGTTCTTGAGCTCGTGCGACACATCGGACGCAAAGGACTCGACGAAGTCGACGTGGCCGCGCAGCCGTTCGGTCAGCTGCTCGAGGGCGCGCGACAGATCGCCGATCTCGTCGCGCCGGCGCGAGCCGGAGAAGCTGCCGGTGAGCCGACCGCGCTCGTCGACGATCTGCGAAGCTTCGTCGCGCAGCCTGATCAGCGGCCGCGCAATCGTCGTCGACACCAGAAGCGACAGCACCGCCGCCACCGCCAGCGAGATCAGCACGACGCGGAAGATGTCGAGACGCACCGCGTCGAGCATCTCGAGTATGTCGAGCGTCGACTGCGAGACCAGCACCGCGCCCTGCACCGTATCCAGCCACCGAATCGGAATCGCGACATACAGCGTCACCGACGCCTGCCCTTCGGAGATGCGGGTGGTCGCACCGTAGCGTCCGGCGAGAGCCGCCAACACTTCCTGTCCCAGCAGGCGGGGCTTGCTGGTGTAGTAGTCGCTCGACGACTCCATCGCATCGCCGCCGCGAAACAAGCGTCGATACAGTCGAAACGGCCACGCCCCCAAGCGGTACAGCGAAGTCGATCGCGGCCCGCTGGCGCGCGCCGCGCCCTCGGCGCCGGGCTCGCGCCGCGGCCCGAGGCGACTCGAGTCGGCGAGTAGCGCTCCGTCGACGTCGATCACCCGCAGGCGCGATTGGTGGCGCCGGTGCAGACGCAGCAGCACCCGTTCGCTGTCCCAGGCGCTGATCCCGTCGGGAGCCGCGAGCGCCGCCGCCAGCAGTCGCCCCTGCTGCACCATGCCCCGCTCCTGCGCCGCCAGCAGCTGCCGCTCGTAGGTGTTCAAGTAGAGCAGGCCGGCGGCCGGGATGAACACCAGCAGGACGTTGAAGGCGAGGAGCCGGGTCCAGATCCGCGACACCCCCCGGCCCAGGCGATTCGATCCGGAGCTCATCCCGCCGGGCCGTAGCGGTAGCCGAGACCGTGCACGGTCTCGATCGCGGCGAAGCTCGGCTCGGCATCTTCGAACTTGCGCCGCATCCGCTTGATGTGGCTGTCGATGGTGCGCTCGCTGACGTAGGCGTCGTGGGGATACGCCGCCTCCATCAACTGGGCCCTCGACTTGACGTGTCCGGGGTAGCGGGTCAGCGCTCGCAGGATGAGAAACTCGGTGACGGTGAGCGGCAAAGCGCTACCGTTCCACGACGCCTGGTAGCGCCGCAGGTCGAGGCGCAGCGGGCCGAGATCGGCGAGCTCCTCGTCGGCGGCGTCACCGCGCCGGCGCAGCAGCGCCAGCCTGCGCAGCAACACCTTGACGCGGGCGACCAGCTCGCGGATCGAGAACGGCTTGCACAGGTAGTCGTCGGCGCCGAGCTCGAGGCCGAGCACGCGATCGAACTCCTCGTCGCGCGAGGTCAGAAAAATGATCGGCACTTCGTCGCTCACGGTGCGAACCCGGCGACACAGCTCGAGCCCGTCCACGCGCGGCATCAGAATGTCGGCGATCAGCAGGTCGGGCAGATCGTCGGCGATCGCCTCCCAGGCGCTCGCGCCGTCGGCATAGACGGCGACCGTGCAGCCCTGCTGGCGCAGCGCCAGGCCGACCGTCTCGCGGATCCCGGGCTCGTCGTCGACCAGGGCGATGCGGCTCCCGTCCATGGCGCAGAGTGTACCCCGAAACGCCGCAATCAGCGCCCGTTGCCACAATCTCGCCACAATTAATCGCGAAATCGCCTCGCGCCCGCCCTCGCAGCGACTCCGGCGATTCGTACCTCCCTTTGACACCGCAAACTCGAGAGGAGGTGCCCCGTGCATCGAGACCAAAGCCGAACCCAACCAAGCAGCATGCTGCTCCTGTTCGTCACCAGCGCCTGGCTCGCCGCGGCGAGCGCGGCCACCGCCGACTGCGACCCCGCGACCACCGCCGCAGGCGGGCTGACCCTGGGCGCCAACTGTGCGAGCGCCCCCGTGCTGGCGACCGAAATTGCCATCGACGTCACCGGGATGATCGCGCGTACCCGAGTGACCCAGCGTTTTCGCAATCCGGGCGACGAGTGGGTCGACGCGACCTACACCTTTCCGCTGCCCGACGACGCCGCGGTCGATCACCTGACGATGCGGATCGGCAACCGCATCGTCGAAGGCCGCATCGAAGAGCGCGACGCCGCCCGACGCACCTTCGAGCAGGCGCGCCAGCGCGGCAACCGCGCCACCCTGGTCGAGCAACATCGTGCCAACGTCTTCACCACCGAGCTGACCAACATCGGCCCCGGCGACACGATCGAGGTCGCGATCGAGCTGCAACACCTGGTCCGCTACGGCGACGGCGAGCTGCGCCTGCGTTTCCCGACCGTCGTGGCGCCGCGCTACTTCCCCGGCGACGACGAGCCGGCCTCGCCGGCGTGCTCCGATCCGCCGTTCGCCGAGCCGTGGACCGCCGCCCCCGCAGCAGCCGAGCCCGTAAACCCGATCGAGCTCCAGCTGCGGATCGATCCCGGGATGCCGCTGCAGACGATCTACAGCCCGACTCACCTGATCGAGTCGCGAGCCATCGGCGGCGACAGCTACGAGATCGCGCTGGCCAGTCCCGACTTCGCCGATCGCGACTTCGTTCTCGCCTGGCGCCCCGAAGCCGGCGAGGCTCCCCGCTTCGCCATCTTTCAGGAAGCCGGAGACGACGCCCACTACTCGCTCCTGATGATGCTTCCTCCGCAGGCGGGGGCCTCCGCGCCGGCGTCGCGCTCCCAGCGCGAGATCGTCTTCGTCATCGACACATCAGGCTCGATGGCCGGCCCGGCGCTCGACGATGCGCGCACCGCATTGCTACTCGGACTCGACCGTCTGCAGCCGCGCGATCACTTCGACGTCATCGAGTTCAGCGATCGCGCCGACTCGCTGTTCGATGCGAGTGTCGCCGCCAGCCCGGACGCCGTCGACCGCGCGCGCCGCTTCGTCGACGGACTGAGCGCGAACGGCGGCACCAACATCGTCGACGCGCTGCACCTCGCCCTGAGCCCGCAGGCGACGCCCGACCGAGTGCGGCAGGTGGTCTTCATCACCGACGGCGCGGTCGGCAACGAAGCCGAGATCTTCGGCGAGATCGCCGACGCGATCGGCGCGTCCCGACTCTTCACGGTCGGCATCGGCTCCGCTCCCAACGCCTACTTCCTGCGCAAAGCGGCGCACTTCGGACGAGGAACGCACACCTACATCAGCAACATCGGCGAGATCTCCGGGCGCATGGAGAGTCTCTTTCGCAAGCTCGAAGCCCCGGTCATGGTCGACATCGAGGTCGAGTGGAACGGCGCGGCGCAGAGCGCGGCGCGGCCCGATCCGATTCCCGACCTGTACCTCGGCGAGCCGCTGGTGGTGGTCGCCAAGCTGACCAACCCGGCCGATGCGATCACCGTGTGGGGGCACGACGGGCTGTCCGATTGGACCGTCGTAGAAGTCGCACCGGCCGCGCCCGCGGGCACCGACCGCGGCATCGGCAGACTCTGGGCGCGCCGCGAGATCGGCGCGCTGCTCGACGATCTCGCGCTCGGCGCCGATCGGGTTCAGGTTCGCGCCGAGGTCGTCGAGCTGGCGCTCGAGCACCAGTTGGTGACCCCGTTCACCAGTCTGGTCGCCGTCGACCCCATGATCAGCGCCCCGCCCGGAGGCGGCACGCGACACGCGGTTGCCGTGAACCGGCCGGCCGGAAGCATGCCGCGAACGGCGACCCACTGGCAGCTGACGGCACTCGCGGCGCTCCTCCTGATTGCACTGTCCCTGTCGATCGGCGTCACGCGCGACCGCGCCCTGCGAGGTACCGCGCAATGAGGTCGCGCGGCTGGGCGGGTCTGTGCTTGTTCGGTCTCGGCATCGGGCTGGGGCTGCATTCGGCGTGGATCCCGATCAAGGCCGAGGTCGCCCAGGTCCTGCTCAAGCGAGCCTGGGAGCGAACCCGCGCCGGCGAGAGCGCGGCCCGGCCGTGGTCCTGGGCCGACACCTGGCCGGTGGCGCGGCTGCGCTTCGCCGAGCGCGACCGCGATCTGATCGTTCTCGCCGGCGCCAGCGGCCGCACCTTGGCGTTCGCCCCGGGCCATCTGGACGGCACCGCCCTGCCCGGCTCGGCCGGCAACGCGGTGGTCAGCGGACACCGCGACACCCACTTCGCCTTTCTCCAGTACGTATTGCCGGGCGAGCAGCTCGAGGTGGAGACCCCGGACGGGGCGATCCGGGCCTACCGGGTGACGGCGCGGCACATTCTCTACGCGGACCAAATCTCGGTTCTCGACGACACCGATCTCGACACGCTGACCCTGATCACCTGCTATCCCTTCGACTCGATCGTGCCCGGCGGGCCGCTGCGCTACGTCGTGCGCGCCGAGCGTGTCGACGATCCGGAGCGGCCGGACGCCAATCGGCCTCTCGACGCCGGGAGGACGGATCCGGTATGAAGGGGCATGCTGCTGAAGCGCATCGGATCGACGATTTTCTGGATCTTTCTGGTGGTGAGCTCGCTCCTGATGTTTCCGATCGCCCTGCTCGTCTGGGCGGTCACCGTCGCCTTCGACCGGCGACTGGTCGTCCTCCACCGCCTGACCTGCTTCTGGGCATCGCTGTACACCTGGCTCAACCCGGTGTGGCGCATCTCGATCAGCGGTCGCGACAAGATCAAGCGCGGCGTGACCTACGTGATGGTGGCCAATCACCAATCGCTGCTCGACATCCTCGTCCTCTTCCGCCTGTTCAAGCACTACAAGTGGGTGTCGAAAGTCGAGAACTTCCGCGTCCCCGCAGTCGGCTGGAACATGCGGCTCAACCGCTACATCGAGCTGCGGCGCGGCGACAAGGGTAGTATCGATCAGATGATGGAGGGTTGCCTCGACGCGCTCGCCGAGGGCAGCTCGATCATGATGTTCCCCGAGGGCACCCGGTCCTTCGACGGCAAGCTCAAGGCGTTCAAGCACGGCGCCTTCACCCTGGCCAAGAAGGCGCAGGTCGCGATCCTGCCGATCGTCATCGAAGGCACGAGCGAGGCCCTGCCCAAGCGGGGATTCGTCCTCCAGGGCCGCCACGAGATCACCGTTCGCGTGCTCAGCGCGATCCCCTACGAGTCCTTCGCCGGCCTCTCGGTCGAGTCGCTCACCGAGATGGTCCGCAACCGGATCGCCGCCGAGCTCGCCCCGGACCACCTCGCCGAAGACGAGCCGCTGCCCGCCGCCGCCAGCAACTGAGCTCGGCCCGGCGCGGCTTCCACCCCTTCGGATCCCCCCTCCTTACCAAGGACGGGGTCAGGGGGAGGTGCGGCAAGGAGCCTATGCGCTCGGGCCACCGGCGGCTCCGGTCGACCCCCCTGAAGTCCCCCCTTGGTAAGGGGGGACGGAATTCGGGTTCGGGCGGTGCCTACCGAGCAAACGCAGTTGCGAAACAAAACGACCCACGATCCCTCCCGGGGCGGGCTTGCGCCCGGTCGCTCTCCTGCTATGTTCGGAAATACGACCGGATCGGTCTTGATTGCCGATTCCTCAACAGTTACAACTCTTTTTTCAAATCGGACCCAAACAGTCTTAATCCTCCGGCAAGAGGACGGCGACCCATCTGAGATGATCAAAATCGGGCGACTCACCGACTACGGCATCCTGCTGATGCGCTACATGGCGGCCCACCGCGAGCGAACCCACAACGCCGGCTCGGTCGCGGCGGAGGTCCACCTGCCGGTGCCGACCGTCAGCAAATTGCTGCGCGAGCTGGCCCGCGGCGGTCTGCTCGACTCGCAGCGCGGCGCCAAGGGCGGCTACGAGCTGGCGCGCGCCCCGGAGGAGATCTCGGTGGCGCAGATCATCACGGCGCTCGAGGGTCCGATCGCGCTGACCGCCTGCAGCATCGTCGATTCCGACCCGGACTGCGAGCACGAGCCGATGTGCCCGGTGCGCGGCCACTGGACGCGCATCAACCGCGCCATCAGCGACGCGCTCGAGGGGATCTCGCTTGCCGAGATGGCCCAACCTCCACGGCGCGACTTCATGACGGTTCTGGGCAAAGGGGCGCCCGCCTCGCAAAACACGCCGGCCGATTCGGCGAGCTGGGGAAAGTAGAGCAATGGCCAACAGTGCAACCAAAGTCGAAGAGCTGATCGATCGCGAGTACGAGCACGGCTTCTTCACCGACATCGAAGCCGACGCGCTCCCTCCCGGCCTCAACGAGGACGTCATCCGGGTGATCTCGGCGAAGAAGGAAGAGCCCGAGTTCATGCTCGAGTGGCGCCTCAAGGCGTTCCGCCATTGGCAGACGATGCGCGAGCCGCAGTGGCAGAACGTGCACTACCCGGCGATCGACTACCAGGACATCGTCTATTACTCGGCGCCGAAGGCGAAGGCTGACGCGCCGAAGAGCCTCGACGAGGTCGACCCCGAGCTGCTCGCTACCTACGACAAGCTCGGCATTCCGCTGCACGAACGCGAGCGCCTCGCCGGCGTCGCCGTCGATGCCGTTTTCGACAGCGTCTCGGTGGCGACGACCTTCAAGGAGAAGCTCGCCGACGTCGGCATCATCTTCTGCTCGTTCTCGGAGGCGGTGCGAGAGCACCCGGAGCTGGTGCAGAAGTATCTCGGCTCGGTCGTCCCCTACAACGACAACTTCTTCGCGGCGCTCAACTCCGCCGTGTTCAGCGACGGATCGTTCTGCTTCATCCCCAAGGGAGTGCGGTCGCCGATGGAGCTGTCGACCTACTTCCGCATCAACGCGGCCAACACCGGACAATTCGAGCGCACCCTGATCGTCGCCGAGGAAGGCGCCCACGTCAGCTACCTGGAGGGCTGCACCGCGCCGATGCGAGACGAGAACCAGCTGCACGCGGCGGTGGTCGAGCTGGTGGCGCTGGACGACGCCGAGATCAAGTACTCGACGGTGCAGAACTGGTACCCTGGCGACAAGAACGGCAAGGGCGGGATCTACAACTTCGTGACCAAGCGCGGCACCTGCCACCGCAACGCCAAGATCTCGTGGACGCAGGTCGAGACCGGCTCGGCGATCACCTGGAAGTATCCCAGCGTCATCCTGCGCGGCGACAACTCGGTGGGCGAGTTCTATTCGGTCGCCCTCACCAACAATCGCCAGCAAGCCGACACCGGCACCAAGATGATCCACATCGGCAAGAACACCAAGAGCACGATCTTGTCGAAGGGAATCTCCGCCGGCCACGGCCAGAACGCCTACCGCGGCCTGGTCAAGGTCATGAAGGGCGCCGACAACGCCCGCAACTTCACCCAGTGCGACTCGCTGCTGATCGGCGACCAGTGCGGCGCCCACACCTTCCCGTACATGGAGGTGCGCAACCCGACCGCCCAGGTCGAGCACGAAGCGACCACCGCCAAGATCAGCGAGGACCAGCTCTTCTACTGCATGCAGCGCGGTCTCTCGGCCGAGGACGCAGTTTCTCTGATCGTCAGCGGCTTCTGCAAAGAAGTCTTCAAGGAGCTGCCGATGGAATTCGCCGTCGAAGCGACCAAGCTCCTCGGCGTCAGCCTCGAAGGAAGCGTGGGCTGATCGCCCGCTGCTGGAAACTTGGGATAGAGCAGATGACGAACACACCGATTCTGGAAATCGAAGATCTCCACGCCAAGGTCGGCGACACGCCGATCCTGCGCGGCATCGATCTCACCATCAACGCTGGCGAGGTCCACGCCATCATGGGCCCGAACGGCTCCGGCAAGAGCACCCTCGCCAACGTTCTCGCCGGCCGCGAGGACTACACGGTCACCGGCGGTAGCGTGCGCTACCGGGGCAAGGACCTGCTCGACCTGTCGCCCGAGGAACGAGCCCGCGAAGGGGTCTTTCTCGCCTTCCAGTATCCCGTCGAGATTCCCGGCGTCAGCAATTCGTACTTCCTGCGCACCGCTCTCAACGCCGTGCGCGAGCACCGCGGCGAGGATCCGATCGACGCGATGGACTTCCTCAAGCTGCTCAAAGAGAAGATGAAGTTCGTCGAGATGGACCCCAAGTTCCAGAACCGCGCCGTCAACGAGGGCTTCTCGGGCGGCGAGAAGAAGCGCAACGAGATCCTGCAGATGGCGATCCTCGAGCCCACCCTGGCGATCCTCGACGAAACCGATTCCGGGCTCGACATCGACGCCCTGCGGATCGTCGCCGAGGGCGTCAACGCGCTGCGCACCGAGGATCACGCCGTTCTCTGCGTCACCCACTACCAGCGCCTGCTCAACTACCTGGTGCCGGACCACGTGCACGTCCTGGTCGACGGCCGCATCGCCCGCTCGGGCGACAAGGGCCTCGCGCTCGAGCTCGAGGAAAAGGGCTATGCCGAGTTCGATCGCGCCGCCAGCGCCTGAGGCCCTCGGATGAGCAGCCAGATGGACCACCAAGCCGCCCAGCAGGCCAGCGCCGCGCTTCCGCCGGCGCCGGACAACCTGCGCGAGCAGGCGCTGCAGGAATTCGCCAGCGCCGGCTTCCCGACGACCAGTCTCGAGGACTGGAAGTACACCAATCTGCGCGAGATCGCCGACGCCAACCTGCCGCTCGCCGAAGACGCCGCGATCGACGGAGCGACCCGCGAGCGGCTCGCCGAGGCGATCGGCGACGGAGCCGGCCTGGCTTTCGTCAACGGCCACTCGGTCGAGATCGCCGCGAAGAGCGCGGACGGCGCGCGCCTGGCGACGGTCGCGCACTGCCTCGAGCACGAACCAGAGCGAATCGCCGCGGCGCTGCGCGCGACCGGAGTGATCGAGCGGTCGAGTCTGGTCGCGCTGAACTCCGCCTTCCTCGGCGCCGGGGCGGTGATCGACGTCCCCGACGACACGGTGGTCGAAACCCCGATTCATCTGGTCTACGCGGCTCGCGTCTCGGCGGCCGCAGCCAGCCACGTGCGCAACCTGATCACGGTCGGTCGCAACAGTCGGGTGACCGTGGTCGAGCACTACCTCGGGCTCGACGACAGTCGCTACTGGACCAACACCGCTACCGACGCAGTCCTCGGCGACGGCGCCCGGCTGTCGCACTGCAAGATCCAGTGCGAGTCCGGCCAGGCTCACCACACCGCCGACATCTCCGTCGTGCAGGGCGCCGACAGCCAGCTGCACTCGCTGTCGATCGCTCTCGGTTCCCGGCTTTGCCGCAACGACATACGCAGCTTTTTCAGCGCGCCGGGCGGCCACTGCTCGCTCGACGGCCTCTACATGGTCGACGGGCAACAGCACGTCGACCACCACACCAGCGTCGATCACGCGGCGCCGCACTGCTCCAGCACCGAGCTCTACAAGGGAATCCTCGGCGGCAGCGCGACCGGGGTCTTCAACGGCAAGGTTCTGGTGCGCAACCAGGGGCAGCAGACCGACGCGCACCAGCTGAACAAGAACCTGCTGCTCTCCGATGCAGCGACGATCAACACCAAGCCCCAGCTCGAGATCTTCGCCGACGACGTCAAGTGTAGCCACGGCGCTACCACCGGCCGACTGGACGAAGACGCGATCTTCTTTCTCCGGGCTCGCGCCATCGACGAGCCCGCGGCGCGGCGCTTGCTGACTCGCGCCTTTGCCAACGAAATCGTCGGCCGGATCGACGTCGCCGGCCTGCGCGAGCGGGTCGAGGAGACGGTCGACGCCCGCCTGGCGGCGATGATCGGCAGCGAGGAGAACAAATGAGCGCGGCGGCAGCAGCAGCGGCGAGCACGGCGCGACGCGCCTTCGACGTCGAAGAAGTACGGCGCGACTTTCCGGCCTTGCACCAGGAGGTGCACGGACACCCGCTGGTCTTTCTCGACAACGCCGCGTCGAGCCAGCGGCCGCGCTCGGTGATCGACGAGATCGCCCGCTTCGACGGCCACGACTACGCCAACATCCATCGCGGCGTGCACGAGCTCAGCCAGCGCGCCACCGCCGCCTTCGAGGGCGCGCGCGACAAGGTACGCGGCTTCATCAACGCCGCCGACCGCAAGGAGATCATCTTCGTCCGCGGCACCACCGAAGCGATCAACCTGGTCGCCAGCTCGTACGCTCGACCGGCGCTCAACCTCGGCGACGAAATCGTGCTGACGACGATGGAGCACCACTCCAACATCGTCCCCTGGCAAATGGTGTGCCGCGAGCGCGGCGCGGTCCTCCGCGTGGCGCCGATCAACGACCGCGGCGAGCTCGAGGTCGACGAACTGGTCAGCTTGCTGTCGCCGCGCACCAAGCTGCTGACCCTGGTCCACGTCTCCAACGCGCTCGGCACCGTCAACCCGGTCAAGGAGATCATCGCCGCCGCGCACGAGCGCGGCATTCGGGTCCTGATCGACGGCGCCCAGGCGATTCCGCACATGCGCGTCGACGTCCAGGACCTCGACGCCGACTTCTACGCGTTCTCCAGCCACAAGATGTTCGGCCCCACCGGAGTCGGAGTTCTCTACGGCAAACAGGACCTGCTCGACGCGATGCCCCCCTACCAGGGCGGCGGCGACATGATCAGCGTAGTGACCTTCGAGAAGACCTTCTACAACAGCCTGCCGGCCAAGTTCGAAGCCGGCACGCCGAACATCACCGGCGTCGTCGGCCTCGGCGCGGCGATCGACTACCTCGAGCGACTCGACTGGGACGCAGCGATCGCCCACGAGAGAGAGCTTCTCGCCTACGCGACCGAGCGCATCTCGGCGATCCCCGAGGTCACCATCATCGGCACCGCCGCCGAGAAGGAAAGCGTGCTTTCCTTCCTGATCGACGGCATCCACCCGCACGACGTCGGCACGATCCTCGATCGCAACGGGGTCGCCGTCCGCGCCGGCCACCACTGCGCCCAGCCGGTCATGCAGCGCTATTCGATCCCGGCGACGACCCGGGCGTCGATCGCCTTCTACAACACGCGCGAGGACATCGACGCGCTCGAACGCGCGGTGCGCCACACCATCGAGGTATTTTCGTGAACGACGAGCTCAAGGATCTCTACCAGGAGATCATCATCGAACACAGCAAACGGCCGCGGAACTACCGTTCCCAGGAGTCGGCGCGCTCGGCGCACGGCTACAACCCGTTGTGCGGCGATCAGGTGGAGATCTTCGTCAAGATGAACGACGGACGGGTCGAGGACGTCTCCTTCCAGGGCTCCGGCTGCGCCATCTCGACAGCTTCCGCGTCGGTGATGACCGAAGCGCTCAAGGGCAAGACCGAGGCCGAGGCCGAGGAGCTGTTCGGTCACTTCCACGATCTGGTGACCAGCGGCGAAGAGAGCGACGAACTCGACCTCGGCAAGCTGGCGGTGTTCGGCGGAGTCAGCGAGTTCCCCGCCCGCGTCAAGTGCGCCACCCTGTGCTGGCACACGCTCAAGGCGGCGATCGCCGGCAAGGACCAACCGGTCACCACCGAGTAGGAGTAGAGACGATGCATCCGTACGAAGAGGTCGAGATCAGCCGCGACTGCGACGCGATCCAGATTCCCGACGGCATCACGGTCACACTCAAGGCGGGAACGCCGGCGGTGATCACGCAGTCCCTCGGCGACACCTACACCATTCAGACGCCGACCCTGGGCGGCCTGTACCGAATCTCGGGCAAGGACGCCGACGCCATCGGCAAGGCGGTGGCCAAGCCCGAAGGCGGCGCCGACCTATCCCCGGACGGTCCGGTCGACGAGGAGCTCGTCTGGAACCAGCTGCGCAACGTCTACGACCCCGAGATTCCGGTCAACATCGTCGAGCTCGGTCTCGTCTACAGCCTCGAGATCGAACGCATCGAGAGCGGCGGCAGCAAGGTCGACATGCAGATGACCCTGACCGCGCCCGGATGTGGCATGGGCGACGTCATCGCCGCCGATGCCAAGATGCGCATCGAGAGCCTGCCCGGCATCGAAGAAGCCCGGGTCGAGGTCGTCTTCGACCCGCCCTGGAATCAGGAAATGATGTCCGAGGCCGCCAAGCTAGAGCTCGGCCTGCTCTGAAGAACCGCGCTTCCCTCTTCAGCCCCTGCTGGCGTCGCCGCTTTCCAAGCCAGCCCGGTTCAGCACACGAGGCAAAAAGAAACTGGGCGAAGCCCAAACCACCCTCTGCCTCTAGCTATGCCCGTGCCTACGCCTACGAGCGCTCCGAGCTCGCAGAGCCAAGGAAGCGAGTCAAGCGTCGTACTGCCGCAGGACCGACTCGTCGGGCGTCAGATTGCGGTTGATCACCGCCAGCAGCTCGCGTCCGCTGGCGCGCAAGCGCTTGGTGACGCCGAGCTGCTCGTCGGTCAGCGGACCGAACTCTCCCTCGTGGAGGAGGTCGCTGTAACCGATGATCACGTTGAGCGGGATTCGCGAGTGGTGCGACATCGATGAGACGAACTCCGCGGTCAGCCGCTGGGTGTGGTCGAGCTGTTCCGAGAGCACCGAGTTCTCCACCGCGAGGCCGGCGAGGTCGCACACCCCCTCGGCGAAGTGCGCGTGCTCGGCGGTGAACAGGCAGCTGCGGCGGGCGTAGCCGAGGACCAGCAGGCCGAGTAGGTCGTTGCCGCGGCGGATCGGCAGCAAGACGGTGGCGTGCAGGCGCAGGTCGCGCACCACGGTCTCGGCGAGCAGCTCGCGCGGATCCATCAGCACGGCCGGCCCCGGGCCGTTGTCGCGCGACAACAGGCGCGAGACCTGGGCCGGTGACAAGCGAGCGCTGGGGAACCAGTCGTCGGCACGTCCGATCATCCCGGCGATCGCCGCCGGCACGAAGGAATCGGATCCCGGCTGCCAGACGAACGACAGGCAGGTGTCGCACTCGAGCGTCTCGATGGCGAGCTGGCAGAAACTGTGCAGCCGCTCGGGCAAACGCAGACTGGCATCGGCGCCGACCTCGCTGTCGTCGGCACCGCTGCGCGCGTCGATCGCGCCCTCGACCAGATGCAGGAGCTCGCGCGCGCCCTGATCGATCCGTTGCACGGTGTC
This sequence comes from bacterium, assembly GCA_030430165.1. Classification (GTDB taxonomy): domain Bacteria; phylum Desulfobacterota; class Binatia; order HRBIN30; family CADEER01; genus CADEER01. The sequence continues at coordinate 1,630 of JAUIGL010000111.1, read as the reverse complement.
GATCTGGTCCCGAGACATGCGACCGAAGGTGCCCTCGGCGAGCAGGTCGGCGTAGCCCATGATCGCGTGCAGCGGGGTGCGCAGCTCGTAGGACAAGGCTGCCAGCAGGTCGCGACCGCCTTGGCGGCTCTGCTCGAGCTCCTCGCTGAGGCGGGCGTTCTCCATGGCGACCGCGGGAAGCCGAACCGCGCAGCGCGAGCCGCGGCCGCGCCGCAGATCGACCCCGATCTGGCCGCCGTGGGCGCGCACGATACGCTCGGCGAGGCCGAGCTCACCGCCCGAGATCAGCGCCGGCTTGTCGAGAAGCTCCTCCGCGTCGTCGGCGTCGGCGCCACCGTTCTCGCCGACGGTGAGCAGAACGTAATCGCCGCTCATGGTCGTCTTGACCACGACCAGGCCGCCCGGAACCGAGTGCTTCACGGCATGACTGAGGATTCCTCCGAAGCCGCGCTTGAGCAGGGCCCGGTCCCCCCAGGTCAGCGGGACCACCGGGTCGAGGTCGAGCCCGGTGCCGATTCGTTTCACGTTGAAGGCCGGCTCGTACTGCTTGAAAAGATCCAGGACCACCCGGTTCACCGACGCCCACTGCGGCAGGATGTGCCCCGCCTCCTCACCAAGTCCCTGCATGGCTGCTCCCGTCATGAAGTTCTCCCCATGTGCCGGGAGACTTCCAAGTGCCATGCCAGACGAACGCCGGGCCGATCCGTGAAAAACTTTGCTAGATATCGAGCCCAGCGGCGAAAGCGCGACGCGCAATCAGCACAAATACGTCACTGATGCAGGGTCAGACGACCAGGCATACGCCGGGGAGTCCGCCGCAGAACCCTCCACCGGGTCCGCCGTGACTGATGCGCGGGCGTCCGCGCAGTCGCAAGCCACACGACCGCTCGCTTGCCAACGCGCGTGCCGCAGAGGATGTCCTGCGCTTCGTCCGAAGTGCGATCAGCCCGCCGCTGCGGCGCGCGGTCGATCGATCAGTCGGCGGGCGCGTCGCGTCGCGCCGTGTCCTGGATCACCTCGTGGATCTCGAGCACGTTGGGGCCGGCGAACATCTCCGCCGGGGGGCGATTGCTGTGGGCGGCGCGGAAAGAGTCGCTCTTGGTCCACGCCCAAAACGCCTCCTCCGACTCCCAATAGGTCTGCACCAGGTAGTAGCCCTGCTCCTCTTTCTCCTCCCACTCGCCGGTCTGGTGATTGAGACGGCGCTGCACCGGCCGCAGGATCAGGTTGCGGATGAAGCCGGGCGACTGATCGATCAGGTGGGCGCGCTTGCGGAAGCGCTCCTCGAACTCTCCCTCGAAGGCTTCGTTGACTGGGATTCGATTGGTGACGACGATCACGGCTGTTCTCCTTCGGTCACGGAACGATCATCCTGCTCCACGCAGGATCTGGTCTCGACGAACGCATCGCGCGCCAGCGCAACCCAGCGCGAGGCCTCGTCGGGTAGCGGCGCGTCTCCCGACTCGCGCAAGGACAGCGCATGGTCGACCGCGGCGCGCAGCGCCTGGTGACGCGCCGTATCGTAGGCGAGGAGTCGTTCACGGATTCGCGCATGGCCACGCTCGCTGTCCCCGTGCTCGCGCAGGACGACCCTCGCCGTGTGGAAGATCGCATGGTAGGCGCGCTCGAT
>JAUIGL010000110.1 GCA_030430165.1 bacterium | reverse complement strand
CGTACGAGTCGGGCGCAGAGTCTTGGTCGGCTTGCGAGTGCGAACCTGCTGCTCGATCGGAGTGCGGGTCGGTCGCAGAGTCTTGGTAGGCTTGCGAGTGCGAACCTGCTGCTCGATCGGAGTGCGCGTCGGCCGCGTCGTCTTCGTCGGCTTGCGAGTCCTCACCTCGACCTCGATCGGGGTGCGCGTCGGCCGCGTCGTCTTCGTCGGCTTGCGGGTCCTAACGTCGACTTCGATCGGCGTGCGGGTCGGCCGCGTCGTCTTGGTCGGCTTGCGAGTCCGAACGTCGACTTCGATCGGCGTGCGGGTCGGGCGCGACGTCTTGGTCGGCTTGCGAGTCCGAACCTCTTGCTCGATCGGAGTGCGAGTCGGCCGGACCGTCTTGGTCGGCTTGCGCGTCCGAACTTCTTGCTCGATCGGAGTGCGAGTCGGCCGCACCGTCTTGGTCGGCTTGCGCGTCCTCACCTCGACTTCGATCGGCGTCCGCGTCGGGCGCACGGTCTTGGTCGGCTTGCGAGTCCGATCCTGAACCTCGATCGGCGTGCGAGTCGGCCGCAGAGTCTTGGTCGGCTTGCGCGTGCGGTCGACGATGACGATCGGCGTGCTGGTCGGCCGCAGAGTCTTGGTCGGCTTGCGCGTGCGGTCGACGGGGATGAATGGCGTACGCGTAGGCCGAGCTGTGCTCGTCGGCTTACGCGTATTAAAGACCCCCTGAGCCCCGGCTGTTCCAACGGAAAATCCCGCCAAAACGGCCCCTAGAACCGCAAGTTGTGTAATGCGGAGCCTCATCATGTGAGCTGTCCTCCCTGATCCAGCGACTCATCCCACCGCCGAGAAATCCCGGAAGTTGCTGAAAAATCGACGGTTTGTTGAAAGTCCACTGTTCCCCCAGTTCCCATTAAGTAGAACGCTGGCAGCAACCTACGTGAAACCCGCCAGCCTGGTCAAGATATTTTATTGGATTGGTGTACATTTTTTCGATTTTGTTGTTGACGCTCACTCGCATTCGCTGCGCGGGATGCCAATGCAAACCTCGGTGCGAGCGATGTTGTTCGAGTAATTGCTCTCGCGCAGTACCCGCGCCGGGTTGACGTGCACCTGCAGAACGTAGCGGCCGTCCGGCACGCCGGTGACGTCGATCCACTGGCAGTCGAGGTCGCGATGGTAGATGTCGGCCCAGCCGGCACTGATGCCCTGGAACCCGCAGTCGGGGAAATTGGGCTCGCGCGGACCGGTCGACCCCGGCGGGCGCCACAGGTCGACCAGGCAGAAGGCCTGCTTGTGACCGCGCGCGACGAGATTCCCCTGCATGTCGAACAGGCGGTAGTCGGCGTAGTCCTCGAAGTGGAAGTGCTGGTGGCAGTCCGACCAAATGAAGGTCGGGTTGTTGCGCGGGTCGCCGAGGAACAAGTTGCCCGGGCCGTGGTTCGGCGTCGTCGTGTTGAACTTGAGCAGCTTGCGATTGCCCGGCGCGGCGACGCAGCCTTCCTGAATCGCGCAGTGGCCCTGGCCGAAGTACTGGTCTTCGACCACCCACGACGCCGCCTGATCGACTTCGTCGACCGAGATATCGGGCAACGCCCCGCCGGTGTTGAGGTCGACGTCGCACATCACGAGCTGGGTCGAGATGCGTTCGCCCGACTCGCGCGTCGCGTCGACGCGGAAGTTCACCGCGAGACGGCCGTTGCCGAGGATGCCGGCGTCGTACAGGAAGTCCTGGCTCTGGCCGCCGGCGAGGCGACGCAGGCGCCGCGGTGCCGGACCGCGCAGGTCGTTGATCTGCGCCGTGCCGTCGCCACTGCTACCGGTGAAATGCGGCTCGACTTCGCTCAGCGGCTCGCCGCTGCGGTTGTTGACCGTCAGCTGGATACCGCCGTTCTCGCCGGGGCGGATGCCGCAGTGGGCGGTAAACGTCGAGTTGTCGAAGAAGCCGTTCGGCCCGAGGCCGATGCCGCAGTCGACGGTTCCGCTGATGACGTTCTCACCGTTCGGCCCAGTGCCGGAAACCGACGCCGAGAAGCCCATCGCACCGACGTCGGTCATGCGACCGCCCCATTCGAAGGTCACCGAATCGCCGGCGTCGAGGATGCGATACGAACGCGGGCTCGGCCCGGTCGGGTCGAAGAACAGCGCGCCACCCTCGGGCGCGAGACCGAGCGAGCTGGCGGCGAGATTCGCGATCGGCACCGACGTCGTGTTGTCGACGATCATGACGATCGCGATCTGATCGTTGGTCTGACGCAGACTGCAGGCGGCGGAAAGCCTGCCGACGGGCGCGTTCGGGGTCTGCCCGGGACGCGGAACGGTCGGCTCGCCGCTCGCCCCACGCGGGGTACGAGTCGGACGCAGCTGCAGCGGAGTACGCGTCGGCCGCGCCGCGATCGGCGTGCGGGTCGGACGCGGCGGGATCCGAGTACGGGTCGGACGGCCGACCGCCCTGGTGCGGGTCGGTCGGACGAATTGAGTCGAAGTCGCCTGCGCCGCGCTGGTCCGCGTCGGCCGCGGCGTCGGCCGGTCGGCGCGGGTGCGCGTCGGACGCGGCGTGTCATGCGGAATCGGCGTGCGCGTCGGGCGCGAGGTGTTGGTCGGGCGCGTGGTGCGCGTCGGACGCTGGGTGTTGGTCGGCTGGCGCGTACGCGTCGGCCGCAAGGTGTTGGGCGGGCGCGTGGTGCGCGTCGGACGCGGCGGCTCGGTCGGCCGGCGCGTGCGGGTCGGATCGATTGCGGGTGTATCCGTCGCGTTCGGAGCGAAGGTGTCGCGGACTTCCGAAGTCGGCGTCGGCGGCGGAGTCAGATCGGCGGGATTGCCGACGGTCAGCCTGGTGCAGTTGATGACACCAGTGGTCGCCGGGTCGCCATCGTCCCAGTCGCCCTGCGCCCTCCCCGACAGATCGAGGAAGCCGGTGCCGAACACTTCGCCCTTCCAGCGCAGAGTAGCGGTCTTCCCCGGCAACAATTCGTTGAAGCCGCGCGGGTTGGTCTGGATGAAAACCGAAGCGTCGCCGACTCCCGAACCGCCGAGCTCACCGGGCTCGAGGTTGTGAACCGACTGCTCGCCGGTGTTGGTGACTTCAATGGTCAGCGTGATTCTGGAGCGGTTGACATCGATATGGCAGCGCCCCTCTAGATTGCCGGATACCGGGTGCGCCGAAGCAACCCCGGCCGCCATTACCAGCCCCAACGCAAGCGCGCTGGCTGCCGGCGCCGAGAATCGGCGTCTTTCGGTCGTCATGCTGTTCCCCATCAATTCCCCCAAGACACTTACCGGATCGGAGCCTAGCTGCAACACTCCTTATGATACGGCGCTAATAAAGCCTTGCCCGTGCGCTTTGTCAATTTAAAGATGCTAATGATTGCGGGCACAAATTCTGGTCGGGCCCACATTTTCCCATTGACGACATCAGCGCAGCGCCAGCTCGCGCTCCTGGAGCCGCTGGATCTCGTCACGCAGCTCCGCCGCCTGCTCGAACTCGAGGTCGGCCGCAGCCTGGCGCATGCGCTTGCGCAGCTCGGCGACCCGCTCGGGAATGTCCTCGACGGCGATGTACTCGGCATCGGACTCCGCCACCTCGGGCAGGTCGACGTAATCCGACTCGCCCGGTACCAGCGATTCGGCGATCGCCTTGACGATCGTCTGCGGCGTGATCCCGTGCTTTTCGTTGTACTCGCTCTGGATTTGGCGGCGCCGGTTGGTCTCGTCGATCGCCGCCCGCATCGAGTCGGTGATCTTGTCGGCGTAGAGGATGACTTTCCCATTCACGTTGCGGGCAGCGCGGCCGATGGTCTGGATCAATGAGCGCTCGGAGCGCAGGTAGCCCTCCTTGTCGGCGTCTAGAATCGCCACCAGCGACACCTCGGGCAGGTCCAGGCCCTCGCGCAAGAGGTTGATCCCGACCAGAACGTCGAACGCTCCTCGCCGCAAATCCCTAATGATTTCAACCCTTTCCAGGGTATCGATGTCGGAGTGGAGGTAGCGCACCCGGACCCCGAGCTCGTGGTAGTACTCGGTAAGGTCCTCGGCCATCTTCTTGGTCAGGGTGGTCGCCAGCACCCGCTCGTCGGCGTCGACCCGGCGCCGTACCTCCTCGAGCAGGTCGTCGACCTGCTGACCGGCGGGGCGCACCAGCACCTCCGGGTCGACCAACCCGGTCGGCCGGATCAGCTGCTCGACGATGCGGTCGCCGGCGCGCTCGCGTTCGTAGTCGCCTGGCGTCGCCGAGACGTAGACGAAGCGGCGATTGAGCTCCTCGAACTCGGCGAAATTGAGCGGACGGTTGTCGAGGGCCGACGGCAGCCGGAAGCCGAACTCGACCAGGGTGCTCTTGCGCGAGCGGTCGCCGCGGTACATGCCGCCGATCTGCGGCACCGTGACGTGACTCTCGTCGATGATGGTGACGAAGTCCTCGGGGAAATAGTTGAGCAGGGTCAGCGGCGGCTGCCCCTCGTCGCGCCCGGTCAGATGGCGCGAGTAGTTCTCGATGCCGGGGCAGAAGCCCATCTCTTCGAGCAGCTCGAGGTCGTACATGGTGCGCTGCTCGAGCCGCTGCGCCTCGAGCAGCTTCGACTCGCCGCGCAAACGCTCCAGCTGCTGGCGCAGCTCCTCGCGGATGGCGTCGATTGCCTCTTTGCGTTGATCCGGCTTGGTGACGTAGTGGCTCGCCGGATAGATCGCGGCGCGATCGAGCTCGCGCAACTTCTTGCCGCGCAGCGGGTCGACCTCGGAGATGCGCTCGACCTCGTCGCCGAAGAACTCGACCCGCAGCGCGCGCGTTTCTTCCGACGCGGGAAAGATCTCGACGACGTCGCCGCGCACGCGGAAAGTGCCGCGATGAAAGTCGTAGTCGTTGCGCTCGTACTGGATGTCGACCAGCTTGCGCAGGATCTGATCGCGGTCGGCGCGCTCGCCGCGCTCGAGAAACACCAGCAGGTCGAAGTACGCCTCCGGCGACCCCAACCCGTAAATACAGGAGACGCTGGCGACGATGATGACGTCGTTGCGCTCGAGCAAGGCCTTGGTCGCCGAGTGGCGCATCTTGTCGATCTCGTCGTTGATCGACGAGTCCTTCTCGATGAAGGTGTCGCTGCTCGGGACGTACGCTTCCGGCTGGTAGTAGTCGTAGTAGCTGACGAAGTAACGAACCGCGTTGTTGGGGAACAGTTGCTTGAGCTCGTGGTAGAGCTGCGCCGCCAGCGTCTTGTTCGGCGCCATCACCAAGGTCGGCAGATTCAGATCGGCGATGACGTTCGCCATGGTGAAGGTCTTCCCCGAACCAGTGACGCCGAGCAGAACCTGATAGTCGGCGCCACTGCGCACGCCTTCGACCAGCCGCTCGATGGCGGCCGGCTGATCGCCGCCGGGCGCGTGCGGGCTGACCAGCTCGAACGGCGCGTCGCTCCTCGGCAGCCGCTCAGACACGGTCCAGCTCGACGCGGAAGTCGCGCGTCGCCTCTTCCAGGCGGCCGAGCTCGGATCCTTCGAGTCGCCCGCGCAGTCGCTCGACGTGCAGGAAGAGATAGTAGGTCTGGATCACGTCGCGCCGGCAGTAGCGGTGCACCGTGTCGAAGTCGCCGCGCTCCCACAGCTCCTGCACCATCGCCCCGGAAACGGCGCCCTTCCCCGGCAGCCCCACCAACTTGGCGAGCAGGTCGAGCCCGCCGCGCAGGCGCGCCGCGCCGCGATTCGACAACACGTCGTAGAGGTCGTCGTGACGGTCGTTGCGACCGCGAAAACCCGACTTGCCGGAGAAATGCCACGGCAACGACAGGCCGAAGCGCAGCGCGCGCAGCTCCATCACCGGCAGATCGAAAATGCGCCCGCTGAACGACACCAGGGTGCCGCGAAAACGACCGACCAGCTTCCAGAACTCGCGCACCAGGGCCTCCTCACCGGCTTCGTCGGCGCGCAGCACCTGCACCTTCTCCAACAATCGGCCCGAGCTCACCCAGCCGAGCACGACCGACACCGGCGCGTGCACCGTGACCGGGAGAAACCCGCCGTCGTACTCGTCGCGCAGGCGCTCGTAGGCGAGCTCGGCGCTGACCTCTGGCTGCGGATGAAAGGCGCCGCGCACCAAGTCCTTGTCGATCTGCGTCTCGATATCGAAAACCAGGTACCCGTCGCCGGCCCCGCGGTTCTTTCCGTTCTGCGTCACAGCTTCGTTCCTTCGAGGATGCGTACCCAAACCACCCGCCCCTCTTCTTGCTCGGCGTCTCGCTCCTCGCGCACGTCGAAACCGACCGTCCGCAGCCGCTCCGCCAGACCTTGCCGGTAGGTGTTGACCGAATCCGCCAGCAGCACGCGCCCACCGCGACCCACCGCGGCGGCCAATGCGGCGACCAGTCCCTCTTCTTCTCCGGCATCGTACGCGACATCCGCGCCGGCGACCAGATCGAAGGCGGCGCCGCGCACGCAGAGTCGGCGCCAATCCATCTGCACCAGGCCGAGCCCGACCTGGTTCAGCCGCGCACTGCGACGCAGCAGCTGCAGCGGGTCGCGCTGCCAATCCGTCGCCACCACCGCGGCACCGCGGCGCGCCGCGACCAGCGACGGCACGCCGAGGCCGCAGCCCAGCTCGAGCACCCGCTGCCCCGCCTCGCACTGCACCGCGAGGCGGCGCGACAGCGAGCTCGCGCCGGGCCACAGGTGCATCCAGTAGGGAGGCTCCGGCACGTCGCTGACGCCGAGCAGCTGCTCGGCGTCGACGAACGGGTCGAGGTCGGCGATCGCCAGGAAACGCACCTCCTCGCCGGCGAAGGACAGCTGGCGCTCGGCCAGCGTCGGCGGCGCCGTCATGCGAACCCCTCGCGCTCGACCTCGTCCTCGTCGAATCCCATCAAGTGCGCGACCTCGTGGATCACCGTCTTACGCACCTCGCGGCGCACCGCCCAGCGGGTGCGGAATGCACGCACCAGCGGCCGGTAGAAGACGACGATGCGGTCCGGCAGCCGCGGCACGTCGTCGATCGCGCGGTCCTCGAGCGGAGTGCCGTCGTACAGCCCGAACAAGGTGTCCCGCCCCGGCTCGAGCCCGAGGCCGCGTAGATCCTCGTCCGACGGCTCGTCCTCGATGACGAAAGCGACGTTCTCCAGGGCCTCGGGAAAGCGATCCCGCACCTCGGCGACCGCTTCTTCGACCATCCCCTCGAATGCCTCTCGATTCATCTCTACTCGACCGGACGCCGGCGTCGCGACGCCCCCTACCCTGCCGCAGTCGCCGCACCATGTCGATGCAACCAGACGCCGATTGCTTCACACCTGCGATCCTGCGAAGCAGGAGCGATGACCAGCTCACGACGCGCGCTCTACGCGATTTTGGCAATCATCCTCGGCGCCACCCCGTTGTCCTGCGGCGAAGACGACCGGCAATCACGGCCGATCGAGATCCTCTACTTCGTTCAAGGACCGTCCGGCGCGTCGTTCGACGTGGTCGAACAGGACGACAACGGCGATTGCCTCGCCGACGCGCGCAACCAGACCGGCGGCTTCATCGAATCGAACGGGTTCGGGTTGCAGACCAACGACGCGGTCCACGTCCCCCAGGGCCCCTTCACCGCGCCGCACTTCTTCGTCCTCGAGAACGAAAAGCAACCGACCCGCGCGGTGCTGCGCAACCTCAGCGCGACGCCGCTCACCGTACAGCGCCTGCTCGGTGCCGCCAGCGGCGCGACCAATCTGACCACCCACACGATCCCGGCCGGAGCCTGCCGCAGCATCTCCAACTTCGACGACGCCGACGAGATGGCGGGCGCCGGCGCCCACCCCGACCTGCGCAACGAGTTTCGCATCGAGGTGTGCTCGTTCCCGACCGGCACCGAGCTGCCCAGCGGGTTCCAGTGCCAGGATCTGCGCCTCGACCCGGACAACCCGACGCTGCCGCCCGATTTCGGCGCCTCGTTCCTGTCGACCATCGGCGACTTCACCGCCAGCTTCCTGAGTCGTTGCCTGCAGGTCGAGCCCGCCGAGAGCGCCGAGTGCCGCACCCCGGCGACCTTCTACATGTTCAACCCGCAAGACCAGATCAGCGCGGCGATGACCCGGCTAACCAACCAAACCAACTCGTTCCTCCAGGTCGATCTCTACCGCAACGACCGCCTGGTCGACAGCGACCGCGGCCGCGGCGACGTGACGGTACGGGAAGACATCTAGCTACCACGGGTGAACACGGATCCACACGTAGGGGGGAAGGTTTCCCGTTCATACACTGCACGGTCCTCCTCCGTGTCCATCCGTGTTCACCCGTGGTCCATCAGGGCTTCGAACATCTCGACGACTCGCGCCGGGGCGCGGCGCCGGAAGGACTCGAGCTTCTGCCGCGCCAGCTCTTGGTCGCCTTGGTGGTGCGCGACGAAGAGCTCGTACAGATCGAAACCGGCGCGCTGGTAGTCGAGCTGCCGGTCGTCGAGGCGGGCTAGATAGTAGTCGAGGCGCGGCGGCGTCGCACCTTCCAACTCGCGGTAGAGACGAACCAGCTCCTCGCCGTTCAACCAGCTCGCCGCGCCGCTCTTGACCGCGCGCTGGGTGCGCGGCGCGATGTACTCGAGCACCGGGTGGTCCTCGGTGTTGACCGGCGCATCGGCAAAGAGCTCGCTGCTCTGCGTCACGTTGCCGGCGTAGAACATCAAGGCCAGCGCTTCCGTCACCGCATCGTCGGCCTCGTGCGCGCCGATGCGGAGGCGGACGTTGCGCAACACGTCGGCGAGATCGAGCGGGAAACGACTGGCATGGCCGAACAGCGCGACCGACGGCGTCTCGGCGCGGAAGTCGCCGCGCCACAGTGTCACCCGCGGAAACACCTCGCTCATCGTCCGCGCGACGATGTCGAGCTCGCGCCGCGACATCTGGTAGAGCGGCAGCCATTGCGCGAAGACACCTTCCTCGGTGAGCCGCGCCGCAACGTTGGCGAAATGCTCGCGGCTGTAGAGGTTCGCCGTACCGGCGTGCCACGGCACGAAGAGGTCGCCGACGATGACGTCGAACTTGCGCTCGGTGTGCGCCAGCGCCTGGCGTCCGTCGGCGATCACCACCCGCGACCGCGGATCGTCGAAGAGAGCGCCGACCTCGTCCGCCAGGTGGCGCCGCGCCAGCTCCGCCACCGCCGGAACGATCTCGCAGGTGACCACCTCCTCGACCGGATGCGCCAGCGCCGCCGCCGCGGTGATTCCCGCCCCCATGCCGATGAACAGAACCGAGCGCGGCGACGGGTGGATCAGGATCGGCAGATCGGCCTTGCGCCTGTCGTTGACGATGTTGGCGTTGGTGCCGACCGTGTAACTGTTGTTGAGACGAATCGACACCACCTCACCGCGCCGCACCGCGGCGACCGTCCCACCGGCGCTGTCGAGCACCTCGAGCAACTCGTCGCCACCGCCGTAATCGACCCGGCGCAGCTCGCGCCCGGCGAACGGTCCGAAGATCACGAGACAGGCGATCGCCAGCGCTGCGACGGTCGCCGGTCGCGGCAGCGCCAGCAGGGCGAGCGCGGCGTAGCCGACCGAGACCCAGCGCACCGCCGACCACAGCCCGAGGCCCGGCAACAAGACGAAGCCGGCGACCAAGGATCCGAGCACGGCGCCGATCGTATTCGCCGCGACCAGCCAGCCGGCCACCCGACCGCCGCCTCCGACGCGCGCCCGGCCGAGCTCCAAGGCGAGCGGCAACAGCATCCCGGCGATCGCCCCCGGCAAGACGATCACCGACGCCGCGAGCAGCGACACCTCGCCCAGGTAGCCGAGCCAATCCGCGGCGCCGCCGGCATACGCCATGCCGTCGGTGCGCTCGACGAACACCAGCGCCGACAGGGTGAGCCCGACCCCGGCGACCAGCGCGACCGCGGCGAGCTGCGCATCGCGCGGCGCCGTACGGCGACACCAGGCGCGCACGATCAGTCCGCCCACGGCGAGAGAGAGGAGAACCGTCGCCAGCACCAGGGCGAACGAGTACACCGAGTTGTGCAGCACCTGGACCAACATCCTGGTCCACAACACTTCCGCGGCCAGGGCCAACGCCCCCGAGGAAAAAGCGATCAGCGCCAGTCGCCCCGACCAGGGCAACGCCGCGTCGGCGGCGTCCGCGGCACCGGCACCACCCGGCTCACCGCGCGCCACCGCAATCGCGCCGAGGCCGATCGTGGCGCTCGCCGCCACCGTCATCCAGTACGAGCCGCGCAAGCCGAACCACGGCAGCAGGAAGAACGACGCCAACAGCGCACCGGCGACGCCGCCGAGTGTGTTGGCGACGTAGAGCGACGTCGCCGTCGCGCCTTTGCCGCGCGCCTCGGCTTCGACGACGAACGGAAAGGTCGCTCCCAGCACCGCAGCCGGCGCAATCAACACGGCAAGCGACAGCAGCGCCCGCGCCACCACCGGCGCCGATGAGCCGCCGAGCTCGTCGCCGACCCAGCCTGCCATCAACCCGGCATAGAGCTGCGGCAGCGCCATCACGACGAGGGCGAGCCCACCGGCGACGATCTCGAGCACGCCGTACACCGACAACGGATTGCCGGCGCGAGCGCAGCGACTCGCCGCGACCGCCTGACCGAGCGACATGCCCGCGAAAAACGCCGCCAGGCAGATCGCCGCGCTGGCCGCGGTCGATCCGAACGACAGCGACAGCTGGCGCAGCCACAACACCTCGTAGACGAGGGCTGTGGCGCCGGAGGCGAAGAGTAGGAGGAGGCCCGTCATAACCAGTCCGGAGCGCGAAAAACGGCTCCGCGCCCCTGCTTGCTACTCAAAATCCGGGACCGCGGCGAGGGCCCGATCGAGAGCGCCCGCCGCCCCGGGGTCGTGCTCACCACATACGGGTTATCCACAGGGGCATCAGACGTCGCCGAATGCAGTCTTATGCGGCCGCGCGAATCTACGAGCGACCCGGTGCCGCGCAACGACCACGGCCGGATCTACCTTCCCGGGCACCCGGACTCGACCCGGTCAAGGGAAAATCGGGAGCCGGCGAGGCGATCGAGCGACCGCCTCGCTGGCGGTTTCAACAGGTTTTCCACAGGCAGCCGATCAGTCGATCGATGCCGTCGGAAGGCCCTGATTTCAGGCAGCTCCCACCGCGGCAACGATCTTCTCGGCGGCATCCGACATGCTCGTGGCCGAGACGATGTTGAGGCCGGACTTGTCGAGAATCTCGCGACCGAGCTCGACGTTGGTGCCCTCCAGGCGGACCACCAGCGGGTGCTGCAGCGAGACCTGCTTGGCGGCCTCGACCACGCCGCTGGCGATGACGTCGCACTTCATGATGCCGCCGAAGATGTTGACCAGAACACCCTTCACGTTGGCGTCCGACAGAATGATCTTGAAGGCCTCGGTCACCTTCTCGGTGGTGGCGCCGCCACCGACGTCGAGAAAGTTGGCGGGCTCGCCGCCGAAGTGCTTGATGATGTCCATCGTCGCCATCGCCAGGCCGGCGCCGTTGACCATGCAGCCGATGTTGCCGTCGAGCGCGATGTAGCTGAGATCGAACTTCGAGGCCTGGACCTCTTTGTCGTCTTCTTCGTTGAGGTCGCGCAGGTCGAGGATGTCCTTGTGGCGGTACAGCGCGTTGGCGTCGAAGCCCATCTTGGCGTCGAGCGCGAGAACGTCGCCCTGCTTGGTCAGCACCAGCGGGTTGATCTCGGCGATCGAGCCGTCGCATTCGATGTACGCCTTGTACAGCGCCATCATGAACTTGACCGCCTTGTTGACCGACTCCTTGGGAATGCCGATGCCGAAGGCCAGCTGGCGGCACTGGAACGGCTGCAGGCCCACCGCGGGATCGACCGACGCGCGCAGAATCTTGTCGGGAGTCTTGGCGGCGACCTCCTCGATCTCCATGCCGCCTTCCGACGACGCCATCATCGCCGGCCGACCGGTGGCGCGATCGAGCACGATGCCGAGGTAGAACTCGGTGGCGATGTCGCTCGCCGCCTCGGCCAGCAGCCTCTGCACCAGACGGCCCCCGGGGCCCGTCTGGTGCGTCACCAGGGTCTTGCCGAGAATCTCCGAGGCGAACGCCTGCGCTTCTTCCGGGCTCTTGCAGACCTTCACGCCGCCGGCCTTGCCGCGGCCACCGGCGTGGATCTGCGCCTTGACGACGCAGGTGCCGCCGAGCTCGCGACACGCCGCCGCCGCGTCTTCGGGGCTGGTCACCTCGCGGCCTTCGGGCACCGCCACGCCGTACTTCTTGAGCAGGGCCTTCGCTTGGAACTCGTGTACATTCATCAGGGTACTCCCAGAACGTCCGCCTCAAGCGGACAGAAACTTCTCCGCCGCATCGACCAGCTCGCGCACGTGCGAAACCGATTCGTCGAGCATCGCCTTCTCGCTGTCGGTGAGGTCGACCTCGACCACCTTCTCGACGCCGCCGGCGCCGATCTGCACCGGCACGCCGACGTAGAAACCGTCGACCCCGTACTCGCCCTCGAGTAGAGCGGCGCACGGCAGTACTTCCTTCTTGTCGTGGAGATAGGCCTCGGCCATGCGAATCGCCGCCGACGCCGGCGAGTAGAAAGCGGACCCGGTCTTGAGCAGGTTGACGATCTCACCGCCCCCCTTACGGGTGCGCTCCTCGATCGCCTCGAGTCGATCGTTCGGGATCAACTTCTCGATCGGCACCCCACCGACGTGGCAGAGGCTGCGCACCGGCACCATGTCGTCGCCGTGGCCGCCGAGCACGATCGCCGAGATGCTGGCGACCGACACGTCGAGCTCCATCGACACGAAGGTGCGGTAACGCGCCGAATCGAGCACCCCGGCCTGTCCGACCACCATGTTCTTGGCGAATCCGGTGACCTTCTTCATCGTCGTCACCATCGCGTCGAGCGGGTTGGTGATGACGATCACGAACGCCCCGGGGGCGTTCTTTTTGATGCCCTCGGCGATCTCCTTCATGATCTTGACGTTGGTGCTGAGCAGATCGTCGCGCGACATGCCGGGCTTGCGAGCGAGGCCGGCGGTGACGATGCAAACGTCGGCACCGCTGATGTCGGCCATGTCGTTGGTGCCCGTGACCTTGTAGTCGAAGCCTTCGATCGGCCCCGACTCCTGCAAGTCGAGAGCCTTGCCTTGCGGCATCCCGTCGACCACGTCGTAGAGGACGACGTCCCCCAATCCCTTCAATAGCGAGAGGTGCGCCAACGTTCCGCCGATTGCACCGGCGCCGATCATTGCGAGCTTCTTACGGGCCATAGTTAAAGTTTTCCTTTCGCAATTCGCGTCCCCGTGGGTCGCACCGGCGATTCGCCAAGCACAACAGGGCCAAACTCCCCTGACATACGTGCTCCCCGGCACGGCGGCAAGGGGGCGAGGGCTGTGCGGTGGGGCGGTTGGATTCGCAACTGCGTTTGCTCTGGGGGCACCACCCGAACCCGAATTCCGTCCCCCCTTACCAAGGGGGGACTTCAGGGGGGTCGACGGGAGCACCGCTGGCCCGAGAACAGAAGCTCCTTGCGTCGCGCCGTAACCTCCCCCTAGTCCCCTGCTTGGCAAGGAGGGGGAACCGGGTTCGGGTGGTGCCCGGCAATCAAACGATCGACGACAGCAGGTGACGCCGCCACACACCCGATCGACATCAATCTCACAGCGGGCCGAGGATGATTACCGAGGCGTTGGCACCGCGGCCGACGGTATGCGCGAGTCCGATCCTGGCTCCTTCGACCTGGCGCTTGCCGGCGAACCCGCGCAGCTGGCGGTAGACGTCGATCACGCCGCCGATGCCCGACGCGCCGAGCGGCTCGCCCTTGGACAGCAGGCCGCCGCTCGGGTTGATCGGGATTCGACCGGTCATCTGACTGTGTCCGGCGGCGAAGAACTCGCCGGCGCCGCCGACCGCGCACAGCCCCAGCTCTTCGCAGGTGTTGAGCTCGCGCGCAGCGTCGGTGTCCTGGACCTCGCAGACGTCGAGATCCTGCGGACCGATCCCCGCCTGCTCGAAGGCGGCGCGCGCCGCCAGGGTCGTCGGCGGCGGGTTGTCGTCGTCGATCAAACCGCTGAGCGGCGTATGCTCGCCGAGCACACTGCCGGGAAGGTGCGAGCGGATCGCCGAGGCGACCACCGGCACGCGACTCCCGGTGCCGCGCTCCAGCACCACCGCCGCCGCCCCTTCGTTGGGCGAGCACAGCATGAACAGGGTCAGCGGGTCGCACACCATCTTCGATTCCAGCACCTGCTCGACGGTGAACGGCTTGCGGAACATCGCGTTCGGATTGTCGACCCCGTTGTCGTGGTTCTTGACCGAAACCTGCGCCAGCATCTCGCGAGTCACGCCCGACTCGAGCATCAGCTTTTGCGCCCGCAGCGCGAAGTACGCCGGCGTCACCGCGAGCCCGGCCTCCTCGCGCCACGGCTCGAAGAAGCTCGAGCGAATGATGCCGCGCGGCATCTTCTCCATGCCGAAGACCAGCACCCGGTCGTAGCGTCCCTCGCGTATGGCGCTGACGCCGAGGTCGATCGCCGCCGCGCCGCTGGCACATCCGGCCTCGACGTTGAGGATCGGCATGCCGGTCATGCCGAGCACCGTCAGCACCTTGTGCCCGGCGGCGACACCCGAGTACACGCTGCCGCAGAATGCGGCCTGGAAGTCGCCCGCGCCGATCCCCGCGTCGGCGAGCGCGGCGCGCACCGCGGCCACGCCGAGATCGACGACGCTGCGATCGTCGAAGCGTCCGAACGGGTGCATGCCGACGCCGGCGATCTCGACGCGGGTCATTCGCCCTCCGGCGCGAAGGCGTAGGTCGACACCGGGTTGCCGTCCTCGTCGTTGTGCAGACGATCGACCACCAGCCGCATCGACTGGCCGCGCCGCAGTCTCGCGGGGTCGGCTTCGGTCAGCCGGCTGATCACCCGCGCCCCCTGCTCGAGTTCGACGATGCCGAAGCCGAACGGAACGTCGCCGCGGTAGCCGGGCGGCGCGCGCAACACCGAAGTGTACAGCCACAGGGTGCCGCGCGGCCCCAGCTCGGCGTCGCTGCAGTCCTCGGCCGAGCAGTACGGGCAGGTCTCGCCGCGCGGAAAGTGCACGCGCTGGCACTCGCCGCAGCGGCCGCCGAGCAGTCGCGCCGTACCGTCGTCGCAAGCGCGGAACAATCCCTCGCGTACCGGCTGCACCTCAGGGCTCCCGCGCGGGGAGCTCCTTGAAGTTCGACACGCGCCACGCCCCGTCCTCGCGCCGCGTGTTGACCAACCAACTCATCCCGAAGCTACCCCCGCCCTTGAGCTTCACCGTGCCCGCGTAGAGAAAGGTCACGCGCTCCTCGCCCTCGCGCCGCTCCTCCTCGAGATCGTACGAGACGTTCGGTCGCATCGTCCCGCCGTCGATCTCCTCCCCGGCGACGAGATCGATCTCTTCTTGTACCTTGTGGCGCGCGAGTCCGGTGGTGTACGGCAGCGCCGCCTTGAGGTTCATGGTGACGTAGTGCTCGTCGAGAAACCCCTCGGCGACACCGCGCGCCGAATCGGGGTCCGGCGTACAGCCGGCCAGCGCCGTGAGGAGCGCGGCGACCAGCAGGCGGCGAGACGCGGTGCACATGCTCCACACCACACCAGAAGTCGCGGTCCAGCGCCAGCCGCTCAACCGAGCCGAGCGACCACCCAGCCGGCGATGTCGGCGAGCATCTGCGCCCGCTGGCGCGGATCGGAGAAACGGTGGTCGGCGCCGGCGTAGCGGCGCACCTCGACCGGGCTCGATGCCGCCGCGGCGATCGTATCGGCATCTTCGAGCGGCACCACCTCGTCGGCCGTGCCGTGGGTCAGCAACAGCGGGCAGCGGATCGACGGCACCCGCGCCGGCACGTCGAGCGTTTCGACGTCGTCGAGAAAGGCGGAGCCGACCGGCGTGCCGTAGAGGTCGTAGGTTCCCTCGCGACGCCAGCGCGCACGCTCCTCGGCCGGCAGTGCGCGCGCCCGGCGACCGGGCACGGCGACCGCGGCAATCGTCGCCAGCAGCGCCACCGCGGGCTCCTCGGCGGCGAACAACAACGCCACCGTGCCGCCGAGCGACGAGCCGACGATGCCGATCTCGCCGGCGACGCGCGAGCGCGCGTAGGCCCAGGCACCGGCGAGATCCTCGACCTCACCGCTCACCGTGAGATCCTCGAACCGCCCCTCGGACTCACCGACGTACGAGAAGTCGAAGCGCAACACGTCGATCCCGGCGCCACACAGAGACCGCGCCAGCGCCACCGACTTGTCGCCCTCCTTGGCCGACTCCATGCCGTGGCAGAGGATGACGGCGCGCTCTCCAGCCGCCGCGTGCCAGCAGCCCACCAGAGCAGCGCCGCTGCGGCTGGTGAGCTCGACGCGCTGCCAATCCGCGCCCGCGCTGGAGCCTGTTTCGGGAGAACCGGTCACTTTCGCCATCGATCCGAAATTTTGCTAAATATAACCGATGCCCACGCGAAATCGATCGACTTTCTGCGCAGCGTTCGCCGGGTGCGAGCGATGAAGTCTCGGCTGCGCGACCAGATCGAGAGCCTGCTGCGCCAGCTCGAAATCGAGGAGAACGTATCCACCAACACCCTGCGCGGCTACCGGAGCGACCTCGAACAGCTGCT
Source organism: bacterium (assembly GCA_030430165.1). Taxonomy (GTDB): domain Bacteria; phylum Desulfobacterota; class Binatia; order HRBIN30; family CADEER01; genus CADEER01. Next base: position 1,954 of record JAUIGL010000110.1, on the reverse strand, counting down.
TCGCTATGCCGCCGAACGTCGCGGAGTGGAGCTCGCCGCGGTCGAGTGCAGCGCCCTCGACGACCGCCTGGTGCGCTCGATGCTGGTCGATCTGCTGCAGGCCAACTCGCCCAGCACCGTCGCTCGCAAGCTGTCTTCGATCCGCCGGCTGTGCCGTTACCTGCTGCGCCAGGAGCTGCTCACGGTCGATCCGATGGCGACCATCACCACGCCGAAGCAGGAGAAGCGACTCCCCAACCACCTGACCGTCGACGACATGTTCCGCTTCCTCTCGGCACCCGACCCAGCAACCCCCGACGGCGTGCGCGACCGCGCGATCCTCGAGGTGATCTACTCGGCCGGGCTGCGAGTGAGCGAGGCGGTAGGCCTCGACTGGAACGACATCGACGAGGATCTCGAAGTGCTGCGGGTGCGCGGCAAGGGCAACAAGGAACGGGTGGTGCCGATCGGAGGCAAGGCGCTCGACGCCCTGCGCGCCTACCGCGAGCGGATCCCGGAGCTCTGCCCAAAGCGACCCGCCGATCAGCCGGCGGTCTTCCTCAACCGCCGCGGCGGCCGCCTGACGACTCGTTCGGTGGCCCGCGCCGTCGACAAGTACACGGTGCAGAGCGGACTTTCCTCCAAGATCAGCCCGCACGCCCTGCGCCACAGCTTCGCCACCCACCTGCTCGGCGCCGGCGCCGATCTGCGCGCGATCCAGGAGCTGCTCGGGCACGCCAGCCTGTCGACCACCCAGAAATACACCCACGTCAACCTCGACCAGCTGATGGAGACCTACGACAAGGCCCACCCGCGGGCGTGATCCCGCTGCCGGCGTTTGCCGCCACGGGCCTTGCCATCGCTAGCCGCGGTGCGCATGGTGGGCGTTTCCCGCCTATGAGTCGAAGCGAGACCAAAATCGAGGTGCGCAGCACCACCATTCTCGCGCTGCGCAAGGGCGACAGGGTCGTCGTCGCCGGCGACGGCCAGGTGACGATGGGCTCGGCCATCATGAAGCACGGCGCCCGAAAGGTTCGCCGCCTGCACAACGACAAGGTCTTGGCCGGCTTCGCCGGCGCCACCGCCGACGCTTTCACCCTTTTCGACAAATTCGAGGCCAAGCTCCAGCAACACAACGGGAATCTGACCCGCGCCGCGGTCGAGCTCGGCAAGGACTGGCGCACCGACCGGGTGCTGCGCCGGCTCGAGGCGCTGCTGGTGGTGGCGAGCGCCGACACGGTGCTGCTGATCAGCGGCAGCGGCGACGTCATCGAGCCCGACGAGTCGGCGATCGCAATCGGCTCCGGCGGCAACTTCGCCCTCGCCGCCGCCCGCGCCCTGCTCGCCCACACCGACCTCGACGCCCGCCAGATCGCCGAGGAAGCGATGAAGATCGCGGCTTCGCTGTGCGTCTACACGAACGACGAGCTGGTGATCGAGGAGCTGCCGTAATGGGTGGTGGATCGCAGCGATCGGCGCGCGGGCCGGAGTGCGGCACTTGCGGCACCTACCGCGGGGTTTTCGCGGCGGTCGGTGCCCGGAGTCGACACGAGAAAACGAATGTGCCCTCACCTTTAATCCTCTCCCGCAAGCAATGCGGGAGAGGGGTTCGGTTGGGCTTCGCCCATCATCTGGATCTCTCAGGGGGCCGCCCATGGCGGCCGAGCTCATCGGAGCGCGCAGCGCGCACGGGGGCAATTCCAGGAGGCGGCCTATGGTCGCCGAGCCCATCGGAGCGCGCAGCGCGCACGGGGGCAATTTCAGGAGGCGGCCTATGGTCGCCGAGCTCATCGGAGCGCGCAGCGCGCACGGGGGCAATTCCAGGAGGCGGCCTATGGTCGCCGAGCCCATCGGAGCGCGCAGCGCGCACGGGGGCAATTCCAGGAGGCGGCCTATGGTCGCCGAGCCCATCGGAGCGCGCAGCGCGCACGGGGGCAATTCCAGGAGGCGGCCTATGGTCGCCGAGCCCATCGGA
>JAUIGL010000109.1 GCA_030430165.1 bacterium | reverse complement strand
CCCACAGGGAGAAGGGAATTCAGATGCCTCTCCCTGTGGGAGAGGTCGGCCGGAGGCCGGGTGAGGGACCCTCGGATGACCGAGCGTAGCGAGGCTCAGTTTAGTTCCGGAGGTCCAAACTGACCCACTACCAGGTTCACGCCAGACCGTGGCGGGGGGTTCTTGGAGGCGACGCTGAGCCTCGAACGGCAACAGGTGTCCAACGCGCGGATTCGCGTATGACGTCCGAGCGACGGCTTCCCCCGCCCAAGTCCCAAGGTTGCATGGAGTAGGAATAGGGAGAGAGTAACCACCATCTGTCAGACGCCAAATCAGCGGTCATCTGTGTCCATCTGCGGCTCCATCTCCTTCCGAGAGCCATCTTCTTGCCGGCCAGCAAATTTCGCCATGAACTTCTGGTTCGGGACGCCAGCTGGCATCATGGGGCGATGCGTCCGTGGATGCCGATTGCGCTCCTCCTGTTCGGCGGACTCACCGAGCCGGTGGCCGGGGCAGCGGTCGATCCCGGGGCCGTATCGGCAGCCAACAGCGACGGCCTGGTCAACGTCGTCGTCGGCCTGCATCGAAGCCCGGAACCTTGGATCGATCGCGGGGCAGCAATCCACGCCCGGCAGAGCGCGGTCCTTGCGACGGTCCCGGGCGACGAGGTTCAGGTACTGCACCGCTATCAGTCGGTGGCGGGACTCGCCGTGCGGGCGAGCGCGGCGGGGTTGGACGCACTGGCGCGGGATCCCGACGTCGCGTGGATCGCGGCGGACATGGAAGGCAGCGGCGCTCTCGCCGACTCGGTGCCGCAGATCGAAGGCGATCGAGTGCACCACCGGCTGATGTTCGGCGCCGACGTAGTCGTCGCCGTGATCGACTCCGGCATCGATTCTTCCCACCCGGACCTCGCCGGCTCAGTGATCCACGAGGAGTGCTTCTGCACCGGAACGTGCGCCAGCAATCCAGGCCCGTTTTGCCGCCCAGACTGCTGTCCCGACGGCAGCGATCGCCAGAGCGGACCGGGCAGCGCCGACGCCGGGCATCCGCACGGGACCCACGTCAGCGGCATCGTCCGCTCGGCAGGCACGATCGCCCCCCTCGGCGTCGCACCCGATACCAAGCTGGTCGCGATACGCACGCTCGACGCCGGCAACCGCGGCTCGGTGTCCGACTGGCTGGCGGCGCTCGACTGGATCGCCGCCAACCGGCGCGACGTACGCGTCGTCAACATGAGCCTGGCGAGCTCGCTCACCTTCTCCGCCGACTGCGCCGACCAGTGCGAGCTCGACTGCCGGCCGCAGGACGGATGCGACCCCGACACGGTGTGCGGCATCAACCGCATGATCGCCGACGTCGTCGAACAGCTGCGCCGGCGCGGAACCGTGGTCGTCGCCGCGTCGGGCAACAACGCCGAGGACAGCGGGATGAGCTCGCCCGCCTGCGTTCCCGGAGTGGTCTCGGTGGGCGCGGTCGACGGCGAGGACCGGGTCGCCTTCTTCAGCAACGCCTCGCCGCTGCTCGACGTGGTCGCCCCGGGGACCGACGTCGTCTCGACCTTGCCCGACGCCCAGGCCGGGCAGCTGTGCGGCTTCGTCGGCGGGCAGCGCGTCTGCGGCGGCACCTCGGCGGCGGCGCCGCACGTCGCCGGGACGGCGGCCCTCCTGATCGCGTCGGCGCCGGGATCGAGCGCCGAGCAGGTCGAGGACGCGATCCGCGACACCGGACTGCAGGTGCTCGACCTGCGCAACGGGCGCGTGTACCCGCGAGTCGACGCGTTCGCCGCCTTCCGCCAGATCACCCGAGTGCGCGAGATCAATCCGGCCGGCGGTGACGGGCACTCCGACTGCATCCTCGGCTGGAACTTCTTCCCGCCCGAGATCGTGCAGCAGCGGCGCCGCCCGATCGCCGTGTGTCGCGACGGCGATCCGCTGTGCGACGGCGATGGGAGCAACGGCGTCTGCACCTTTCTCGTCTCGCTTTGCTTCAACACGACCGACCCGTTGCTGCCGCGATGCGACAACAGCGAAGCGATCGAGGCGATCGAGCTGCGCGAGCCCGCGGCCGACGCGCCGGCCGGATCGCAGGAGAGACGCAACGCCAACAACATTCTCGGTACCCTGCCGCCGTTTCCGCTGGGCGGCACCGACCTGTGCACGCAACCGATCCCGATCGTGGTCAGCCGGTCGGTCGACGGCGGCGTCGCCGCCCTCCGACTGCGCGCGCGCACCGCCCAGCGCAACGACTCGGATACCTTCTACCTGCGCTGCGACGCCCCGTAACTCGCTTGCTGCGCGCTCGTAGGCACGGGCAGGGGCATAGGCAAAGGCAGAGGGTGGTGGTCGCTGGCGCGACGACCACCCCCAGATCCCAGCGCCCAGATCCCCAGCGGAGCGAGCCCCACTTCGCGCCGATGGCACCCCGACCGCCGGTCGACTATCGTTCCAGCGATGGAAACACCGACCGCGGTGAACGTTCTACAGGCACTGGCGCAGGAGACCCGCCTCGAGGCCCTGCGTCTCCTGGTTCAAGCGGGGCCTCAGGGACTGGCAGCCGGACAGATCGGGCAGCGCCTCGGGGTCGCCGCGCCAACCCTGTCGTTCCACCTGAAGGCGATGCAGCAGGCGGGCCTGGTGACGTCGCGGCGCGACGGGCGCTCGCAGCTCTACACGGCCGATTTCAGCCGCCTCAACGAGCTGGTCGCCTTCCTCACCGAAAATTGCTGCGTCGGCGTCGACCCGGTCGGGCTGACCGAAAACACTTGACTCCCGATTTCGATAATTCTAGAACTATCGAAACTAAACAACGGAGGCCTGCAATGAGACTTCAACTCGCTTTGAACGTGCGCAACCTGGAAGAGGCGATCGACTTCTACTCGAAGATGTTCGGCGCCGAGGTCAACAAACGAAAGCCGGGGTACGCCAATTTCGCGATCGACGACCCGCCGCTCAAGCTGGTCCTGTTCGAGGACCCGAACGCCGACCAACGAATCAACCACCTCGGCGTCGAGGTGTTCGACGGCGAACAGGTCGCCGCCGCCACCGAGCGCCTCCAGGCGGCCGACATGGTGCACCTGACCGAGGAGCAGGCGACCTGCTGCTACGCGGTTCAGGACAAAGTCTGGGCGCGCGAGCCGCAGGGTCTGCGCTGGGAGTGGTACAAGGTCACCGCCGACAGCGAGACCTTCTCCGAGCCAGAGCCGAAGCCCGAGCCTGCGCCGACGACCGGCTGCTGCGGCTGAGCGACGCGCTCGATGGCAGCATCGCTGACGCCGATCGCCGGAGCGCCCGCCTGGACAGGCCCGGAGCAGGCATCGCGCTGCGACTGGGTCTACCCACTGAGCGGAGCGGACGTGGCCGAGCTGGAGGCCGCTCTCAGCACGGCCAAGCGATCCGGCAAGTCGCGACGGGAGATCGGGCGGTCCGACTTCCCGCTGCCCAACCTGCCGGCGCGAGTCGCTCAGTGGCTCGACGAGCTACAGAACGGGCGCGGCTTCGCCCTGATCCGCGGCATCCCGACCGAAGGCAAGTCGGTCGAAGACTGTGCCCTGCTCTACTGGGGGCTCGGCACGCATCTCGGGTCGCCGGTTTCGCAGAACGCGGCCGGCGACCTGCTCGGTCACGTGCGCGACGTCGGCGCCAACCCCGACGACCCGGCGGTACGCCTCTACAAGACGCGCGAGCGGCTGGGATTCCATACCGACGGCGCCGACCTCATCGGCCTTCTCTGTCTGCGCACCGGGCGCAGCGGTGGCGCCAGCCGCATCACCAGCTCGGCGGCGGTCTACAACGAGGTCCTGCGCCGCCGACCCGATCTGGCGCCGCTGCTGTTCGAGCCCTTCCCGTTCGATCGCAACGAGGAACAGGCGGAGGGAGAGCCGCCGTACTTCGAGTTGCCGCTCTGCTTTCGCGACGGCGACCGTCTGCAGATGTTCTACATCGGCTGGTACATCCGCGATTCCCAGCGTCATCCGGAAGCGCCCCGCCTGAGCGACGCCCAGCGCGAGCTGATCGACCTCATCGACGAGATCGCCGAGAGCCCCGACTTCTACCTGGAAATGGACTTCCGACCCGGCGACATCCAACTGCTGCAGAACTCGGCCATCCTGCACGCGCGCACCGAGTACCAGGACTTCGAAGAACCCGAGCGCAAGCGCCACCTGCTCCGCCTCTGGCTCAACGGCAACCGCCCCAGCCAAGGCGACGCCGCCGTCCTACAGGGAGGCATTCCACAGAAGGAAGGCGCGGTCTCGGACGCGGATCTCTAACCGGGGGTCGCGGGTGGTCACTGCAACTCTGCATCGGCGACAAGCCTCCCGTCTCAGTTACTATCCACAGATTACGCAGATTACACAGATTGGGTTTCAGGGATCCTGAGGCCCAGAATCTGCGTAATCTGTGGATAAAACATGAGCTTGGTCGGCCGCTCAACGCCGCGCCGCTGCAGTGAACTCCCGCGAGGTCAGGCGATCGAACAACCCTTCGGCCAGGGTGTGAGAGCCCCATGGCGGGCGATCTTCTTCACCGCGGTGAAGTGAACCCGGCGAACCGCGCGCGACTGGGTTTCCTCAACCGCCCGACATCGCTCCGAGGACTATGAACGGCTCGTCCCCGGCGGCGACTGCAGCCGGTAGGGGGAGGTCGGGCGCCTCGTGCGAGATGTCCTCGCGGCAGGCGAAGAACCGCACATAGGGCCGGCGACGACCGGTGCCGTGCTCGCGGATGGTGCCGCGCAGCGTCGGATGGCGTTCCTCGACCGCGTCGAGCAGCGAGCGAACCGTCGCCGGTGCGGTCACCTCGATCTCGAGCTCGCCGGCGACGCCGGCGAGCTTGCGCAGGTGTGCCGGTAGAACGACGCGGACGGTCATGCCAGCGTCTGCACCTCGACCGACAGCACGGGCGGCAAGTTGCTGACGATCGCCTGCCAGGTATCGCCGGCGTCCGGCGATACGTACACGTCGCCGCCGGTAGTACCGAAATAGACGCCGCAGGAATCCATCCGATCGACCGCCATCGCGTCGCGCAGGACGTTGACGTAGCAGTGCTCCTGCGGCAGGCCCTTGCTCAGCGCTTCCCATTCTTCACCGCCGCTGCGGCTGCGGTAGACGCGCAGCTTTCCCTCCGGCGGGTAGTGCTCGGAGTCGCTGGTGATCGGAATGACGTAAACGGTGTCCGGTTCGTGGGCATGGACATCGACGACGAAACCGAAGTCGGTCGGCAGATTTCCGCTCACTTCGCGCCACGAACGACCGCCGTCGTCGCTGCGCATGACGTCCCAGTGTTTCTGCATGAACAACACGTCGGGCCGGCTCGGGTGCATCGCCAGTCGGTGCACACAGTGCCCGACTTCGGCGTTGGGATCGGGAATCTGCTCCGACACCAAGCCCCGATTGATCGGGATCCAGGTCGCGCCGCCGTCGTCGCTGCGAAACGCTCCCGCCGCCGAGATGGCGACGACGATCCGATTCGGGTCGCTCGGATGCAACAGGACGGTGTGCAGGCAGAGTCCGCCGGCACCCGGCTGCCAGCCGGCGGCGGTCGCGTGCCGGCGCAGCGCCGACAGCTCACTCCACGATTTGCCGCCGTCGCTCGAACGAAACAACGCTGCGTCTTCGACGCCGGCGTAGACCACGTCGGCATCGGTCGGCGAGGGTTCGATGTGCCAGACCCGGGCGAACTCCCAAGGGTGCGGGGTGCCGTCGTACCATTGGTGGGTGCCGGTCTCGCCTTCGTACGAGAACTCGTTGCCGACTGCTTCGAAGGTGCGCCCGCCGTCGTCGGATCGCTGGATCAACTGACCGAACCAATCAGTCGATTGAGCGACGAAGATGCGGTCTTGGGCGACCGAGCTGCCCTGCACGTGATAGATCTCCCAACCGCCGAACAGCGGTCCCTCGACCTTCCAATCCGACCGATTCCCATCGGCGGTGAGGATGAACGCTCCCTTGCGCGTACCGACGAGAACTCTGACTCCACTCATCTTGATTCCTTTCGCCGCAGCGACGGCTCCTGCTCGGGCCGGTGGTTATCGGTCGACGATTACCTGGAAGCCGCCGAAGATCATTCTCTTGCCATCGAACGGCATCGGGTTGCTGTCGGGACGCATTCTCGGGTCCTGCATCACCTTCTCCATCCCAGCATCGCGCACCTGGCGCGAGGGCCAGAGGATCCAGGAAAAGACGACGGTCTCGTCGGGCTCGCAGCGAACCGCCATCGGGAACGAGGTCAGCTCGCCGTCCGGGACGTCGTCTCCCCAGCACTCGACCAACCGCAACGCCCCGTGTTCCTTGAAGACGGCGGCGGCCTGCTCGGCGTGCTGACGATACTCGTCGCGCTTTGCGGTCGGAACCGCGGCAACAAATCCTTCGACGTAGTCCACTTCACACTCCTCTATCGTTGGGCCGACGCGACCGGCAATGGCCGCGTGGCCGCGATCAGTCCTCTTCGATGGGCAGGTAGAGCTCGGTTACCCAGCTCCGCGGGTCGGGATCCGACTCGGGCCCGATCGCATACGACTCCCACAAGGTCCCCTTGCCGCGGACACCGTTCTGCTCGGCCCACTTGCCGAACTCATCCCATGCCTCGAACAGTCCCTGGTAGTCACCGCGGTAGGTCGTCCAGGCGACGCGAGCGGCGGGGAGCTCGCCCGACCGGACCCGGCCGGCCGAATGCACCGGCGCATCTACGGGAAAACCGACTTCGAAGTCGAAGTGGCTCGACGACAGGGTCAGGTGGTGGGCGAACATCGGCCCCACGACCTCGCAAGCCTGGCCGGCGATCACGGATCTCAGCTCCTCGACGGCCGGTCCCATCACCATCTTCATCTCCTCGCGCGGCACCGTCATGTGAATCACCGCGGCGATCCGGCGCTCGGAGCGGCGGATTTCCGGGGTGTCGATCGTGGCCGGATTCGTGCCGTGGCCGTCGGGCCCGCTGGTCTGATCTTCCGCTTTGCTCATGAGCTCTCCCGTTACAGTCGCTGTCCTACAGTTGGACGACGCGAACCCGGGAAAATCATCGGTCCCATCCCAGAATTCACCCCAAACAGAAAACTTCTATTCGCGCTGAGGCTCGAGGGTTCTCTCAGCACCTCTGCGCGAGAGAGCATCTCGGGTCAGATCTCGTCGGGGAGATTCGGCGGCAGATCGAAGCGAGGAAACAGGGAATCGACGTCGAGAAAAGAGTTCCAACCCGCAATGCGGTCCGCCGACAACTCGAGCACGACCAGTGCCCAGGCGTGGTACCCACCACCGACACTGCGCCGATACTGTCCGAAAGCCGGGCTACCGTTCGCCGCAGTCGGCAGCAAGCGGCTCCCGCGACAAGCATTGCCACGCCCCTCCAGCCAGGTGCCGACGTCCTCCGGCCCCTGCAGCCACAAGGCATAGGGAGGCATCGAGAACGTCGCGTCCTCGCGCAGCAGGGAAGTCAGCGCCGGAACGTCATAGCGTTCGAAGGCGGCGACATAGCGCTCGATCAATTCTTCCTGAGCCGGGGTCAGCGGCTGCGCTTCGCCCACCGCTTCGCGCGACAAGGTCGCGCGTGCCCGCTGCAGCGCGCTGTTGACGGCGGCGACCGATGTTTCCAGGATCTCCGCAACCTCGGCAGCCGAGAAACCCAGCACCTCGGCCAACAACAGAGCCGCGCGCTGCTTGGACGGCAGGCGTTGCAACGCCGATACGAACGCCAGGCGGATCGACTGACGCAGCGATGCTACCTCGGAAGGGTCCGCCTCTTGCGGAACCACGAGACGTTCCGGGGCTGGCTCCAGCCAGTGCTCCTGCGGGAGCGTTTCCAACTCGTCCTCGACTCCGCCCGCCGGCCCCTCCTGCATCGGGCGGGCGCGCCGCTTGCGCGACGCCAGAGCATCCAGACACACGTTGGTCGCAATCCGGTAGAGCCAAGTACGGAGCGCCGCGCGCCCTTCGAAGGTCTCCAGGTTGCGCCAGGCACGGACGATCGTTTCCTGCGCCGCATCCTCCGCGTCCCCAATCGAGCCCAGCATCCGGTAGCAGTGCCCGGTCAGTGCCGTGCGGTAGCCTTCGATCTCGCCAATCTCGTTCGTCGCCAAGCGCTCGCTCCTCGTCTCGTCTGCAGGTCTTACCTATAGACGAATCCGAGGCGCGGAATCATCGGTCGCGCCGACGAAAACCGTGCGGAAAAGCCGATCGCGCCCGCTCAGCCGGGGGCGCGGGCGGCCAAGCAGGTGCCCGGTTCCGGACGCCAGCAACTTTCCCGACTCCGACCGAATTCTTGCCGGGCCACCGATCAGACCGTCGGCGGCAATCGGTGCCTGGCGTCGTACGTTCGTCGAAGCTGGCTGCCGCGGAGGCAGCCAGCTTCACGGGAATTCAGGTCAGGGCGCCTTCGCCTTGAACAGGTCGGACTCCGCCTTGATGACCGTCGACAGAGCACCGCCGAAGCACGAAGCGTCGCTGCTCAGCAGCTGCACCGTTGCGCTCGTTTCGCCCTGCAGGGCCGCGGCTACCCCGATCGGCATCGTCGACTCTTTGTTCTTGCCGACAACGACCACCTTGCCCTTGGTAGGGTCGCCTCCGAACAGGACCATCTTCAGCACTCCATCCGCCGACAGGGCCTTGTCCTTGTACTTGTAGCCCTTGGACTTGCTCGACCAGCACGACTTGCCATCGCAGAACGCGCCAGCCTGGTCGACGGTGTATTCGCCCGCCAGCTGATCCGAGCCGTCATACAAACAGATCTTGTACGACGTGGCGCCAAAGACAGGATTGCCGAAGTCGGTGGGCAGCACTTCCGGCTGCAGCTTCTTCAAAACGACCTTGAGCTTTTCCTTGCCCGGCTTCTTCTCTTTGACCAGCAGCACCGCCTTTTCGGGAGCAACACAACCGGCCGCCGGCGTCGCGCCGCAGGCGAATGGAACCGTCGGCGTTGCCGTCGCGGTCGCTGTCGGCGTGGCGGTCGGGGTGCCGGCGACGACGCAGTCGCTGTCCGCACCGTCGGGGTCACCGTCACCGTCGTTATCCAAGCCTACCGAGTCGCCGTCGAAGGCGAGGTCTTCCTGAACGCTCGAGCACGGATCGGTCAGTGCCGCCGCGCCCATGTAGTACACCGGCAAGATGTCCTCGCCGAGCACCGCGGGCAGTGGGAACGGGTGACCGAGCGATCCTCCCGAGTGACAGCCCAGGCACTGAGGCAGACCGGCCGCGTCGTGCACCAGGCGAAGCCCGTAAGCCGAGGATTTCGCCTGACCGCTGTTGGGTGAGGTCTCACCGTAGTCGCGACCGTGACAACCGGCGCAACCGCGGCCATCGACCGCACCGCTCCAATAAGTCTGGACAGGCACCGAGCCACCGCCCGAGGGGTGGCAGAGATTGCAGTTCTGGTTGGCGAGTACCCGATGCTGCGTATGCAGCGCCTGGTTGCCGCCCTGGAACCCGGTGTGGCAGTCGACACATCCGGCTCCCGATCCGATCGGCGTGACCTTGTCGTCGTAGTTGGGATAGGCCATCGCGGCCGGTGCGAGCAGCGCCAGACACAGCGCCGCGGCAGCGCAACCAAGCGGAAGCCCGGCGCTTCCCCTTACCGACCAAGGTTGAAATCGAATCATCTTACTCCCCTCCCGACGACGCCGCGGCGATAGGCACGGCGAGCGGTATTACAACCTGCAGTAAGCGCCGGTCCCCTCCCGGCGCCGCAACCTTTCAAGATTCCCAGGAAGGCTTAACAATTGTCAAGTAGTTTCGAGCGGCTGCGGCCGGATCAACGACCGGAGCTCAGGGCTCGGGCGTTGGCGTACTGCTTCTCCGCCTCTTGCTTCTTGCCGAGTCGAGTCAGCACACCGCCGAGCGCGTTGAACACCGACGCGTTGGGCTGCTCGGCCAGCGACAGCCGGTAGTAGTACTCGGCCCCCTCGAGATCGCCCTGGCGCGCCAGGGTGTCGGCGAGATTGTTGTATGCCGGCGTGTAGCGGGCATCGGTCTGCACTGCCCGCTTGAGCTCGGCGATGGCCTCGTCGACGCGACCCTGCCGTGCGAGAACATAGCCCAAGCCATTGTACGCTTCGGCGCTGGGCTTCTGCTCGAGCGCCTCGCGGTAATGGATCTCCGCCTGGTCGAGCTGGCCCGTCTGCACGAAGGTCACCGCCATGTTGAAGTGCGCCGAGGTACACTCGGGGTCGAGCTCGAGCGCCGTGCGGTAGTGCGCCATCGCCTCGTCCGACCGGCCCAGCCGCGCCAGGGCAAAACCGAGGTCGCTGTGAATCTCCGCCTTCGGCTCGATCCGCAGCGATGCCTCGAAGTGAGCCGCGGCATCCTCGAGCCTGCCCAGCTCGACCAATGCCAGCGCAACGTTGTTGTGGGACTTCACGTGGTCGGGGTCGACCTCGAGCGCGCGTTCGTACTGAACCACCGCTTCCTCGCTTCGACCGTCCTGGAACAGCGTCCAGCCGAGCGCGTTGCGCAGCTCGACGTCGTCCGGGGCGATCTCCAGACCGCGGCGGAATGCGCGTTCCGCTCCCTTGTGGTCGCCGGTGTTCTCGTTGGCCATTCCTGCGCGCAGAAACGAATACGCGTCGAGAAATTCCTCGCGAATGCTCGCGATCGCGTCGCCGGGCAGATTGACGAACTCGGGAATGTTGGCAGCGCGGTCGGGCGAGGTGAATCGTTCGAGCAGCACCGGCGGGCTGTCGTTGCCGTCTTCGTCGATGTGGGTGAGAAACAACTGCGTATAGGGGCCATTGACCTTCGACGAGAAGACGAGCCAGCGGCTGTTCGACGACCAGCTGTGCCACGAGTTCATGCGCGCCGTGTTGTAGCGCAGGCGGCGCGCCGTGCCGCCCTCGGCCGGAACGATGTAGAGCTCGCTATCGGGTCGCAGCAGCATGTAGCTGTCGGCCTTGCAGAAGACGATCCACTTGCCGTCGGGCGAGTACTTCGGAAAGAAGTTGCTCATCCCGTTGTCGGAGGCTCCGGCAATCGGTTCCGCCGTACCGCCTTTGCCGTCGTTGAACGGCACTCGGTAGAGATCGTAGCGAAACGGCTTCTTTTCGACGGTGAACTCGGGGACGTCGGTCTCGTCGACCAGGGCGCTGTTCTTCTGGTCCAGCCGCTCCGCGTGGTGGGCTTTGGTTCTCGCGAAGACGATGTGCTTGCCGTCGGGGCTCCATACCGCGTTGCTCTGGACGTATTGCGGGTCGTCGGCTCCGGGCAGCGGTGCGTACTCCCCTGTCTCGCGGTCGTAGACGACGAGGATCCCTTTGATCGGAAAGAAGAGCTGCGAGATCATCAGGTCTGGGATCGGCACGAAGACCGACCGATCCTTGACCGTGCTGATGACGTAGCGGCCGGAGGGCGACACCCGCGACAACAGCCCGAACGTCAGCTCGCCGTCCTCGCGTCGGTAGTCGGCCCAGGTGATGATCTTGTCGTCGTTCATCACCATGTTCTTCGCCACCGACATGATCGCGTACGCGCCCTTGTCGTTGCCGTAGTCGACGTCCAAACCGAGCACACTGCCGTTGTCGGCGAACGAATGACAGTTGCCGCACACCGGCAGATTCTCGAGCACGATCGGCGGCCCCGAAACCAGGTCGATGGTTCCGTAGCGCCAGCGAATGCGCGATGGATCCTGCACCGCTTTGAGGAACGGCAACGGCACCTCGCGGTAGAACAGGGAATCCCCGACCGGGTCCTTCGAGGTTCGGATGCGGATCTTCGACGAGGACAGGAGGGCCCCCTGGTTCGGCTCCGCGTAGCCGGCGACGAGAACTTCGGCATCGCGCTCGAGACTGTTCTCCTTGATTCGGGCCCAGGTCTCCTCAGAAGGGCGCCAGCTCGCGGTTGCCACCGTCGTTTGCACGAGCTCTTCGCCGGCCTGGTTGCGGACGATGACGTGCCAACTACCGACGCCCTGGGTGGCATCCTTCCAAACGAAGGTCGGCGCGACGCTCTCCGGCGGAAACAGAGTCCCGTCGAGGGGATAGGAGATCTGCGGCTGCCCGGCCCCGCCGTCGGCGGCGGTGACCGCCAGCTCGGCAATCTCGCGCGGCGTCGGCTCGCGATCGCAACCGGCAATCGTCGAAACGACTGCGCCGACTACCGCGAGCGCGACGACCGTGAGGCCCCGACAGCGACGTCTCGGCATGTCGTCAGGTTACGCCGCGGCCGCAGGCAAGGGAAGAACGGCCAGAGCCTCCGCCTCGCACAATAAGTCGGGCCGGCACAGCGGTGCTTCGACCATCGCCCACGGAACCTCTCCGAAGCCGCGACTCGCCATGATCGAGCGCAGCTCCGCCGCGTCCTTCTGCGCCGGTAGATAGACGACACCCGAAACGAGATCCCCGGGGGCCGCTCCGTTCGCCTCGAGCAGCGACCCGATGTTGTCGATCATGCGGTGGACCTGCGCCGTGAAGTCGCCCAGGTGGACGGTTCTCCCCGCCTCGTCGATGCTGGCGGTGCCCGAAATGTACAGCGCCGACTTGTTGGCGTCGGCCACCCGCAAGCCACGCGAGAAATCGGCGCCGTAGGTCCACGCCTCGCTGAGCAGCGGAGTGGACAGGCGCGACACCTGCAGCGCGGGCGATCGCATCGCGCAGACGCTCATCGAGAAGTCGTGCGCAGGCGACGCCGGTCCGCCCTGCACCCCGGTGCTCGCCGGCCTCAGGTCGATTCCGCCGTGCTCGAAGAAGTCGCGACGCGCGCGGTTGAGCGCGTCGTAGTCGCGATCGATGTCGCGCAGATAGATCCAGGTGCGAACCACGTCACCGAAGCCGAAGCCGGCGTTCGACAATACCTCCTCGGCCATCCGAAACATGTCGCGGGCTTCCTCGTAGGCGCCGGAACCAACCCCGGCGATGTCGCCCGCGTGGAGGACCTGGTGGTCGCCGATCCGCAGCACCTTGGCCCCAAGGCCCTGCGAACAAGCAGCGCAGGGGCACTTCGCTTCGAGTGTGACGTCGTCGACCGACGACTCGGCTCGGCGATGTGGAATGACCGCGGTCGCCGCGATCTCGACCGATGCCCCGTTCAATGGAGGTTGCTCGACGAACGCCGTCGCCGGTCGGTAGCCGCGGTCGCCCAGCACCCGAGCCCGCTCGCTCCGGCATTGCTCCAAGTCGGTCGCCGCCGAGCGAAGCCAGCAGGTCTCGCTCACCAGATCCTGCGGCCCCGCACCCTCGGATGCGAGAGCTTCGAGCAGCGCCTCGTATGCCCGCCCGGCTCGTGCCGCCGTACCGTCGAGCCGGCACAGGACATAGAGCTCATCGGCGATCGGGCCGTGAAACCGACCAACAGTCGTCAAAGCTTCACTCGCGTTTGCAATATTCGGAGTCTTCAAAATGAAAACCCCCGATCCGCCAGTCGCGGCGAATCGGGGGTTCGAGAATTTGGCCCGTGATCGCCGCTAGCAGCTGTTTGCGTTGACGAAGAACGGGAAGCCCGAGATTCCCGCGTTGTGCGCGCAAGGCGAGCCGCTGCAAGTGTTCTTCGCGAAGCAATTCAAATGCCCTTGTGTCTGCAGATAGATCACATCGGCCGCGAACACCTCGAACGGCTCCAGCTCGGGCGGAGCGTCTGGGGCGAGACCGTTGTTCGAGATCGTGTTCTTCACGAACTTGTTGTCGTCGTTGTGCTGGTCGTGCTCGTTGCCCGGCGCGGGCACCGGATCCGAGCCGCAATCATTGGCCAAACACCAATCGATGACCGCTATCCCGAAGAAATTGTTGTTCTCGATCACGTTCTTCTTGAGATTGACGCGGTCCACCCCAATCACCAGCACTCCGGCGCCGGAGGGAAGCATCGAGACCAGACCGCCCTGCACGGTGTTGATCTTATTGTTGTTGTAGACGTGGTTGTTGATGATGTCCCAATCGCCATCGCCACCCAGAGGCGGCAGCGACGCGCCGTTGGGATGGTAGAGACCGATGCCGACGACGTTGTCGTGGATGTCGTTCTTCTTCGCCTTGATGTTCTTCGAAACGGTGATCTCGAGGCCGGTCGGGCTGTCGTAGAGCTCGTTCTTGATGACCCGAACGTCGGTGGACGCCTCCACCCAGAGGGCGGAGTCCAACGCGCCGTAGGACACGTTCTTCTTGACGACGCCCTTGGCGGACAGAGTCGGGAAGATCCCGTTGTGGAGATTGTCCTTCGACTCGTTGCCGATGATCTTGAATTTCTCGACGTAGCGCGTCTCGATGCCGTTGCGCGGGAAGTTCTCGATGGTGAAGCCCTTGATCTTGATACCCGAGATACTCGGCAGGCCGTCGAGCGGATCGGTTTCCGGCTCGACCAGAATTCCGGTCTGCGAGCCGGTCACGCCGTCCCAGGAGAGAACCACCGGCGCCTTGCGGCTGTTCGCAACCAGCTTCAGCGGCTTGGTGATCCTGACCGCGGCCGCACCGCCATGGGTCTCGACGTAGGTGCCGGGCTGTACCTTGACGGTGTCCCCGTCGGACGCCGCATCAACCGCGTCTTGAATCGACTGGTAGTCCTCGCCGACGCCCACTTTGAGTGTCGCGGCCGTCGCCACCGTAGCCCCGTGAACGATTGCCACGGCAGCCACCATCATTGCCCAAGTTCCCAATCGGGCTGATCTCATGAAGCTCCCCCCACGCACCCACGAGCTGGGTGCTTATCAACGGTTAAGGGTTCAACTTTAAGCAAGCGGCCAAAGTACGGTCAAGAAGATTTGGGTCGCCAGCAGCCACTTTTGCCACGGCCCTCTCGAGGCCTCTTCCGTCAACTACAAAAGCCGCGGCGCGGCGACGGCCGCCGCTTCAAGCCGAGATCGCGTAGCGAACCACGCCGTAGCGGTCCTGCTCCGACACCACTTTGCCGAGAGTCTTCAGGTGCTCGACGTGGGCGAGGGTCTCGAAGGTGGCGGGGAACTGGTAGGTCACCGGGCTGTCGTCATCGAAGCCGAAGGCGTGACGCGCGAGGTCGTAGCCGGTGCGCGGACCGCGGCGCAGGAAGTCCAGCATCTCGCTCAAACGCACCTCGTGGTGGTGGATGATCTGGTTCGACCGCTTGACGTGGTCCTCGAACACCCCGCCGTGCGCCGGCAACACGCAGTCGACGTCGAGCTTCTGAATCTTCCGCTGCGAGGCCAGGAAGTCGCCGAGCGGGTCGCCCTCGCTGCGCGGACCAAAGCCGACGTGCGGGGTGATGCGCGGCAACAAATGGTCGCCCGCGATCATCACGCGCTCGCGCGGCAGGTACATTACGCAGTGACCGTCGGCGTGCCCGGGAGTCCACACCGCGCGCAGGATACGATCGCCAACGGCGATCTCCAGGCCGTCGGCGAGCTCGACGTCGGGCGCGGCGGTCCGGTAGAGCCCCTGCCAGAAGTCGCGCTGACCGGGGATGTTTGCAAAACGATCGACCGGGATCCCGTGCGACTCGAACCAGTCGATGACCCACCTTGGGCGATCAGCCGGCATGAAACTCTGCGAGCGCTCCCACTCCGCAGGATGCACGAAGACCTCGGCGTCGCACAGCTCCTTGTACGGACCGGCGCTGCCGAAGTGGTCCGGGTGATGGTGCGTGACGATGATCTTGTTGAGCCGCTCCGGGCGGCAGCCGGCCAGCTCCAGACACTCGCGGAAGGCGGCAATGCTGTCCTTGCTGCCGACACCGGTGTCGACCAGCGCCCATTCGGTATCCGCGTCCTCGTCGGCGCTACCTCGAACCAGGTAGACGTTGACGATCGTCGGCTTCATCGGCAGCGGCAGGTGAAGCAGGAAGATCCCCTGCGCCACCTCGCGGACTTTCGCGTCGGCCATGGAGTGGGCTATTCGTGCAAGCGATCGAGAATGGCGAAGGTAATTCGGGTTCGCACTCTCCAGCTGACCACCTCGCCGTCTTCGAGGTCGGCACTCACGTCGATGACCTCCGCCTTGCGCAAGCTGTCGATGGTGACTGCTGCTCGCGCCACCGCAAGGCGCACGGCCTCTTCGATGCTGCTCGTGGAGATTCCGGTCAGCTCGATGCTCTTCTCGACCATTCTTCCCTCCTGCGAAGTAAACCGCGGCCGCCGCTGCGGCGCGCGCTCTTTCGCCTTGCTGTCTGTCGCCTCGTGTTCGGCCGGCTTGTGCGGCCAACACTCGATCTGACGCTTGCCCTCGGTCGGACCTTCGTAAACGTAAACCCAGGCGAGCACCGTCTCGCCGTGGTTGTCGACCCGCGCCCGGCGGCGCGAGTACAGCCCCTGGTGCACCGCCTCGTAGACGTCGAGCCGGCGCGCCGCAGCTTCGAAATCGGCGACCTCGATCAACTCTCCGGGGACCGCGGCGTCGCCGTCGAGGACGAGAGCCGGGTAGTCACCGGCGTCGTAGAGGGCCCCGCGAACCGTCCCCTCTCCGGCCGAGCGAATCGGGATCTCTCCCAGCACGCTCGACAGAAGCGACCGGTCGCGCAGAGTTCCGTAGAAGAAAAAGAGTCCCACGTCGGTTCACCGAAGCTTCGAATGAGGTACGCCGGTCGTCCTCAACCCATGATGCGGAGGAAGTCGTCGAGCTTGGCGAACTGCAGATACGGGTTGCTCTTCTTCTCCTCGCCCAGCGTCGACACCGGTACCGGCGAGTAGTTGTGCCCCGGGTAGAGAACGGTCTCGTCGGGCAGCGCCTTCAACGTCGTGTTGAGGCTCGCGTACATGTCCTCCGGGTTGCTGCCCGGCAGGTCGACCCTGCCGCAGCCGCCGATGAACAAGGTGTCGCCGGAAACCAGATTTCCCTGCACCAAAAAGCACTGCGAGCCCGGGGTGTGTCCGGGGGTGTGAATGAACTGAATCCGCTGCTCGCCGATCACGACGTCGTCGCCGGCCTCGGTCAGCACGAGATCGCTCATCGACAGCCCGCAAACCCGCGGCACGTACTCCGCCTCGTTCTTGTGGATGTGGATCTTGACCTTGTGTCCGCGCTCCAGGAGATCGGTCGCCCCCTCGATGTTGTGCCCCATCATCGAGCCGCCGAGATGGTCCGGGTGGTAGTGCGTGATCAAGACGGTCTCGAGCTTCATGTCGTCTTCCTCGAGAACGCCGACGATCGCGTCGACCGCCCAGGCCGGATCGACGGCGACCGCTTGGCGGGTCTCGGTATCGCCGATCAGGTAGACGTAATTCTGCATCGGGCCGACTTGCAGCTGTTTCAGGTAGAGTGCCATCAAGCGTCCTTTTCGGTCGTGCGTTTTGCTTTGGGACGCGCTTGGTTGCGCAGCCCGCGCTCCCACAACAGCTCCTCTTCCCCCGAGTGCACGACGACCCAACGCGAGAGAACGAAGAGCAGATCGCTCAGACGATTGACGTAGGGAAGCACGAACTCGCCGACCTCGTCCTCACGCGCGAGCCCGAGGATGTCGCGTTCGGCACGACGGCAGACGGTGCGCGCCTGGTGCAGAAAGCTGCTCACCTTGCCGCCGCCCGGCAGCACGAACGACTGCAGCGGTTCGAGATCCGCCTGGCATTCGTCGATCACCGATTCGAGCGCGGTGACGTCGGCCTCGCTGACTTTGAACATGCCCTCGTACTCGCCGGCGGGAGGCGTGGCGAGCTCGCTGCCGAGGTCGAAGAGCTCGTTCTGCAGCCGGCGCAGAATCTCTTCCAGTTTGCGCGAGGACGGATCGTCGCGATCGGCGTTGAAGCTACGGGCGATTCCGAGGATCGAGTTGAGCTCGTCGATCGACCCGTAACAGGCGACCCGCAACGAGTCCTTCGCCACGCGCGAACCGTCGACCAGCGCGGTCTTGCCGTCGTCGCCGCTGCGCGTGTAGACGCGATTGATGCGAATCGCCATCCGACGACCATAACAGGCGAAAGAGGGCTGCAATATAACCCTCCCAAAACCGGGAATCAGGGGTAGCAGCCCGTTGACGAAGTAGGCCGGGCTGCAAATGGATCTCTCACGCCAACTCTGCGTTGCCGAATCCTCGACAAAAGCTTTGGCTTTGCCTCCGGTTCGGCGCCTTGATTTGGCGCGAGATCTCTCATTTTCGCTCCTGCCCTACTTCATCAACGGACTGCTAAAGGCTCCGAATCCGGCCCGACGAAAGCCGGGCTGAAGATCCCCAGCGCCGACGCCGGCCGCTCGCCGGTATTGACGAAGTAGTGCGCCACCCCAACCGGGATATGCGCGGAGTCGCCGGGACCCATCTCCAGCTCGGCCCCGTCGAGCCACAAAACTCCGACTCCCTCGACGACCACTACCGACAGGTCATACCGCGTATGTCGGTGCGGCTGCTCTCGATCGGCGATGCGGACCAGGAACACCGTGCTGTGGTCTGCGTCCGACACCCGGCGGCGCACGATGTTCTCGCCGTTCATCGGCGTGTCGGCGATCAGCCCCGCCAGCTCGACCCGGCGCCCCGGCTCGGCGAGCAGGATCCCCGCCTCGGACGGCGCCGATCGCGCGCCGCACGCCGCCACCCCCCCGGCGAGCACAACCCCCAGCATCGACCTGCGGACACGCCCGAAAGGACCGAGCCCCCCAACCAACCATCCGTGCCCACCCGTGTTCACCCGCGTCCTCAAAACAACGCCTGCTGCCGGCTTCCGCCCACCCGTGTTCACCCGTGTCCTCAAAACAAAGCCAGCTGCCGGCGCAAGTCCGCCGCGGTTTCGAAGTCGGTGCCGACGAAGCGCAGAATCG
>JAUIGL010000108.1 GCA_030430165.1 bacterium | reverse complement strand
CCGGTCCGAACGGACCGGTGTCCACCTTCAAAGTGGCGATCTGGCTGCCGCGACGCGACTTCTCCTCGTAGGTGCCGCGGATGCCGATGGTCAGGTCCCACTGTTCGTTGAAGTGATAGGTGCCCTGCCCGAACAACGCATAGCTATAGGTCTCGTGGATGTTGGTGTCGCGGTTGTACGAGTCGCCGTTCTCGTCCGCAGTGGCCGCCAGGGCGACGCCGATCACCGGCGACGCCGCCGACCACTCGGGACCGATGCCGAGCTGGCCGAGGGTGTGGTCGCGCTGGTTGTAGAAGTACGCTCCGGCGACGTACTCGAGGTTTTCGCCGGCCGGCGAGATCAGCTGGAGCTCGGCGGACCACTGGTGGAAGTCTTCGTCGGTGATCTGGAACACCGCATCGTAGCCGCTGAAGTCGCCGTCGAGCACGCTGTAGGAGCTGAAGTCGCGGTAGCCGAGGATCCCTTTGATCGCGTGCTCACCGAGGTTGTAGTCGAGCTCGGTGGAGACGCCCCACACCCGAGTCGAGTCGCGCGTCGGCTCGTTGGCGTCGACCACGCGATCGAACGGATCGACCGGCGGCAGCGGGCGCCCAGTCGACACCGCCAGCGAGCCGACCCGGCTGCCCTCGGGCGACTGGAAGGGCGCGAAGGTCACGTCGAGCGCAGGCGGGCCGTCGTAGGTAATGATGTCGGCAACGCAGCAGCTGCTCTGGCTGGTCGCGTACTCGACGGTCAGACGAGCCTCGAAATCTTCGTTCGGCGCAAACGCCGTATGCCAGCGGAACCCGTTGCGATCGGCATCGTTGCGACTGGTCCCCGAAAGGTTCTCGTCGAAAAAGTCGCGCCGAGTGACATACCCGGTCAAGCGCGTCGCCACCCGGTCATCGAATACCGGCAGGTTGATCATCCCGCGCAGGGTCTTTTGGTTGTAGTTGGCAAACGTCGTCTCCAGGAACACTTCGGGGGCGGCGAACGAAGGCTTGTTGGTGATGATGTTGAATGCACCTGCCGCGGTATTCTTGCCGAACAGCGTCCCCTGCGGCCCGCGCAGAACTTCGATGCGCTCGATATCGATGAGATCAGCGGTCGCGGCGAGGCCGGTGCGTCCCTGGTAGATGCCGTCGATGAACACGCCGACACTCGGGTCGATGCCGGCATTCGACTGGTCGGCGCCGACCCCGCGGATTCGCAACGCCGTGTTGCGGGTGTCGGTGATCGTATTGATCGACACGTTCGGCGCGTACTGCATGATCACGCTGAAGTCGGTCAGCCCCGCGTCGAGGACGAAGTCCGACGTCAGAGCCGTCATCGAGATCGGCACGTCCTGGATGTCCTGCTCGCGCTTCTGCGCCGTGACGACGATCTCTTCGAGGCCGACACGCCCCGACTGCGCCGCCGCGCGGTCGCTGCCGAGACACGCCGAGACCGCGAACACGACCCCAAGCAGCAGAAGCCTCCTCGCACCGGGCGCGGCGACGCGACACGCGAATCTCACTGTCCCATGCTCCCCCCGGCAGCCACCACCGTCGTGTGAGCGCCCGCCGAGCCCTTCCTTCCGACGGCGGCTCGGCCATGTCAAGCTGGCCGGCAATCGCCCGGGAGTGGGGCGTGTTGAATTGCCGTCAGTTGCGAAGAACGCAGCCTCGGATCCCCCCTCCTTACCAAGGAGGGGGCCAGGGGGGTCACGCTTCGACGCAAGGAGCTTCTATCGTCGGGCCAATGGCCCTCCGGTTGACCCCCCTGAAGTCCCCCCTTGGCAAGGGGGGACGGAATTCGGGTTCGGGCCGGGCCTCTCGCAAACGCAGTTGCCAATCAAAACTGATCCGTTGCCAGCGAGGCCGGGTCGGCTCGCGCGCAGCTTCAGGCCGCGAGGCGCCGGTCCCAGCCGCGGCGAATCGCACGCAGGATCGCCGGATAGACGATCCACCGGCGGAACGGATCGATCAGCGCCATGTAGAGCGCTGTGATCCGCCCCACCGGGGCTACGTAGACGGCCCAATACAGGCGGTAGCCCTCGGCTCGCGGGATCAGCGCCAGCGCGAGGAAGGCGTGCACCGTGCGGTTGCGGATCTCGCTCAGCGATTCTCGCTCGAGCTCGTAGACCAGATGGAACGGCCCGTCGGCCGCGCCGGGTGCGGACCGCGAACGCGCGCGCAGCTCGTCACCGATGTCGAGCGCCGGTTGGGTCGCGGTGTCCGACTCGCCGTCCCAACCAAAGAGCCTGCCGATGCCGGCGCGCAACGCGAACAGAACGCGCACCACCGGGTTGGCGCGGGTGACCGCCTGGTGGCCGAGGAGATCGCGCACGTCGGCAACCGTTCGCCCCGCGCCACCGCCCGGCAGGTCGACGAACCAAACGTCGTGCAACGGCACGCCGCTCAGCAACCCGTGCGCGGCCAGATCTAGATCGGCGTACTCACGGGTCTCGCAAATCCCCGACGCAGGCGGATCGGTCACAAGCCCGTGGCGCCGCTGCGAAGCTCGGACAGGTCCGGACCGATCGCGTCGCCGATCGGGGCCAATGCCGCCAGGTCGAAACCGTACACGGCTGCGGCATTGCCGCCGAGGATGGCGCGGATCTCGTCCTCGTCGTACGTAGCGAACGTCTTGCGCAACTCGGCCATCGTATTCGGCCAGGTCCCTTCGATGTGCGGATAGTCGGTGCCGTACATCAGCTTGTCGACGCCGATCCGATGGCGGTCGACTCCTTCGTGTGGGTACATGAAAGAAGCGCCGATGTAGCACTGGCGCTCGAAGTACTCGCGCGGCCGCAACGAGAGATTCTTGGTGAAGTGGGCGAAGATGTCGAGATCGGCCTTGAACTCGAGAACACGCAACTTCTCCAGTACCCAAGAGCAACCGGTCTCGGTGAAGATGAGCTTGAGCCCCGGATGGCGCTCGAACGCCCCCGACCAGACGAGCGGCGCAAACGGTCGATGCGCCCACATGTCGACCTCGGAGATGTACATCGCCGATGCCCCCGGGCAGTCGCCGTAGTCGGGCGACCAACCCGAGTGCGAATGGAGCGGCATCTCGAGCTCCTCGCAGACCGCCCACAACGGCTCGTAGCGCGGATGGTGGTAGTAGGGGTGGTCGCCGGTGCTGGTCGGCAGCAGGACGCCACCCCAAAGCCCGCTCTCTCTTGCCGCGCGAACTTCCTGCACCGTCACCTCGATGTCGTCGACGTTGATCAACGCGACGCCGGCGTGCCGAGCGCGCTCGCTGCTGGTGAAATCGGCGAGCCATCGGTTGTAGGCCCGGATCCCCGCCAGGTTGTGCTCGGGCGCGATCCGACTGCGGTACTGCTGCAGGCCGGCGCCGAAGGGGGCCATTTGCGGGAAGACGACCTCGCCGGCGACACCGTCGCCCTCGAGCTCGCGCCGGCGCACTTCCGGATCGAACTCGCCGCGACGCGGTGCGAACGGGCTGCTGTCGTCGGTCAGCAGAGCCATCAACTCGTCGTCGCTCGGCTCGTAACCGGGGGCGACGACCCGGGTGAACAGCCCCGCCTCGCCGACCTGATCGTTGAATGCAGCGACCGCTTCCTGGTCGAAGAAGGTGCCGGCCCGGGTCAGCGACTCGCGCGCATACAGCATCCACCAACGATCGGCGTCTTCGCGGTACTTGCGCGGAAGATACTCGGCGTAGGTCGCCGGCGGCGCTCCGGCGTGGCAATCGGCGCTGATCATCATCACTCTCGACATCGGTGCTTCCTCCGCCACGGGCATCGTTCGCGACTCGGCGCTCTACGCCTCGGCCCCGCCCGCCCCCTCGGCGTCGCGCGGGTCGAGCGGGTCGCGGCTCAGATACGCCGTTTGCGCGGGAACCGCCAGGCGCGCCCCCGCCTTGTCCACCGCGTCGAGGATGCGCAGCCAGAGATCCTCGCGGATCGCGACGAAGTCCGCCCAGTCGGGAGCTTCGACGACGGCGAACACTTCGAGCTCGAAGGCGTGGGTGCCCGGCCCCACCAGCCGCACCCGCGCCCCGGCACGCACGCGATCATCCTGCTCGAGGATACCGCGGACATCTTCGAGCACGCGCCGCAGTTGCTCCGGCGTCGTTTCGTAGCGCAGCGCGATCGTCGCCTTGAGCAGATTGCCGTCGCGCTGCGTGTAGTTGTCCAAACGCAGGCGAGAAAACTCGGAGTTGGGAATGGTCATCAGCGAGCGCCCCAGAGTGCGCACTCGTGTCGACCGCAAGCCGATTTCCTCGACGGTGCCGACTTCGTCACCGAAACGACAGAAATCGCCGACCCGTACCGGTCGATCGGCGAAGATGGTCAGGCTGCCGATGAAGTTCTCGATCGTGCTCTGCGCTGCCAAGGCGACGGCGACACCGCCCACGCCGAGGCCGGCGATCAGGCCGGCGATCGGCAGTCCGATCACACGCGCGCCCTCCACCACCACCAGCAGCGCCACCAACAGCCCGACGACCCGCGCCGCCAGCCGCACCAGGTGAGCGTCGATGCTGCGTTCGTGCACGCGCGGCGACTGAGCGATCCGCTCGCCGGCGACCTTCACCAGCCGCACCCCGAGGAGCGCGGTCACCAACACCATGACCCCCTGAACGACGAGATCGGCAACCAGAATGAAGTTGCCCTTGAAGCCGATCTGGCGGATCACCGAGCCGCTGAAGAAGTACCCGCCGACCAGCAAAACGACCGGCACCACCAGCGGGCGCAGCCACGACTCCCCCTCCGCGGCGCGCAGCGCCCATCGGCGCAGAGCGTACAGGGCGCTGAGCGCGGCCGAAATCACGACGCCGAGCAGCAGCCACTGCCAGACCGCCTGGTGGAAGACCGTCGCGCGCGCCCATCCGGGCAGACTGCGAACCCAGGACAGCGGGATCATCCAGCCGGGCAGCGTTCGGTAGATCTTGAACCCGTCGTCGACCACCGCATTTGCGCGCGGCTTCAGGTGCCGGGTCATGCGGTAGAACTCGTCGGCGCGGCTGACCGTCTTGGGCGTGAACAAGAACTCGCCGGCGCGCGGCCCCTCGGTCACCTGTTGCAGGACGATCGGAGTATGCGGGACCGTCCACTCGGTCAGCCCCTCGGCGACGGCATCCGAGTCCGGTATGTCCCGCCA
This sequence comes from bacterium, assembly GCA_030430165.1. Taxonomy (GTDB): domain Bacteria; phylum Desulfobacterota; class Binatia; order HRBIN30; family CADEER01; genus CADEER01. The sequence goes on along the minus strand of JAUIGL010000108.1, from coordinate 14,088 downwards.
GTACGGCAGCGAGATGCGTTCGAACACATCGAGCAAGAGGATCGTCGCGCGTCCGCCGACGTCGGTTTGCGCCGCCGGCGGAACCTCGCTGAGGTCGAGACAGCGCGCGGCGCGTTGCACGCGCCGGCCGGCCCGCGCATAAACCTCGCGGCTGGGATTTCCCGTTTCGAGAAAGATCTCCCAAGCCTCTCGTCCGTTCTCGAGAAAGCTGCGCAGGGTGGCACGCGGACTCGAAGTATCCGGCGGCTCGAGTGCCTGCCGGCCCGCCTCTTCGCCGAGCGCGCCGATCTCTTCCAACGCCTCCTGACCGTCCGCCGGCAGCGCGATCGCGGCCAACCAGACGTAGGCGAGGACCCAGCCGAGCCCCAGTCGAGCAAAGCGCTTCATCCGGCCCAACAATGCGACGCCGCGGACGCGCGATCAATCCGCGGCGGCCGAGATCGACAGGCGACGTACGGAGACGAATCTCCGCCGCCAGGCGTTGCCCCGCTCCGCAATATGTCCGATATTCCTCGCGCTCCCGTCCAACCCCCAGCGGAACCTCGGCGCACAACCAGGAGAAGAAGCCATGAAGCTCGCAATCCCACTCGTCGCCGTCGCGCTGCTGCTCAACGCCTGCAGCGGCGGGGTGAAGGTCAACACCGACTACAACCCCGAAGCCGACTTCGTTTCCCTGGTCGAGTACGATTGGATCTCCGTCTCCCCGGGCAAGACCCCGCCGGTGTCGCTGTCGAGTGAAGCGCGCAACGAGGTTCGCCAGTCGATCAACCGCGCGCTGGTCGACGAAGGCTACCGCCAGAGCGACGACGGCATCGTCGATTTCTACGTCAATTTCCACGCCGACTCGCAGGACAAGGTCGACGTCGACGCAGTCGCCTCGACGTACGGGTACTACGGCTACCCGGGCTGGTACCCGACCGACACCGCGGTCTACGTGCAGCAGTACAAGCAGGGAACGCTGATGATCGACATCATCGATCGCACCGGCAAGAAGCTCATCTGGCGCGGCACCGGCGAAGCCCGACTCTCCGAGCACAGCACCGCCGAAGATCGCCGCAAGGCGATCGACGAGGCGGTGCGAAAAGTCCTCGCCGGCTTCCCGCCAAAACCCCAATGAAATGAATCGGCTCGATGACATGAATCGGCACAAGCCGATTCATGTACCAAAACTTCTCCCCCTACGGGGGAGATGCCCCGAAGGGGCAGAGAGGGCGGAAGAGATGACTTCGCCGCCAGCGGCGAAGCACTGCTCGGTGCGTCAGCTGCGCCGGCGTCGTCAGAGACTCCCTCTCCTCAATCCTCCCCCATAGGGGGAGGAGGTCAGAAACTTCTCCCCCTACGGGGGAGATGCCCCGAAGGGGCACAGAGGGCGGACAGAGATGACTTCGCCGCCAGCGGCGAAGCACTGCATTCGTGCGGGCTACCGCCCGGCGTTCTAGAGAACTGAACAACGCAAAGGAGCAAAGAAGCGAAGGAGCGAAGGGGTTTCCAGGTGAGATCGGCGCAAGCCGATCTCCATGCCAATGGTGCGTCGGCTGCGTCGGCGTCGTCAGAGACTCCCTCTCCTCAATCCTCCCCCATAGGGGGAGGAGGTCTTTAGCCAATTTCCGTACCGAGGCAGAGAGGGCGAATGGAATGACTTCGCCGCCGGCGGCGAAGCACTGCGGATGAAGTGAATCGGCGCAAGCCGATTCACGTACCAAACCCTCTCCCCCTACGGGGGAGATGCCCCGAAGGGGCAGAGAGGGCGGAAGAGATGACTTCGCCGCCGGCGGCGAAGCACCTTTTTCGAAGCGCAACCAGCCGGCAGCGTCACCGCTTCACGACGACGCCGCTCTGGTCGATCGACAGATGCGCCAGGTCGGCGATCTGCGGCGATGCTTGGCCGAACCATTGCTCGGTCTGGTTGCCGCCGTTGTCGAGGCTGAAGTCGTAGGGGATGTCGGTCGGCACCTCGAGGACGCCGATGCCCTGGTCCGCCAGCGCTTCGTCGGCGTTGGCGTACTCGCCATTGATCTGCAGGTAGAGCTCCTGGGCTGGCACCCACGAGCGCAGGTACTGGGTGGCCGAGGCCTCGTAGCCACGCCGCCGATATGCCTCCATGAACGGAATTGCGATCGCGGCGAGGATTGCGACGATCGCCACGGTCACCATCAACTCGATCAGTGTAAACCCGCGGTTCCGTCCTCGACTCTGCATCGGCTCAACCCAAGCTACTGCCGCAGCAACCCCGATGCCTATTTCAAAAGGTCTGATTTCCTTTCCGTCACAGGCGCGGCCGCGGCGCAGCGCAGACTAAAAACTGACGGCGAGACATCAGATTACATAGCCAAGTGATAAGCCAAGTGCACGGCGCACATCGCATCACGCACTGTGTCGCAGGCCATCTGGCCGAACCCCGGGGACCCACACCTCGAAGGTCGTGCCGGCACCGAGCTGGCTGTGCAGGTCGACGGTACCGCCCAGAGCCTCCGCCAGACGCCGGACGATGTACAGGCCGATGCCGACACCGCCTCGCCCTTGCGTCTGCGGGCGATTGTCCTGGCGAAACGCCTCGAAGATCGCCTCCTTGGCGGTATCCGGGATCCCCGGGCCGGTATCCTCCACGGCGAAGCGAAGGCCGTCGCCGACCGGCTGCACCCGCAGCGCAACGTGGCCCGAGTCGGTGAACTTGACCGCGTTGTCGACCAGGTTCTTGAGGATCATCTTGAGCTTCACGGCGTCGGTGCGCAGGGTCACCCCTTCGGCCTGCGACTGCCACACGAAGTCCAGACCGCGAGCGCGCACCACCATTCCCGTCTCGCGCTCCAGCTCCTCGAGGAAGACGGTCATATCGACGTCGTAGGTCTCGAGCGGCACGTCGCCGGAGTCGAGCCCGCTGAGCTGCAGCGTCGCGGAGATGAGGGCGAGCTGCCCCTCAGCCGCGCCACTCAGATGGCGAATGGTCGCCTTCTGTTCCTCGTTCACCTCACCGAAAGCTCCATCCTCCAACATCTCGCAGTAGCCCATGATCACGTTGAGCGGCGTGCGCAGCTCGTGCGACATGTTCGCCAGGAAGTCGCCCTGCACGCGGTTGGCGTTCTCCAGCTCCTTGAGCAGGCGAGCGTTCTGCAGTGCCAGTGAAGCGAGGTCAGACAACCCGCGAGCCAGGCGCCCCTCGTACAATGTCGGCGCGCGGTGGGTTCGCCGGAACGCCGCTGCCTGAAACCCGACCAGCTCCTCGCCCTTGCGTAGCGCAAAGTAGATCCCGAGGGTGAGCGAATCGCCCGGGTGGACTCGGCCGACGATCATCTCACAGCTCGCGTCCGAGAGATCGACGTGTGCGAACCCCGAGTTGCGCAACTGCGCGAGCAGCGGCGCCAGCGAGCTGCTCGGGACATTGGCGCGGCGCATCGCCTCCCACTCGTCGTCCGTGCAACCGTCGCCGGCCACCGCGGTGACGCTGCCATCTTCGCCGACCAGGAAAGTGTAGCTCGCGGCGCAACCCATGACCTCGCGGGTGAGCGAGCACAACCGGCGCAACAGGGCCGGCTCGTCGAGCGACTCGATCAGCTCGCGACCGACCCGCGCCAACGCACTCGACACCCGGGCGTCCGCCTGCGCGGTGGCGAACGCCCGGTTGGTCGCGTTCCTCTGCTCCTCGAGGATCTTGGCGATATAGATCGAGGCGCCAAAGCTGATGAATACCCCGAGCAGAGGATTGGAGAGCGACTGCCGAACCTCGGCAGACACCCAGATCGCCGCGCACACCATGCCGACCGCGGCCGCCACGGCGACCGTGACCTGACATCGAAAGCTCCACGGCAGCACCGTCGCCGAGCCGAGGACCATGACGCTCAGCAGGATGAGCGCGGCCGCCGAGTCCGGCAGCACCGCCACGCACAGCGACAACACGGCGATGCCGACCAACATGACCGAAACCGCGGCCGCCTCGATCTGCCAGCGCTGACGCGGCCGGCGCAAGTACAGGTATCCGGCGATCGCCGCCAGATTGGAAAGACGAGTCAGGTGCACCACCGCCGGCTGGGCCAAACCCAAGACCAGATCGCTGGCAACGAAGACGATCGCCGCGCCGAGCCAGACCACCAGACCGGCGCGAACCCGCGCCGTCAGCAGCTCGATCTCTCGAGCCTCGATCTCTTGTTGCGGGTCGACTTGCACGCACCAATGATAGCGCCGAACATCTGCCGCGGCATTGCCAATCTCAGCAGAGCGGCAGCGCCGCGCTTGCGGCGCCACCCCGCCCTGGGTCATGGTCGCGCTCCAGGCCGAGGCTGCCGACATATCGGGAAAAGAGGAGATTTCAGCAATGTCCGAAGCAGTTACTGTCGAAGTAGACGACACGATCGCCGTCATTCGCCTCGACGACGGCAAGGCAAACGCGCTCAGCCCGTCGATGATCAACGCAATCGGCCAAGCACTCGACCAGGCAGCTGACAAGGATCTGGGGGTTCTGCTGATCGGCCGCGAGGGCTGCTTCTCCGCCGGATTCGACCTCAAGGTGATGAGCGGCGGCGACCCTGCCAAGGCGCGCGAGATGATCGAGGGCGGCGGTCGGCTGGCGCTGCGCCTGGGGCGTTTTGCGGCGCCGGTAGTGATCGCCTGTAGCGGTCACGCCCTCGCCATGGGGGCGGTGTTGCTGTTGGCGGCCGACTTGCGGATCGGCAGCGAAGGCACGACCAAGATCGGCTTCAACGAAGTCGCCATCGGCATGACGACGCCGCTGTTTCTGATCGAGCATGCGCGCGAGCGCCTGTCGAAACGACACTTCCTGCGCGCCACCGTCCACGCCAACCTCTACCAACCGGCGACCGCGGTCGACGCCGGCTTCCTCGATCAGGTGGTGTCAGGCGACGTTCTCGAAAACACCGCGCGCGAGCAGACGAAACAGTTGACGGCGCTGCCGCGCCCCGCCTTCCTCGGCACGCGAAAACGGGCACGAGGGCACGTTCTCGACGAGATCGAAGCCGGCATCAGCGCCGACGTTGCGGCGCTGGTCGGCGCCGGTTGAGCTTACTGCGGCGAGATCAGCGCGCTTCGCGCTCGCCAGCGGAGCGAGGCACGAGGCCCCATTTCTCGACGTACTGAGCGATGCGCTCGCGCAGCTGGGAGCCCGTAAAAGGCTTGAGGATCACGCCGTCGCAGCCGTTGGCGACCGCCGCCGCGGCGATCGACGAACCCTGGTGCGCGGTGACCGCCAGGATGCGCGTGCCGTTGGTGTGCGGCAGCTCACGCAAATCCTTGATGAGCTCGTCGCCGCCGATGTCCGGCATGGCGAGGTCGGTGAGAATCAGGTCGAAGTGCCGCTGCCGCACCAGCCGCAGAGCACGGCGCGCGTTGTAGGCGGTCGCGACGTCATAGCCCGCCTTGCTCAGGGCGTACTCGGTGATCGTCAGGATCTCGGGTTGATCGTCCACCACCAGGACACTCAAATTCGACATAGTCATGACACCTTGCCTCGCCTGGAAATGTACACCCAGAACGCACCCGGCCAAGCGCAAATGTAGTGCTCGGTCATCCGCGATAGGTAGAATCCTCAGCCGAGCCCGCCCCACCGCCGGCTTCGCGGCCGGTAAACCCTCGAAAACTGGAGGTTTTAGAACGAGACCCGCGCCTCGGCCATTGATCGCCGCCGGGCGCCCGGCAATCACGCGCGGCGACAGGGCAATCACCGCAACACGACCGATGGGAGAGAAGACTCGCCCTTGCCGCGCCGAGGGGATTAAGGATTGCGTCCGCCGCGACAGCTGTGGTAGCAGCGTTAGAATCATCAAGGAGGAATCACATGCTTTCGCGACGAGAACTGGGTGGGAAGATCGCTGCCGGTGCGGCAGTTGTACTGGCGACTGGCGTGGCGCAAGGCGCCGTGCGCAAATCCTCCAGCGAAGACGTAACCAAGGCGGGCATTGAGGGCAACGACCACATCGAGGCGCTGCCGATTTCGCCCGAGGGCGACCGCGAGCTCGATTGCGGCCCCAATACCGACGTCGAAGCCAAGGCACCGTGGCAGCTGCTCTCGCCACTGAAGGTCGGCTCTTCGCTCGGCCACGGCTGGACGCTCTCGGCACTCTCCGGTGCAGTCGGCGGATCGTGCGTCGTGACCCTCGAGAACAAGGCGGGTCGGCAGAGCCGAGTCCATGTCTTCCGCAACGACGGCAGCCCCAACGGCCTCGTCTACACGAGGAACTTCGACCTCGTCGTGATGAACGGCGGCGTCGGCGACTTGGAGACGGAAGAAGGTCTCGCGCAAGCGGTGGCGGCCCTCGCACACACGCTGGCCGGCAACGAGAAACGCGATCGCACTGTCGTCGCCTCTCTCGTGCCGCACGCGGAGCGCCTCAGCGCTGCCGAGCAATCGGGCGATCGCGGACTCCGCTAATCGTGAGTGCTGAAGAGGGCGCGGCGCAGTCGCGCCTCGGGTTTCAACTGGGACCGGATCACATCTCGTTCGATCTGGACGAGTCCGCGTACCCAATCGATGCCGTATACGGCGCTTGTTATCTCTTCATCGACCGTTGCTACGTATACCTGACGCGGCCCGCAGAGGGCCGCGTCGGTGTTCGTTTGACGGCGCAGGAGGCCGCCTCCCCCGAGGCGCTCGACGCCCTGGCCGGTGAGTTCGCCAACGAGCTGCTGGCGCAGACCCTGCGCAACAAGCTCTCGCAGTCGACTTCGCGCATCCGCGAGTACTACACCGCGGCCGCGCTGCGCGCCGCCACCTCGGCGCCGTCGGTCGACGACCTGCTCGCCGAGCTCGAGTCCGAAGAGCTGCTCGAGGATCCGCTCGAGATCATGGTGCCCTGGGAAGAGAAGCACGGAGACGGACAGTCTTCGACGGATCCGGACTCCAAAGATGGGTGAGCGGGTTGCGTTCGACGCCACTCTCTACCGGGAAGACGCGCTGCAAGCCGCCGTCGACGCCTACTCCGAAGTCGCCAAGATCGAAGTGAGCCAGGGCGAGGGGTCTTTCGACGCCGAATTCACGGATGTCGGTGACTACGATCCCAAGATGATCGTCCACGCCTTCGCCAACCACGTCCTGCACGAGACCATCGCGCGACGCCGGCAGGCGGCCCTGGACACCGATTCGTAATGGCCGAGCAAAGCGTCGAGATCCAGACGACCGCGCTCGACACCGACAACCTCGGCTTCTTCCGCTGGGGCAAGCTCGGCGACCGCCACATCGTCACCAACGACGCCGGCGATTGGGCGATCCTGTCGGCGGACGAGCTCAGCCAACTGCTCAGCGGCGAGGTCGGCACCGGCCATCCGCGCTTCGAGGAGTTTCAGGGCAAGGGCTTCCTCCGCGACGGGCTCGACCTCGACGCCTTCGCGACCAAGATGGCGCAGCGCAATCGACACGTGCGCCGCGGTCCGCACGTCCACGTCGTCACCCTCAGCCAAAACGACGGCGCGGCCAACATGTCGACCGAAACCGCCGAGCAGATCGTCGACTTTGCCCTCGCCGGGATGTCGCCGGCGATGTCGTTCGAGTTCCAGGGAGCCGGCGGCGAGCCGCTCGAGAACTTCGCAACCCTGCAGCGCTTCGTCGAGGCGGCGCAGACCCAGAACAAGCAGACCACCGGCAAGAAGCTGGTGTTCAGCGTGCAGACCAACCTGACGGCGATGACCGAGGAAATCGCCGAGTGGCTGATCGCCAACGAAGTGCTGGTCTGCACCCGACTCGACGGGCCGGCCGCCGTGCACGACGCCAACCAGAAACACTTCGGCGGCAGCACGCACGCCGACACCGTGCGCTGGATCGAGTACTTCAACCGCCGCTATGTCGAGCTCCAGCGAGACCCCAAGCAGTGGCACGTCGAGGGACGGGTCGCCGTCACCCGCGCCACCATCGGGGCAGCGCGCGAAGTGGTCGACGAGTACGTGCAGCGAGGCATGCAGCGGATCCACCTGCAGCCGATCGAAGCCAGCGACTACGACGCCGAGACCTGGCAGAGCATTGGCTACACGGCCGACGAGTACGCCGACTTCTACCGCGACACCCTCGACTACATCGTCGATCTCAACCGCAAGGGGGTCGATCTCGCCGAGGGCATGGCGACCATCTTCCTGATCAAGATCCTCTCGGAAGAGGATCCCGGCATCGTCGACATCCAATCTCCGTACGGTGCCGGCACCAGCCAGCTCGCCTACGGCGTCGACGGCACCATCTTCCCCTGCGACGAAGCGCGCAGCGGCGAAGAGACGTTCGCGATCGGTCGTGTGGGCGAGATCGCGATCGGGGCGATCGTCGAGCAACCGACGGTGCGCGCCGTCGCCGCGGCGTCACTCCTCGACGCGCAGCCGATGTGCGCCGATTGCTGGAACAAGCCGTACTGCGGGTTCAGTCCGATTCGCAACTTCATCGCCCAGGGCGATCTGTTCGGCCAACGCTCGCGCTGCTTCGAGTGCAAGGAGCACATCGCCATCGCCCGTTCGCTGTTCGCCATGCTGGGCGAGAACAAGCCGGAAACCACCGAAGTGCTCAAGCGGTGGACCGTCGTTCGCCCACCGCACGCCATCGACACGAGAGCCCGCAAGCAAGCCTTCTGAGCTCCGCCCGCAACCCGCCTTCGTCGCCGCAAGGTGCGCAGCGGCAGGCGGGAGCAAGCGAACTGGGGCCCAGCGAGGCGCCGCCCGATTCGAGCATGAACGCCGCCAAAGGCCCAAAACCCGTCGAACGGATCCTCATCGTCGGCGGCGGCACCGCGGGCTACCTGAGCGCCATCGCGCTGCGCCGCGACCGACCGGACATCGAGGTCACCCTCGTCGAATCGAGCAAGATTCCGATCATCGGCGTCGGCGAGGCGACCACCACCCTGATGCCGCCCTTCCTGCACCAGCGCCTCGGCATCGACATCGTCGATCTCTACCGGGAAGTCCGGCCGACCTGGAAGCTGGGCATCCGCTTCGAATGGGGCGCACCGGGGGAGTACTCCTTCGACTACCCGTTCGGCGCCACCGCCGCGCTCGAGGCGTTCGCCCACGACGGCAACCTCGACAACCAGTCGGTCGCCGGGATGATGATGCGTTCGGGCCGCGCGCCGGTGGTCGGCGGCGCGGCGGCGCAGCCGATCTCGCTGTTGCCGCAGATGAAGCTCGCCTACCACCTCGACAACCAGCCGCTGGTCGCGTTTCTGGCGAGCCACGCCAGGAAGCTCGGCTTGCATCACGTCGACGCCGAAGTGGTCGCAGCGGTGCCGACGGCGGACCACGGGGCGATCGACCGGCTCGAGCTCGCCGACGGGCGCCAACTGCGGGCCGATCTCTACATCGACGCCACCGGATTTCGCTCACTGCTGATGGAGAAAGCCCTCGGCTCGGAGTTCGTCAGCTACGCGTCGAGCTTGTTCGCCGACCGGGCGATCGTCGGCGAGCTCGACCAGTGCGGCGAGATCGCGCCCTATACGACCGCCGAAACGATGGACGCCGGCTGGTGCTGGCGCATTCCGGTTCGCGGCGAGGACCACCGCGGCTACGTCCACTCATCGGCACACAAGACCGAAGACGAGGCGGCGGCGGAGATCCAGGCCAAGAACCCCGGCATCCGCAATCTGCGCACGGTGCGCTTTCGCAGCGGCCGCCATCGCGACTTCTGGAAGGGTAACACCATTGCCATCGGCAACTCGTACGGCTTCGTCGAGCCGCTCCAGTCGACCGCGTTGCACATGGTGATTCTCGAAATCGCCTACCTGTTGGGTGCGCTACGCGGTTCCGACGACGCGGACGCCGACCGCGATTTCGCCAATCGCAGCATGGGCGGCCACTGGGACTTCCTGCGCTGGTTCCTCGCCCTGCACTACCGATTCAACCACCGCAGCGACTCTTCGTTCTGGAATGAATGCCGGGCCACCGCCGACGTCTCCGGCATGCAGCCACTGATCGACCGGTTCACCCGCGACGGGCCGTGGCACAAAGAGGGCGATCTCCACTACGAGGTCGGCGACCCTGCATTCAGCTTCGAGGGCCTGATGCTGATGTTGATCGGCATGAAGGCGCCCTGCCCGCGGCCTTCGTCCACCCTTCTCGACCGAGCGCAATGGGAGGCGCGGGTCGCCGAGTGCCGGTCGCTGGTCGCCGACTGCATGCCGCAGGCCGAGGCCCTGGCCTGGCTCGACGCGACGCCGGACGCGTTGCGAGAGCACGTCGAGGCCACCGATTCCTGGATCAACCGCGGCGGCGAGCTGATCGGCCACGTCAGCCGAGAATCCGGCATCGTCCACCCCAATCCGATCGAGCCGACCGCGGCGCCGCCCCGCCCGTTCGAGCATCTGCTCGCGCCGCTGGACTGAGGTAAGGCGAAATCGACCGCACCGAAAAGAATCGTTTGACGAGCCGCGCTCGCCTGTTGTTACGTGGACGGGTCTCGGCCGGAGAAAGAGCTCGCCGCCGAGCGGAGAGTCAGGAGGGGAACATGAACATTTCGTACTGGCGTACCATTTTCGCAGCAGGGCTGTTCAGCTTCGGACTGCTCGCGGTGGCGATCGCCGAGGAACAGGGTGAGGACGAGTCCGGCGGTGCGACCTGGACCGAGGCCGACTGCGAAACCTGGACTTCTGCGGCCCAGGACGGAACGGGCAAGGGCTCGAGCTGGCCGTGGCCCAACGCCTTCGAAACGATGGAACCGCTCGTCACCTGCGGCGCAGTGGCGCTCAATTCGGACGCGCCGTGCGGCGAGCTCCTGGAGGACCCCGGCGTCGCCTGCGCGACGACCGTTGCCATGTTCCAGGAGCTCCGCTCCGAGCCGAAGGGGCGCGGGTTCGTGTTCACCGCCGAGGACTACGAAAAGTGCAAAGGCGAATCGGCAATGGCCGCCCACTGCGACGCCATCCGCGAAGCCGCCCTGAGCAGCGACCCCGACAAGTGCCCGGCCGGGCAGATGGAGGGTTTCTGCCGCGCGCTGGTGAGTCTCGACGCTTCGCTCTGCGCCAAGATCAAAGACCCTCCCGGCGCCGACAAAGAGTGCCGCATGCAGATCGCGCGGGTCGCGCACTACGGCGGCGGTATCGATGGGCTCAAGAACGGTGACGAACCGATGCGCAGCTACGCCAAGGCGGCGACCGACGGCAAGTCGGGGTGTGACGGGCTCGCCAAGGCAGCGGCGGACGCTTGCAAAGGGTCGGTCCCGAAAGTCGAGGCACCCCCGACACAGCCGGAGCCGCCCGCTCCCGGATCGGACGAGCCAGCCGACGACGGAGAAGCGGCGGAGGATCCGCCAAGCGCGCAGCTCTGAGCTGCGCAGGGCCAGGGGGGGCCTCCATGCAGATCTGTCGCGCGGCAGACGGGATCTGCCTCGAGCTCGGCGAGCACGGCGGCCGGCTGCGGGCGTTGCGTTGATTCGCGTAGCCAACATCGTCGGCACGCGGCCCAATCTCGTCAAGATGGCGGCGCTGCTGACGGCGCAGCGCGCGCGGTCCGACACCTTCGCGCCGCTTTTGATCCACACCGGTCAACACCGCGATCCGGCGATGTCCGAGCGCCTGTTCAGCGAGCTCGAGCTGCCGTCGCCGGACGTCAGCCTGTCGGTCGAAGGGAGCGGCCAGGCCGAGCAGATCGGCAAGATGATGGTCGAGCTGGAGCGCGTCCTGCGCGAGCTGGCGCCGGACCTGGTGGTCGTCGTCGGCGACGTCAACTCGACCGCGGCCGGCGCGCTCTCGGCCTCGATGCTGGGAATTCCGGTGGCTCACGTCGAAGCCGGCCTGCGCAGCTTCGACGACACGATGCCGGAAGAGCTCAACCGCGTCGTCGTCGACGCGGTCAGCGACATCCTCTTCACCACCGAGCCCAAGGCGATCGAGAATCTCCAGCGCGAAGGCCGGCCGCCGCGCTCGATCCACCATGTCGGCAACGTGATGATCGACACCCTCGTCCGGTTCCGCGAGCGCGCCGCGCAACGCCGCGCCGCCGAGCGACTCGGCCTCCCCGAGCGCTACGGCATCCTGACCTTGCACCGCCCGTCCAACGTCGACCGCCAGGTCGCCCTCGGTCCGCTGCTGCGCGCTCTCGCCGAAGCGGCGCGACGGCTGCCGCTGGTCTTCCCGGTACACCCGCGCACCCGCGCCCGACTCGACGCCTCCGGCCTCGGTGCGACGCTGGCCGCGGTTCCCGGCCTGCACGTCACCGAGCCGCTCGGCTACCTCGACATGCTGTCGCTGCTGCAAGGCGCCCAGCTGGTTCTCACCGACTCCGGAGGGCTGCAGGAGGAGACCACCTACCTCGGCGTCCCCTGCCTCACCCTGCGCGACAACACCGAACGGCCGGCAACCGTCGACACCGGCAGCAATCGCGTCGTCGGCACCAAGCCCGATCGGGTTCACAGGGAAATCGAGCGCGCGCTCGACGCCGAGCCGGCGCCGGCCGCGCGACCCGATCTCTGGGACGGCCGCGCCGCCGATCGCGTCGCCGCCGTGCTCGCCAAGACCTGCGGCGCCACCGGCATCGCCGACCGCGCTTCCTGATCCAGCCCGGTCTTTTGGGGTTGGTCGCGGCGATTCTCGCCCTGCCCGCTGCGTTGCGGGTGAGTTTCCATCAGACGGAGATTATCTGGGCCTCGCTACGCTCGGTCATCCGAGGGACCCTCACCCGGCCTTCCACCTACGCTCTTCGAGCTTCGGTGGACGAGTCGGCCGACCTCTCCCACAGGGAGAGGCACTGAATTCCCTTCTCCCTGTGGGAGAAGGGCAGGATGAGGGCCCCTCAGATGAGGACGGAGTCCCACCAATGCGAGCGTTGAGCCTCCCGGATCGGCGGCAATTCGCGCTGCGGCGTCGTTGGCAATTCGAACGGAACCAACGTCCCTACCGAAAACGGCTTGCACCTGCAGGGCGATTCCGGGGAATATACCGGGGATGCGAGTCCTCCTGGTCAACGCCCCGCCGCACCAACGGGTGGACGAGTACGACACCCCCAATTTCACCCGCCTGGGGCTCGCCAGCCTGGCATCGGTGGCGCGACAGCACCCGGGGGTCGAGGTCGAGATCGTCGACGGCAAGTTCGAGCGACTCGGCTACGAAGAGATCCTCGAGCGGGCGCAGCGCTTCGATCCCGATCTGATCGGCTTCACCGCGTTCACCAACGAGGTCAAGCCGGCGGCCAGGGTCGCCAAGATGGTCAAGGCCTGGTCGCCGTCGATGCCGACGATCGTCGGCGGCGTTCACGTCAGCGTTCTGCCCGAGCAGACCCTCGCCGAGTTCCCCGCCTTCGACATGGTCGCGATCGGCGAGGGAGAGCACACCTTCGCCGAGACCATCGCCGCGCTCGACAGCGGCTCGTCGCTCGAACAAGTAGCCGGACTCTGCCTGCGCGACGGCGACGGATCGCGGCGCACGCCGCCGCGGACTCCGGAAATGAACCTCGGCGCGCTGCCCCTGCCCGCCTGGGATCTTCTGCCGAAATCCGAGCGCTACCTGTTCCAGACTCAGCGCGGCTGCGCCTACAACTGCAACTTCTGCGCGAACCCCAACGGCCGCGCCGTGCGACCGCGCCCGATCGACGACGTCATCACCGAGCTGCAGCTGATCATCAGCCGCGGCGGCAAAGAGCTCTACATGTGCGACGAGCTGTTCACCGCCAAGCCCGAGCGCACCCACCAGCTGCTCGACGCAATGATCGCGGCCGACATCGGCAAGCATCTGCGCTGGTCGGCGCAGACCCACGTCAACACGGTCGACCGCAACATGTTCGAGAAGATGAAGGCCGCCGGCTGCTTCATCTGCGGGCTCGGCATCGAGACCGGCGACCCGGACATCATGAAGCGGATGCAGAAAGGCTCGACCATGGACCGGGTCATGGTCGCGCGCAACGCCGCCCGCGAAGCGGGCCTGCCGATCGAAGGCCTGATGATCATCGGTCATCCGCACGAGACCTGGGATTCGGCGATGCGCACCATCGACTTCGCCGTCAAGCTCAACCCGGAGCGACCGATCATCGGCGTGATGGTTCCCTACCCAGGCACTCAGGTCGCCGCCATGGCGGCGCGCGGCGAAGGCGGCTACAAGCTGCTCTCGACCGACTGGGACGACTACGCCAAGCAGATCGGCAACGCCCTCGCCTTCGAAAACCTGTCGCGGCGCCAGCTCGAGACGCTGC
>JAUIGL010000107.1 GCA_030430165.1 bacterium | reverse complement strand
TCCTGATCGCCCCAGTTGTCTCACCGTCTCTTATGCAACCCAACCAAGGGTTATCTCCCACCACGCAACTGCGTGACTTGACAGGCATCGCCATAGCAGGAGCGAAGGAGCAAAGGAGCTAAGGAAAGAGGTTGGTGATCATCGTGGCCGGGGCGCCTGTCGGCGCTTTAGTTTTTTGCTTAAGGGAGAGAGGGTGGTGACATCTCTGTCCGGTCACCGTGTCCATCCGTGTTCACCCGTGGTGTACTTTTGATCAGTACCCGCAAAAGCTCGCCCGTGCCGCGCCGCGGGAATGGCGGGTGCGGGCGAGGAGCTTGACTGGCTCGACGCAGGTGAACGGGGCTCTGAACACCAGCATTGTCGGTGTCGCGGCGACGATTTGGGCCGGCTGGCGGTCGATTACGATGCAGTTGGCGTCGGCCGCCGAGCAGGGGCGGTCGGGGCCGTTGCAGTCGCTGTCCTCGGCGGCGAAGCCGATGGCGTCGAAGTTTTCGCCGAACATCCAGACCAGGTCGCCGGCGCGGGCGGAGCTGGGAACGATTTCGCTGATCACCGGCGCCCTTTGCACCGAGGTCGGGCGCGCTGGGATCGGGTCCACGGCGGCGTCCGGCGCGTAGATGTCTTCCAGCGCCACCTTGAAGATGTTGCAGACGTAGCCGGGTTCGCAGGACTCCCAGTGGTTGCCCTGAGCCGACATCGGCTGGCTCGAGAGATTGCGGAAATTGGTTGGCTCGGTGAGGTTGCTCGCGGCGCCGTTGAAGGCGAAGGCGTTGCGGCCGGGGGTTTCGCTTCCGAAGTTGCCCTGCGCGTCGCCCATTGCCAGCACGCCGGCGTCGACGTTGTTGACCAGGGCGACGCCACTGACCTCGGCTACGCCGGAGAAACCGGCGGCGTCGAGCAGGGCGAGGCCGACGCCGGCGTCGGTGCCTGCCGTGCCGTTGCCGCAGACGAAGTCGTCGCGCAGCGTCGCCTGTGACAGCGAGCGCACCGAGATGCCGCGCAGCGCGTTGTCGCGCGCGAGGTTGCCGCGGGTGGCAACGATGGATGCGACGTTGCCGTCGATGCGCGCGCCGTTGGCGGCGATACCGTTGGCTCCGGCGGTGCCGCGGTTGCCTTCGGAGCGGTTGCGGACTGCGATCAGGTTGCCTTCCAGGGTCGCTTGAATCCCGCCGTCGGCGTTGCCGTGGACCCAGCTATTCTCGACCCGCACCACGCCGCCCTCGGAGACCTTGATGCCCTTGTCGAAGGCGCCGGAGACGTCGACGTCGTAGAGGACGTTGATCTCGGACTGGCCCGCCGAGTCGCGCACCGCGATGCCGTCGTCGCCGCAGTCGCCGCGCGGGATGATGCGGGTGGGGACGACGCACTGGCGGTCGACGACGCACCCCGTTTCGCCGAGTCGCTCGCAGATTTCGAGGCCGCGGCCGACGATTTGCACCGACTCGATGCGATTGCCGTTGGCGCCCGGGCCGTCGATCAGCAGCATGTCGGCGTCGCCGCCGACATTGATGATGCGCAGTCCGACGACTTGGTTGAACGCTCCGGTGATGCGCAGCGCCGCCTGCGAGAGTCCGTTGCCGTCGATCGTGCGGCGGTAGGGCACGCCGTCGTTGTCGACGGCGTCGATGGTCACGCCGTCCGCGGTCACCGCCGGTAGCGCCTCGCTGACGACGATATCTCCGGCAGTGGCCGGGTCGAAGAAGATCAGTGACGGCCCTTGTGCGGTGTTGGCGAGGTCGATCGCCCGGCGCAGGCAGCCCTCGCAATCGACCGCGTCTTCGGTGTTGCTCACTTCGAATCCCTGGCGATAGATGGTCCAGGCGTGTTCGTACGAGCCCGCGGATGCGTCGAGCACCAGGGCGCGCCGCGCTTGCCGCTGCCGGGTCTGCTCGGCGTCGCCGATCGAGATGCGGTGTACCCATTCCCCGGGCGCCAGCCCAGGGTGCTCGGCGTTGCAGGGCCCACTGCCGTCGCAGCTGAGCGTCGCCTGGTACGACTCGGCCAGTCCCGCGCCGAGGTCGCAGGAAGGCACGAGCAGGGCTCCGGAAACGGTGACCTCGACCGGGTCACTCCCGGATGGCGGCAACAGCGACGTCACCACCGTGCCGCCAACGCCGGGGCAGGGCGCTGCAACCGAGGCAGAAGCGGCCAGGCCGACGATCGCGCACACCAGACTGCCCAGGCGAGCACGCAGAAACATCATCTCAGCGTGGCGACGCGGCCGACGCAATGCAACCCGCGCCGAGAGTGGAGCTGGAAACAGTCACCATCTCGGCGTAGTCTACGCGTTGCCTATCTGAGTAGCGCATCCCCGGCCGTAGCTGACGCAAAAGCATGTTAGGCAGTTTCGATGCTCGAGTACACGCGACCAGGCACGACGATCACGCTGGCCGAGGGGCTTCGCGAGTACTACGCCAGCCGCGACCATCTGGTGACGGGGCGTGGGATGTCGGAGGCGGCTCGCGAGTTCTTTCGCTGTCACGATGCGGCGCATGTCGTGTTCGGCTGCTCGACCGATCTCACCGACGAGGGGATCGTCAAGATCTGGAGCTTCTTCGGCACCACGGGGGGCCTGGGCCTGATGGCGGGTTACCGTTTGCCGGAGTCGCAGGAGATCTACGAGACGCTCGGCTGGGGCGCGATCGTTTCGACCGCGGCTCGCATGCTGCGTCTGGTGCCGCTCACGCTTTGGCGCTGTTGCCGGATGGCCGATCGCTGGCCCTGGTCGCAGTTTGACCAGCACCTGGACACGCCGCTGGTCGACATCCGTCGCCTGTATGGTATTCGCGTCGTTGCCTGATCGAACCGGGGCGCCGTTGGTGTCGCGGCGCAATTGACCGTGCCGTCCGTTCGCCGGCATACTCGGAGCGGCGACCGCTCCTAGCGGGCGGTTCACTTCGCGAGTAGGGAGGAAGCAGAATGGCCAACGAAGGGTTTCACGAACAGGTCGAAGATCTGTCCGACGAGACGCGCGACATGCATCGCGCGATCCAGTCGCTGATGGAGGAGCTCGAGGCGGTCGACTGGTACAACCAGCGGGTCGACGCCTGCAAGGACGAGGCTCTAAAAGCGATCCTCGCTCACAACCGGGACGAGGAAAAGGAGCACGCGGCGATGGTGCTCGAGTGGATCCGGCGGCAGGACTCCACCTTCTCAAAGGAGCTCAAGGACTACCTGTTCACCGACAAGCCGATCGCCAAGCTCGAAACCGAGCACAAGGGGTAAGCCACAACAGCAGCGGATGCAGGCGCGGATTCTCCTCGTCGCGATCGTCGCGGCGAGGAGGTTCGGCGCGTCGACCCGTCAGTCTAGCCGAGCCGCTCTTTGATGAGCCGCATGACGCTGGTGTAGACCTCTTCGGTGCCGTCGTCTCCACGGACGACGAAAAAGGGGGCGAGATCGACTCCGTGCTTGGACCCGAGCTTCATTCCCTCGCTCGCCGGATCTCCCTCGACCGCCCACACGACGGCGTCGATGTGCTGGATCAGGCCCTTGGCCTCGAGGTGATCGGTCGCCTGGGCGCACTTGCGGCAGTCCGAACCGTCGAGCTTGCGTTTCTTCACCATCGTGATGTGCACGACGGACACCTCCGAGTATGTCGGCCGGCCGAATTGGCCGCGCCGTTTTGCGTCAAGAGTAATTTCGTACCAGCCGCCCCCTGGCGGGGCAACACGGCGTGAAGCGGAGTAGTGGGTCAGTTTGAAACTGGGAGAGCGTTCGAAGCGTTTCGACCGCGACCGGGACGTCGTGGAACGCTCTGAAGATACATTGGTGGGGCTTCGCCCCCATTCGAGGGACCCTCATCCTGCCCTTCTCCCACAGGGAGAAGGGAATTCAGATGCCTCTCCCCGTGGGAGAGGTCGGCCGGAGGCCGGGTGAGGGCCCCTCGGATGACCGAGCCCAGCGAGGCTCAGTTTAGTTCCCGAGGTCCAAACTGACCCACTACCTGAAGCGGGGGTAATTCGAAGTGTTGAGGAAAGTCGGAGCCTTCCTAGCGCTCGGTCATCTCATCCCCCTCACCCGCGCTTCCCCCTTCGCTCTGCGAGCTACGGAGGACAGGCCGCGCGGCCTCTCCCGCAAGGAGAGCCGACACAGGTGCCGAGGGGCGGGGGAGCCATCCTCTCTAGCTCGCAGAGCTAGAGAGGATGGTGCCGTCGGCGATCGCGTCGCGCACGCTTGCGACTGACTCGGTATCGAGCACGTTGTGTCGCGCTGCGCCGCGCTCGATGCGGCGGATCAAGCCGGTGAGGACTTTCCCCGGGCCGATCTCGACGAAGCTCTGTGCTCCGTCGGCGGCCATCTTGCGCACCAGGTCGGTCCACAGCACCGAGCGCGTGACCTGGCGCTTGAGGCCGTCGCGGATCTCTTCGGCGGCGGTGACCCGCGCCGAGTCGGCGTTGTTGTAGATCGGGAAGCGGGCGTCGGCGAAGGGGGCTGCGTCGAGGTCGGCGCGCAGCCGGTCCTCGGCGGATTGCATCAAGCTGGTGTGGAACGGGGCGCTGACCGGAACCTCGCGGCTCTTGCCGCCGGCGAGCTCGGCGGCGCGCAGCGTCGCCGAGCGCTCGCCAGCGATGACGATGTTGCCGGGAGCGTTGTGGTTGGCGACCTCGACGGCTCCCGCCGCTTCCTCGATCGCCGCGCGCAACTTGTCCTCGTCGACGCCGAGCACGGCGACCATCGCCCCTTCGCCGACCGGTACCGCTTCCTGCATGTAGCGGCCACGCTTGTGCACGATTGACAGGGCGTCGCCGAGATCGAGCGCGCCGCTGGCGACGACTGCTGAATACTCGCCGAGGCTGTGCCCGGCACCCATCGCCGGCTCGAGGCCGAGGGCCCGGTAGAGTGCGACGCTGACCAGCAGGATCGCCGGTTGCGTGTTCTCGGTGCGGCGCAGCTCCTCCTCGGGCCCCTCGAGGATGATCTTCGACAGAGCGAAGCCGAGGGTGCGGTCGGCGAGGGCGAAGAGCTCTCGAGCCTCGTCGTGATCGCGCAGCAGGTCGGCGCCCATGCCGACCTGTTGCGAGCCCTGCCCCGGGAAGACGAAGGCGGTGGATTCGAGCGTCATGGCTCACCGGGGCGCGGGCGACCGTCGCGGCGCCCGCGCCCCCAATGAATCAGGCGATGGTGATCGAGTCGTCGAGGTAGACGTCCTGGATGGTGTTGAGCAGCTTGACGCCTTCCTCCATCGGACGCTGGAACGCCTTGCGGCCCGAGATCAGTCCGGTGCCGCCGGCGCGCTTGTTGATCACCGCGGTCTTGGCCGCGTCGGCGAAATCGTTGCTGCCGGAGGCGCCACCCGAGTTGATCAGGCCCATGCGGCCCATGTAGCAGCCCGCAACCTGGTAGCGGGTGAGATCGATCGGGTGGTCGGTGGTCAGCTCGTCGTAGACCAGCTTGTGCGTCTTGGCGAAGTCGATGGCGGTGAAGCCGCCGTTGTTCTCGGGCTGCTTCTGCTTGATGATGTCGGCCTCGATGGTGACGCCGAGGTGGTTTGCCTGGCTCGTCATGTCGGCGGCGACGTGGTAGTCGACGCCGTCCTTCTTGAACTTGCCGTTGCGCAGGTAGCACCACAGGATGGTCGCCATGCCGAGCTCGTGCGCCGCCTGGAAGGCCGCGCTGACCTCCTGGATCTGGCGCCCCGACTCCTCGGAGCCGAAGTAGATGGTGGCGCCGACCGCGGCGCAGCCCTGATCCGCCGCCTGCTGCACGCTGGCGAACATGATCTGGTCGAAGGTGTTGGGGTAGGTGAGCAGCTCGTTGTGGTTGAGCTTGAGCACGAACGGAATCTTGTGCGCGTACTTGCGGGCGACCGCGCCGAGCACGCCGAGGGTGGTCGCGACCGCGTTACAGCCGCCCTCGATCGCCAGCTTGACGATGTTGTCCGGATCGAAGTAGGCCGGGTTGGGGGCGAACGACGCGCCGGCGGTGTGCTCGATCCCCTGGTCGACCGGCAGGATCGAGACGTAGCCGGTGCCACCGAGGCGACCGTGGTCGAAGATCGACTGCAGGTTGCGCAGCACCGGGACGGTGCGGTCGCTTGCGGACATCACACGGTCGACGAAGTCACCGCCGGGCAGCTGAAGGTGCGACTTGTCGATGGTCTTACAAGTATGGCCGAGGAGGCTCTCGGCCTCGTCGCCCAACAGGTCAGCGATCGTGCTCATTCGTTCCTCCGAAAATCTTGCTCAGTGGTGGTTCGACGCCCGCCGGTGGGGCGTCCCCAAACCTTTTTCGTACGACGATTCCAGCGGGGGAGCAAGGACCGACTCGGCTGGTTCTGCGTTCCCGTCGGGCACCTTGCGAGTCGCCCGCGCCCCCTGCTAGTGCTCGACCGCTCGCGAGAGTGGCGGAACTGGCAGACGCGCTAGATTTAGGATCTAGTGGGGCAACCCGTGGGGGTTCGAGTCCCCCCTCTCGCATCCCTACCGCGCTGCGGCAGCCGACACCGGCCGGCAGCTGCAAGAATCTGCGGCGCTCGTCGCAGACGGTGCTCATCTCTTGGGCAGGGGTGGTGGCGATCCCCCGGCCGCAGGTTGGTCGGCAGGGGGCCGGTTCGTGGCATCTGGCTTGCTGCACTGGCGGGCCTGGTGCGAGAGAACGGCCGCAGCAAGGTTGGTCTGGTGCTGACCGCGGGAGGGGCCCGCGGCGCCTATCAGGCCGGTGTTTTGCGTCGGTTGGGAGAGATCCCGGCGCTGCGCGCCGGTGTGTCGCCGTTCCCGATCATTGCCGGCGCGTCGGCCGGCGCCATCAACGGCGCAATGCTGGCGGCGACCAGCTCCCGTTTCGGCGCGTCGACGGTGCGCATCGCCGAGCTGTGGTCGGAGCTGGCGATGGAAAACGTCGTTCGCACCGACGCCCTGTCGCTGGCCGGCACCGGGGCGCAGTGGGCACGTGACCTCGCCCTCGGCGGGTTGATCGGCGGCGGCAGCGTCCACTCGCTGCTCGACGCGACGCCGTTGCGCAAGTTCCTGGCGTCCCATCTGCCGCCGCGCGGAATCGACCGCGCCGTGCGCAGCGGGCACGTCTATGCGATCGCCATCACTGCGACCAGCTATCACTCGGGTCGCTGCTTCATCTTCATCCAGGGACGCAAGGGCCACCCGACCTGGAGCAAGAGCCGGCGGATTTGCCTGTCGCTTCGTCTCGGAGTCGATCACGTGCTCGCGTCGGCGGCGATTCCGATCATCTTCCAGCCGGTTCGGGTGAATACCGGCAGCGCCGACTGCTTCTTCGGCGACGGCGGCCTGCGTTTGGTGACGCCGTTGAGCCCGGCGATTCGCCTCGGCGCGGATCGGGTCATGGCGATCGGAATTCGCTGCAAGTCCTCCGCCGCGGCGCTGTCGAGGGCCGAGATGGGACGCCGCCCAGCCGGCGGCGTCGCCTCGATCGCTCCGCCGCCGATCGGACAGATCTGTGGCGTATTCCTAAACGCCATCTTCCTCGATCACCTCGACGCCGACATCGACCACCTCGAGCGAATGAACGAGCTGATTGCAGCCCACAAGGGGCCACTGTCCGATGTCTCGGAGCCGATGCGCACGGTGAGGGCCCTCGCGGTACACCCGTCGGTCGACTTTGCCCTGATCGCCAGGGATCTGGCGCACAAAATGCCGAGCGCGCTGCGCTATGTGCTCGACGGCCTCGGCGACCCCAACGTCGAGAGCGCCGACCTGATGAGCTATCTGCTGTTCGATGCGAGCTACACCAAGGCGCTGATCGACGTCGGTTATCAGGACGCGGACGAACGCATCGACGAGATCGAGCAGTTCCTGCGCGAGGACAGCGACCGCAAGCGCCGCGTGTCTTGAGTCGGCCGCCCAGTTCCGTGCCGGCGGGGCTCACTGCGGCTGAGCTTGTGATGAGCCAGATGAGAAGTGTCCGCCTGCGAAGGCCCTTCCGCCGGCCGCCGCCGCGAGTGGCCGGCACTGGTGTGGCGGGGCCATCGGTTTCCGGTTAGGCTCACCGGAGAATCCACGCGGCGCGCCGAAATCCCCGCTAGGAAAGGGTTTATCTTGAACGAGGGGGGCGCCTGGGATAGGGAATCAAACGGTATTCCAATGGCGAACGTGCAAGTAGAAACAGTAGATTCGGTGCGACGGCGCCTGGTGATCGAGATCCCGGCAGAGGACGTGACCGAGGAAATCAATCGAGCGTTTAGCGACCTCCGGCGCAGCGCCAACGTGCGCGGCTTCCGCCAGGGCAAGGCGCCTCGCTCCGTGCTCGAGAAGGTTGCCGGCGATCGGGTGCGCGCCGAGGTGTTCGAGCGACTGGTGCAGGAGTCGTTCCTCGACGCTCTGCGTCAGGAGAAGATCGATCCGGTCGGTCAGCCCGAGATCTCCACCGAGTCGGCGGCGCAGGCCGGTCAGCCGCTGCGCTACTCGGCGACGGTCGAGGTCAAGCCCGAGTTCGAAATCGGCAGCTATGACGGCATCGCCGTCGAGAGGCCGCTGCGCACGATCGGCGACGAAGACGTCGACGGCTACCTCGAGCAGGCGCGCCAGTCGGCCGCCCGGGTCGAGCCGATCCTGGTTCGAACCGAGGTCGAGGGCGGCGACATCGCTACCGTCGACTACGAGGCGCGGGTCGGCGGCAGCTTGATCGGCAAGGGCGACGATCGCCTGGTCGAGGTTGGCGGCGAGGATTCGCAGGAGCTCGGCTACCACTTGGTCGGCATGCAGGTGGGGGCGAGTCGCGACTTCGAGATCTCCTATCCCGACGACTTCGCCAACGCCGACCTGGCCGGCAAGACGGTCGGCTTCACGGCTACGGTGAAGGGGATCGGGGTTCGCGAAGTACCCCCGCTAGACGACGATTTTGCCAAGGCATACGGCGGTTTCGAGAGCCTCGAGGAGATGCGCGACAAGGTTCGCACCGAGCTCGAGGCGCAGGCAGTGCGCTCTGCCGACGGCAGCGCCCGCAACTCGATCGTCGACCTGTTGCTCGACAACAACCCGTTCGACGTCCCCCAGGCGATGGTCGATCGCCGGGCCGACGGCCTGGTCAGCGAGTTTTTCGCCAGCATGGGGCCGCGCCGCCCGCCCGCCAGCCGGGAGAACGAGGTGCGCGCCCAGCTGCGCGAGGAGATGCAGCCGCGCGCCCGTCAGCAGGTACGCGCCAACCTGCTGCTCGAGGCGATCGCCTCGCGCGAGGGCCTCGAGGTCGGTGAAGACGAGATCGATCACGAGATCGAACACCAGGCCGAGCACGCCGGTTCCGCCGGGGCTCAGTTGAAATCTCTCTACCAGGATCCCTCGGCGCGAATGGGGCTCCGCTTGCAAATGCTGCGCGAGCGAGCGCTGGACCGCGTCGTGGAGAAGGCCAACGTACAAACGGTCGAGGAAAAGTCGAGCGTTGCTGGACCACAGGGAAACGGGTAGTATCTCTCAGCGTGCAGCAGACGGGCGGGTACCGCGAATGAACTTGATCCCCATCGTCGTCGAGCAAACCGGGCGCGGTGAACGCTCGTTCGACATATTCTCCAGGCTTCTCAAGGACAGGATCATCATCCTCGGGTCGCCGATAACCGACGAAGTCGCAAACGTCATTACCGCTCAGTTGCTATTTCTCGAATCTGAGGATCCAGAGCGCGACATCCACTTTTACATCAACTCGCCAGGTGGGTCGGTTACCGCCGGATTGGCGATTTACGACACGATGCAATACATCCGGCCCGAGATTTCGACTTTGTGTCTCGGCCAGGCCGCGAGCATGGCAGCATGGCTGCTAGCGGCGGGCGACGAGGGAAAGCGCTTCACCTTGCCACATGCCCGAATCATGATTCACCAGCCACTTGGCGGCGTTCGCGGCCAGGCAGTGGACATCGACATTCAAGCCAAAGAGATTCTTCGCTTGCGCGAAGCGTTGAATAGTATTTTGCAGAAGCACACGGGGCAAAGCTTGAAACGCATCGAGAAGGACACCGACCGCGACTTGTTCATGACGGGCAAGCAGGCGGTCGAGTATGGTCTGGTGGACGAGTTGATCGTGACGCGTTCCAATAAAAAATCCTGAGCGGGTGGCGGCATGGCGAAACACAGTGACGATCGGGGTGGGAATCTGGTTTGCTCTTTCTGCGGGAAGAGCCAGGACGAGGTTCGGAAGCTGATCGCAGGCCCGACGGTTTACATCTGCGACGAGTGCATCGATCTCTGCAACGACATCATCGCCGAAGAGTGCGACCAGGAAGAGGGTCTCACTTCGGCATCGGCGGTTCCCAAGCCGGCCGAGATCAAGAAGGTCCTCGACCAGTATGTAATCGGCCAGGAGCAGGCCAAGCGCGTGCTCTCGGTTGCCGTTCACAACCACTACAAGCGGATCGATTCGCAGTTGGTGACGGGCGACGTCGAGCTGCAGAAGTCGAACATCCTCCTCGTCGGCCCGACCGGCTCGGGGAAGACGCTGTTGGCGCAGACGCTGGCTCGGTTCCTTCAGGTTCCGTTCACCATCGCCGACGCCACCAGTCTGACCGAGGCCGGGTACGTCGGCGAGGACGTCGAGAACATCATCCTCAGCCTGCTGCAGAACGCCGACTACGATGTCGAGAAGGCGCAGCGCGGCATCGTCTACATCGACGAGATCGACAAGATCTCGCGCAAGGGCGACAACCCTTCGATTACCCGCGACGTCTCCGGCGAGGGCGTGCAGCAGGCGCTGCTCAAGATCATCGAGGGGACGACGGCGAGCGTGCCGCCCAAGGGCGGACGCAAGCACCCGCAGCAGGAGTTCCTGCAGGTCGATACCGCCAACATCCTGTTCATTTGCGGCGGGGCGTTCGTCGGTCTCGAGGACTTGATCCGCCGCCGCGTCGGCATGAAGGGGATCGGCTTCGGCGCCGACATCGAGGCCAAGGGCGAAGCCAAGCGCGCCCTGCTGCACGAGGTGCAGACCGAGGATCTCCTCAAGTTCGGCCTGATCCCGGAGTTCATCGGTCGCCTGCCGGTCATCGCGACGCTCGACGAGCTCGACGACCAGGATCTGGTGCGGATTCTCCAGGAGCCGAAGAACGCGCTGACCCGTCAATACCAGAAGCTGTTCGAGATGGAGGGCGTGCACCTCAAGTTCACCGACGGCGCGCTCGAGGCGATAGCCCGCGAGGCGCTGCGCCGGAAGTCCGGCGCGCGTGGGCTGCGCGCGATTCTCGAGGATACGATGCTCGACGTGATGTACGACATCCCGTCGCAGCCGAACATCAAGGAAGTGCTGATCGCGGAAGAGGTGATCACCAACCACGAGCAGCCGATCGTGCTGTACCAGAAGGCCGCAGAAACGGCCTGAAGCCGCTAGCCTGAGGAACCGCATCGAAAATGCTTTTTCGCAACGACAAGAAAGACGAAGACGGATCCGGGGCCGAGCCCGGGATCGTCGTCCCTCTGCTCCCGCTGCGCGACATCATCGTCTTCCCGCACATGGTGGTGCCGCTCTTCGTCGGCCGCCAGAAGTCGATCAAGGCGCTCGAGGAGGCGATGAACAAGCAGAAGTTCATCCTCCTGGCGGCGCAGCGCGAGGCCAAGACCAACGAGCCGGGTGAGGAAGACATCTATCGCGTCGGCACCCTGGGCTCGGTGGTGCAATTGCTCCGCCTGCCGGACGGCACCGTCAAGGTGCTGGTCGAGGGCAAGAAGCGCGCCCGCGTGCTGCGCTACCTCGACGAGCAGGAGTACTTTCTGGTCGAGGCCGAAGAGGTCGTCGAGGCGTGCCCGAAGTCGACCGAGATCGAGGCGCTGACGCGGTCGATCAACACGACCTTCGAGCACTACGTCAAGCTCAACAAGAAGATTCCGCCGGAGATGATCATGTCGGTGGCGTCGATCGACGATCCGGCGCGCTTGGCCGACACCATCGTCGCCCACCTCGGCATCAAGCTCGAAGAGAAGCAGGCGCTGCTCGAGATCGACAATCCGGCCGAGCGGCTGGAGCGCGTGCTCGGCAACATGCGTTCCGAGATCGAGATCCTCGAGGTCGAAAAGCGCATCCGTACTCGGGTCAAGAAGCAGATGGAGAAGACCCAGAAGGAGTACTACCTCAACGAGCAGATGCGGGCGATCCAGAAGGAGCTCGGCGAGAAGGACGAATTCAAGAACGAGATCCAGGAGCTCGAGGAGGCCATCCGTCAGAAGAAGATGAGCGACGACGCTCGCGAGAAGACGGAGAAGGAGCTGAAGAAGCTCAAGATGATGTCGCCGATGTCGGCCGAGGCGACGGTGGTCAGGAACTACATCGACTGGATCATCTCGTTGCCGTGGGAAGACTTCACCGACGACGAGCTCGACATCGACGAGGCCGAGCGGGTTCTCAACGAGGATCACTTTGGCCTCGAAAAGGTCAAGGAACGCATTCTCGAGTACCTGGCGGTGCAATCGCTGGCGGGTCAGATGAAGGGACCGATCCTCTGTCTGGTCGGCCCCCCGGGAGTCGGCAAGACCTCGCTCGGCCGCTCGATCGCGCGCTCGACCGGACGCAAGTTCGTCCGCATCTCGCTCGGCGGGGTGCGCGACGAAGCCGAGATCCGCGGTCACCGGCGCACCTACATCGGCGCGCTGCCGGGCAAGATCATCCAGTCGATGAAGAAGGCTGGCTCCGGCAACCCGGTGTTCCTGCTCGACGAGGTCGACAAGATGTCGACCGATTTCCGCGGCGATCCGTCGTCGGCGTTGCTCGAAGTTCTCGATCCCGAGCAGAACTCGACCTTCAACGACCACTACCTCGACGTCGACTACGACCTCTCGAAGGTGATGTTCATCACTACGGCGAACACCCTCGACGGCATCCCGCGGCCGCTCCAGGATCGCATGGAGATCATCCGCATCGCCGGCTACACCGAAGAAGAGAAGCAGAGCATCGCCAAGCGCTACCTGATCAAGAAGCAGCGCGAGGCGAACGGTCTCGAGGAAGGCAACATCGAGATCTCGGATTCGGCGCTGAGCCGGATCGTTCGCCACTACACCAAGGAATCCGGAGTCCGCAACCTGGAGCGCGAGATCGCCGCCGTTTGCCGCAAGGCGGCGGTCGAGGTCGTGCGCAAGGACCGCAACGCCACCGTCAAGGTGACGACCAAGAACCTGGCCAAGTTCCTCGGCCCGCCGCGTTTCCGCTACGGCAAGGCGGAGGAGGAGAACCGGGTTGGTATGGCGACCGGTCTCGCCTGGACCGAGCTCGGCGGCGAGTTGCTGGCCACCGAGGTGACGGTGCTGCCGGGTAAGGGCAAGCTGACGATCACCGGCCGGCTCGGCGACGTGATGCAGGAATCGGCGCAAGCGGCGCTCAGCTACGTGCGCTCGCGGGCTGCCGAGCTCAAGCTCGACAAGGACTTCTACCAGAAGGTCGACCTCCACATTCACGTTCCCGAAGGCGCGATTCCCAAGGACGGACCGTCGGCGGGTATCACCATGGTGACGGCGCTGACCTCGGCCCTGACCGGGATTCCGGTGCGCTACGATGTCGCGATGACCGGCGAGGTCACGCTGCGCGGGCGGGTTCTGCCGATCGGCGGGCTCAAGGAAAAGGTCCTGGCGGCGCACCGCGGCGGCATCAAGACGATCCTGGTGCCGGAGGAAAACGAGAAGGATTTCGAGGATATTCCGGCCAACGTCATGCGCTCGGTGGAGCTGATCAAGGTCGGGCATATGGACGAGGTCCTCAAGAACGCGCTGGCCCTCTCCGATCCCGATTCGTTTCTGGTCCCGGTCGATCTGCCCGACGACGGGTCCGGGTTCGACGAGCGCTCGACCGACACCACGACCGACGTCATCGCCCATTGAGGATCGGGGGCGCTTCGCAAGGCGCGAGCTTGACCGGAGGCCCCCGAGTTTGTTACACAAAACGCTCTTTTAAGGTGGTAGGGGGTGGCATGACGAAAGCAGAATTGATTGAGACGGTCGCAAGCAAGGTCGATCTGCCCCGCGCCGTAGCAGAGCGCGCGGTCAGCACCATGTTCGACGAAGTGACCGAAGCCCTGAAGCAGGGCGACAAGGTCAACATCTCGGGATTCGGTACTTTTTCCGTTTCCGAGCGCAAGGCGAGAACGGGCCGCAACCCGAAGACCGGGGAAACGATCCAGATCGCCGCTTCGCGCGCTGCCAAGTTCAAGGCTGGCAAGACCCTCAAAGACAGCCTGAAGTAGGCAACACCGGCCTTTTTGCCGGGAGATTTGGTTCGGGTCTGGTAAGGCCCCGACCACGGGCGGTTAGCTCAGTGGGAGAGCATCGGCCTTACAAGCCGCAGGTCATCCGTTCAAATCGGATACCGCCCATTCTCTAACTGGCGCGTTCGCCCCTGATTCGGGAGAGCGTACGGCGTTGCTGCGCCGCGGCGAGATCGCGACCGTGGTACGACGCCTTGCGGCGCGAAGCCGGCGTTGCCGATCGGCGTCTTGGCGGCCGCGACCCGGCGGGACGGCGCCGAAATCGAGAAAAACTGTCGCGAACTCTCACGCTGGGCTTGCTCTGTCGGTCGCAAGACGGTACTGGGGGAGATTCCGTTTCTTGGGCAAAGTAAGGGGTGGTAGTTCAGCCCGGTTAGAACGCCGGCCTGTCACGTCGGAGGTCGCGGGTTCAAATCCCGTCCACCCCGTTCCCAAGTTCCGGTCGAAGTATCCGGTCGAAACGTCGAACCTCATTCGGGTGAAATTGGACATGATGAAACACACGAAAATGCTGACCCGCGAAGAGGCCCTGGCGCAGCGCCAGTGGTACGTCATCGACGCGAGCGACCAGGTGCTCGGTCGGGTGGCGACCCGCGCCGCCACGCTCCTGCGCGGCAAGGGCAAGCCGAGCTTCACCCCGCACGTCGATTGCGGCGACTTCGTCGTCGTCGTCAACGCCGACAAGGTGCGGCTGACCGGGGCCAAGGAAAACGCCAAGCAGTACTATCGCCACAGTGGCTACCCCGGAGGCATCTCGTCGATGCCGGCCGCGGAAATGCGGGCCCGCCATGCGGACCGTCTGATCCGCTTCGCCGTGGAAGGCATGCTCCCCAAGAACCGTCTGGGGCGCCAGCTGGCGTCGAAGCTCAAGGTCTACGCCGGCGGCGAGCACCCGCACGCGGCGCAGCAACCGCACACCGTCGATCTGGCCGCGAGCCGTTGATTGCGAGAGATTCTGATATGAGCGAAGAAGCCGTCGAGTTCGTCAAAACCGGAAAGCGCAAGACCGCCGTGGCGCGAGTTCGCCTCGCACCGGGCGAAGGGCGCATCACCGTCAACAAGCGGTCACTCGCCGACTACTTCGGGCGCCCGACGTCGCGCATGATCGTCGAGCAGCCGCTGGTGCTGACCGAGACCAAGGGCCGTTACGACGTCAAGGTCAACGTCTGCGGCGGCGGGATCTCGGCACAGGCGGCGGCGATTCGCCACGGTGTCACCCGAGCTCTGCTCGAGGCCAATCCGGACTTTCGCCCGACCCTGAAGAAGGCCGGCTACATCACGCGCGACCCGCGCAAGGTGGAGCGCAAGAAGTACGGGCGCCACAAGGCGCGCAAGCGGCCGCAGTACTCGAAGCGTTGAGCGAAAAGCGCGTTTCGCGCTTTTCGCGGGTACGGGGTACGGCGACAGCGCTTCGCGCTGATCGCGGGTACGGGGTACGGCCTACGGGTTTTTCGGGTACTCCGCGACAGCCGTGCCCTGGCTGAGCGAAATGCGCGCTGCGCGCTTTTTCGCGGGTACGGGCCCCATCCTCAGGCCGTACCCCGTACCCCGTACCCGTATCACTCACTATAAAGGTACAGTGCTACGCCGAGCAGGGTGTAGATTCCGTTGGCTGACCAGGCGGCGAAGAGCGGCGGTAGGGTGCCGGTTTCGCCGAGCGATGTCGCCAGGCCGAGGATGACCCAGTAGAGGAATCCGACGGCGGCGCCGATGCCGACGACGGCGGCGATGCTGGGGTGGCGCCGCAGGCGGCCGGCGATCGGGATCGCGACGAAGGCGAGCACCGCGTTGGCGAAGGGGAGCGACATCTTGAGGTAGAGGTCGACCAGGTAGTGCGAGGCGTCGATCCCCTTGTCGCGCAGGTCGGCGATGCGCGCCGCGAGCGCCGCGTAGCTCAACTCTTCGGGCTCGCGCTGTACTTCGAGGAAGTCGTCGATCGATTCCGGAAGCAGCTGCGCATCTTCGGCGACCGGCCTGGTCGCGGGCTCGGGGCCGTCGAGGATCTGCTCGACCGAGTCCGCAGCGATCGCCCACTTGCCGTCGCGCCACTGCGCGCTCGGCACGTCGATGACGCTGCGCAGGGAGAAGCCGTCGTCGACCTTGGTGAGTCTGTAGACGAGCAGCCCGTGCACCGTCTGGCTCGCCCGATCGACGTAGTCGATGCTGTAGAAGCCGCGCGACCCGTGGTACCAGATCTCGCGCTCGCGGAAGATTCCGCGCAGGCCGCGCTCGCGAATCTCGACGTTGTTCACGTACTGGAACATCTGCGAGCAGTACGGCACCACGGTTTCGTTCCAGACCAGCGCCGCGATGCTGATCGCGACGGCGCAAACCATGATCGGCACCATCGTCTGGACGAGGCTGATGCCGCCGGTGCGCAAGGCGACGATCTCGTTGTTGCGGGCGATCATGCCGAGGCTCATGAGAACGCCGACGACGACTGCCGGCGGCGTGATCTGGGTGAGCATCAGCGGGATCTTGAAGAGCATGTAGCGCGCCGCCTCGCCGAAGGTCGCGTCGTGGCGCAGGAAGATGTCCATTCGGTCGAAGGTGTCGATGATGATGTAGAGGAGCACGAACGAGGCCAGGACCGGGAAGAATACTCCCAGGAACTGACGCCCGAGGTAGCGGCTGACGACCGAGAGCGGGGCGAGGGTTGTCGACTGCATCAACTGGTCTGGGGTCTGAGGCGCAGGTTGCGGAGCCGCTGCAGCGTGGCTTCGACCCATGCCGGCCGACCCGCCGTCATGTCGCGCGCCGAGCGGGTGAGCAGGTAGACGGCGACCGCCGAGAGGATGGCGTTGGGAATCCAAACCGCCACCAGGGGGTGGACGGTGCCGCGTTCGCCGAGGGCCTGGCCGAGGGTCAGCAGCAGGTAGTAGAGGAAGATCAGGACCAGGCTGACCGAAAATCCCCGCGAGTGCACCGATCGCGTCGGCTGGATACCCAACGGAACGCCGAGCGCGGCGAAGACCAGGCAGGCGAAGGGGATCGACAGCTTGCGGTGGAGCTCGACGCGCTCGATGTAGGCCGGGTCGCCGAGCGCCTGCTTCGATTCGATCGTCTGGCGCAGCTCGTCCAGTTGCAGCTCGCTGACGTCCTTTTCCCGCGCCTGCAGCTTGGCCAGCGCTTCGCCGAGGTCGAGGTTGATGTCGTAGGTCTGGAAGCTGGTGTCCTGAAAGCCGCTGCCGTCCCTGTCGGTGACGCTGTACATGCCGCCGTTTTCGAGCCGCAGGGTCAGGAAATCCTCCTCCGGCTGGCTGTAGACGGTCCCGGACTGGGCGTAGACCACGTTGGTCTGGCTGGTCCCGTCGCGCGTGTCGGAGACGAGAATTCCATACAGTCGGTTGCCGGGGGGCTCGATCGAGTCGACGTAGATCATCAAACCGGCGAAATCGTCGTTGAAGATTTTTTCCTTGATTCCGGCGCTGGCCCGCTCTTTGACGATCGTGTAGAGGCCGCTGCGCAGCAGGCTGTTGCCCCAGGGCCGCGCGTACACCGACAGGGCGAGGGTCAGCACGGCGCAGGCGAGCGCGAAGCCGCCGACCGGGTAGAGCAGGCGGTAGAGGCTGAAGCCAGACGCCCGCAGGGCGATGATTTCGCTGTCGGCCGACATGCGGCCGAAGGCGACCAGAATCGACAGGAGCAGCGCCATCGGCAGGGTCACCTCGAGAAAAGCCGGCAGGATGTAGGAGAAGAGACGCAGCATCTCCCCGAACGGTACCCCCCGATTGACCACCAGCTCGACCAGCTTGAGGATGCGGACGATCAGCAGTATCGACGTGAAGACGCCCATTCCGAGCAGAAACGGCACCGCCAGCTCCCGCAGCACGTAGCGATCGACGATCTTCACCGCGCAAGATGGTAATGAAAGCCCCACGCCGTGTAAACGATCGACGCGAAAGATGGATTCACGGAATCCATGCGGTCGAGCGACGTTTGCGCGCTCAGCCCGATACGGTGAGCACGGTGCTGCTCGCCGGCCGCTCGTCGCCGCGCCGCAATGCCGTCGCCGAGCTGGCGCGGAGCTGCGGCGTCGAGCTGGGCCAGACCGACGAGGCGAGCCTGCGCAAGCGAACCGGGTCCGATGCCCACCAGGGGATCGCCGCTTTGGTAACAGCGTTTGAATATTCCCCGCTCGCCGAGCTGTCGGGCAGCGGCCGGCCGCTGCTGGTCCTCGATCGGATGAACGACCCGCACAACCTCGGCGCCCTGATTCGCACCGCGGTTGCCGCCGGCTTCGGCGGCGTGGTCCTGCCCGAGCGCGGCACCAGCCCGATCACTGCGGCGGTCGAAAAGGCCGCCTCCGGAGCGGTCAACGACATCCCGATCAGCCGGGTGGTGAACCTGGTGCGCGCCCTCGACCAGCTCGCCGAGTCCGGCTACTGGCGCCTGGCGCTGACCCCGCGCCAGAGCGGGAGCATTTTCGAGATCGAGATCCCGACCCCGGTGGCCCTGGTCCTCGGCGGCGAGAGCGGGGTGCGGCGGCTGGTCGCCGAGCACTGCGATTTCGCCGCCCAGATCCCCCTGCTCGGGCCGATCGAGTCGCTCAACGCATCGGTGGCCGGAGCCGTCGCCATGTACGAAGTGGTTCGCCGCCAGCAATGTTGACACCATATGGTGCGAGTGCTAGGAACCTCAGTTCACTCAAATTTCTTCGGTGTGCTGTGGAAACGTGCGTCCGGGCTCACAAATTGCGTGGGCCGATGTAGCTCAAATGGTAGAGCAACTGATTTGTAATCAGTAGGTTGCCAGTTCAAGTCTGGCCATCGGCTCCATGGCTGGGGAGAGGTACCCAAGTGGCCAAAGGGGGCAGACTGTAAATCTGCTGGCTTACGTCTTCGGAGGTTCGAATCCTCCCCTCTCCACTCCTCGATCGGACCGCCCACGAGAACTAGTGAAAGTTCAATTTCCTTGATGACGATGACTGCTGAAAATGCGGGAGTAGCTCAGTTGGCTAGAGCATCAGCCTTCCAAGCTGAGGGTCGCGGGTTCGAGTCCCGTTTCCCGCTCTCTTCAGTTTCGTTCAGGGCAAAGTCCGCCGCCCAGGTAGCTCAGTAGGCTAGAGCGCGTCCTTGGTAAGGACGAGGTCGGCGGTTCGACTCCGCTCCTGGGCTCTTCCATCCCCACTCAACCAAAGCAAACACAATCAGGAGAGATTAGATCGATGGCGAAGGAGAAGTTCGAGCGGACCAAGCCGCACTGCAACATCGGAACGATTGGTCACATCGACCATGGCAAGACGACGTTGACGGCCGCGATTACGAAGACGCTGGCGGATG
>JAUIGL010000009.1 GCA_030430165.1 bacterium | reverse complement strand
CCCCCTCGGGCAGTAACTCCTTGATCACTGCCCACTCGTCCGCCGCCACCCCACCACCGCTCATGCCCCACAGGCTATGCCAATCAGGCAAATCCTGCAATCTTTAGGTTAACGCATATGTGGGTTAGGGGGAGGTCAAGCTGCGACGCAAGGCGCTTCCTTGTTACCGATCTCAGCTCGCGCAACACTGCTGACCCCCCTGAAGTCCCCCCTTGCCAAGGGGGGACGAGTTTTGGCTCTCCGGCCCCCCCTCCTTACCAAGGAGGGGGTTAGGGGGAGGTCAAGCTGCGACGCAAGGAGCTTCCTTGTTACCGATCTCAGCTCGCGCAACACTGCTGACCCCCCTGAAGTCCCCCCTTGGCAAGGGGGGACGAGCTTCGTGGCGCTGCTCGGCGCGGAAGAGGGCGCAGCTGGAGTGGGCCAGCCGCGTGTGGGGATGTCGCGCCTTGACCGCGCGGCAGGGGGGCGGCATGTCAGGGCTATGGCTGGGCCATCCGAGTCGAATCCGGCACGCGGTCTCAAGGAGCCGGAGTGGGCGAGCTGGCCGGACCGCAAGCTGCTCGACCTGCGCTTCTGTGACCTGCACCTGACGATTCAAGGCACCGCTCTGGAGTCCCGCATCGATCAGCTCAAGCGCGAGCTCAAGGAGCTCGGGTTTCGTTTTCGACCATTCTTCTGGATCTCGAACGAATGGTTCACGCCCGACGGAACGCCCGGCTGTGCGGCCCCGTTCTACCTGATCCACCCCCGTCTCACCGAGCTCGAGCGCAGCCAGGTGCACGAGGTCGAGGGCGGAACTCCGGAATGGTGCATGCGGATCCTGCGCCACGAAACCGGCCACGCCATCGACAACGCCTACCAATTGCGTCGTCGCAAGCGCCGCCAGCGACTGTTCGGTTCGTCGAAGACACCCTACCCCGAGTTCTACGAGCCGCGGCCGTATTCGCGCTCGATCGTGCGCCATCTCGAGCCGTCCTACGCGCTGAGCCATCCCGACGAAGACTTTGCCGAGACCTTCGCCGTCTGGATGACCCCGCATTCCGATTGGCGCCGACGGTACAGCGCCTGGCCGGCAATCAAGAAGCTCGACTACATGGACGAGTTGATGAACGAGATCCGCAAGAAGCCTCCGATCAACACGCGGCGGACCACCGTCGAGCCGCTGCGCGAGCTGACGACGACATTGCGCGAGCACTACCAGGTGCGGCGCGAACGCCTCGGCCTCGATGCAGCCAGCACCTACGATCGCGACCTCAAGCGGCTCTTTCCGCGGCAGGTCGACGACCCCAGCGGGCCCGGATCGGCCGACCACTTCATTCGCGAAGTGCACGCCGAAGCGACGCGCAAGGTCTCGCGCTGGACCGGCGAGTACAAGTACATCATCCGTCCGGTGCTGACGCAGATCCGCGAGCGCTGCCGCGCGCTGAAGCTCGGCGTGAATCCGCAGGCGAGCGAGACCAAGGAAGACTTCACGCTGTTTCTGACGGCACAAACCATGAAGCACGTACTGAACGGAAGACACAGGGAGTGGCTGTGAAACGTCTGCGAATTCTCGCGGTGATGCACGACGTGTTGGTACCGCCCGACGACATCAGCGGCCACGACCTCGCAACCGTCGACTGGAAGATGGAGTTCGACGTCACCATCACCCTGAAGGACATGGGACACGAAGTGGTCTGCCTCGGGGTCGACAACAAGCTGGACGTGCTGCGTGAGAAGATCCGCGACTGGAAGCCACACATCGTGCTCAACATGGTCGAGGACTTCTACAACATCGCCACCTTCGACGTGAACTTCGTCAGCTACCTCGAGCTGCTGCGAGTCCCCTACACCGGCTGCAACCCGCGCGGGCTCCATCTCGGTCGCGACAAAGCGCTGTCGAAGAAGGTGCTCGCCTACCACGGCGTCCCGGTTCCGCAGTTCGACGTATTCCCCCAGGGCAGGCGCGCCCGCGTGCGCGCCGACTTCCCGTATCCGGCGATCGTCAAGGCGCAGGTCAAGGAGGCGTCCGCGGGAATCTCGCAGGCGTCGATCGTCGATACCGACGAGAAACTGATCGAGCGGGTCGACTTCATGCACCACCAGATCGGTGGCGACGCGGTCGCCGAGCAGTACATCGAGGGTCGCGAGCTCTACATCGGCGTGCTCGGCAACAAACGACTCCGCGTCTTTCCCATCTGGGAGATGCGCTTCGAGAATTGGCCCGAGGGCACACCCAAGATCGCCACCGGCAGCGTCAAGTTCAGCACCAAGTACCAGAAGCTGCGCGGCATCAAGACCGGACGCGCCGCCGACATCCCGAAGGCGCTGGCACGGCGCATCCAGCGCGCTTGCGCCGAGGCCTACCGAGCACTCGACCTCAGCGGCTACGCGCGCATCGACGTTCGGCTGCAGGAGGACGGGCAGTTCTTCGTCCTCGAAGCCAACCCGAACCCGCAACTCGCCTTCGGCGAGGACTTCGCCGAGTCGGCCGAGTACGACGGCCTGTCGTACGAGGAGCTGTTGCAGAAAATCATCAACCTCGGACTCAGCTACGAACCGGGCCACCGCACCTGAGCGTTGATTGCTGGCAGAGAAAAACTAGCCGCAGATGAACGCGGATCTACGTTGATGGAATTCAGAAAACCTGGAAACCGAAATCTGCGAAAATCTGCGAAATCTGTGGATAAAAAATGAGCCTACCCAATCCGTCGAGGCCCCGACCTCACAGTGACGAGCCCGCAGCTACTCGGGATCGCTGAAGCGCGGAGCTCGTTTCTCCATGTTGGCTTGCACCGCTTCCAGCTGATTCGGACTGGCAATCAGCTGGCCCTGGGCGCGGGCCTCGGCGCGCAGGCCGTCTGCCTCGCTCGAATACATTGCCTCGGCGAGGAGCTTCTTCGCCGAGCGGATCGCCTGCGGCGATTTGCCGGCGATCTCGCGCGCCATCTCGAGTGCAGCGGCGCGCGGGTCGTCGCTGATGCGGGTCACCAAACCGATCTCGGCGGCCTCGAGTCCCTCGACGATCCTGCCTGTGAAGGTAAGCTCCTTGGCGATGTCGAGCCGCACCAGGTGGCGCAGCGTCTGGGTTCCGGTCATGTCGGGGATCAGGCCCCACTTGATCTCCATCACCGAGAAACGCGAATCGGGCGCGGCAATGCGAACGTCGGCGCCGAGCGCGATCTGCAGACCGCCGCCGAACGCCACGCCGTGGACCGCGGCGATCACCGGCACCGGCAGGCTCACCCAGGCGTAGGCTGCCTGTTGCGCCAGGGTCGCCGGGCTGTCGGCGAACTTGCCGAGCAGGCCGCCGGTCGACTTCTCGTCGGCACCCGAGTCACCGCCGTTGCCACCACCCATCGCCATGAAGCTGCTGAAGTCGAGCCCGGCGCAGAAGGCGCGCCCCTCGCCCGACAATACGACCGCGCGCAGCGAACGGTCCTCGGTCAGGCGCGCGCCGGTTTCGGCGATTGCCTTGAACATAGCGCCGTCGAGGGCATTGAGCTTGTCGGGACGATTGAGGCGAACGTCGGCGACGCCGCCGTCGATGGATACCGATACTCGTTCAGTCATCCGCGCATGCTCGGCGGTTCGGTTTGCTGGGTCAAGAGTATGGCGGCGGGAGGGGGCTTGGGGTCCGGAGAGAGCGGAGTGATCAACGCCAAGGGGGCGGCAGAGAGGAATGATCAACGCGTAAAGGGGGCAGAGAGAAATGATCGACGCAAAGGAGCTAAGCTGAATAAGGAGCTAAGGGGTGGTTGGTTGTTGTTGGTTTACTGGGGGGGCTTGGGGTTGCTGGGGGTGAGGAGTTGGCTGGCGGCGAAGATTGCGAATGCTGCGGCCATTCCGGGTAGGCCCTCGTAGACGGTGCGGTCGAGGTCGAGTTGTCGCCAGGAGAGTGCGACGACCAGGCCGGTCGCGGCCATCGCCAGGGCCGTCGCTTGGGTCGGGCGGGCGCCTAGGGCTTGGACGATGACCAACGGGCCGAGGGCGCAGGCGAGGGCGGACCAGGAGAAGATCACCAGGGTGAACACGCTGGCGGAAGCGAAGAGGGCGATCGCGGTGGTGGCGGTCACCACGGCGGCGGTCGCCAGGCGGGCGGCGTCGGCGCCGCCGATCCACCGCAGATCGTCGCTCAGCGCCGCCGCACAGCTCAGGATCTGGCTGTCGGCGGTCGACAGCGACGCGGCGAAAACGCCGGCGATGATGACGCCGACCCAGACCCCGGGGATCAGGTTGTGCGCCATCAGCGGCAGCGCGAGCTCGGCGTCGAAGCCGCTCGCCTGTGTGACGAAGAGGCGGGTTGCCAGGCCGACCAAGAAGGTCGCCGCGAGGAACAGGCCGGTCCAGGTGAAGTAGTAGATGCCCGTCTGCCAGGTGCTGCGCCGCGGCGACAACGCCATGAAGCGGATCATCACCTGTGGTTGTCCGGTGACACCGAGGCCGTTGAACAACCAACCAAACGCAAACAGCGCAGCGGCCCCGGCGCCGCCGAAGCGCCGCGCGCCGAGATCCATGTAGGTCGGCGAAACCGCGCGCAGGCGTTCGAGGAACCCTGGCACTCCTCCGGTCTCGGAGAGCACCGCGGCGAGCAGGGCGAGCATCGCCACCATCATCACCAGCGACTGGGCGACGTCGGTCCAAATCGAAGCGCGCAGACCGCCGCTCCAGCAGTAGACCAGCACCACCGAGGCGCCGAGCACGGCGCCGGTCGCCTCGGGCCAGCCGAAGAGCACGTGCAGCGCTTTGCCGCCGGCGCTGAACTGGGCGGCGGCGTAGGTCGACAGGAACACCAGGATCAGCAGCGCGGTCACCGAGCGCAAGGCGCGGTACTCGCCGCCGCCCCAGCGACTCAGCAGCTCGGGAAAGGTCTTCGCGCCGGTCTCGCTGGTCGCCTGTCGCACCCGCGCGTGGACGAAGCAAAAGGCGACCAGATCGCCGAAGAAGAAGCCGACCACCAGCCACACCGCCGACAGCCCGAAGGTGTAGATGTAGCCCATCAGGGCGATGAACATGTAGCCGCTGTTCTTGGTCGCCGCGGCCGACAGCGCGACGAACAGCGGCGAGACCGCGCGATCGGCCAGCAGATAGTCGGAGTCGCCGCCGCTGCCGCGTCGCGCCGAGATCAGGCCGATCGCGGCGAACGACGCCAGGAGCCCGAGGAATCCGACGACCTCCAATCTCGCCCCCGTGGCGGTCGTCTCAGGCGGCGGCGATCATCGCACCCAGCCGACGCAACTGCTTGGTGGCGCCGCCGAGCGGTAGCTCCAGCTGTTTCGCCAGCACGAAGTAGCGGTGCAGCGGGTAGTCGCGATCCACACCCATACCCCCGTGCAGGTGCTGCGCCGCGTGCACGACGCGCTGGCCAGCCTCGGCAGCGAAGTACTTGGCGATCGCGATTTGCTCGGCCGCGGGCAGCCCTTCACCGATGCGCCAACACGCCTGGCGCGCGGTGAGACGAATCGCCTCGGCGTCGATGTAGGCATCGGCGGCGCGGTGAGCCACGGCTTGGAAGGTGGCGATGGCGACGCCGAACTGCTTGCGCTCCTTGGTGTAGTCGCTGGTCAGCCGCAACGCCTCGTCACAAACGCCGACCATCATCGCGCACTGGCCGGCAGTGATGCGGTCGCCCAGCCAGCGCAGGACGCTGCCCTCCGCGTCGGCCGAGCCGAGAGCGGTTGCCGCAGCATCGCTCAGCTCGATCCGCGCGTCGGGGTGACCGGCGGTGGTGACCAACGCGGTTCGCTCGACGCCGGGACCATCGAGATCGACGATGAATACGCCAATCTTGCCGTCCGTCGTCGTCGCCGGAACCAACGCGCGGTTGGCGATCGCTCCCGCTGCGACGCAATGTTTGGTGCCGTTGATCTTCCAGGCGCCGCCGTCGCCGGTGGCGGTCGTCGACGGGCGTTCCGCTTCGATGTCCGCCTCGACCATCGCCGCGGTGAGAATCATCTCGCCGGCGGCAACCTTCGGCAGGATCTCCTGCTTGGTCGCGTCGTCGCCGTACTCGGCGACGGCGAGCGCGCCCATCACCGTCGTCTCGCAGTACGGCACCGCGGCGGCAGTGCGCCCGACTTCCTCGAGGATCAAGGCGATCTCGTGAAAGCCCAGCCCGCCGCCTCCGTGACTCTCCGGAATCGCCAGGCCGACCAGACCGGCCTGTGCCAGATCGGACCAAAGCTCGCGGTCGAAGCGCGGCCCATCCGAGGTCTCGAGCGCTTTCAGCCGCTCGTGGGTCGACCGATCGGTGAGAATCTGTTTCGCCAGGTTGACGATCTCTTGCTGCTCTTCACTGACAGAGAAATCCATTCGTCCACTTCCCCAGTGCTAGCCGCGCAGTGCGCGCGGTAGGCCCAGACCGAACATGGCGATGAGATCGCGCTGGATCTCGTTGGTGCCGCCGCCAAAGGTCAGGATGATCAGACTGCGGTAGAGCGTCTCCAGCTTGGCGCTGCCGATGCGGTCGGGCGAATCGTAGGTGAGGTACGACTGCGGGCCGACGATCTCCATCAGCAGCTTGAAGGCGTCGAGGAAGAACTCGGTACCGAAGACCTTGATCGACGAGGCGTCGGCAACGTCGAGGCTTCCCTGGGTGCCGGTCCAGGCGACCTTCCAGTTGATCAACTTGAGAAACTCGAGCCCGGTGCGCACCTTGGCGAGATTCACCTGAACCCACTCCTGATCGATGACGCGTTCGCCGTTGGCCCGCCTGGTCTCTCTCGCCCAGGCGAGGACCTCGTCGTAGGCCGCTTCGAGCATCCCCGGCGCGCACAACGTCACCCGCTCGTGATTGAGTTGGTTGGTGATCAGAGTCCAGCCGCCGTTGACCTCGCCGACGACGTTACTCGCCGGCACGCGCACGTCTTCGAGAAAGACCGTGTTGATGTCGTGCTGCGACAGCAAGTGCATCGGATCGATCTTGATCCCCGGCGTCTTCATGTCGGCGAGGATCATCGAGATGCCCTTGTGTTTGGGCGCCTCCTGATCGGTGCGGCAGGCGAGCCAGATGTAGTCGGCGTCGCTCGCCAGGCTGGTGAACACCTTCTGCCCGTTGATCACGAACTGATCGCCATCGCGGTCGGCGCGGGTGCGCAGCGCCGCCAGGTCGGTGCCGGCGTTGGGCTCGGTGTAGCCGATACAGAAGTGGATCTCTCCCTTGAGAATCTTGGGGAGGAAGAAGTCCTTCTGCTCGTCCGAGCCGAACTTCATGATCGACGGGCCGACCGTGTTGATGGTCAGCATCGGCACCGGCGCGCCGCAGCGCATCGATTCGTCGAAAAAGATGAACTGCTCGATGTGCGAGCGCCCCTGGCCGCCGTACTCGGTCGGCCAGCCAATCCCGAGCCAGCCGTCGTCGCCCATCTGGCGCACCACCTCGCGGGTGGTTTTGCCGATCCCGTGCTCGATCTGCAGCTGCTCGCGCAGCTCCGGAGTCAGAAGCTTGTCGTAGTAGGCCTGCAGCTCGCTGCGCAGCGCCTGCTGTTCCTCGTTGTAGCCGATGTACATTGCCGTGCTCCTTGGGGACTGAATCGGATGGGCCGGAACCGGCCCGTTTTCTGGACTATCCTCGAATCTGCGGTCCGTCAAACGATCGTTTGGGAGCGGCCCCGGCTGTTAGGCTGGCCACCGATGGGGAACTCCAGGGACACAACCGGCCCAGGGACGCACTAGTGACGTCTCTCGATTGGCTGATCGTCGGCGCCTTCGCGGCATACGCGATTTCGTCCGGCCTGCGCGCTCGGAAAGCGGCGTCGCGCGGCCTCGAAGACTACTTTCTAGCCGGGCGCGGCCTGTCGGGGTGGAGCGCCGGCATCAGCATGGCGGCGACCCAGTTCGCCGCCGACACGCCGCTTCTGGTGACCGGGCTGATCGCCACGGCGGGCGTGTTCTCGCTGTGGCGGCTGTGGATCTACGCGCTGGCCTTCCTCTTGATGGGCTACGTCCTGGCGGCGAGCTGGCGCCGTTCGGGGGTTCTCACCGACGCCGAGCTCGCCGAGCTGCGCTATGGCGGGCGCAGCGGACTGTGGCTGCGCGGCATCAAGGCCGTGTACTTCGGCACCGTGTTCAACTGCACGGTGCTCGCCATGGTCCTGTGGGCGGCGAAAGAGATCGCCGAGCCGTTCTTCACCTGGCACGCGTGGTTGCCGGCGGACCTGTTCGCCGCGGTCGAGCATCTGGTCACCTGGGTCGGCGTTCCCTTCGCTCGCGCCGGCGCCGAGCCCGGCGCCCTGTGGCGCGATTCAGCCGACAACCTGCTCTCCCTGCTCGCTCTGGTGTCGGTGACGCTCTTCTACTCGGCAACCGGCGGCCTGCGCTCGGTGGTTCGCAC
Organism: bacterium; assembly: GCA_030430165.1. Taxonomy (GTDB): domain Bacteria; phylum Desulfobacterota; class Binatia; order HRBIN30; family CADEER01; genus CADEER01. The sequence goes on along the minus strand of JAUIGL010000009.1, from coordinate 112,420 downwards.
CGACGTCGTGCAGTTCGCCGTGATGATGGTGGCGATGGCGGTGTACGCCGTCTACGCGGTCGACGCCGGCGGCGGTTTGGCAGCAATCGACCGGGCTCTGCGCGAGTCGACCGGTCCGCTCAGCCGCGATCAGGTGCTCGCCTTCACTCCGGGCCACGCACACGACGCCGGCTGGCTCGTCCTCACCGTCTGCGCGCTGCAGTGGCTGGTGCAGATGAACGCCGACGGCACCGGCTATCTCGCGCAGCGTTCGATGGCTTGCCGCAGCGACCGCGACGCCAAGCTCGCAGCGGTGGTGTTCTCGTTCGCCCAGGTCGGCGCACGCAGCCTGCTTTGGCTGCCGATCGGGCTGGGCCTGCTGGTCGCCTTCCCGCCCGCCGCCGACCTCGGTGGCGCCGCGCTGCAAGCCGACCGCGAGGCGACCTTCGTGCGCGGAATCGCCGAGCTGCTGCCGTCGGGCGTGCGCGGGATGATGGTGACCGCGATGCTCGCCGCACTCGCGTCGACCATCGACACCCACCTCAACTGGGGCGCGTCGTACTGGACCAACGATCTCTACGACCGCATCTACTGCCAGGCGTGGCGCGGCCGGGCGGCCTCGCCGCACCGGTTGGTGGTGGTGGCGCGGCTGTCGAGTCTGCTGATCCTCGTCGTCGGGCTGGCGATCATGACCCAGCTCCAGTCGATCCAAACTGCTTGGCACATCAGCCTGCTACTCGGCGCCGGCATGGGAGTGATGCTGGTGCTGCGTTGGCTGTGGTGGCGCATCAACGGCGTCGGCGAGCTCGCCTGCATCGCCGCCTCGACTCTGCTCGCGCCGCTGCTCTTGCTCACCCTGCCGCCGCACCAGGAGGCGCTGCGCCTGCTGCTGATGGCGCTCGGCTCCACCGCGGCCGGAGTCGCGGCATCGCTCGCAACCAGGCCGGAACCGGAGTCGCGTCTGCGAACCTTCTACCAACGCGCTCGACCGCCCGGCTTCTGGGCCTTTCCCGGTCAGTCCGAGGCGGCGGCAACTGCAGCGCGAGGGCGATTGGCGCGCGGTGTCGCGGCGATGTCGACCACCGCAGCTTCCCTCTTCCTGCTGCTGTCGGGCTTCGGCAGCTGGCTGATCGGCAGCCCGGCGCCCGACTGGATCGCCTCGGCGTCGCTGTGGAGCGCACTGCAGATCGCGCTCGGCACGGCGTTGATCCCCGTCTGGGTTCGGATCGGGTTCAAAGAACAGAAGAGAAACCACGGGTGAACACGGATGAACACTGCTACTGCATCCGTGTTGATCCGTGTTCACCCGTGGTTCTATTCTCTCGAGTTTCGCAAACACGCCCTTCCTTCCGCTACCCGATCAGATCAGGAGAATTCGTGAGAACCATCGACAAGCTGTTGCCCTTCCTGTCCGCACTCTTCTTGCTCTCGTTCGCCATCAACGGCTGCGGTTCGGATGACGACGACGTCTCGCAGGCGCCGCGCGATTTCGTCGTCGTCACGGCGAGCGACGGCGCCGCAACCATCCCGGATCTGCCGACCGGCCGGCCCGGCGATCTGTCTCTGCTCGAACCGGAGGAGCGAGCGGTGGTCGAAGCGGCCGACGCGCGGGCGCCGGAGATCCGGCAGACGACCGTCGAGATGTGGATCGACGACGCCGACGGCGATGTCGAGATCTTCCAGACGCGGCACGGCCTGACCTTCGGCTTCCCGATCGAGCTCAACCGCTTCCGCGAGCCCGGCGATCTCGAATGGTTCACGGCGCGGATGTCCGAGCACTTCAGCCTCGCGGTGCTGGAGAGCGACGCGAAGTGGGCCCGGGTCGAGCCGATGCCGGGCGAGCGCGACTTCAGTCGAGCCGACGCAGACGTCGACTGGGCCGAAGAGAACGGCTTCGCGATCAAGGGACACACCCTGCTCTGGGGTATCCCGATGCCGCTGTCGGGAGCGGCTCTGCCGCAGTGGGCGGAGGAGCGCTGGCCCTCGACCAATCTGACCGACGCCGAGAAGGAAGACCTGCGCGCCACCCTCAAGGCGTTCATCCAGGACAGCGTGCGCCACTTCCGCGGCCGCCTCTCCTACTGGGACGTCACCAACGAGTCACTGCAACCGCTGGCGCAGTGGTTCAACGTGCGACTCGGCCCGACCATCATCAACGACGCCTTCGCCTGGGCGCGCGAGGTCGATCCCGACGTCAAGCTGATCTTCAACGAGTGGATCGTCGAAGTGTTCACCGGCTTCGACGCACCGACCGGCGCCGACGTGCGCGACCGCGTTCTCGAGCTGCTCGATCAGGGGGCGCCGATCGACGTCGTCGGCCAGCAGGCCCACTTCGCGCCGACCGCATCGTTCGTCGACCCAACCCAGGACATCAGCGGTCGCACCCGGATCGACGACTACGCCGCGGCGCTCGACGCGCTCGCCGAGACCGGCTTGCCGATCCACCTCACCGAAACCAATTTCATCGCGCCCGACGACCCCGAGCTGCGCGCCGCCCAGGCGGAGGCGCTGATGCGTCTGTGGTGGGGCCACCCGTCGGTCGAGATGATCGTCTTCTGGGGACCGTGGAACAAAGTCGCGGGGCGCGACGAGTTCGACGTCGGCTTCTGGGACGAAGAGCGCAACGTCACCCGACACGGCGAAGCCGTGTTCTCGTTGCTCAACGACCGCTGGCGCACCCACGTCACGGCGACGCCGCGCAGCGACGGCCGCTTCGAGATCGACGCGTTCTACGGCGACTACGTGGCGCAGTGGACGGTCGACGGTGAGCCGCGACACGCGCGCTTCACCGTCTCGCCGGACGACCCGGTCGCCGGCTTCGCACTGAGGTCGCAACCTTGACCTCTTCGCCTCGGCTGAAGCAGACGCTGGCCGCGCTCGTCGCGACGACGATCGCCTGTGGCAACGCCGCGGCCGACGACCGAGAGGTCGAGGGGAAGACACTGGTGATCATCGACGGCGGCGACAGCGGCCGCGACAAGGTCCGCCTGATCGCCAAGGGGGAGGATCTCGCCAAGGGCGGCAACGACGACCCCGACCAGATCGGCGCCACCATCGAGATCGAACGTGGCGCCGCAGCGGCGGTATTCAGCGTGCCGCGCGGCGCGCTCGGCGACGCCGACGCCGGATGGCGCGACAACGACGCGGCGCGCGCCCGTTACGAGAACCGCGACGCGTCGAGTGGCGTACCGACCGGCGTGCGCTCGCTGCAGCTGAAACCGGGCAAGCGTCTAAAGATCGACGCGCGAACTCTGGGTGACGAGCCGTTCGCTCTCGGCGCGGCGCTGAGCGCGCAGAGCAGCATCCGCGCCGTGGCGACCATCAGCAACGGCGACGAGACGTACCGCCACTGCACTGCCTTCTCCGCCGAGCGGGTCAAGGTCGTCGGACCGAATGCCTCGGGCCGCACCAAGCTGATCGCCCGCAAGGGCCTGCCGACGGCCTGCCCGGGGCTTCTTCTCGAGCCGCAGCCGCCTCTCCCGCCGGCGCCGGCAGCACCGCACTTGTACTTCGATGGAGGCGATGCGGCGGCGGTCGCCGCCGTCCTGGCGCGGGTCGGCGATGCCGCGACGGCTGCCTTCTTCGCCTCGTTCAAATCGACAGCCGACGCCGCGCTCGGCGGCTTGGCGAGCGCCAATGACGACACCCGCGCCCGTGTCGCCAAAGCGGCGGCGTTGCTCCATTTCCTCGGCGAGACCCCGCCGGGCGGCAGCCCCTACGCAACCTACGCCGAGGCCGCGGTTGCCGCCCTGCTCGGCATCGGCGACCGCACGCCGCTCGACAGCGTCGACAAGTTCCTCACTCCACCACCGAACCTGCTCCACGTTCTGCACGACAGCGGCCGCCTGCAGTCGATGGTCGAGGCGTACGACCTGCTGCGCAGCGCGACGGTCGACGCGGGCGACGACCAGGCGATCCGGACGACCATCGCGACCTGGGCCGACGCGTACGTCGAGGATTGGAATCTGATCGGCGACCCTTTCGGTTTCTTCCCCGGCCACCGCAACAACTGGGCGATCAAGGCCGGCAGCGCCTTGGTATCCACCGCGCTGGCCTTGCCCGAACACGAATCGGCCCAGCTCTGGCTCGACAGCGGAGTCGCCTACCTCAACAACTCGCTGCGCGAGGTCGTCACCGCCCCCGGCTGGTACACCGAAAGCCCGCACTACGTAAATTACTCGCTCAACAACCTCGCCTCGACCGCGTGGCACGTTCGCAACGCGACCGGCACCGACTGGTTCGACGATCTCGCGCCGCTGGTCGACACCGCGCTCGCACTGCGCCAACCGGATGGCCAGTCCGCGGCATTCGAGGAAGGCGTGCCCAACGTCTTCCCCTACGACGTGCTCGCCGCCGCCTACCCGACGCGGGCGCCGCGTATGCTGTGGGCCTGGCAGGAGAGCGCGCAGAACCCAGTCAGCTACGACAACCAGCAGATCCACTCGGTGACCCGGTTCCTGGTGGTCGACATCGATACCGTCGCCGCGCCGCCGAACGCGGCGCCGACTGTGTTTCTCGACGGCGACACGCACGCCGCGGCGCTGCGCAGCGGTTGGGACCCGGGCGCGACGCAACTGACCACGCTCACCGCCGTCGATCACTCCGACTCGGAGCAGTTCGCATCGCGCCACAACATGGAGAATCCACTCGAGCTCGCCTTCTACGCGGCGGGTGCGCTACTGCTGCCGCCGGGGGGTGGCGGACCCGAGGTCACCAGCTCGGTCAACCGCAGCCAGTACCTCGAGCCGGGATCGAAGAACATACCGCTGGTCGACGGCGACGCACCCTACCTGCTCGACCCGTTGTCGATCGAGCTCGGCGAGCGGCTCGACAGCGCCGACGACGGTGGCGTCGTGCACCGCTTGCTAGACGCCGCGACCACCCGCGTCGCGGAGTTCGCCGACGGTGTTGCGGTCGAGCGGACCGTCGCCCTGGTCGACGATCTGTTCGCGGTCGCCGTCGACCGTTTCGACGCCTCGTTGGCCCACGACTACGGCGCCACCTGGAGAGGACGCGGTGAGGCAACGACGCGAACGCTGACAGCCGGCCACCTCGGTGTCGACTACGCATATCCGACGACGGCTGCAGCATCGGCGCACCTGCAAGTCGACGTCACCGCCGACACCGCGCTCGGCGGAGTCGTCGACAGCGGTCTGTACGCGCCGGCGTGGGGAGTCGAGGAGACCCTGCAACCGCTTCGCGTCTCGGCAAGCGACACCCAGGCGGTGTTTCTGAGCATTCTGCGACCGCGGCTCGACGGAGCCGCGGCGTCGGCAATCACTCGGCCGTCGGGCGATACGGCATTTCGCGTGTCCACCGGAGCGGACGAATACCTGATCGGAGCCGCAACCGGCGGCAGCTTCAGCGCCGATGGTGTCACCAGCAACGCCGAGCTGGCGGTCGTTCGGCGCTCGAGCGGAGTCACCACCGGCATGGCAATCGTCGGTGGCACCACGGTCGAAACCGCCGACGCCCTCATCGAAACCAGCGAAACCGCCACCTTGTCGGTCGGCACCGACACGGGCAGCGCGGTCGTGACCGTCAGCCGCGACGTTCAGGACAAGCTGATCATCACCCTCGACCTGCCCGAGCTCGACGCCGCAACCACCTACACGGCGACCTTCGACGGCGCACCGCTCACCGGCAATGCGTTCAAGCAGGACGGGTCAGAGTTGACCGTTCGCGTTCCACACGGCGGGTCGGTCGTCATCGAACCAATCTAAGAGTACCGGATTTTTTCTCGCGCCAAGACGCCAAGGCGCCAAGAAGGGACCGACTCCGGCTTCCCCCCTTTGCGGCTTGGGGCGAGACTCATCGATCTCTCGAGGTCAGTAACTGGCGGGCGAACGTTCGGGCTTGCGGGATTCGCGGATCAGCACTTCCTGCGCAACCGTTGCCACGTGCGTGCCACTCGAGTCGAAGATCGCCCCCTGCGAGGTTCCGAGGTTGCCGTTCAGGCGGTCGCACTTGAAGTCGTGCAACTGCCAGTCGTTGGCGCGAAACGGTGCATGAAACCAGATCGCGTGATCGATGCTGGCGTTCCAGAACCTCTCGTGGGCGATCTCGCGCGGCGGGCGCCGCGGATGCCGCGCGATCACCGCTTCGGTCGGCAGGTCGTCGGAAAGGTACGCGAGCGCGCATGCGTTGAGAATGGGATCGTCGCCGAGGTCTTCGGCCAGGCGCAACCAAGCGCCGACGCGTGCCGGTCCGATGTCCTCCGGCAACGAACGACGACCGAAGAGCGGGCTCCACGAGTCGTCCTGAAGCTCCTCCGGACGCGCAACTTGCGGCACGTCCTCGGCCTGCACGTCTGGACCGTCCTCCGCGGTATGAAAGGACGCGGCCATGTTGAGAATCGCGCCCGCGGCCTGGCGCACGACTACCCGCCGCGTGACGAAGGTGCGCCCGTTGCGAATCCGGTCGACCTCGAAGCGGATCGGCTGCGAGGCATCGCCGAGTCGAATGAAGTAGGCATGCATCGAATGCAGGCCGAAGCTCGAATCGACGGTGAGCGCCGCCGCGCGCAGGCCCTGCGCGACGATCTGGCCGCCGTAGAGTCCGCCCCAGGGATAGCTCGGCCCGCTGCCGACGAAGGTATCCGGCCCGTGCGGCTCGAGCTGCATCATGTCGCTAAAGCTTATCTCGGTCATCGTCTCGCTCCGTCGGCCCTCTTGGGGTTAGCGCAACCGACGGCCGGTTGCGACCTGGGCCGTCCGGCTCGCTTTACGACGGCATCACCTCACATTCGCCCCGGACTCAGCTTCTTCGTCGGCACCGAATCTCCCTCGATAGGGCTTCAATGACGGCATCAGGCTCCGACATGACTTGTTGGTTGGTGAATCGCAGGACGCGGATTCCCAACCCATCGAGTCGCTCTGTACGCCTGGTGTCGTAATACACTGCTCCAGGCAAGTAGTGTGAGTCTCCGTCCACCTCCACCGCAAGCTTCAAAGCTGGTGCATAGAAGTCGAGGATGTACTCATCGACACCGAACTGCCGTCGAAACTTGACCCCGAGCTGACCGCCCCGAATTTCCCTCCACAACCGATTCTCTGCATCGGTGGACCGCTCGCGTAAGCTCCTCCGTCGGTGGCGGTACTTGCTAAGGTTATAGCGCCTAGAAATCGGATGTTCTCCTCGCGGTACCTTGCATAGCCAACACGACAGGCAGCAACCAGGCACGAGCAAGAGTTGCATCGTCGCTACCGATCTGAGCTCGCGCAACACTGCTGACCCCCCTGAAGTCCCCCCTTGGTAAGGGGGGACGAGTTCTGGGTCCTGGCCCCCCTCCTTGCCAAGGAGGGGGTTGGGGGAGGTCGCGGTGTGAGCCAAGGGGCCTCTGTCCTGGCCCAATGGCACTCCGCTTGACCCCCCTGAAGTCCCCCCTTGGTAAGGGGGGACGGGTTCTGGGTCCTAGCCCCCCTCCTTGCCAAGGAGGGGGTTGGGGAGGTCGCGGTGTGAGCCAATGGGCCTCTGTCCTGGCCCAATGGCGCTCCGCTTGACCCCCCTGAAGTCCCCCCTTGGTAAGGGGGGACGAGTTCTGGGTCCTGGCCCCCCTCCTTGCCAAGGAGGGGGTTGGGGGAGGTCGCGGTGCGAGCCAAGGGGCCTCTGTCCTCGGTCCAATGGCGCTCGGCTTGACCCCCCTGAAGTCCCCCCTTGGAAAGGGGGGACGGATTTCGGGTTCGGGCCGAGCCCCTCGAGTCCCCCCTCCTTGCCAAGGAGGGGGTTAGGGGGAGGTCAAACTGCGCCGTAAGGCGCTTCCTTCTTCCAACCCATCACGTCGCACCCTCGCGACCACAACCGCGCCGCGCACTCAAGCGCGGCTCCCGCGTTGACAGCGGAGCCACGCCGGTGGAGTTGTGGCTCGATGGGTGCCGTCGCCGCAGAGGGAACTGAAGCTGCCATCGGCAACGCGCTGCGCAAGTTCTGGGGGTTCGAAGAGCTGCGGCCGCTCCAGGAGGAGGCGATTCGCGCCGGCATCGAGGGCCGCGACTCCCTGGTGGTGATGCCGACCGGCGGCGGCAAGTCGCTGTGTTACCAGCTGCCGCCGCTGGTCGCGGGCCGCACGGATGTCGTCGTTTCACCACTGATCGCGTTGATGAAGGACCAGGTCGACAGCTTGCGACAGAACGGCTATCCGGCGGCGGCTCTGCACAGCGCGCTCGACCCCGAGTCGATGCGCGAGGTCGAGCTCGGCATGACCGAGGGCCGGTACCGCCTGGTCTTCGCCGCCCCCGAGCGGCTGGTGGCGCCGCGCTTTCTCGACTGGCTCGGCCGCGCCGAGATCCGCAACTTCGCGGTCGACGAGGCGCACTGCATCAGCCACTGGGGACACGACTTCCGCCCCGAGTACCGGCAGCTGGCGGAGCTCAAGGAGCGCATTCCGGGCATCAGCCTGCACGCCTTCACCGCCACTGCGACGGTGCGGGTGCGCGACGACATTCTGACCCAGCTGCGCCTGCGCGACCCGGTCGAGCTGATCGGCAACTTCGACCGCCCCAATCTCGTCTACCGCGTGCTTCCGCGGATCGATGCCGCCAGCCAGACCCTGGAGGTTCTCAACCGGCATCGTGGCGAAGCGGCGATCGTCTACTGCCTGAGCCGGCGCGATACCGAAGACCTGGCCGCGTCGCTGGCGGCGCGCGGTGTGCGCGCCGCGCACTACCACGCCGGTCTGGACGCCGAGAGTCGCCGGCGCACCCAAGACCAGTTCATGGCCGAGGAGATCGACGTCGTCGTCGCCACCGTCGCCTTCGGCATGGGGATCGACCGCAGCGACGTGCGCTGCGTCATCCACACCGCGCTACCCAAATCGGTCGAGCACTACCAGCAGGAGGCCGGCCGCGCCGGGCGCGACGGACTCCCGGCCGAGTGCGTTCTGCTCTACTCCGGCGCCGACGCGATGCGGCTGCAGAGCCTGATCGAGCGCAGCGCCAACGAGGGAAAGGCCGCGCCGGAAGTTCGCGAAACCAGCATCAAGCTGCTGCACCAGATGCGCAACTACGCATCGAGCACCCGTTGCCGCCACGCATTTCTCGTCGAGTACTTCGGTCAGCGATACGAGAAAGAATCGTGCGGCACCTGCGACGTGTGTCTCGACGAAGTCGAGGGGGTCGAGGACGGGACCGTGACGGCGCAGAAGATTCTCTCCTGCATCGCCAGGACCGACGAACGATTCGGCGCCACCCACATCGCCGACATCCTCGCCGGCGCCAAGACGGCGCGGATCCGGCAATGGAACCACGACAAGCTGTCGACCTACGGACTGCTCGCCGAGCTGCCGCGCAAGTCGATTCTCAACTTGGTGTATCAGCTGGTCGACCAGCAACTGATCGACCGCTCCGAAGGCGACCGTCCGATTCTCCAACTCAACGGGCGCTCGTGGGAGGTCATGCGCGAGGAGCGCAAGGTGCAGCTGCAGCAACCGCGCGGCGCCGATCGGGTCAAGCGCAGTCGCAGCGACAGCGAGTCGTGGGAGGGAGTCGACCGCGACCTGTTCGAAAGTCTGCGCGACCTGCGGCGCGAGCTCGCCACCGAGCGCGGAGTGCCCGCCTACGTGATCTTCGGCGACGCGACCCTGCGCGAGCTGGCGCGGCTCAAGCCGACGACCCTCGAGGACTTCGCCCAGGTCAAGGGGGTCGGCGAGAAGAAGCTGCTCGACCTCGGCGGCGGCTTCGTCGCCCACATCCAACGCTACTGCGAGGAGCACCCCGAAGGTTCGGCGTGAGCGATGAAACGCGTCTACTCCTCGCTGAACTCGATGCTGGTCGACAACATGGCCAACGCGCTCGAGCAGGAGGGGATTCCCTGCGAGGTGCGCAACCGCAACGCCCGCAGCGCGATAGGCGAGCTGCCGATCTCGTCGGTCTACGTCGAGCTGTGGGTCGACGACGAGCACGCCGAGGCCGCAAGCCGGCAAATCGAAGCGGCGATTCACTCGGACGAGGAGACGAGCCAGGGCGAGAGCTGGACCTGCTCGCAATGCGGCGAGTCGATCGACGGGAGTCTCGCCGAGTGCTGGCGCTGCGCCAGCGCGGGGAGTGAGGACACATCCGACGACGAGGCCGAACCGATCTTCGATGCGGTTCGGTCCTTGCTGGGGCGCTACCAGATTCAGATCCTCGCGGCGCTGGGCGCTTTGGCGTGCATGTGGTGGTTGAGCTAGCTGCTTCGCCGCCTGCGGCGAAGCTCAGTATTGGTGCATCGGCTACGCCGATGTCATCGGAGACTCCCTCTCCTCAATCCTCCCCCATAGGGGGAGGAGGTCAGAAACTTCTCCCCCTACGGGGGAGATGCCCCGGCAGGGGCAGAGAGGGCGAATGAGATGACTTCGCCGCTAGCGGCGAAGCACAGTTGTTCGGCTCCGTACCAGGGCAGCTTCCGTGCAATGCCCTCACCTTGAGATACCGGCGGCCCGGTGCGAGTCTGGCCGGATGACGAAGACGCTACGCACCCTCCTCATTCTGCTTCTCGGCCTGCAACTGGTCGCCTGCGGCTCGGACGACGACGACGCGGGCGACGTCCTCACCTTCGAGGCCGACCGGACCCTGGTCATCGCCCATCGCGGCGGCAACGAGCTCGCACCCGAGCACACTCTGCTCAACTACGACCGGGCGCTGGCGCAGGGGGTCGACGTCTTCGAGATGGACTTCCGGGTCACTTCGGACGGCGTGCTGGTGCTGATGCACGACCAAACCGTCAACCGCACCACCGACGGCGAGGGGCGGGTCGAGGAGTTCACGTTCGCCGAGATCCGCGAGCTCGACGCCGGCTACGACTACACGCAGGACGGCGGCGAGACCTACCCCTACCGCGGCATGGGCCTACGGGTTCCGACCGTCGAGGAAATGTTCCAGCGCTACCGCGGCAAGCTGATGAACATCGAGATCAAGGCCGAGAATCCACCGTCGGTCATCCCGACCTTCGTCGAGCTCCTCGACCGCTACGACATGCGCGACCGCGTCCTCGTCGCCTCGTTCAGCGACGAGCTGATCCAGCAGTTTCGCGCCGCCGCCCCGGACGTCCGCTCCAGCTACTCGCCCGGCGAGGTAGTCGCCTTCTACGTCCTGAGTGAGGCCAACGAGCCCGACTACGTCGCCCCGGCGGGCTTCCTGCAGGTCCCACCGGTCTTCCAGGGCGTCGAGGTTCTGACACCGAGCTTCGTCGACAAGGCGCACCGGCTCGGCCTGTACGTTCACGCCTGGGGCGCGGACGACCAGATGCAGGCGATCGTCGATCTCGGCGTCGACGGGTTCATCGTCGACGACACGCAGCAGCTGATCGACATCCTCGGATAGCGGTTGGCTACCGGCAGAGAAGCTCACCACGGGTGAACACGGATCGACACGGATTGGTGGTCCGATGGTCGATCCGCGGCTGAGCACCGAGAGCTGGCAGCCCGCACAAAAAATCGGCTGAGCTGCTACTCGAGGTCGTCGACCGAGGCGACGATCTTGCCGACCAGGCCGTAGTCCTTGGCTTCGTTGGCGGACATCCAGAAATTGCGCTCGGTGTCCTTCTCGACCCGCTTCAAGGTCTGGCCGGTCTTCTCGACGATGATCTTGTTGAGCCGCTCGCGCATGCGCAGGATCTCTTCGGCTTCGATCTCGAGATCGGTGGCGCGCCCGCCGGCGCCGCCCCAGGGTTGATGCAGCAGGAAACGGGTGTTGGGCAGGCAGAAGCGGTCCTCGCGCGGCACCGCGAGATAGATATGGGCGCCGGCGCTGGCCACCCAACCCGTCCCCACCATGCGCACCCGCGGCCGCACGAAGTTGATCATGTCGTAGATCGTGTCGGCCGACTCGACGTGACCGCCCGGCGAGTGGACGTAGAGGTCGATGTCTTCGTCCGATTCGTTCGACAACAGCAGGAGGTGAGTCATCACCCGGTTGGCGACGTCCGAGTCGATCTCGCCGCAGATCAAGATGGTGCGTGCCTCGAGCAGCTTCTGCCCCATGCCCAGCACCGACTTGAGCTCTTGTGGAATTTCTTTCTCTGCCATCAGGTTTCAACCTCCCGCGCCACCGCGGTGGTCGCGTCTGTGCCCGGCCGACAACGGCGACGGACTCTCGACGTTGCCGGAAGCACCGCCGTCGATCAACCGTGGCAGGGCTAGCCTTGATGTGACAATCGATCACGGCCACAACCGCCTTCGGCTCGCGATTTGTCGTCACATCAAGGCTAGCTCAGCCGACGAGCTTCCAGGCTTCGCGGTTGATCTCGGCGATCTCCTCGCGGTGCGTCTGCAGCGACGGCAACTGCTCCTGGAGGGACGCCAGCTCGGCCACCTCGGACTCGTAGCTCGTCTGTTCCTTGATCCGCTGATCCTCTGCATCGGCGCGCTGGAGAATTTCGACCAATCGCTCCTGGAGAACGTCCTTCATCGCCGACCGGGCGCTCTCCTGCAGGTCGGCGGCCCACTGAGCGCGCCGCGCGAGGTCGGTCTCGATCGCCTCGCCCTCGAGGTGAGCCACTCCGGGAAGATACCAGCGCCGCCAGAGCAATCGCCGCAGCCGCTGCCCGCGGCCGGCGACGGCGGTCTGCAATCGCTCCTCGGGCGCGACCGGATCCGCCGACAAAAGCTCGTTCTTGGGAGCATCGGCGGCGAACTCCGACCCGAACTCGGAAGCCGCGCGCGCGATCGCCATGGTGAAGTCACCAGCCACGGTGCGCGCACCGTCCTCGTAGGCGCGTGCTGCCGTCGTCAGCTGCTCGGTCATCGGCCCGACGTCGCCGCTCTTGGCCCAGCCGCGACGCGCAGCCCGCAACGACTTGCGCAGGAACGAGGCGCAGCGCTGCATGCCGGCGACGCGGTCTTTCTCAGCCGCGGCGAGCGAGGTCTCGAGTCTCTCGAACTGATCGCGCGTCGCGCGCTCTTCCGCCTGCGCGGTCTTGGCAACATCATGGAGGCGGGTCTCGGTCTCCTCGACCTTCACCACGAGGTGATCCCTGCGTTTGGTCAGAGCCGTGACCGACTCGTCGAACCATTGATCGACCCGCTTCGCCGTCTCCCGCAGCGCCGCAATCTGGCGCTTCTCCGACGACGCGAAGCGAGCCAGAGCCGCCATGAACTCCTCGAGCCCGCTCTCCGCGGCCGCGCTGGCATCGTCCGCCTCGCGAGCCCGCAACCCTTCGCGCGCGTCGACCAGGTAGAGCTCGTGCGCCCCGGCAACGTCGGCGCGCAGCTGATCGGCGAAGCGGCGGCGTTCGTCGCTGGTCAGCTCGGCGCAGTCGGCGTCGAGGTTCCAAACCACGAAGAGCTTGCCGATGTCGGACTGGAGGCCGGCCATGATCTGCCGTGTCACCTTGGTGAACAACGCCGGGTACCGAACCACCAGAACCACGGCGTCGAGAGACCGCAGAACCTCGCTGCTGATCTGATCGGCTCGATCGTCGCTGCCGATCCCCGGCGTGTCGAGCAGGTCCACCTGACCGCCGAGCCGCAGCAGATCGACCGGCGTCTCGGCGACGATCTCCTGCGCCTCCTGGGCGCCGAGACGCATCAGCCGCGCGACCTCGTCGATCTTCTCGAACGAGCGATCACCCAAGCGCCAAGCTGTTTCCGGCCCGTAGGTCAGCCGCACCGGCAGCGTCGTCATCGGATCGAAGGCGGCGGGCGAGAGCTCGCGTCCGGCGAGCGCGTTGATCAAGGTCGACTTGCCCGCCTTGACCTCGCCGTAGAGGGCGATGCGCACCCGCTTGCGATCGAACTCGGCGAGCAGCTCGTCGAATTCACCGATCCGACCGTCGGCGAGCAGATCGGCGTGCTTGGCGAGCGAATCTCGGGCATCGGCCACCGCCTCGCTCAGCCCGGTCGCCAGCACGCCATAGACGCGCTGCGCCGCGTCGTCGCCGCTATTCTCCTCGCCCGTTCCCATGGCCGACAAGTAAATATGCCCTTCCCGACAAAGTGCAACACGCGTCTCGGGGCCGCGAAGATTGCAACTTGCGGCGCCGGCTGCCACCCCTTCTGCGTCCACGTTCAGCGCTCGCCGGCGCTACCGGAGACACGATGAGCCCAGCCAACGACGACCGCTCCCGCGCCCGGAGACTGCAGCAGGCATTCCTCGAGGAGGAGCGGGGCGGGGTGAGGCGCAGCATGCTGTTGCGCGTGGTCACGATGCCGATCATCGCCGTGTGGATCGCCATCGAGAACAACTTCCCCGACTTGCTGTTCTTCGAGGCTTCGCTCGCGCTGTTCCTCCTGATCGGTCTCGCGCAGTACCGGCTGTCGCAGACCGGACACTACCGAACCTGGCACCGCTACTTGTTCCCGGCGCTCGACGTTCTGGTTCTGGCGCTGGTCAACTTCGTGCCCAACCCACTGCGCGACCAGCAGTTCGCACCGCAGATCCTGCTGCGCTTCGGCAACGAGATCTACGCCTTCCTGATCATCGCTGCGGCGGCGTTCACGTATCGCCCGCGCATCGTCTTATGGACCGGATGTTTCTCGGCATTCGTCTGGTTGGCCGCCAGCGGCTACGCGTTCCAGCTCGAGGACACCGTGCCGCGCCTGAGCGAAGCCTCCGTGCGCCGCATGTCGACCGTCGATCTCGAGCGCGCGCTGATGGATCCCAGGCGGGTGGATGTCGGCAAGGCGATCCGGCAGGCGATCGTGTTCGTTCTCGCGTCCGGCGCAGTCGCCGCATTCGTACACCGCAGCCGACAGCTGGTCGCGCGCCAATCCGAGGCCGAACGCCAGCGCTCCAATCTGTCTCGCTACTTCTCGGCCAACATGGTGGACGAGCTCGCGCAGTCGGACGAAGCACTGCGCGCCAGTCGCGAGCAGAAGGTGGCGGTGCTGTTCGTCGACGTCGTCGGCTTCACGACGATCAGCGAAGGGCTGTCAGCCGAGCAATTGATCGGCTTGCTGCGCGAGTTTCACGCCCGCGTGCAACGCTGCGTCTTCGAGCAGCGCGGAACGCTCGACAAGTATCTCGGCGACGGCCTGATGGCGACGTTCGGAACACCGGCGGTCAGCGAGCACGACGCGACCAAAGCGCTTGCCTGCGCCACGAGTATCGTCGCCGCGATCGACGAATGGAACGGCGAGCGCCCGCGGGGCGACGAGTTGGGCATCCGAGTATCGGTCGGTGCCCACTACGGCCCGGTCGTGCTCGGCGACATCGGCGGCGAGCAGCGTCTCGAGTTCGCCGTGCTCGGCGACACCGTCAACGTCGCCAGCCGCGTCGAATCGCTGACCCGGGAGGAGCACACCAGCTGTCTGGTCACCGAAAACCTGATCGCCCGGGCGCGAGAAGAAGGAGCGCCAGCCGAGTTGCTCGCCCGTTTCGAGTTCGCGCGCGGCGGGCGGGTCCGCGGACGCAGTCAGGAGGTACGACTGTGGGCGCTCAGGACGACGGCGAAACCCGCTGCATGACGCGAACCCCGTGGCGGTCCTCGACGATCACCGCATCCGCCATGTGAGCGAAGATTCCGGTGCCGAGAACTCCCGGGGTGCAGCACAGCTCGCGATCGAGGGCGGCGGGATCGTCGATCGCGTGCACCTGGCAGTCGAGCACGAAATTGCCGTTGTCGGTGAGCACGGGGCTGCCGCCTTCGTCGCGCACCACCGCCGGAATTCCCATCTCGGCGAAACGCCGCTGGCAGACGGCGGCGGCGAAGGGGACAACTTCGACCGGCAATCGCCCGCGCTGACCCAGGGTATCGACCAGCTTCTCGGGTCCGACCAGGATGATCAGCCGATTCGACGCCGAGGCGACGATCTTCTCGCGCACCAGGGCGGCGCCGTATCCCTTGATCAGATCGAGGTGCGGATCGACCTCGTCGGCACCGTCGACGGTCAGGTCGAGCCGCTCGACCTCGGCGAGCTCGAGCAGCGGGATTCCACACTCGCCGGCAAGCTCGGCCGTTGCCTGCGACGTCGGCACGCCGCGAACCCGGAGCCCATCGGCGACTCGTTCGCCGAGCGCGCGAACGAACGCACTCGCGGCACGGCCGGTGCCAAGCCCGAGGACGAACCCGTCCTCGACGTGCTCGAGTGCGACATCAGCTGCAGTCGAATCTTTCACCCGGCGATCCATAGCTCGCCGGGGGGCAACTTCCAATCGGTTCTGCTGGGACAACCGAGAGAAGGCTGGAGGCTGGGGCTGGAGGCTAGCCCGCATATCTCACCAGCTTTCTGCTACGAGCGCAGATGGGCATGCGGCTCAAGGCCGTACTCCCTCGCCGTCCTCGACATACTGTTCAAGTATGCCTGCGGGCGCCTCAGTCCGTGCGGCCTTGATCCACAAGCCCCTCCACGCTCTCGCTACGAAACCCGGGTGGAGAAATGCGGGCTAGGGCTGGGGTTACTCGCGGCGCGACAGGCCGAGGGCGTTGGGGATTGGGATTGCGGTGCGGTTGCCGCCGATGCCGGAGCTGCCGTGACTTCCGACGAGGTCGAGCTCGACCTCACCACTGTGCAGGTACAGCTGCGACGGCGCCCCCCCTTCGAGGTACATCAGGCGCTTGATGCCGATTCCGAGAGCGAGGAGATTGTCGATCAGATCGTGCGTCGTGTAGGGCGAGCGCACGTGGATCAACAGGAGGCGCCCGCCTTCGTCGGTCCCCACCGCGGAGGTGCTCCACGCCTTCTCCTGCTGCGACCAGACGTTGCCGCGGCGGCAAGAGATCATGCGAATGCTCTGCACCAGCGAGCCGTAGCGCTGGCTCAGGTCGTCGAAGTCCTGGCAGGTACGGTCGATGATCTGGATCTCGGGAACGCCACTGTCGCGGCGGTCGAAGGCGAGCACCGTGCGGTCCTTCGAGAGCCTTGCATTGTTGACATGGGAGCCAGATCGCATCAGGGAGACGCTGGTTCGGCCGTCGCGCTGGTACATCGCCGCGTTGGTCACCGCGACCAACCCCTTCTCGCGGGCCCAGCCGCGCGCCGTGCGCGAGCGACCTTCCGGGTCGGCGGAAGCGTTGAGCAAGCTCAAGGCGAAGCGCGCCGGGTCGGCGCGCACGATTCGCGCCACCGAGTCACCGCTCGAAGACTGCTGCGCCAGCTTGGCTTCGGCGAGCTCGAGCCCCGCTTCGAGCTGGCGCCACTCGATCGCGCCGGAATCGGCCGCGCCCAGCTGCAGCGGTACCAGGCAAAGCGCAAGCGCGATCCACGTATTGCGTCGGCAGAATTCGACCAGCATCGGAAGCGTTTCCTCGGCCCGCAGAGGGCCCCGGTTCGCCCACTATAGACGCGCATCGATCCCATTTCACACGCCGCGGCGACGCGCCGGGGACCGCCAAAGCGACCGAGCGACACCACGGCTTCGCCGCCCCGGCGGCCGCGTCCCAGCCGCGGGGTCCTGCTGGTAGCCCCTACGGGCCTGTGTTAACCTGCAAAGCTCACCTTCGGAGACAACTGCAGAGTGACACGACCGCTCCATCGAACACCGGCGCCGGCAATCCTGTCGCTCGCTGCGCTCCTCTCGGTCAGTGGCTGCGCGACGATCCAGCGCCCGTCGGGCGGGGAAGATCTCGGCGGCTGGTCTGAGCTCGGTCCGGCCGAGGTGGTGGAGGTCCCGGTGCCGCCGGAAGGCGCAGCAATGGGCGCTTATCTGCGCGGCTATGCGGCCCTGGCCGACGGTCGCCAGACCGAAGCGCGGGACGCGTTCGAGGATGCGGTGCGCGCCGATCCGCTGACCCCGTTGCTACGCCGGCGGTTGGCCGGGTTGTACGTTCGCGAGGGCCGGCTCGAAGAAGCTCTGAACCAAGCCACGGCGGCCGCTGAGCTGGAACCGACGGCAACCGAGAACCTGCTCCTCGAGGCCGACATCCTGTCGGCGATGAACCGCTACGAGGACGCGATCACTCTCTACCGGCGCGTCCTGGAGATCGACCCCGACCACCGCGAGTCGAGGCTTCTCCTCGGCATCCTGCTCGGCAAGACCGGACAGACCGACGCCGCCGTCGCCACCCTCGACGAAGTCATCGACAAGGAGCCGGACGCCTTCCTCGCCTACTACTACCGCGGTCGCATCCAGGCGGCCGCCGAGCGCTTCGACGATGCCGAGGAGTCCTACGAGCTTGCGCTCGAGATCAACCCGCACGCCGAGCCGGTACTCGCCGACCTGGCGCTGCTGCACGAGGTCCGCCAGCAACCCGAGCAGGCGATCGAGATCTACGAGAAGATCCTGCGCATCAATCCGCGCAAGACCGAGGTCCGGCGACGGTTGGCCGGACTGTACATGCGCGAGGAGAAATTCGACAATGCGCTCGAGCAGTTCCGCGAGCTCGAGCGATTCGACGTCGACCCGCAGGACACGCGCACCAAGATCGGCCTGATCTTCCTCGAAACCGGCGACCACCAACGCGCCGCGCAGGAGTTCAGCCTGATCCTTGCCGCCAATCCGGACGACTACCGGGTTCGCTACTACCTGGCCTCAGCCTACGAGCAGGGAGAAGCCTACGATCAGGCGATCCAGAATTTTCTGATGATCCCGCCCGAGCACGAGTGGTTCGCCGACTCGCGGCGCGCTGCCGCGCGAATCTATCAGCAAGGCGGGGATTACGAAGCGGCGGCCGACGTGCTGGAGGCGGCCCTCGACGACAAGCCGGACGACGAACGGCTGCAGCACCTGTACGCGATGGCGTTGCGCGAGCGCGGCGAGCTCGATCAGGCGATCGACATTCTCGAGAGCCTGGTCGAGGGCTACCCCGACGAAGACGGCTACCGGTTTACGCTCGGCGCGCTCTACGACGAAGCCGGCCGCAAGGACGATTGCATCGAGCAGATGCAGCGCGCGGTCGAGCTCAACCCGGACAACGCGCAGGCACTCAACTACCTCGGCTACACCTACGCCGAGAAGGGAATCATGCTCGACGAAGCCGAGGCGCTGATTCGGCGCGCGCTCGAGATCAGCCCGCACGACGGCTACTACATCGATAGCCTCGGCTGGGTTTTCTACCAGCGCGGCGACTACGAATCCGCAGTCGAGCAGCTCGAGCGCGCGGTCGAGATCTCCGAGGGCGACGCGACGATCGCCGAGCATCTCGGCGACGCCTATCGCGAGCTCGGACGTTCGCGCGAAGCGATTCGCAAGTATCGCGACGCCATGACGCGCAGCGAACAGCCGGAACAGATCGATCGAATCCGCAGCAAGATCAAAGCCCTGGAGGGGGCGGTTCACAACCACGGCGGCTCCTGATCCGTCGGGAGAACACCGCCGCCGCTTGCCCAGCGGCGACACGGAGCACTGCGAGCACAGGCAGCCCAAGCAGCCGATGGTAACAGCGCCTGTATCCGAGAGCCCGATGAACGGCCAAGCCCGGGCGATCGGCAAGCCTCTTGCCGGCCCGGTGTTGGCCTTGCTCGTCGGCGGGCTGATCGTCTCCGGCTGCGCCGGGCGCAAGGTCGTCGCGCCGACCGAACCTCTGGTCGAAGCGCCGGCAGCCGGCGAGATGCTCGCCAATCTCGGTGCAAGGCGAGCGCAGGTACGGGCGCTGCGCGCGATCGCCCGCCTGCGTTACCGTTCGCCGGAAGCCAAGCAGAACGCGCGGCACGTCCTCGCCGTCGAGCGACCGAACAGCGTCCGCATCGAAGTCCTGTCGATGTTCGGCACCGTCTTCGCGCTCACCGCGAGCGAGGGGCGGTTGCAGGTCTACGTCCCCGACGAGTCGACCTTCTACGCTGGCCCAGCCAGCCCGGCCAATCTCGCCCGCTACCTGCCGGGCGGCCTGGCGGTGCCCGAAATCGTCGATCACCTGCTGGCGACACCGCCGTTCGCCGAGCTTCCGCCGCCGTCGGTGGAGTTGGTCGACCGCCGCATCCAGCTGTCGCAACCGACCGTCGACGGCAGCCACGTCGCCTGGTTCGCCGATCCGCACACACCAATCGCCTATCGCAAGCTCGACCGCGACGGCGCCGTGATATTCGAGGCGCGCTACGACGACGTCGAGCTGGTCGGCGGAATCGCCGTGGCAAAGAAGATCACACTGGCGGTTCCGGCGACCGCTGAATCGCTGGAGGTCTCGATGAAAGACCCCGAGACCAACCCGCCCCTGCCGGATTCGTACTTCTCTCTCACGCCTCCCCCCGACTCGAAGCGGATCGAGCTCTAGAGGACGGGCCACGAACCATGCGTACTCGCTACTGGCTCGTTCTCCTGGCGGCGGTTCTGTGTTTCGCTTGCGACCAGGGCGGGCCTCCGGTCGAGCCGGCCAAACCGACGCGCCGGCCGCGCCCCCCGCTGTCGGTCGCGGCCGTCGGCAACCCGCTGACCTTCAACCCGATCGTCGCCAACGACCCTGCCGCGCGCGCAGTCGGCGGCGCGCTCTTCGACACCCTGGTGCGCGTCGACCCGACCACCGCCACGGCGCGACCGCACCTCGCCGCGAGTTGGACCGCCGCGGCCGACGGCACCAGCTACACCTTGCGGCTGCGCGACGACGTGCTGTGGCACGACGGTGAGCCCTTCGGCGCCGACGACGTCGTCTTCACCGTCGCCGCGATCCAGGCGATCGCCGAGAGCCCCTATTCCGACGTACTCGAGGTCGACGGCGAGGCGGTCATCGCGGCGATGGTCGACGAGCATACCGTGCGTTTCGAGCTGCCTCGGCCCTACGCTCCGTTCCTGCATTCGCTGATCATCCCGATCCTGCCGGCGCACATCCTCGGCCCCGACGTCGCTCCTACTCTGGCGCAGGAGTGGGGCGCGGCGACCGACCTCAGATCGATCGTCGGCACCGGCCCCTTCGAGCTGGTCGAGTACACTCCCGGGGCGCAGCTCGAGTTGCGACGCAACCCAAACTACTGGCGAAGCGACCCGCAGGGCGTCCAACTTCCCTACCTCGACCGCTGCACCATTCGCATCGCGGGCGATCGCGCGACCGCCCTGCAGTGGCTGCTCGACGGCAGCATTCACATCTTCAATCCGCGACTCGACGAAACCGCCTGGCTACTCGAACGAGCCGACCCTCGATTGGTGGTTCGCCCGATCGGGCCCGACACCTCGAGTCTGTTCCTCACCCTCAACCGCAACCCCTTCCACTATCGCCGCAACGGCAACGTCGACCCAAGGCTGACCTGGTTCAAGGACCCGGCTTTCACCCAAGCGATCGCGCACGCGATCGACAAGCAGTCACTCATCAAGGGAGCGCTCGAAGGGCGCGGCGAGCCCGCGGTCTCGTACCTGTCACCGGCCAACTGGTTCTACAACACCGAGCTCACCGACTACGTGTTCGATCCCGCCGTGGCGCGGCGAATCCTCGAAGATGCCAACTACAAGGACCGCGACGGGGACGGAATCCGGGAGGACGCCAACAAAGCGCCGATCGCCTTCACCATCAGCACCAACGAGGGCAACCCGATGCGCGAGAAGCTGGCGAAGATGATCGCCGATCAGCTTCGCGCCGTCGGTATGGACATCACGCTCGAGCGACTCGCCTTCCCCACCCTCTTCGAACGTCTCGACGCGACCTACGCCTGGGACGCCATGCTGATCGGCTTCACCGGCGGCATCGACCCGGCGAGCAGCGACAATCTCCTGCGCTCGAGCGGCGACCTCCACGTCTGGCACCCGTCGCAGCAGATGCCAGCGTCGGCCTGGGAGGCTCAGGTGGACGACCTGCTCGACCAGGCGAGCCGCGAGCTCTCTCCCGAGCGCAGGCGCGACATCTACTGGCACGTACAGGAGATCCTGCACAAAGAGTTGCCGATGATCCACATCGTGCGCCCGACTCTGTACATCGCCTATCGCAACGATGTCGTTAACTTCTCCCCTTCGCCCTGGGGCTTTCAGCGGATCGAGGAGCTCGACCTGGTCGACCCGGCGGCTGTCGATCGCAAGACCCCGCGGCCGAGCGGATGACATTTTCCGGCCGCGCTCTTGAAGATTTCGCTCGCGATGCAAAGATGCCAGCGATGCGGGTGGGGGCGTCGGGGATGGGCGCCGCCACCGAGACGGGTTGACGGTTTGGCTTGACCGAAGGAGGGGTTGTTGTGGCGGTTTGGAAGCGAGGCGGCGGCAGCGGCAATGTCCTTTCGAATCAGAACCGGGACGCCAAAGAGGGCGGCGACGCGGTTGCGACGAAACCAGCGCCCGCGGCAGTGAAGCCGGAGGCGCCGAAGCCTCCCCCCGCCAAGTTCCTGGCCAAGTCGTCGACGCTGCGCACCCAGCTAGGCGCCGATGCGAAGGTCACCGGCAAGCTCAGCTTCAACGCGCCGACCCGGATCGACGGCAAGCTCAACGGCGAGCTGTCCTGCACCGACTTGTTGGTGATCGGCGAGTCGGGAAGCGTCGACGGCAACGTGCGCGCGACCGAGTTGGTCGTGTTGGGAACCGTGCTCGGCGACGTGCGCGGCGCCCAGCGGATCGAGATCGGCCCGCAAGGCCGGATCCACGGGACCATCGAAACCCACGCGCTCGCGGTGCGCGAGGGCGGCCGACTCGACGGCGCCTGTCGCGTCCTACCGGCCAAGGCCGACGTTCACGTCCTGGCCAAGCGCCGCGCCGAAACGGAAGTCGACGACTGAGTCAGATGCTCGCGCTCTGCGCTCGCAGGCAGAGGCGAGGCATGGGCGCAGGCAGGTAGAGCCTTCGGGTAGCGCTCAGCTGTCGGCTTCGGGTGCGGCTTCGGCCGGTGCCGACTCGGCCGCAGTCTGCTTGGCGGCTGCTGCCGCCTGCTCGGCCTTCTTGGCGGCGCCGCGCGGGTTCTTGTCGGCGGTGATACGCGCCGCCTTACCGGAGAGGCCGCGCAGGTAGTAGAGCTTGGCGCGCCTCACCTTGCCGCGGGTGACCACCTCGATCTTGTCGATGCGCGGCGAGTGCAGCGGAAAAGTTCTCTCGACGCCGATGCCGTAGGAGACCTTGCGCACGGTGAAGCTCGAGCGGATGGCTCCGCTCTTGCGAGCGATCACGACCCCGGCAAACACCTGGATTCGCTCTTTTTCCCCCTCGACCACCTTCACGTGGACACGCACGCTGTCACCGGCCTTGAAGTCCGGGATGTCGTCCCGCAGCTGCTCGCGCTCAATGGCCTCGATCGGATTCATCTGTGGATCTCCTGGGGGTTTACTGCGGGCGCTGGCGGCGATCGCCGATGCCGCAGCCCGGTGCAGAAAATTAGGGCAAACCGATCCCTTATCGTGGTCCGAGGACTCGGTCAAGAATGACCGCGGCCGCGGCCCGCACCGACAAATGATTGTACCCCCCGGGGGCAATCGGCTCGATGCGATGGTCGGCGCGCTGCAGCAGGCTGTCGGCGAGGCCCCAGCCGGTGCCGAACAGGATCAGGTGGGGGGCCGGATCGCCGGCCAGCAGCTCGCGGTAGCCGGCGAAGCTGAGCGCGTCCGCCGCCGGGCGGGCCGAGGTCACCACCAGCTTGGGCCGGCTGCCGGTCTCCAGCTCGACCTCGGCGATCGCCCCGTCGAGGTCGGGCGCCAGCCGCACCAGCGACAGGGCGTCCTTGCGGTTGGCGTTGTAGGTCGCGCCGAACCCGGTCTCCCAGTGCTCGATGATGCGCCGGGCGAGCGCCCGCGAGGCCTCGACCGGGGTCACCACGAAGAATCGGCGAACGCCATAAGTCCGCGCCGAACGGGCAATATCGTGAATATCGATGTTGGTGACCGCGGTCGTGACGAGCTTGCCGTTCTTGTCGACGACGGGATGGTGAACCAGGGCGATATCGACCACCGGTGCGGCGCTCACCCGTCACCTCCGCCGCGTCCCCTGAGCTCTTCCAGCCAGCGCCGATCGTCGTCGTCGAGGTCGGCTCGCTCGAGCAGCTCGGGCCGCCACTCGAGGGTGCGTCGCAAGGCCTCGCGGCGCCGCCAGCGGGCGATCTTGCCGTGATCTCCCGACAACAGCACCTCGGGAACCGCGACGCCGCGATACTCCGCAGGCCGCGTGTACTGGGGAAACTCGAGGAGGCCATCCGAGAACGACTCCTCGGCAGCCGACTGGGCGCAGCCGAGCACGCCCGGTACCAGCCGCGAAACCGCATCGATGACGATCAGCGCCGCCGGTTCGCCGCCGGACAGGACGAAATCGCCGATCGAGATCTCCTCGTCGACGACTGCAGACACCCGCTCGTCGACCCCCTCGTAGCGGCCACAGACGAGGACCAGGGCGGACTCCGAGGCGAGCCGCTCGGCCTGTTCGCCGTCGAACACCCGGCCGCGCGGCGTCAGCAGGATCCGCCTCGGGCGCGCGCCGCCGGCCGCGGCCGACTCGATCGCCTCGACCAGCGGGCCGACTTTCATCACCATCCCCTGGCCGCCGCCGTAGGGCGTATCGTCGGTTACGCGGTGTCGGTCGTGTGCAAAGTCGCGCACGTCGATGACCGAGAAGTCGATGGCGCCGCGCTCGCGTCCCTTGTCGAGCATCGTCGACGACAGGGGCGAGGTGAAGAATTCGGGGAACAAGGTGACCACGTGGAAATGCATCGAGCGCTCACTGGACCTGCGTCATTCGTCGGTGTCGAGCAAGCCGGGGATCGGGTCGATGACGATCCGCTTGCGCTCGCGGTCCACCTCCCGCACCACCTCGTCGATCCAGGGCACCAACACCTCCGCCGTGTCGTGGCGGACCACCAAGACGTCGTTGCTGCCGGTCTGGAGGATCTCCTCGACCCGTCCGAGGTCGCGACCGTCGCTGGTGGCGACCGCGCAGCCGAGCAGATCGACGTGATAGAACTCCTCGTCCTCGAGCTCGGGCAGCTGATCGCGGGGCACCGCTACCACGCGCCCGACGATCTGGTCGGCGGCTTCGGCGGTGTCGACATTCTCGAAGCGCAGCAGCATGAAGCGCTTGTGCGGCCGCCGGCCGACGATTCGCATCCAGCGCGGCTCGTCCGAGGCGCCGGTTACGGCAACCCGCTCGACGGTCTCGAGTAGAGGTGAGTCCGGATTGTGGGGGAGCAGGCGCAGCTCGCCGCGCACGCCGTGGCGCCGCACGAGCTTACCCAGCTCGACCAGCTCCGAGGAAACTTAGCCTTCCTCGATGATCTCGAGGACGACCTTGCGATTCGTCCTCGAGGCGGCGGCGTTGAGAATGGTCCGGATCGACTTCGCAGTTCGGCCTTGCTTGCCGATGATCCGGCCGAGATCGTCTTTGGCGACCTTCAGCTCGAGAACGGAGGCGGTGTCTCCGTGGGTCTCGATGACCTCGACCGAGTCGGGGTCACTTACCAGCTGACGGGCTAGATACTCGACCAGTTCCTTCATGCTCCGTCTCCGGGCAGGGGCTAGGATTCAGCCGGTTGAGTCTCACCTTCCGCTTGCTGCGTCAAATCGATTCCACTTCGCTTGATGAGCTGGGACACGGTCAGGCTGGGCTTGGCTCCCTTGCCCAGCCAGTCGGCGAGCCGATCGGCAACGAACTCGATCTTCTCCGGCTCGGTGCGGGGATCGTACACTCCCACCTGCTCGATCTTGCGTCCGTCGCGCGCGTTGCGCTTGTCGGCGACCACGATTCGATAGTAGGGCCGCTTCTTGGCGCCGTGACGCGCCAGTCGGATGATTGCTGACATGGGTCGTTTCTACTCCTCTTGGTTTGCTTAGGCAATCAGCCGCGCATGCCGCGGGCGAAGCCTCGCTTCTGCATCTTTGACATCTGCTTCATCATCTTCTTGGTCTGCTGAAACTGCTTGAGGAAGCGGTTTACCTCGGCAACCGTGGTTCCGCTGCCGGCGGCAATCCGGCGGCGCCGGCTGCCGTTGAGAATGGTCGCGTTGCCGCGCTCCTCGTTGGTCATGGAGTTGATGATCGCCTCGCTGCGCTTGAGCTCCTTCTCGGCGGCATCCATGTCCATGCCCTTGGTCATCTTCTTCATGCCTGGGATCATGCCCATCAGATCCCCGACCTGGCCCATCTTCTGCACCGCCTGCAGCTGTTGCCGAAAATCCTCGAGCGTGAACTCGTTGCGGCGCAGCTTGCGCTGCAGGTCGATCGCCTGCTTCTCGTCGTAGACCTGCTCCGCCTTCTCGATCAGGCTCAGCATGTCGCCCATGCCGAGAATCCGCGTAGCCAGGCGATCGGGGTGAAAGACCTCGATGGCGTCGAGCTTTTCTCCGGTTCCGGCGAACAGGATCGGGGCCCCGGTGACGGCTCGGATCGACAGCGCCGCACCGCCGCGGGCATCGCCGTCGAGCTTGGTCATGGCGACGCCGCTGAGCGAGAGTCTCTCGTGGAAGCCGCTGGCGACGTTGACTGCGTCCTGACCGGTCATCGCATCGACGACCAGCATGACGTGATGCGGCTGCACCGCGGCCTTCATGCGGTCGAGCTCACCCATCAGCTCTTCGTCGATGTGCAGCCGGCCGGCGGTATCGATGAGCACCGTGTCGTAGCCGCGATTGGACGCTTCGCGCAGGGCGTCGGAGGCGATGGCAACCGGGTCGCCGCCCTCCTCGGTCGGATAGACGGGAATGTCGAGCTGCTCGCCAAGCGTCTTCAGCTGCTCGATCGCCGCCGGGCGATAGACGTCGGCAGGCACCAGGTAAGGCGTGCGACCGCGCGACTTCTTCAAGAAGCTCGCCAGCTTGCCGGCGGTGGTCGTCTTACCGGCACCGTTGAGGCCGACCAGCATCACCGCCACCGGCGGCGACGCGGCGAGATCCAGCTCGACCGCCGACCCGCCCATCAGCTCGGTCAGCTCGGCGCGGACGATCTTGATGAACTGCTGCTCGGGAGTGAGGCTGGCGAGAACTTCCTTGCCGAGCGACTGCTGCCGCACGCGATCGGTAAAATCGCGCACCACGTCGACGTTTACGTCGGCTTCCAGCAGCGCCAGGCGAACGTCGCGAACGGCATCTTCGACGTTTTTCTCCGAGATCTTACCGTGACCGCGGAGCCGCTTGACCGTCTGCTCGAGCTTGTCACTCAGAGAATCGAACATTCCGGCAACCCGAACTAGAGGGAATCGGCGACCCTAGCGAGGCCGTAGGCCGAAGTCAACGTCGTCCTGGGACCCGGAGCCACCCGAAAGTTGCCCAGTTCACGGGCAGTTTTTCGATCAAAAGTGGCCGCATCACGCCCATCGGATCGACGATATTGCGACACCGACAGGTCATTTGACACCGCGATTCGCACCCCCGCTCTCAGTTCGGATCATCGCCCCTCTTGGTACGATCTTTGCCCTTTTTCGGCGCATAGCCATGGCAATGATCCGGGAAGCGGACGCCCTCGCCCGCAAACAACGATTTCTACTCTGCCGCTACGCGGTGATTCTGGTCACCGGCACGGTCGGTTTCATCGAGGCCGAGGCCGGCAGCCCGGTCCCGATGGCCCTGCTGATCGGCCTGGCGATCCTGTCCAACATCTACCTGGGCAGCATTTCTCCCTTCAGCTTCTTCGACGCCAACATGCAGGCGCCGATTCTGGTGATCGACACCGCCATGGTTTCAGCGATTCTCCTCATCGCACGGGCCAGTCAGGAGTTCTTCCTGTTCTTCTTCTTCATCCTGATCATGGCCGCGAAGATCGAGAACCTCGTCCTGCTCGGCATCGGCGCGCTGGTCATCGGCTTCGCCAGCCTGCTCTTCACCGACCTCGACAACGGCGTCATGAGCCCGCTGCTGATGCGCGTCCCGTTCCTCGAGTCGACGGCGCTCTTCTACGGATACGTCGTGCTACCCGAGCGAACCGGTGAGATGAGCGAGCTCGAGACGGGGAAATTCACGCCGCGCGCAGTGCTCTCCGGCGGGCGAGTCTAGCGCGCGCGAGGCGAGCTGCGCTCGCCGTCCCAAGCGTCGGCTCACGCCGACGCGTCCCAAGCCCGGCTGCGCCGGGCGTCCCAGTAACGCCAACGCTTCGCTCGGCGTTCGTCCCAAGCGCCTCCGGCGCGGGGATCTTCAGGCTGACCGCCCCGCGGCGCAGCCGCTTGGGACCGCCGCCGAGCGAAGCGACTGCGGCGTTGGGACGGCCGGCGGAGCCGGGCTTTGGGACGGCGCGGAGCGCCTTGGGACGCGGCGGGTCGGCCGGTTGCCAAGCGGCCGGCCCGCGGCTAGTTTTCGGCGTTTCGTGTAGGAAGGGGTACCGTGGACAGTCGCAATGAAACCGTGGGCTGGGGTCTGACAGCCGTTGCCGCCGTGGCGTTTGCCACGCTCGCCTTCCTCGCCTGGCAGGGGCGGCTCGGCTTTGCCGCGCTGGCGCTGCTGTTGGTCTCGGGCGCCGCCTTCTTCGGCGGACGCCGCCACCTCGCGGTCGCTTGGCGACGCCAGGTGGATACGGTCGCCAAGGCCACCTTTACCATCGTCGGCATCATGGCCCTGCTGCGGCACCGGATCGAGGTCGACGAGGGGGTCTACCTGCCGATCTACTCGGCGATCGCCGAGTACATCCAGTACGTCGATCCGGGCACGTTCATCTTGTTCGGAGTGGTGGCGATGGCAGTCAAGTTCTGCGGTGTCATCGCCTCGGCCTTCGGCTGGCACCTGCTGCTGGTCGGCCAGGGGGTTCGCTATCCGTTCTGGTCGGCAATCATGACCGCGTTCCTGATCGGCCGTTTCATCGGCACCTTCCTGCCGAGCACCATCGGTCTCGACGGCTACACCTTGTTCGAAGCCGGCCGATATTCGAACCAGTGGTCGCGCTGCGTCACCGCCAAGGCACTCGAAAAGTTTGTCGGCGTTACCGGCTTGTTTCTCTGCATGGTGGTCACCCTGCCGTTCGGCTACCAGGTGATCGTCGACGTCGTCACCCAGGTGGGCCGGCCGGACGCGGCGCCGCTGCTCGCCGGGGCGATCGCCGCCGTCGCCGGCGGGGTATCGCTGGTCGTGTTCATTGCGCTGGTCTGGCCGGTGCTGCTCACCTGGTCGATCAACCTCTTCGGCAAGCTGATGCCGGGCGGCGTTCGGGTACAGATCGAGAAGCTCGCCGAGGCGGTCGGCGCCTACAAGGGGCAGGTCGGCCTGCTGATCGCGGTCCTGGTCAGCAAGTTCATCACCCACTTCACCACCGCGATGGTCTACTACTTCACCGCGCTGGCGATCGGCGTCACCGCCGCCCAGTTCTGGCCGATCACCTTCGGCTCGACGATCCAGATTCTGGCCACGGTGCTGTCGCCGACCATCGCCGGAGAAGGCGCGCGCGAGGCCTTCCAGGCGTTGTTGCTGTCGAAGCAGCTCGGCGGAGTCGCCCAGGCCGTGCTGTCGGCGGCTCTCGGCTTCATCGCCGCCGAGGCGGCCACCATGTGGGGCGGCGCCTTCCTGTGGACGCGCAAACCCGGTTGGCGGCCCGCTTTTGCCACGGTCGACGGCGAGCAGGTCGACTACGAGTGGATCGACGACACCGAGGAAGTCACCTTCGACGCGGAAAAGATCGCCGCGGCCACGCGCTGAACAGAGCTCGCTTGCTCCTGCCCTCCGGCGCGCGGCTCGTAGGCACAGCCAGAGGGTGGGGGCGGCTTTGGATCAGCCGACCTTGAAGAGAAGGCTGGAGGCTCGGGCTCGGGCTCGGGAGTCGATTACGCGCCAACCGAGGCCAGCACGTCTTCCGGAACGTCTAGCTCCATGGTCAGCAATCCCTGGGCGAGCGTCTTGCCCTGGTGATCGACGCGCAGCGAGAGGGTGCCACCACCGCCGAGCGCGTCGTGCAGAACGAAATTGAAGGCGAGCAGCTTGGCGAGCTCGTAGCGCACGACCTCGCCGTCGACCAGCTCCTGGTAGAAGTTGCGAACGCGGTTGGCGGTCAGAGCTTCGCGCAGGAACTCGAAGGCCGATTCGGAGCGCGCGCCGAGGCCGATGTTTGCGTGCGCTCCCTTGTCGCCGGAGCGCGCGTAGGCGATCGTGCTCAGGCGTACCCGCGAGGTTCGCGCGGTGTGCGGCTCGTCGTCCTCCTTGGCAGCCGCACCTTCGACCGCGTCCGGCGACGAGCCGGTGCCAGCACCGGCGAGCGTCGTCGGCACTTCGATTCGCTGGCGAGCGTCGCCGTTGCGCAACTCGACCTCGGCGGTGACGTACTCGCGATCGATGGTCGCCGGCCAGAAACCGTAGGCCGGCTGCACCGCCGGGCGTCCGCCCAGCATGCCGAGCCCGGGCGGGCCCTGCAGGGCGAAGCCGAGCAGCAGCTTGGAGAAGCGTTCGACCTTGGCGCGATCGGGATCGACGACACCGATGCGCAGGACGATCTCGTTGGGCTCGTTCTCGTCCGGTCCGGCGCCGCCCCAGCAGGCACGATGGCCGACCAGGTCGGTCCGCCAGTCCTCGAAATCATCGCCCAGCCGATGCCACACCATCTCCGCCAGGCGCTCGCTCTTGGCGACCGCGTTCGGTCCGGAGACGAGGACGGTACCGACCGCGCGATAGCCGTGCCGGTAGACCATCGAAACTTTTAGCGCGGACGGCGCGGGGCGGCCGCGGGCGCCCGAGACGCGAACCCGATCGGCGCCGTCTTCGGCGAGCTCGAGCGCCGTGAAGTCGACGCTGACGTCGGGAGTCAGGTAAGCGCGCGGGTCGCCGATCTCGTAGAGCAGCTGCTCGGTCACGGTGCGGCGGCTGACCAGTCCGCCGGTGCCGGGATGCTTGGTGACGACGAAGCTGCCGTCGGCCGAGGCCTCGACGATCGGGTAGCCGACGTCGAGCATCGACGGAATGCGTTGCCAGTCCGTATAGTTGCCACCCGTCGCCTGGGCGCCGCACTCGAGAATGTGGCCAGCGACGGTTCCGGCGGCGATTCGATCCCAGTCCTCCCAGGCCCAGCCGAACTCGTGCACCAGCGGCGCCAGAATCAGTGCGGCATCGGTGGTGCGCCCGGTGACGATGATGCGCGCGCCGCCGCGCAACGCCTCGACCACCGGCTTGGCGCCGATGTAGGCGTTGGCCGCCACGACGTGACCGCGTACTTCGTCGTAGGTCCGCTCGCCGTCGAGATGGTCGAGCCCCGCCCCCTGTTCTTCCAGCTCGGCGAGACGCGGCATCAAGTCGTCGCCGGCGACCACACCGATCGGCAGATCGACGCCGACCTCGGCGCACAGCTCGGCGACCGCGTCGGCGCAAGCGCCGGGGTTGATGCCACCGGCGTTGGCGATCACCGTCACTCCGCGCTCGGCAACCAGCGGCAATGCCCTTCGCAAATGGTCGATGAAATCGTAGGCGTAGCCGCGCTGTGGATCGCGATCGCGCTGGCGGCGCAGGATCACCATGGTGATCTCGGCGAGGTAGTCGAGGGTCACGTAGTCGACGGCGCCGCCGGCGACCTGGCGATAGAGGGCTTCGGGATCGTCGCCCCAGTAGCCGCTGGCATTGGCGATTCGCACTAGGTTCTTCATGACAGAGCGACCTTTTCTACACTGATCGGTCGCGGGGGCAAAAGCTGCGGCGAGCTCCGCTCGCCGGTCCCAAGCCGCCTGCGGCGGCGTCCCAAGCTCGGCTCCGCCGATGCGTCCCAAGCTCGGCTCACGCCGACGCGTCCCAAGCCCGGCTCTGCCGGGCGAAAAATGGGGTGTCCGCAGGTCATAGGCGGTCGGGGGATTTACCGCAGTGGGTTTCGACCAGGGCGGTCAGGTGGTCGCGGTAGGCTTCGATCTCCTCGTCGCTCTCACAGGGACTGTCGCGCAGCCATCCGCGGTCGGGCATCGGCAGGGCCTGCCATTCGGCGAGGTGGAGCTTGATGGCGACCTTGTCGAGCTTGTCGCGAATCGAGCGCGGCAGGAGGATCAGGGCGTCCTCGGCGGCTCGCTGCTCCTCGGGGCTGAGATCTTTGGGCTTCACCGCACCGCGCGCCCGCTCAGGCCGCCGCGAAGCGAGTCACCCGGTGCGCGGTCCTGCCCTTGTCGTCGGTGAATTCCTCGACGATGTTGCGACCGCCGCACTTTGGGCACGGGAAGTACCTGGTGTCGCCGTCGACCCTCGCGGTGTAGGCGAGGTCGACGTAGAGCACGTTCCCCTCGGTGACCTCGTAGGCCATCATTCCCTGGCAATTCTCGTCGAGGCAGCGCAGAACGTCGATTTTCGGCAGGGCCATGCGCCGCTCATAACCGCTGCCGCCGGTGGCGGCAAGCGGACCCCGCGACAGAGACAGCACCGCCCCGGTTTCGCTTGCCATTCGCCTCGCGCCTGTGCTCTAGTTTCGCCCCCCAAACGAGGCGGAGCGGTGCGGTGTGGTCGGGGACTGACAAGGGAGGTTGGGCCCGTGGAACATCACCAAATCCTCGAAGAAGAACGAATCGCTGAAGAGAGATCGACTACGCGCGCGGATCTCGGCGCGGTCATCTCGGAAGAGCCGATCCGCAACTTGAGCTCGCTGCGCAAGCCGATCGCCGTCGCGCCCGATGCGACGGCGGCGGCGGCCATCGATCTCATGCAGACCCATCGAATCGGCTGCACCCTGGTGGTCGATCAAGATCGTCTGGTCGGTGTGTTCACCGAGCGCGACGTGCTGCTGAAGATCGCTGCCGCCGGCCTGGCACCCGACTCGGTGCTGGTCGCCGAAGTGATGACCCGCGACCCCGAGTGCCTGACCCTCGACGACAGCCTCGCCTTCGCCCTGCACCTGATGAGCGTCGGCGGCTTCCGTCACATCCCGATTCTCGACCAGCACGGCCATCCCGCCGGTGTCATCGCAATGCGCGCCATCGTCGACTTCATGGTCGACCTGGTCCCCCGCGCCGTACTCAACCTACCCCCATCGCCGCGCCACAGCATCGCCCGCGAACGCGAGGGAGCTTAGTTGGGAGCTGGGATCTAGGAGCTGGGATCTGGGGGCGGTAGGGAGCTATTTGAAACAGGCCGCGCGCAGCGCGCGCCTACCCCAGATCCCAAATCCCAGCTCCCAGATCCCTCTAACCAGCATCAACTACCGACCCATCCGCCAGCTGCAGCACTTTGATGGTTCGCTGCGACGGTAGCATCGGATAGGTCGGGTCGGAGACGATTGCGAAGAGGGAATCGTCGTCGCGCCAGGCGATGTCGACCACGTTCTGGCCGGCCACCGTGTAGCGTTGCGAAGCGGTCGGGTCGGCGCGATCGACGACGAAGACCTCGTAGCGCTCGAATCGCTCGTCGAGCTTGCCCTGCGCCGCCAGGGCGATGCGGTTGCCGTCCGGAGAAACCGCCAGGGTGCGGATCCCAGCCGCTTCGCGCACCAGCGCGCGCGGCGTACCGTCGACGGGGATCTCCCAGAGTTGCCAATCCCAATCGCCGCCGAGCACGGCGAAGAGGCGGCTCGCATCGGGCGACCAGCGCCAGTCCAGCTCGGTCGCCGGCCAGGTCATCAATAGGCGATCGTCGCCGGTGGCGGTGTCGACCAGCCTCAGCTCCATCTGCGAACCGAGCACCGCCGCGTATGCCACCGACGCGTCTTCCGCCGAGATCCGCGGCGCCTCGACCCGGCCGTCGACGCGGGCCAGTTCGCGGGATCCCTTCGCGTCTAGCCAAACCAATCGATCGCCGCGCGCCGCAGCGACGCCGCCGACGCCGGCATCGGCCACCGTGTCGCCGCCGACTACCCGCTGCGTGCCGTCGCTCGGATGCAACTCGTAGAGGGTGTTGCCACCGCCGCGCGGAGGCTCGACCGCGAGGACTCTGGTACCGTCCGCACTCCACCGCGGACGGCCAACCACGCCGCGGTCGAAGTCCCACGCGCGATCGCCGCGACCCGACTCATCGATGATCCGGATGCGCGCCTGCGCCCAGTCGTGCGGTTCTCCCTCGACGAGGAGCCAAGCACCGCGCGGCGAGCGAGCAATCAGTCGCGGCCCGGCCTCGCGCGGCAGCACGTTGTTGCCGCGCCGCATGTCGGCGAAGCCGCCGCGCGGGTCGACGACCAGCCGCTCGGCATTGCCGAGCGGAGTCGAATCGCCGAGCGATATCTTCTGTTCGACCGGCTGGCTGCCCGGCGGAACCCGCCACAGCTCGATCTCACCTTTCACCGGGACGATGTCGTGGTTGGCGAGCACGCCGCCCCCACCTTTCGCGTCCAGCGACAAATCCACCTGGCCGATGCCCTCGACCCAATCGGAGAAAAAGCGGGTGAGATCCGCTGCCGAGCTTTCACCCAGGGTCGAAGCCAGCGTCGCCGTGTCGAGCATCTGGTTGCGGTGCGTCTCCAGCAGCGTGCGCGCCGCCGCGGCGAAGGCCTGGCCGCCGAGCTTGCGCTCGAGCATCGCCACCACCCACGATGCCTTGCCGGCGAGCGTGTGCCAGGTCGACGGCTCGATCTCGGCGTCGACCACCGAAGCCTGGTCGAGCGCGCCGGCAATCGTCGGGTCGAACATGCGACCGCGCTGCCAGCGGAAGGCGGCATCGGCACCGATCTCATCGCGAATCACGCCCCGCGCGGCGTTGGCGGCGAAGCCATCGACGATCCAGGCGCCACCCGCTTCCGGCGCAGTCGGCGCGGCGGCAACCACCCCGCCCCACCAAGTGCGCGCGATCCCCTCGGCAAGCGCGGCGAATCCGTAGTCGCCAGCGCGAAACGAGCTCGGCGCGAGACCGACGACGCCGGTCCCATCGGCAAGCGGGCGCGGCAGAGAGCGACTGACGAACAACGCCTGGCGGGATACCCCGGCCGCTCCGTAAACTGCGCCGAGCCGGTCGAACGCCCGCGCCATCGCCGCCGCCAAGCGCGCGCCGTCGAGGTCGATGCCTTCGCCGACGTAGGCGTGGTGCGACACACCAGCGCTCGCCACCGAGGACTCGCCAAAGCGACCGGCGACCAGCGCCAATCCAGCGGTCGGCCGGCCGCTGCTCCAGCGGCGCCTCTGTCGGCTGCCCAGCCCGCCGACAGCCTCGCTGCTCCCGGCGTGGACCAGGGTCAGGTGTGGCGGCAGGGTGACCTCGACATCGGCGCTGAAAAAGCTGCGCAGATCGGCCGGGTACCAGAGATCGGTCGGACCGAGCACCACCTGATCCGACTCGAAGACCTCGAAACCGAAAGGCGAGATACCGGCGGTCGGGTCGCCGCGGTACGAGAAGCCGAGCGTCGTCTCCGTAGCGGGGGCGATCGACTCGGGTAGCTCGACCGCAACCAGCAACCACAGGCGGTGGTGATCCAAGACCATCCGACGGCCATCCGCCGACTCCTGCCAGACCTCGTCCAGTGCCAGCCCATCGTCGAGCAGAAAGTAGAAACGTCGCCGCTCGTCGACGGCGCGAACCCGAACCCGCGCAACCGCGTCGAAGCGCCGCTCGGCGGGGTCGGCGACGACGGAGACCGCCATCTGCTCGGTGCTCTGGCCCGCGGTCAGCCGGCCGACGCTCGCCGCCGCCGCGCGGATCGCCGGCACGCTGCGCCCGGTCGCCGTCAGGTACGCACCCGCGGCCACCACCAGGACGACGACTCCGAACAATACGAAGCCGAGCGAGATCAGGGTCCGCACAAACCGCATCGAGATTAGCTCACACCGTTGCCCTGGGTTCTCCCAACAGAGGGACCGGCAGGGTCAATTCCAGCTCCTCTTAATGCCCGGAACCCGGTCGGGGGACAAGGGATACCGCCGCCGACATCATCCGCTGCGCCCCAAGTTTGACTTCCCGCTGCCGCTCCCATACCGCCAGGAGTTCACGTCCACCCGCAAGCGCCTCGGTCGGTTCGGGGCGCAGAGACCGCCTTCCGGAGGAATTCGCCGTGCGTGTTCATCATCTGACCCTTGTCTCCGCCTGCTTGATCACCCTGCTCGCCGGCTGCGGTAGCGACGACGGCGATCCGGTCGAGGAACAGGGGCCGATCAACGCGCTGCTGTTCTCACGCACCGCCGGCTTCCGCCATCCTTCGATCGAGGACGCCGTCGCCTTTTTCGCCTCCCTGCCGGAAGAAGAAGGGATCGCGACCACGCACACCGAGGACGCGAGCATCTTCAACGACGACGACCTCGCCGAGTTCGACGTCGTCATCTTCGCCAACACCACCGGCGACGTGCTCGACGAGAACCAACAAGCGGCGTTGCAGCGCTTCATCCGCAGCGGCCGCGGCTACGTCGGCGCGCACTCCGCCGCCGACACCGAGCACCAGTGGCCCTGGTATGGCCAGTTGGTCGGAGCCTACTTCATCTCGCACCCGCTGCTGCCGGTCGAAGTCGAGGTGACCACCGAGGACCCGACCCACCAGTCGACCGCCCACTTGCCCGACACCTTCCTCTTCACCGACGAAATCTACAATTTCGATCGCAATCCCCGCCGCGACAACTCGATCCTGATGACGATCGACGAGGAGGG
Source organism: bacterium (assembly GCA_030430165.1). GTDB lineage: Bacteria > Desulfobacterota > Binatia > HRBIN30 > CADEER01 > CADEER01. Next base: position 76,348 of record JAUIGL010000009.1, on the reverse strand, counting down.
GTTCATCTATCCGAACATTCCGAACACCCCCTCGATGGGCGACGACCACCCGGTCGCCTGGTACAAGGAGTTCGAGGGCGGCCGATCGTTCTACACCAACCTCGGACACCGTCCCGAGACCTGGGCCGATCCCGTTTTCCAACAGCACCTCCTCGAGGGAATCCGCTGGGCCGCGGCGCCGCCGTCCTACAACCGCATCGTCCTGACGCGGCAGCCGCGCAACCCGATGGAGATCGCCGTCGCCGACGACGGGCGGGTGTTCTACATCGAACGCACCGGCGAGCTGATGGTGTGGTTGCCCGACTCGGGGCAGGTGATCGAGATCACCCGGATCCCGGTCGACACCGAGGCCGAAAACGGTTTGCTCGGGCTTGCCCTCGACCCCGCCTTCGCCCGCAACCGCCGCCTCTACCTCTACCATTCGACACCGATCGTCGATGCGCCGGCGGAAGGTCCGCCCGGACTCAACATCCTCTCGTCGTTCATCGTAAATCCGAACAATACCCTCGAGCCCGACAGCCGAATCGACCTGCTCGAGGTCCCCAGCGAGCGCGAGTGCTGCCACGAGGGCGGATCGATCACCTTCGCCCCAGACGGCAGCCTGTTCCTGTCGGTGGGCGACAACACCAACCCGTTTCAATCGGCCGGCACCGCGCCGCTCGACGAGCGACCGGGCCGCGAGCGCGAGAACTCGCAACGCACCGCCCAGAACCCGTTCGACCTTCGCGGCAGCATCCTGCGCATCAACCCGGACGGTTCGATTCCCGAGGGGAATCTCTTCCCGCGCGACGGCTCGCAGGGGCGGCCCGAGATCTACACCATGGGCAGTCGCAATCCGTTCCGTACCGCCGTCGACCCGGCCACCGGACGCCTCTTCTGGGGCGAGGTCGGACCCGACGCACCGGTCGACACGGCGCGCGGTCCGCGCGGCTACGACGAGATCAACTTCGCAGACTTCCCGGGCAACTACGGCTGGCCCTACTGCATCGGCGCCAACATTCCCTACAGCGACTACGACTTCGAAACCGAGGAGATCGGCGATCCCTTTTCCTGCGACGACTTCGAACCCGCCGTGCTCGCCTACGACTACACCACGGTCAGCGAGCTCGCGCTCGGCAATGCGACCGACTCGGAAGCCGGGTTCACCGGGCGCACGGCGATCGCCGGCGTGTTCTACCCGGAACAGTCGCGGCGCGCGTCATTCGCACTGCCGGAGCGATTCCAGAACAAGTTGCTGATGACCGACTGGACGCGCGACATCATCGCCGCGGTCGACGTCAGCCCGGAAGGCGAGCTGCTGTCGGTCGTGCGTCTGTTGCCGTGGGAGCGATTCCGAAGGCCGATCGACCTCGACATCGGCGCCGACGGCGCACTCTACGTGCTCGAGTTCGGCACCGCGTTCAACGGCGACAACCCGGACGCACAGATCACGCGAATCGAGTTTTCCGAATCGGGCGACCTGTCGCCGGACGCCAACATCACTGCGTCCGCAACATCCGGCGAAGCGCCGCTGAGCGTGAGCTTCTCGAGCGAAGGCTCGCGCGCCCCGGGAGAGGACGATCGCGACCTCCGCTACGAATGGGATTTCGACGGCGACGGCAGAGTCGACTCGCGCGACGCCTCGCCCAGCTTCACCTACGAGGAGAACGGCCGCTATGTGGTGACCCTGACCGTGCTCAACTCGTCGGGCACGGCCAGCTTCCCGGCGACCACCGACATCGTCGTCGGCAACACGCCGCCGGTGGTCGAGATCCTGTCGCCGCGCGACGATATCGAGGTCGAGCTCGACACCATAGTGGAGCTGCGCGGCAGCGCGACCGATGCCGAAGACGGCGAAATCGATTGCCGAGACCTGCTGTGGGACATCCGTCTGGGGCACAACGCGCACTCGCACCCGTTCTTCTCTCTGCGCGGTTGCGAGAACCAGTTCCGCGCCTTCCTGCGCGGGCACGGCGAGCAGGGAACCCTCTATTTCGTGGTCGAGCTGAGCTACACCGATCAGGGCGGACCAAACGGCGAGCCAGAGCTCACCAGCCGCGACACCGTACGCATCGATGTGCGATAGGGTGGTCCCGGGTGCTCTACCTGCACCCGGGACTTCTGCTGGATAGAGAAGGCTGGAGGCTGGGGCTGTAGGCTCAGGCTGGGTTGCCGCCCCCCCTGCCTCCCGCAACGCACCGGTCGTTGGGCAACGCCAAGCTCGGCGCCGCCGCTACATCAAATCCAGCGCGAACCGTTTCAGCAGCGCGAGGTCGATCACCTCGGCTGCCTTTTCATGGGTCGAGCGCAACACCACCGGCGGGGCGACGCCGGCATCCGCGGCTTGCGCCCAACGATCGGCGCAGAGACACCAGCGATCGCCTGGCTTGAGGCCGGGGAAACCGAGCTCCGGGCGCGGGGTCGACAGGTCGTTGCCCTGAGACCGCGAGTAGTCGAGGAATTCCGCTGTGACCTCGGCGCAGACGACGTGCCGACCGAGGTCGTCGCGCCCGGTCTCGCAACAGCCGTCGCGGAAGAACCCGGTCATCGGATCGGTCGAGCACGGCGCCAGCGGCTCGCCCATCACGTTCAGGCTGGGGCGGTCTTCTCCGACTTCGTCCGATTCGCTCACGCTCAGCTGAGCTCCGCCTTGCGCTGGGTCAGCAGAATCGCCGCCCCCAACGACACACCGATCGCAACTGCCGCATAGACGAGGCCGAAGATCGGATTGGTGGTCGCGTCCGGCGGAGCCCGCAGCGACCACAGCGCGAGATTGAGCAGGACGTAGGTCGCGTAGGCGTGCCCCATCGGCATCGCAAAGCGCCTCATGTTCCAAATCCCGTAGGCGTAGACGAGGAGAAAAATGCCGAACAACGGCCCCAGGATCATGTTGGCAACCCCGGACATCCGCGCCCCGAGAAAGACGAACGCCGTCTGCGTGCCGAACAGCTGCAGCGGCTTGAGCAGATTCGAAATCGCCAAGATTCCGAAGAGAATCGCAAAAACAGTCAGTGCAGTACCACGCTCACGCGCCGCCATGGGCGTCCTCCCTCTTCATCGAGACGCGTTTGTAACCCAGCCCGCGCGGTCTGACCAGCGAACCGCACCGAGTATGCGCGGGACGGCGTCGACGAGGTCCACAGCTCCACCGAAACGCTGGATTCCCGGAATCGAGAATCACTGCACTCGATTCCCTTTCGCGCGAACGCCGCCACCGCAACCCCCTTTCGCTCGAGCGCCGGGCTGTTTGGCCCGTCCATTGTAAGGCAGTTGGACCCGAGCATGACGGGAGCATTCCTATTTGCAGCCGGCCTCACCAGTTCGATGCACTGCATCGGCATGTGCGGCGGCCTGCCGGTGTTGTTGGGCCGCGGCGGCGGAGCCAATCCGATGGCGCGCCAGGTCGTCTACAACCTGGCGCGGGTCAACACCCTGGTGGCGATCGGAGCCATTTCCGGCGGCGTCGGCTACTCGCTGTTGCAGACCGCGCCGATCTGGTTGGTCGAGCGAGCCCTGCCGCTGGTCGCGGGCGCGTTCATGCTGGTCGTCGGCCTGGAGATGCTCGGCCTGATCTGTGCGGTCACCACTCGCCTGAACGTCGCCGTCGATACGTTCATCAAAGCCCCGCTGCGCGCTGCGCTGCAGTCGAAATCGGTCGCCGCTCCGGTCGCGCTCGGCGTTTTCAACGCCTTCCTTCCCTGTCAGCTTGTCTACGCCTTCGCCGCCCAGGCGGCGAGCACCGCGTCGGTGGTCGACGGGATGTACACCATGCTGTGCTTCGGCCTGGGGACGGTCCCGGCGATGCTCGCCGTCGGTACCGCCTCGCGCCTGTTCCCGGTGTCGACCCGCCGCTGGATGGTTTCGATCTCCGGGCTGCTGGTCGTCGGCTTCGCCTTGGTGACGATGGCGCGCGCCACCGTATGGACACCAGAAACCTGTGCTCTCCATGGTCACTGAAAAAGACGGCAAATCTCGCGAACAACGTTCGCCATTTTTCGGCGGGTTCCCCGAGCGCGGCATCTGGACCGCCGTCAATCTCGGCCGCGGCGAGTTTCTCGGCATCCTCGCGCTCTCGCTGCTGATCTTCGCCCTCTGGGACGGCCCCGTCTGGACCCATCTCGAAGCCTCCCATTTCGAGCGGATCATGGTGAGCTACGCCTTCATTCCGCTGGCGACCGCGGCCGCGTTGGCGCGCGGTGCGCGGCTCACCCTGACCGCCTGGTTCGGCGCTACCCTGGTCATCGGTATCGCCAAGCTGTTCATCACCGCACTGCTGGTGATGCTGCTCGGTGTGGCGGGATGGTGACCGACCCCATTTCTCGAGATCGAGAAGCGTTCGGTCGGGAGCCGACCGAACGTCTCAAACCACCAACTGGCATAGCGATTGCGACCTGCGGGTGAACGGTATGGCAAAGACACGGGAAGAGATTCTCCGAGAAATCGAGCAACACCAGGATGCGATCCGGCGGCTCGAGACCGAGATCAGCAGCAGTGGGGCGACGGTAACCGCGGCCCCGTGGCCCCCCGAGGGGTTCTACCTCACCTTCTACGTCGTCGCCGGCGGTATCCTCGGGGTTCTCGGCAGCCTGACCAGCTTTCTCTGCAACGTTTTCGGATCGCTGATGATCGGCCAGGACCCGTATTACTTTCTCAGAGTCTACGGCACCGTGTTTTTGGGCCAAGAAGCCCTGCAGACGTCGAACCTCAACTTCTTCATGCTGGTCGCGATCGTCCACTTCTCGGTCGGGGCGATGGCCGGAGCCGTGTTCCACGTGCTGATCAACTACTTCGGCCCGTTCAGGCCGGCGCAACAGATCGGCGCCGGGCTCGCCTACGGCCTGCTCATGTGGATCGTCAACTTCTACCTGGTCCTGTGGTGGCTGGAGCCGATGCTGGTTGGCCAGGCCTACGTCCTCGAGTTGATGCCGGCCTGGGTCGCGGCAGTCACCCATCTCGTCTTCGGCCTCACCATCGGCGCGCTGCAACCGCTCGGGCGCTTCGAACCGTTCCGACCCGTGGAATCGACATGAATATGAGAATCTTCGATCGACTCGACTGCTCGCCAAACATCCTGCTCGGCTGCGCGCTGGCGGTACTGCTCGCTGGCTCCGCCACCGCTGACGAGGCGACCGAGCTGTCATCGGCCGGTGCCGAGGTCTACGCCACCTACTGTCTGGGCTGCCACGGCGCCAAGGGAGATGGGCGGGGCCCGGCCTCCGACATGCTGATCGTCAAGCCGCGCGACTTCACCAAGGGTGTCTTCAAGTTTCGCTCGACGCCGACCGGAGAGCTGCCCACCGACCAGGATCTCTACCGGATCATCACCAACGGCGCCTACGGGACGTCGATGCCGGCCTGGCCCCTGCTCACCGAACGCGAGCGCTACGCCGTCATCGAATACCTCAAGGGCTTCTATCCCGGTTGGCAAACCGAGGGACCGGGAGAACCGATCTTCATTCCCCAACCGCCCGAGTTCGTCGGCAGCCAGGCCTCGATCCATCGCGGACGAGAGCTCTACGAATTGCTCGACTGTGCCAAGTGCCACGGCGACAGAGGACGCGGCGACGGCGAGTCCGCCAACGATCTCGACCCCGACATCTGGGGCAACAAGCAGCGACCGTTCAACTTCACCTCGGGTCCGCTGCGCGGCGGCAGCCGTGTCGAAGACATCTACCGGACGTTCATGACCGGGGTCGGCGGCACCGCGATGCCGTCGTACGCCGACATCTTCGAAGAACCCGACGGAGAGTACATCCTCGAGAACGACGCATGGAACCTGGTCTCCTACGTGAGATCGCTGCGCAACGGCGGACGCACCGCCCCCGCGGAGGACCAATGAGCGCAATCGCGACCGCCGGCTCCCGCCCCCTGGTCAACCTGACTCTGGTGCGCTGGCACCTGACCGCCAGCGCGTTCTTCATGATCGTGTCGATGCTGGGCGGGCTCGCCTACTCGTTCCAGTTCAACCAGCTATACCCGTTTCCCGGGATCGAGTGGCTGTCGCCCGGGCGCGTGCGCATGGTGCACACCAACATCGCCGCCTACGGCTTCATCGCCAACGCGTTCATCGCCGGCCTCTTGTTCGCGATCCCGCGACTGACCAAGAAGCCGATCTTCTCCGACAAGCTCGGGCTGGTGATCTTCGGCGCCTGGCAGCTGATTCTGGTGCTGACCATCGTCGGCCAGCTCGCCGGTTACGGCCAGGCGATCGAGTGGGGCGAGACTCCCGTGTTCGTCGACCCTCTGGTCCTGGTCGGCTTGGTGCTGCTGGTCATCAACATGTCGGTGCCGATCTTCCAGACCGAGGAGCCGGGACTCTACGTCAGCCTGTGGTACTTCCTCGCCGCCTTTGCCTGGACCGGCCTGGTCTACTTCATGGGCAACTACCTGCCCGAGTTCTGGGTGCCCGGGACGGCCGGCGCGGCGATCACCGGGCTTTTCATTCACGACCTGGTCGGCCTCTTCGTTACCCCGATCGGCTGGGGACTGATGTACTTCTTCGTCCCCTTGCTGCTGCGCAAACCGATCTGGAGCCACGCCCTGTCGCTGATCGGTTTCTGGGGACTGGCGTTCTTCTATCCGATGCAGGGCGTGCACCACTTTCTGCTCAGCCCGATCCCGATGTACGCGCAGTACGGTGCCATCGTCGCCACCATCGCCGTCGAGATCGTCGTGCTCACCGTCATCGTGAACTTCTTCGGAACGCTGCACGGCCGCTCGGAAGCGATTCGCGGCAACCTCGCTCTGCGCTGGTTCTACACCGGGATGATCATGTACGCCCTGACCTGCTTCCAGTGCGCCTTCCAGGTCACACTGACCTTCCAGAAGATCATCCACTTCACGGACTGGGTCGTCGGCCACGCCCACATGGTCATGTTCGGCGTCTTCGGTTTCTGGATCTACGGCTTTTTCATCGAGCTCTGGCCGCGCGCGGTCGGACGCAGCTGGGCGACCCCCCGTCTGCTGACGATCCACTACTGGGCCACTCTGGTCGGTCTCACTCTGATGGTCGTCGACCTGACCGCCGCCGGGTTGGTGCAGGGGTTCCTGTGGCGCGGACTGTCGCACTGGGGCGAGTCGGTGATCTCGTCGATGCCGTTCTGGTGGGTCCGCACCTTTGCCGGATTGGTCATCATCGGCGCCCAGGGCCTGTTCGTCTACGCCCTGTGGGCAACCGCGCGCCAGCCCACCGAAGCCACCCAGACGGCGCCGATCGGCGCCGTAACCGAACCGGCCAGCTGAGCCAGGAGGCCTATCCATGGAGAGATTCGGAGCGAGCTTCCTGATCGCTGGGGTGATCACCTTCCTGCTGGGCTTCTTCCTGCAGGGGGTGATGCCGGTGCTCACGCTGACGTCGATCCCGACGCGTACCATCGAGGAGATGGCGAGTCCGGTGACGAGCCACTTCGTCCAACTCGCGGTCGACTACCCCGAGGAGTTCGCGCGCGACTTCGGCGAGGTCAGCGAGGCGACCCACGCCGAGGCGCTCGAGCTGGGGCGCGACGTCTACGTCGCCGAAGCCTGCTGGCACTGCCACTCGCAGTTCGTGCGACCGGTCTCCAACGAGGATCTGCGCTTCGGGCCGGTGTCCAGCCCGGAGGAGTACCAGAACCTGATGAACCTGCCGCACCTGTTCGGCACGCGACGGGTCGGCCCCGACCTGAGTCGCGAAGCGGGCAAGCACTCGAACGACTGGCACGCCGCGCATCTGTACGCGCCGCGGTCGGTCGCGCCGTACTCGGTGATGCCGGCGTATCCTTGGTTCTTCGACGACAACAAACGCCCCAACAAGCGCGGTCTGGCGTTGATCGCCTACCTGCAGTGGCTCGGCAGTTGGATCGACGACTCGCAGCTGGCCGCGCTGGGCGATGGAGGGATGCAATGAGCGATTCGAGCAATCGCTGGCGCGGGATCGTTTCGATCGCCTTCGCCACCGCCGTGCTCGTCTTTGCCGGCGTCGGCTTCGTCTACAAGATGACCGAGTTCGCGGCGACCATCGTCAAAGACGAGATCGAGGGTTTCGGCGCGGTCGCGATCGGCGTCTACCTGACCGGCGTCGTCCCCCTGGTGTTCCTCACCTTGTGGGCGATCATCAGCGGCCGCTTCCGCGACATCGAGCGCCCCAAGTACCGCATGCTGGAAATCCATCAGGAGCTCGAAGAGGGACCGAACCATGGATGAGCGCGACCCGAAGGTACGGCCGATCGTCGCCCCGCCATCGGCGAGCCCGGCCGAGGCGTCTCACCCCGAGAATCCCCTCGACGGCCGGTTTCACGCCTACGAGAGCAATCCTGCCCCGTGGTGGCTCACGGTGATCTGGGCGAGCTTTCTCATCTTCGGACTCGTCTACCTCATCGTAAACCTGGTCTGATCGGCCGCCGCCGCGGCCCCCGGCCATGCCCGTAACGGCGGCGCAGAGCTCGCCCGCGAGCGACCAGTCCTGCGACTACTGCGCCCTGCCGGTGCGACGCAGCCCCGTCGAGCTGGTCATCGACGGCGTCGCCAAGCGCTTCTGTTGCTACGGCTGCGGACTGGCACTGCAGATCACCGACTCGCGCGGCGAGGAGGGCCACGCCGCCGCGATGTTGGTCCGCCTCGGATTGGCGATCTTCTTCGCGATGAACGTGATGATGATGAGCCTGCCGGCGTACGCGCCGCACGTCTACGGTGAGACGGTCGACAGCGACGGCGCGCTGTTCGCCGTGCTGCGCGTGTTGGCGATGGTCTTCGCCGCGCCGGTGCTGGTGCTGCTCGGCGGACCAATCCTGGGTTCGGCAATTCGCAACCTGCGGTCCGGTGGGTTCGCCACCGACGCCCTGATCGTGCTCGGCGTCGTCGCCGCGACCGCAATCTCGGCCTGGCGCGTGTTCACGGGCGGCGGACCGGTATTCTTCGACACCGCCGTCATGGTGCTGGTTCTGGTCACGCTCGGCCGCTACCTCGAAGCGCGCGCCCGCGCCCGCGCCGGCGCCGCGATCCGCCGCCAGGTGTCGCCCGACGGGGTGATCGCCCACCGCATTTCCGGCGGCGCGCAAGACGTCGAGATCGACCAGTTGCGACCGGGCGACCGGGTGCGCGTACTGCCGGGCGAGATGTTTCCTACCGACGGACGCGTCACCGACGGTGTCGGCTGGGTCGACGAGGCAGCGCTCACCGGCGAGAGCACCCCGCTGCTCAAACGACCGAGCTCGCTCGTGTCCGGAGGCACCTGCAGCCTCGACGGACGATTCGAGGTCGCGGTCGAGCGAGCGGCGAGCGATAGCGCGACCGCGCGAATCGCCGGCCTGCTCGCCGAAGCCAGTCGGCGACCGAGCCCGGTCGAGCGGGCGACCGAGCGGGTCGCCCGCTTCTTTCTGCCGGCCACTCTCCTGATCGCCGCGGCGACCGCACTCTGGTGGGGGGTCGACCGCGGCATCGACGATGCCGTGCTGCGCGGACTATCGGTTCTCGTCGTCGCCTGCCCGTGCGCTCTCGGCCTCGCCACTCCGATGGCGATGTGGCTCGGGCTCGGCGCGGCCGCGAGCCGCGGTATCGTGGTACGAAGCGCCGAGGCGCTGGAACACGCGGCTGCCGTCGACGCAGTCTACTTCGACAAGACAGGGACCCTCACCTCCTCGACGCCACGTCTGTTGGCGTGTCTTCCGCGCGCAGGCTCGGGGCTCACCGCCACCGAGCTGTTGGCCCACGCCGCGCTGCTCGAGAAGGGCTTGCACCACCCGCTGGCGCGGGCGATCGAGAAAGGCGCGCTCGCCAATCTCGAGGTCGCCGCGGAAATCGAGGGACGACGCGCCGAGGACCTGCGCCTCCTTCCCGGGCGCGGCGTCGTCGGCGAGATCGAGGGCACCAGGATGACGCTCGGCAGCCCGGAGTTCGCGGCACAGTCCTTCCCCGGCCAAGCCGCCCCCGCAGACGCGCACGGCACGGTCTACCTGTGGAACGACCGCGCGATTCTCGGCGAGATCCGTTTCGCCGAGGAGATCCGGCCCAGCGCCGCGAGCCTGATCGATCGGCTGCGACGGCGGCACTTCCCGCTGCGCGTGCTCTCCGGCGACCATCGTGCCGACGCGATCAGTCCGCAGCTGGTGTCGCGCGACGAGGTCGAGCTCGGCCTCAGCGCCGACGACAAGCTCGCAGCAATCCGCTCGGCAAGTCGACGGAGGCGCCGCTCGGGCGGCGCGCTGGCGATGGTCGGCGACGGACTCAACGACGCCCCCGCTCTCGCCGCCGCCGATCTCGGCATTGCCTTCGGCGCACCGTCGGACCTCACCAGACTCAATGCCGATGCCGTCGTGCTCGCCGACGACTTGATGCGCATCGACTGGTTGCTCGACCATGCCCGCCGGCTGCGCCGTGTCATTCGGCAGAACCTGGTGTGGGCCTTCGGCTACAACACGATCGCGTTGGTCGCCGCCGCCGCCGGCTGGCTGACTCCGATGATCGCCTCCATCCTGATGCTGCTGAGCAGCAGCTTCGTCATTGCCAACTCGCGCAAGCTACGGACTCGGCCCGACCCGCGGCGTAGCGAGCTCGCGCCGAACACCGACGAGCCTTCGTTCTCCGCCGCCCGTGCAGCGCCCCCGGCCTGAGCCCGACTACAGGGTCGCCGGGCCGCGCCGGGGCAGATCGATCACGAACCGGGTACCGTGCGGCTCCCGCGGCTGGTGCGACAAGTGACCACCGTGTGCAACCACGATCTGCTTCGCGATTGCCAGACCGAGCCCCGACCCCTCCGGCTTGGTGGTTTCGAACAGAGCGAACACGTCGACTCCCTCGGCAATACCGGGACCCGTGTCCTCGACCACAATGCGCACCTTGTCGCCGGCGGTCAGCTTCGCTTCGAGGCGGACCTCTCCCGGCCCGTGGCGGATCGCTTCGAGCGCGTTCTTGACCAGGTTGTCGATCACGCGGCGCAGCTTGGCCTGATCGGCGTGCACCACGATGCGCTCGGTGATCCCGGCGATGCGCACGGCGATACCCCGGGCTTTCGCTTCTTCCTCCCACACCGAGACTACCTCGACGAGCACCACTCCGAGCTCGGTCTCGACGAGATCCAGCCGCTGCTCCTGGAGAAACTGCTTGAACTCGGAAACCAGGGCGTTGAGGTTGTTGACGGTGGTCAGGATGCGGTCGACCGGCCGGCCGATCGAGTCCGCCGAGACGCTGCCATCGCGCTCGAGCCGGCGCTGGATGTTCTGCGCCGACATGTAGAGCCCGGCGATCGGGTTGCCGATGTCGTGCACGATCTTCGCCGACAGGGCGCCGACATCGGCGAGCCGCTCGCGCTGCGCGGCGATTCTCCGCGCCTTGGCGATTTCGGCGTCGGCGCGCTTGCGCTCGGTGACGTCGCGAAAGATCCCCTGGGTCGCAACCACCTCGCCGTGCACGACCCGCGGCGCCACATGGCCTTCCGCCTCGACTACGCGGCCGTCGGCGGCGACGAAGCGGACCTGCACGTCGCGCACCGTGGCACCGTTGAGAACCCGCTTGATGACCTCGCGGCAATGCGCGATCGAGTCGGAGTGAAGGGTCTCGAAGACATCCATCGCCGCGATCTGGGCTTCGCTGTATCCCAAGGCGCGCCGCCAGCCGGCATTGACGAAGGCAAAGCGACCATCGGGGTCGCAGCTCTGCACCAGGTCGTGGGTGGTTTCGAACAACGTCCGGTAGCGTTCCTCGCTCTCGCGGAGCTGGTCTTCCGCCTGCTTCTCCTTGGTCACGTCGCGAATGATCGCCGTGTACAGAACCTCGTCCCCGACCGCGGCCTCGCCGACCGAGAGCTGGAGAGGAAAGACCTCGCCGTTCTTGCGCCGCCCCTCGACTTCGCGGATACGGCCAATCGCTCGTGCGACGCCGGTCTTTTGGTACTCGCGAATGTAGCCCGCGTGCTTCTCCCGGTACGGCGAGGGCATCAGGAAGCTGACGTCGCGGCCGATCGCCTCGTCCGCCGAATAGCCGAATATCTCCTGAGCCATCGGGTTGAAAAGGGTGATCACACCGGTGGGATCGATGCTGATGATGGCATCGCGTGCCGTCTCGAGAATTGCCTGCCAACGCGCCTGGCTGAGCGCGGCTTCGCGAGGACTCAAGGCATCCGTATCGGATCTGGCCACCCGACGCGGATAGTGCCTCGCGCGACGCCTGTCAATTCGGCTCGCAGGACGGAGTTCGGCAGCGAGGATGCCGATTCTCCCGCCTCGGTCTCGCCTCGGCTTCTCGATACCGATACCGATGGCGATACCGACCCCGATAGGGCTGATTCCGGCTGGATCGGGACTAGTATCTCCTCGCCTGCATGGTTGAGCGACGGCCGCCCGTGAAGAAACGACCGACACCGCAGAACGATGCGTCGAGCCTACCCAGCGCCCCCTGGGCGATGCCGGTCGAGGAGGTTGCGCGGACGCTCGACGTCGCAGCATCGCGCGGGCTCAGCGAAGACGAAGCCCGCTCACGCCGTGCCGTCTTCGGAGCCAACCAGTTGCGCGAGGCACCCTCGCAACCGTTCTGGGAAATCCTCGGCCGCCAGCTGCGCAGCCTGATCACGGCATTGCTCGCCGCCGCCGCCGCAATCGCGTTCGTGTTCGGCGACACCCACGAGGCCACCGCCATCGCCGTGGTCATCGTCATCAACACGTCGATCGGCTTCTTCACCGAGCTGCGCGCGGTGCGTTCGATGGAGGCGCTGCGTCACCTGGTGACGCTGGACACCCGAGCGCGACGCGACGGGCGGGTCGTCGAAATCGACGCATCCGAGCTGGTCCCGGGTGACGTCGTGCTGCTCGAAGCTGGCGACATGGTGCCGGCGGACATACGCCTTGGCGAAACCTCGCTGCTCGAAGCCAACGAGTCGGCCCTGACTGGAGAGTCCCTGCCGGTGGCCAAGTCGAACCAAGCGGTCGACCGCGACGCGGCCATCGCCGATCGCACCGGCATGGTCTTCTGCGGCACAGCGATCGCTCGGGGCACCGCGGAAGGGATCGTCGTTGCCACCGGGATGGCTTCGGAAATCGGTCGGATCGCTCACCTGGTGGAGACTGCGACGAGCGACAAGACCCCGGTAGAGAAACGACTCGACGCACTCGGTCGACGACTGGTCGGCGTCACCATCGTCACCGCCGCGGTGATCGCCGCGGCGGGAGTCGCCGCGGGGCGCGACTTGGGGCTGATGGTGCAGACTGCGATCGCGCTGGCGGTCGCCACGGTGCCCGAGGGGCTGCCGATCGTCGCGACGATGGCGTTGGCGCGCGGCATGTGGCGGATGGCCCGGCGCAACGCCCTGATCAACCGACTGGCCGCGGTCGAGACCCTCGGCTCGACGACTCTGATCTGCTCCGACAAGACCGGCACGCTCACCGAGAACCGTATGACCGCAGCTCGACTCGCGCTGCCCGACGCGATGATCGAGATCGGTGACGGAGCCGATCCATTCAGCCTGCGCGGCGCCGCCGGCAAGCCGTTCGATCGCGAGCTCCTCGAGGGCGCGGTCGAAGTCGCCGTTCTCTGCAACGACGCCGAGTGGTCGAGCGCCGGTCGTGCCGAGGCAATCGGCGACCCGCTCGAGATCGCCCTGTTGGAGCTGGGGCCCAAGGCCGCGATCGATGTCGCCGTCCTTCAGGAGCGGCTGCGGCGGATCGGCGTGCACGCCTTCACCCCGGAATCGCGAATGATGGCGACCCTCCACGAGGAGAGCGACGGAGCCCTGGTCGCCGTGAAGGGAGCCCCCGAAGCAGTCGTCGAGTGCTGCGCCAGCGTGGCGACGTCGAGCGGCGATCAACCCATGGACGCCGCGGCGCGCGACTACTGGAGCGAAACCAACCGCGCGATGGCCGGCGACGGTTTGCGGGTGCTCGCACTGGCGCGCAAACGCGTGCCGTCGACCGATGTCGATCCCTTTGCCGACCTTTCCCTGATCGGCCTGGTCGGCCTGGTCGATCCGCCGCGGGCCGAGGTTCGCAACGCGGTCGACGCTTGCCGACGCGCCGGGATCCGCATCGTCATGGTGACCGGCGACCAGGCCGGCACCGCGCGCGCCATCGCCGAATCCCTCGGGCTGACCGCCGGCTCGGAAGCGATCGTCATCGAAGGCACCGCGCTCGAGGCAACCGCGCCAGCTTTGTCCGACGAGGAGCTCCGGCGAGCCGCGATCTTCGCCAGAGTCAGCCCTGAACAGAAGCTGGAGCTGGTGTCGCGCCACCAGAAGGCTGGGGAGATCGTCGCCATGACCGGCGACGGGGTCAACGACGCGCCGGCGCTGCGCAAAGCCGACATCGGCATCGCGATGGGCCAGCGCGGCACCCAGGTCGCCGCCGAAGCCGCCGACATGGTCCTGCGCGACGACGCATTCTCTTCGATCGTCGCCGCCATCGAAGAGGGGCGGATCATCTACGGCAACATCAAGAAGTTCGTCTTCTACCTGCTCTCGTGCAACGTCAGCGAAGTACTGGTGTTGTTGCTCGCGCCGCTGGTCGGGCTGCCGCTGCCGCTGACGCCGCTGCAGATCTTGTTCCTCAATCTCGTCACAGACGTCTTTCCCGCTCTCGCGCTCGGCGCCGGTGAGGGAGCGGAGAGCGTGATGAGCGAGCCACCGCGCGATCCGGCAGAGGCCATCCTCACCAACGCCGACTGGCTCGGGATCGGCGGCTATGCCGCGCTGCTCACCGCCAGCGTTCTCGGCTCACTGATCACCGCCCAGGTCTGGCTCGGCGAGGGCAAGCGCGACGCCGTCACCATCTCGTTCCTGACCCTAGCCTTCGCTCAGCTGTGGCACGTGTTCAACATGCGCGATCCCACCACCACCGTCGTGCGCAACGCGATCATCCAGAATCCATGGATCTGGGCCGCCCTTGCGCTCTGCACGATCCTGCTGGCAGCGGCGGTCTACCAACCGGCTATGGCGACAGCGCTCGACATCGGCCCGCCGACCGCACCCGGCTGGCTCACCGTGGCGGTGTTCAGCGCAATCCCTGTGCTGGTGGGTCAGGTTGGAAAACGACTGCGGCGGCGCCGCCGCGGCTGATCAGGCGGAACCAGCGGCGCGGTTCGATCGGTTATCGCCGATTCCGAGCTCCTCGATCTTGCGGTAGAGCGACGACAAGGCGATTCCGAGGATCTTCGAAGCGGCTCGCTTGTCGTTTTCCGTCTTCGACAGCACGCTCTCGATGTGGGCCTTCTCGTAGGCCTGCATGACCTCGCGCAGGTTGTCGCTGTCGGAGAGCGGCACCGTGGCGTGCTCGCGCGCCGAGCTCGGGAGATCCTCCATGGTGATCCAGTCTCCGTCGCCGAGAATCATCGAGCGCTCGATCACGTTGTCGAGCTCGCGCACGTTGCCCTTCCAGGGCAGGGACATGAGCGCTTTGAGCGCCTTGCCGTCGACCCCCTTGAAGCGCTTCTTGAGCTCGACGTTGTGGATGCGCACGAAGTGGTCGACCAGCGCCGGAATGTCCTCACGGCGGTCGCGCAACGGTGGAATCGAGATGTCGAACACGTTCAGGCGGTAGAACAGGTCTTCGCGAAATCGACCGGCCTCGACCTCGGTGCGCAGGTCGCGGTTGGTCGCTGCGATGATGCGAACGTCTGCCTTGACCGGCACTGCCGCGCCGACCGCGTGGATTTCCTTCGACTCGATCACCCGCAACAGCTTGACCTGCAGGCCGACCGGCAACTCGCCGATCTCATCGAGGAAGATGGTGCCGCCGCGGGCTCGCTGGAACAGACCTTCCTGGTTGCTGATCGCCCCGGTGAACGAACCTTTGACGTGACCGAACAACTGGCTTTCCAGCAAGTTCTCGGGAATCGCCCCGCAGTTCACCGGCAGCAGGATCGAGTCGGCCCGATCGCTGAAGTGATGGATCGCACGCGCCACGACCTCTTTGCCGACCCCGCTCTCACCGGTGATCAGCACCGTGCTCGGCGCCGGCGCGACCCGCCGCACCAGCCGCATGACTTCGTTCATCGCCACCGAGCGGCCGATGAGCTTCTCGAAGTCCCAGCGGCGTTCCGCCTCGCTGCGCAGGAACTGGTTCTCCCAGGCGATCTTGCGGTTCTGCACCAGGTGCTCGACCTTGTGCAGCGCGTCTTCGATCAGCACCGGCTTGAGCAGGTAGTCCTGGGCGCCGCGGCGCAGCGCCTGCACCGCGGTGTCGACCGATGCGTGCGCCGTCATCAGCAACACCAGGGTCTGCGGCGACACCTCACGCGCGTGCTGAAGCACCTCGAGACCGTCGGCACCCGGCATGCAGACGTCGGACACGACCACGTCGAACTCGCCCTCGTCGAGGGCGCTGATCGCCGCCATACCGTCAGCCACCTGAGTGACCCGGTAGCCCTCGTCGGCAAGAACCTCGGCGAGGCTCTCACGCACCCCCTGCTCATCGTCGGCAATCAGGATGGCGCCCTTGGCGCCATCCCCCGAAACCAGCATCGGCGCATTCATTCTCAAAAATGGGAATCGGCTGCGGCGGCAACCCGCCGGTAGTGGGCGTGAGCTCGCATCAGGCGACCTTTGCCTTGCTCGACGGGTCTCCGGTCCGCACGGTCAGAACCGGACACTTGGCCGTTCTCACGATCTTCTCGGCAACACTGCCGATCAGCATATGGCCGAGTCCGCTGCGGCCATGTGTGCCCATGATGATCATGTCGGCATTGGCGGTCTCGGCTTCCTTGAGAATGATCTCGTGCGGGGTTCCGGAGGCGACACTGCCGCCGACGACGACGCCGCGCTTTTCCAGATCCGCCACCAGGTTCGCCATCGCATCTTCCGCCGCGCTGACCTGCTCCATCGCAATTGGACCGTTGTAGACGGAGCCGTACATCGCGCCGGCGAAGTACACGGGCTCGACGACGTGAATCAGCACCAACTCGGCGTCGAGGCGGGACGCCAGGTCGACCGCGTGCTCGACCACAACCGCCGAATGCTCGGAGAAGTCCGTGGGCACTAGAAATCGCTGACTCTTCATCTCTGCATTCCTTCCGAAAACGGATTAGTCGTCTCAAAGAGAGAGCAAGGCCCCTGCCATCGCCGCCTGCGACCATCATTGGGCCGCCGGCGATGCCAGGGCAAGCCTGGATTCTCGAATGCCGGAATCTGGCAGGCCGGCCCGTCGCCTTTCGCAATAAAGGCCGGCCCGCGCGCAGCCCGCGCCGATATTCGGGGCACCCGGCGGTTCGTGGTATGGATCGTGCTCTTCAAGATGCCACACGCCGGAAGGAGCTGAGAATGGCGACAAAGAAGCCCAAGGCAATCGAACGTTTCGTCAAGGAGATCGAAAAGAACGCAAAGAAGCTGAAGCGGGATGTTCAGCGATTCTCGAAGGATTCCAACATCCCGCACGACCTCGACGAGCTGGCGGGCGAGCTGCGACGCGGCGCGGCGGCACTGGCAGCCGATGTCGAGCACTACGTCCACGGCCTGCGCTTGAACCTCGAGGGCGGCGCGGAGCACAGCGCGCGCAAGCAGGTCACCAAGAAGGCCCGCAAGCGCGCCAGGAAGGCCGCGAAGAAGCGAGTGACCCAGGCGCGCCGCAAGGCCAAAGCGGGCCACGCGACCAAGCGCACCGCCGCCAAGGCCGTCCACTCGAAGCGACGCGGCCCGGCAAAGAAGATCCGCCGCACCCCCGCCTCGGGCTCCCCGGTCTGACGCGCGCGGATCTGACGACTCGGAGTAGCAGCGGCCGATTTTCTTGAATCGGTATCGCTTTCGGTATCGCCTTCACTTTTCGATACCGAGAGCGACACCGACACCGCTCGCGATTGAGCTGCTCTCGGGAAGCTCAGTACGCTCTGAACTGGATCGCCGACTCTTCGACCGTCTCAGTTGACCTCAAAGAACAAATAGTTCGCGAGCGAAAACGCGTTAGGGCGTGCCAGATGTGGCCAAGCGCAGCTCGTTCGAACCGGAGCGTAGTTCATCCTACGTGAGGATTCGGACGAGCGAGCACGGCCGCAGATGGTGCGGCCTGGCGCGAGCCGCAGGCGATTTGCGCCGTGAACTATTTGTTCTTTGAGGTTAAGGGGGGTGGGGCCGCGGCAACCGGGACCGCGGCCCCTGGATCCGGTCGTGGCCCTCCGCAAGGCCACAGCCGGTTTGCTCGCTCGAACAACAGTGCTTGGATCGTGCCAAGCGATGGCTCGGCCAGCGACCGGCCGCTGACTGCAGGGTTTCGCGATTCCGGGTCGCCGACCCGGGTCCGATTCTCAGTCGCTGGAGGCAGGCGCCTGCGGCTCGGAGCGCGCCGAGGCGACGACACAGTCGACGACATGCCCGACGGCCTCCAGGCCCTGGACGACCGCGTCGACGTCGTCAGCAATGACACGGGTGTGGACCCTGCGCTCCTTGCCCGACCCGCTCGAGCGCAACCAACACACCTTGCCGCGGTGGTCCTCGATGATCTTGCGCAGGGAGTTCGTGCGACTGCCGCGCTTCGGTTCGATCGCCAAGCGGTAGGAGGGTTCGGCGACCCCGGAGAAAGCGACGAAGGCGTCGAGGATGTCCGTCGTCGTCAGGATGCCACACAGCTTGCCGCCGTCGACGACCGGCACCGCGTTGATTTTCCAGGTGCGCAACAGGTGGGCCGCCGAATCCACAGAATCGTCGGAGGTCACCGTGTGCAGGCGATGCGCCATCACGTCCTCGACGCATCGCGCCGGCGCCGGCGCGGAGCGCAGGTCGCGGTCGGTGACGATGCCGTCGAGCCGGCCGCGCCGTAGAACGGGAAGCTGGCGAATTCGCTCTTTCGCCAACATCTCGCGCGCCACGGCGAGCTCGTCGCCGCAGCGTACTGTCTTCAGATTCGTCGACATCCAATCTCGGACCAGCACGGCACACACTCCTCTGATTTCATCGGCCCGCTAGCTCTCCGCGCTCACCGTACAAAGCTGGTGAGATATGCGGGCTCGCTCGAGCACGATTCGAGTCTAACAGCAAAAGCGTGCCCAACCCATGCACCCGGGGCCGGCAGCGGGATTTCTCGATCGCGGGCTCGCCGCCGTGGGATTCGGCCAGCCCCGGCGACAGCGTCGGCTTCTCGGAAACGAGACGGGAGCGGTCAGACAGTCGAAGAACGGGTGCGGGCCTCGGCTTCGATGGCGTCGCAAACCAGCTCCAAGCTGCCGCCGCTGTCGACCTGGAAGCCGCGCGGTTTCTCGGCATCGGCGAGCTCCTCGTAGACCCGTCGCTGCTCGACGTAGACCTGCCAATCGGCGTCCGACGCTCCCCTGCCCGAGCGCACCCGCGCCTCGAGCCGGCGACGAACCTCGGCCTCGTCGCAACGACACTCGACCAACAGAAACGGGGCACCGGTCTCGGCAGCCGCCGTCGCCGCATCGTCGCGGTTGCTGCGGCGCTGGAAAGTCGCATCGAGAACCACGCCGTTGCCCTGCGCCGCCAGGTCGCGCGCCCGTTCGATGAGGCTATCGTAGGTCTTGCGGCCGAGCTCCTCGCCGTACAGCTCAGCGCGCACCGACTCGTCCGACGGCCGATCACCGGGCAGGCCGGCGAGCTCTTTGCGCACGACATCCGAGCTCAAGTGGAAGAAGCCGGTGCGCGACGCCAGCTCTGCGGCAACCGTCGTCTTACCGCTTCCGCTGAGCCCGGCAACCGCCAAGACCATCGGCGAGTACGACCAGGAGTAGCGGTTGGCAAGCGCGAAGTGCCGCTTTGCCAGCTCTTCGGAAGCGGCGCGATCGCGACGGTCCACTTCTTCTTCGAGGGCTTTCAGGCTTTCGACCTTGCCCCGGATGTAGGCGAAGTAACATTGGTAGAAAGGAACCAGACGCTCGAGCGCTGCATCTCGACTGAGTGCGGCGTAGCGCTCGACGAGACGCTCGGCGAGATCCGGGCGGCCCAGGAACTCGATGTCCATCGCCAGGAATCCAACTTCGGCGGCGACGTCGCGGTTGCGAAACTCCTCGCCGAACTCGATGCAGTCGATCATGACCAACCGATCTGCGAAGCAGATGTGCTCGGCGCGGAGGTCGCCGTGGCACTCGCGGATTCGATCGTCGCGCTGGCGTTGGCGCAGCAGCGCTGCGTGCGCGCGCACGAAGCCGCCACAAAACTTCTGCAGCGACTCGTCGCGAAACCGCGAGACGGTTCGCCCGCGGTAGCGTTCGGCTTCCGAGAAATCGCCCTCCATCGTCGCCAGCAATCGCTCCGGAGAGGCCCACTCGGCCACGTCCGCGCCACCCCGCGCTTGCCGGTGGAACCCCGCCAGGCGCTGGGCGATCTCGTCGACGTGGTCGTCGCGCGCAGCTCCGGCGGCGAGGATCGCCGAGAACATCCGGTCCTCCGGCAGGCGCTTCATCTCGACGGCGTACTCGACTGCGGCCGGGTCGTCGGCGGCGGCGAACCTGTATCCACCGGCGTCGGCGACGATCGAGACCACGCCCAGATACACGTCGGCCGCCAGTCGGCGATTCAACCGCACCTCCTCGGCGCAATAGAAGCGCCGTCGCTCGATCGTCGAGAAGTCGAGAAACGAGAAGCGAACCGGCTTCTTGATCTTGAAAACGAGGTCACCGGCGAGGAAGACGTACGAAATGTGCGTCTGCACGAACTCCACCGACGGCGGTCGGTGCTCGTAGCTCTCGGGCCGAAGCAGAAATCGAACGACTTCCGGGAGCTGCTCCACGGCCGCGCCCGGGCTGTCGCCGTCCCGCAACATCCCTAAAGGTACGCCGGGTCCGTCGCCTCTCGTGGCACGACCAGCTCGAAGAGATGCGCCGGCGAGCGGACGATGACGACCGGACACATCGCTTCCTCGAGCACCGCCTCGGCGGTGCTGCCCATCAACGCGTGCGCAACCGCACCTCGTCCGTGCGAGGCCATCACCAGAATGTCGTCGTCACCGGGTCGGATCTCTTCGACGATGCGCGAGACGGTCTCGCCCTTGAGGCAGGTGCGAGTGACCTCGACCCCCGACAGGTCGATGTCCTCGAGCAGCGCGTCCCACTCCGGAGCGAGCTCATCCGGCTCGACCAGATAGACCGCCTCTTCGCCGGTGAGCCGCTTCGCCCACCCGGTCAGCTGGGCGCACGGCTCGATGATGTGGACGACTTCGAGGCGGCAATCGAAGAGCCGCGCGAGATGCGCGCCCTCCTCCACCGCCGGTCGCGAGGTCACCGAGAAATCGGTGGTCGCGAGAATGCGCTTCGGTGCTTCGGCGAGCGGGCGCTTGGTGATCATCACCGGAATCTCCGACGAACGCGCCGTGCGCGCGCCGGTACGACCGACACCAAAGGGTCTGCGGCGCTCGTCACTGTGCCCGACGAGGATGAGCTCGTCTCCCAACAGCTTCGCAACCTCGGGAATCTCGCGTTCCGGACTGCCCAACTTGACGTGGCAGGTCGTCGCCAGCCCCGCGAAACAAGGCGACGCGGCCACCTGCTCGAGGGCTCGGCCGGCGGCGACCACCGCCTCTTCGACCGGAGCGCGCTGCTGTCCGAGCACCTTCGAGTACACCGGCGGCGCCCGCAACACGTGAATCAGATCGATCGCGGCCCCCGAGCGCCGCGCAACGACTGCCGCCGATTCCGTCAACCGGTCAGTATCCTCGGAGAAATCCACCCCTACCGCGACGCGCCTCAATTGATTCATTGCAGCAGTCCTCCTTTCCAACTCGTGAAAAGCAAGAGCCCTGCCATCGAGACCCGACACAGCCACGGATCGCGGCGCGGCCAGAGCTTCCGGGGCTCGGGAATCAGCCTGCCTCGCGCGGACGCGATCCGGGACACACCGGTCGACACGAGAGCACCCGCGGCCTCGCGGGGCCAAAGCCCAGATCCCCAGCCATCCAACCGCATCATCCACTCCATCCCTCGACCCGCCATCGGCCCAGGTCGCTTGATCCCCTGACGGAGACCGCAACTTCACCGCCGATAACAAATAAAGTCCCACTTTTACAACTAGTTATGCGCCATAAAGCAATGCGACGGACGCGAAAATGAAGCCGCCCGCAGCACGATTATCGGGTCTCGCTTGAAGTCTCTCGACCAACCACCTGAGAAACAAATCATTTTCAAATTTAAAATGACGTCACTTTTAGTATTGACTTGCGAAAGAGCACTGTGCTACGAACTCAACCCATTGGTTGATCACTGCGGTGATCGAGCAGTCATGAGAGACGCTTACGAGATTGAGCAAGGCGAGCTCTCCCCTGGTATGGGGAGTGCGGTTGTGGAGTGGAATCCAGGGGAGCTCGCCGGCGTCTTGGCCTCGTGCAGGTGGCACCGCCCCGAGGGGCTGGTGTCGTTTCCCCCCTCCTGCCGAAATTGACGCCTTCGTGTCGGGAGGGCTTCGGCCCTCCCGACCGCCTTCCGTTCTCGGCTCGAGCTGGCCTGGGAGGCGCGGCGAGCGCTATTTTACGGCCTTGAACGTCTGTCCGTCGTTCTTATTGACGTCCGCCGCATCGAACTGCGCTTCCCAGCACATCGCGCCGTCGCGTCGCACCGCCTGCACCAGAACGTCGGCCGGCGAGAAGAATTTCACGCTCGAGACCGGCGTGGGCAAGGTGAGATTCGCTCCCTTGGACTTCCACAAGAGCCGCGCCGAGCCGACCCCTTCCTTGAGCTTGATCAGCTTGACGCCCTCGCCGTTCGAGCTCTTGTTCTTGTACTTGTAGCCGGTCGGCGCCCATTGCGGCCCGGTCGCCCGCCAGCACGGGCGGGTGCCACATGTGCCGCCCTCGGGGGCCCCGGCTTTCGCAACCAGCTGCCCGCCCTGCCACAGGCACAGATCGAATCCCTCTTCGTTGAGCGGGTCGCCGAAAGCCGATGCCGAGACCGACCCCTTGAGCCACTTCCACGACCATCGCACCCTGTCGGCGGCGCCCGGGCTCTTCAGCACCAGGATCGATCGAGCCGCCTCGCTACAGGTGGACGGCGGACCACAGACCGACGGCTCACCGACGCAGTCGTAGCAGCGCTCGCGACTGCAGCTCGCATCGCAACCGTCGCCGGCAACGGTTCCGCCGTCGTCGCATTCCTCGCAGGAGACTTGGATCTCGCCGTCGCCGCACGTCGACTGGCCAACACACACTCCGGCAACACAGGTGTCGGGTGCCGAGCACGAGTTACCGTCGTCGCACCCGGTCCCATCCGCCACCGGGCTGCCGACACAGCTTCCCGCCGCGCATATGTCCGATTCCGTGCACGCGTTTGCGTCGTCGCAGGCGAGCCCCTCGTTGCCCGGATCGGAGCAGAAGGTTCCGAAACTGGTGGCCGTGATCTGGTAGGTCCCGGCGCCGGAGAATCGGTCGACCAGAACATACCAGGGACCTCCGCTCGGGTCCTCGAAGTCACATGCACCGAACTGGTTGGCGGAGCTCGCCGCGCAATCGTAAATCGTCGTCGACGGCGGCAGCCCGGCGCGCGCGTAGAAATCGAAATCGCTGATGCCGTCGTCGTTGGCGTTCATCGTGATGCGCAGCAACATCGAACCGGGATCGACGTCGAAGCTGTGCAGTTGCTGCTGCGCGGCGCCATTGAGGGTTCCTTCGAAGCCGAACACTTCGACATCCGGATCACCGACGTGCGGCAGGGCACCGCAGCTGGTACTGGCGAGGTCGGCACCCCCTTCACTCTCGATGAAGGGAGCGTAGAACGAAACCCGCGTGTCGAAGCTGCTGTCGAAGGCGAGACAATCGCTGCTGTTGCCGCCCGACGTAACGCCAGCGACGACCAGCCCGGAGCCATCGTCGATGAACAGCGGACCGCCGGAGTCGCCGTTGCACGTGTTGGAGTCCTGCCCGGCGGGGCCGACCGGATTGTCGAAGCTCCAACAGATCGACGTCGTGTTCGACACGCCGAACAAGCAGTTCGCCAGCTCGACCGCGCCGTGTCTCTTCACCCCGTAGTCGTTGGCGATTCCACCACTGCGGCCGAAGCCGGCGATGGTCGCTGCGGTGCCGAGTGCGTGCCCGCCCGTCGTGTCGATCGGCGTCGGAGCGATTCCGACCATCGGAGCGCCGAGCTTCAACACAGCGACATCGGCTACCGGAAACGAATAGCTCGGGTGCATCTCGATGCTGGTCACCGAGAAGAACCCACCGTGCTGCAAGAAGACCGTGTAGTTGGCCGGATTGAGGGAGTCCTCGACACAATGGGCAGCAGTGAGAAAGGTCTCGCAGCCGATCATCGTTCCCGAGCACTGGCTCGACGCCGAGCTCGGATTGCCGCCGAACAGCAGGGCGCCGGTGCTCGGGAAGCCGTGCGTATTGATGCCGTTGACGATGCGCGGCGCGGGTCCGTCGAGATCGACCACCTCGGACCACGCCAACTGCGGCGCAACGAGGGTGCCTAGCAACAGAGCCAGCAACGTGGCGCGCGATCCGCCGATCATGGTCTACTCGAGTCCCGGTCCGAGATGCGCCAGTTGTACCGGCCGTCTCGCAAGCCGTTCGAGCTTCGCCGATCCGGCACGCTCAAACAAGCGAAAACATCGCGTCAGGGGCCGATACGCCGCCTCATTCGGTCGAAAGATCGGCCAGTTGCTGCGCTCACCCGTTGCGTAGGTGATTCCCCGCACTGGTCATGTTGAGCTCGCGCGTCTGGATCTCCTCGAAGGTGCGGTGATAGCCGGTGGCGCTGATCTTCCAGGCGCCGTCGCACTTCACGTATTCGTCTTCGTAGAATGCGGCGCCCCAGAGCATCATGTTCTGCTTGGTGAAGTAGAGACGATCCTCGAGGTACCAGATGCCGCTCGCCGACGCGTCGTCGAGAATGCGGATCTCGGGATGGTGACCGTGGTGAAGGCTGATGATGTCGGGATCGCTCAGCGAGTCGCGAAGAAACTTCATGATCGCCTCGACTCCGTCGAACGAGTACTTGCCGCTGTCGTACCAGGAGTGCGCGTCCTCGCTGAAACACTCCTGCATCTCGTCCCATTTCTTGCTGTCGAGGCAGCGAAAGTACTTGTACTTCAGTTGCTTGATGGCTTCGATCTCGGCCAGCTCTGACATCGACTCTCCCTGTCGAGGGTTGCTCACCAGACCGGCGGGTGCCGATCGGTCCAGGCGCGATTCTGCTCCAGTTGGGCGGCAACGCTCAAGAGGAGCTCCTCTTCGCCGTAGGCCGCCACCAGCTGACATCCCACCGGTAGCTCGGCGTCGCCATCGCTGGCCCAGCTCATCGGCAGCGAGATAGCGGGCTGGCCGGACATGTTGAACGGCAGGGTGAACATGCCGTAGGGCGCCGAGCGGAGCAGGCCGCTGAACGGATCTTCCGGAGTCGACACAAGCTCGCCGATGCGCGGCGGCAGCGCGCCGCAAGTCGGGGTCAGTAGGAGGTCGTAACCGTTCTCCCACCACTGCGCCAAGCGACGTCCGAGACCGTGAACGAACTCGAGGCAACGCAACAAGTCGGCAGCCGTCATGCTGCGACCGCGCTCGGCCGACATCCAGGTCATCGGCTCGACGTCCTCCTGGGCGATCTCGCGACCGATTGCGTCGCTCCAGACACCCAGAGCGCGGGCGGTATTGGCGGCGACGACGTCGACGTAGACCGCCGCGTTGCGCCGGTCGTCGAGGGCCTCCGGGTGCGCTTCTTCGACCACGTGCCCCAGGTCCTCGAGCAGCTGCGCGGTCGAGCGAACCGCATCGCGGCAGCCGTCGGCGACATCGGCGCCGTTGGGCCCGACGCTCATGAAGCCAATTCGCATGCGACCCGGCGGACGTTCGATCGCGCTGGCGAACGACGCGCGCGGCGGAACCGCCGAATACGGATCGCCCGGCATGCGCCCGGCGGTGGCGTCGAGCAACACGGCCGCGTCGCGCACCGACCGGGTGACGACGAACTCGCACGAGAATCCGTTCCAGCGTTCACCGAGCGCCGGCCCGAAAGAGTTGCGGCCGCGGCTCGGCTTGAGCCCGACCAATCCGCACATGCTCGCCGGAATGCGTATCGAGCCGCCGCCGTCGCTGGCGTGGGCCATGGCGACGATGCCGGCGGCGACCGCGGCCGCCGAGCCGCCACTCGACCCTCCCGCGCTGTGCGCGAGACTCCAGGGGTTGCGGGTCGGACCGTGCGCGACCGGTTCGGTAGTCGGCGTCAGACCCAACTCGGGAGTGTTGGTCCGACCGAGCGAGACCAGGCCTGCCTCACGGAAGCGCTGCACCAGGTACGAGTCGGCCTGCTCGACCCACCCGGCTTGCTGCAGAACACGCATCCCCGCGTGATAGGGCGCGCCCGCCTCCTGGCCGCCGAGGTCCTTCATCAGGAACGGCACGCCGGCAAACGCGCCGTGGCGCGCGGCGCGCGCCACGGCCTCGCGGGCGCGGTCGAAGGCCGGCAGGATGACCGCGTTCAGCTGTGGGTCGAGTCGCTCGGCGCGCGCGATCGCCGCATCGACCAACTCGGACGCGGTGAGATCGCCACGGCGCAGGCTTTCCGCCTGCGCCGTGGCGTCACTCAGCAGTACCTCGTCGGCAGCAGCCAACGGCAATCAGTCGAGCAAACGCGACGGCTGCGCGCGCAGGGCGTTCGGTGCCGGGTAGTCGGTCGGAATCTCGACCCCGGGCAATGCCGGTAGCACCACCTTGGACGGGTACATGGTGCCGTAGCCGACGCTGTTGGTCACCTCGCCTTCTTCGCCGAGAACGTCGAACTTCCACAGCACCCGCGACTCTCCCGGGGATCCGATCGCGATGCGGATCATCGAACCGGCGCGGAAGGCGTGGGCAAACGGGAACATCTCGATTCGCACGCTGACGAACTCGCCCGCGGGCAGCGGGCTCTCGTCGGCCTCCAGGTGCGTCGGCACCGGGCGCAGCTCGGTGCTCACCGTCTCGTCGAGCACGCGTCGCGAGGCCCGCAGCCATCCCGTCTGAACGTAGGTCTCGTAGTCGTCCGGACGGACTTCGCTGATCGTTACCTGGATGTCGGTATCCGTCGCGGTCGACTTGAACCACAAGTCGATGCTCGCCGATCCGGCGAGGATCAGGTCTTCGGCAAGCGGGTCGCTGGTAAACACGACCTCGTCCTCGGGGGCGAGCGGATCCCAGTGCCAGTTCGGCTGCGCCTTCCACGCCGCCGAGCTGCCGCCGTTGAGAGTCACTCGCTGCGACAGGTCGGGGTTGTATCCGTAGCTGACCTCGCCCGAATCGGTCGGGAGCTCCGGCACCAGACCGCCGTTGCCGTCCATGTACCAACTCGTCGCCACGACCTCTGGGATCGGCCAGCTGTCGAAGCCGATCTCGAACCCGGGGTCGGGCGACCCGGGATTCGCCTCGTCACCGGCACCGTTGTCCATCAACAGGCGAACCACCGGATCGGCCTCGAAGGCAGCGCGAGCTTGCTCGAGCGTCATTCCGGTGAAGCGGTCGGGGTCGGCCTCGAGGCCGGCAACACCAAAGATCGACTCCCCGACGACCGCCAGGGCGACTCCAGCGGTTGCAGGAAACTCGGGAACCTCATCGGCGACGTAGAGCGAGAAGAACTCGAACCAGCGCGAGAAGATCTTCGGACCCAGCGAATCGGTGTGGCCGCCGTTGGTGAGAGTGAAGTGAACGTTGTCGGTACCGGTGAAGCGGTCGAGCATGGTCGGGAAGTATCCGCCGGTCTGCTCGTCCTGCCAGGCGCCGGCGAGAAAGACCGGAACGTCGATCTGGTCGACGAAGGTCGAGGGCGACAACGGCGCCGCGATTTCGTCGGTGTAGAACGGATTGTCGGCGATCTGCTGGAAGATGTCGGGCGCCTGGTCCTTGAGCTTCTGGTTGGCGATGCAGATCTCATCGCCGTCGTCCATCCGCTGCTGCGACCACCCCTGGCCGCCTACGGTGGCGTCGCGCTGGCGATCGGCGGCCCAGTCGACGGCGAAACCGTTGTTGAGGATGCCGCCCGGGTACAGGGTCGCCGGCGTATCCGAGATGATCGAGAGAGGAGTGATCGCCGCCAGGCTCGGCGGCTGCAACTGCGCGGTAAACAGCTGGGAGATTCCCGGATACGAAATGCCGATCATCCCGACCTTGCCGCCTTTGACCCACGGCTGGCGCGCGATCACTTCGATGGCATCGTAGCCGTCGGTTGCCTGCGCCGGCTCGAAATAGTCGAACGCGCCGCCCGAGCATCCGGTGCCGCGCATGTTGACACCGACCGTCGCGAAGCCCATCAGCGGACCGATCAGCACACCCGGCTGATTGACGTTCGGATTAGCCGGGTCGTAGCCCGAGTACTCGATCAGCGTCGGATACGGTCCGTTCTCGATCGGGCCGGGCAGGACGACGTTGATCGCCAGCAACGTTCCGTCGCGCGTTCGCAGATAGCCGTACCCTCCACCAATGTCCTGGCCCTCGAAGGTCGACGGGTCCGGGTGCTCGGTCATCGAAAGCACCGTCACCGGTCCGTAGGTCGTCGCCAACCCCGACACACCTGCCGCAGCCGGCGGAACGGCTTCGACCGTGTATTCGGCGCCGGCGGTCAAATTCTCCCACCGGAAGGATCCGCGGGCGTCGGCGACGCCCGGCTGCGAACCGTTGGGTCCCTGCAATGTCAGCGCGGTGCCCGGAATCGCGTCGGTGATGTAGATCTGTTCGATGCTGGCGATCAGCTGAATCTCGCCGGGCGCCGGGGTCGCAGTGGCGGTCGGCGGCGCTTCGGTGATCGTCGGCGTCGGTGTGAACGTAGCAGCAACCGAGCCGGTCGGTGTACCGGTCGGCGTGAAGGTAAAGGTCGCGGTCGGAGGCGGTGTGCCAGCCGTCGGCTCTTCGGTCGGTTCCTCGGTGGGTCCGCCGGTCGGTTCCTCGGTCGGCTCCGCCGTCGCCTCGCCGGTCGCAGTGGCCGTCGCCGTCGCCGGGATCGGTGTGGAGGTCGGGACCTCGGTCGCGGTCGGCGTTACGCGGATGGTGCGCACGTCGTCGGAGCAGCCAGCGATCAGAATCGCAGCCAGCACGGAGATGAATGAGCGCGAAATGGTGCCTACGGTTGACGGCATACGAAAAACCCCCTCGTTGCAGCAGAGATTTGCCCCCCTCGGTCCCCCGAAGGGAGACGAGCAAACTCCGATCTATGTCCGCTGCGCATGAATGAGTCAAATGGAACCGACGGTTCAAAATTGGTCCCGGGCCGAACCGCCGAATTCCCCGCACCACAGGTCGAATCGGCCCCCCCCAGCCTCCCCCGGCTCGCGGCAGCGCGCGAATTTAGCTACCCACGAGGCAATGCCCGGGCCGCTCACAGGAATTCGGATCATCGACGTCAGCGAGGTGATTTCGGGACCGCTGACCGTGATGATCCTCGCCGATCAGGGTGCCGACGTCATCAAAGTCGAGCCGCCCAAGTACGGCGAAGAGAGTCGCCAGCTGGCCAACTACCGAGCCGGCATGGCCGGCATGTACGCCAACTGCAATCACGGCAAACGCTCGATCGGCATCGACCTGAAGAAGCCCGAGGGCCTCGACCTGATGTACGAGCTGGTGCGCGGCGCCGACGTGTTCGTGCAGAACTGGCGCCCCGGTGCCGCCGAGCGCCTCGGCGTCGGCGAGGAGGATCTGCGCAAGCGGAACCCGGACATCATCTATGCCTCGATCTCCGGCTTCGGCGACGACGGGCCGTATGCGTCACGACGCGGCTACGATCCGATCTTCCAGGCGCTGAGCGGATACGTCGCCGCCCAGATCAATCCAGAAGTGCCGATCCCCGATCTGGTTCGCAACGCGGTCGTCGACAAGGCGACATCGTATTCGCTCGCCCAAGGAATCACCGCCGCGCTGCTGGCGAGAGAAAGAGGCGCCGGCGGACAAACGGTTCGCGTCGCCATGCTCGACGCCGGGCTCGCCTTCTTCTGGCCCGATGGCATGCTGCGCCACAGCCTGATCGACGGAATCGAGAATCCCGTGGTCCCGGGCGAACGTTACCAGCTGATGCGCACTGCCGACGGCCAGTTGGTGACGTGGATGGGAACCGCCGAACAGATGCGCGCCGGGCTCTACGCGGTCGGTCGCGAAGACCTGGCGGAAAGCGAGGGGCAGCGCGGGCGGGCGATGCTCGAAGAGGCCAATCAGATCGCGCGTGCCGAAGCGGTGCGCGACGGATTTGCCGCAATGACGACCGAGGAGGCGTACCGCCGCTGCGTCGAGCTCGAGATCCCCGCCGCCCCGGTCCTCACCCACAGCGAGGTGCTGACCGATCCCCAGGTGGCGCACAATGGATCGATCGTCGAGGCCGAGCACCCGGTGTACGGCAGGTACCGGCGCGCTCGGCCGGCGGTGCGTTTCTCGTCGAGTCCGTTCGAGCTCACCGGCGCGCCCGCCCTCTACGGCGAGCACACCGAAGAGATTCTCGACGAGCTCGGCGTCGCAGATGAGCAGCGCAAGAGCCTGCGCGAGCGCGGCGTCATCGCCTGACTGCCACGTAGCAAATCCCGCGTAGCCGCACCCACCGATTGTTGCTAGCCTGCGACCCGACAACATGCTGAACGAAGCCGCACAGAGGAGCGCCGGCGGGAGCGAGGTGCTGAGGAAACTGCCCCGGGTCCCGCTGACGACGACGCTCCGGCTGATCACCAGCCCGAGCGACGAGCGCATCAACATGCACGCCCGCGTCGACCGGGTGTTCCGCCGGCACGGCGTCGCCTCGTGCCAGGACCTGCTGTTCTTCCGGGTCGTCCACCTTTTCGGTCCGGACGCCGCGCGCTTCGTCCTGCTCGACAAGGACCGCATCTTCTCGGCCCGCAAGCCGTGGACGACCATCATGGGCCGCATCTTCCCCAACGGCCTGCTGCTGATGGACGGCGATCAGCACAAGTTGCACCGCAAGATCATGC
Source organism: bacterium (assembly GCA_030430165.1). Classification (GTDB taxonomy): domain Bacteria; phylum Desulfobacterota; class Binatia; order HRBIN30; family CADEER01; genus CADEER01. Next base: position 45,621 of record JAUIGL010000009.1, on the reverse strand, counting down.
ACACCGCGTTCACCCGACCGGCGCTGCGCAGCTACGCCGAGCGGATGAACCCGATGATCGGCGAGGGGATCGCGCAGTGGAATCCCGACCGCGAAACCTTCCACGCGTTTCCCGCCATCAAGGAGCTGACCCTGGGGATGGCGGCGCGGATCTTCGTCGGCGCCGATCTCGGCGACGAAACCAAGCGCATGAACTCGGCGTTCGAGGATCTCGTCGCCGCGTCGATGTCACAGATTCGTCTCCCCATTCCCGGACTCGAGTTCCAACGCGGGCTGCAGGCGCGCAAGTTCATGGTCGACTTCTTCAGCGGCATGATCGAGCGCAAACGCAACGGGGAAGCTCCCGACATTTTCGCCCGACTCTGCCGCACGGTCACCGACGAAGGCGAGCGCTTCGCCGATCAGCAAGTGGTCGACCACATGAGCTTCCTGATGATGGCGGCGCACGACACGACGACCAGTACCCTGTCGTCGATGATCTACGAGCTCGCGCGCCATCCCGAGTGGCAGGAGCGGATCCGCGAAGAGTGCGTCGGCCTCGCCGACGACTCGCCGGGATTCGACGACCTCGAGCGATTTCAGCTGACCGGTCGCTTCATGAAGGAGACGCTGCGCCGCTACCCGCCGCTGCCGGCGATTCCGCGCATCGCCGAAGAGGACACCGAGTTCGCCGGCTACCGCATCCCCAAGGGCGCGATGTGCGTCATCTCGCCAATCCACACCCACCACATGGCGGAGTGGTGGGACGACCCGAAACGCTTCGACCCCGACCGCTTCAGCCCGGAGCGCGCCGAAGACGAACGCCACTCGCACTCCTGGATCCCGTTCGGCGGCGGCCCGCACATGTGCATCGGCCTCCGCTTCGCCGAGACCCAGATCAAGCTGTTCGTGCACCACATGGTGCGCCGCTTCCGCTGGTCCGTCGCCGAGGGCTACGAGATGCCGGTGCAACAGGCGCCGATTTCCAAGCCGATGGACGGACTGCCCATCCATCTCGAACGCATCGACTGACCGGCGGTCTGAAATGCCGGATCGCAATTGGCGATTGAGACTCCGGCATTTTGTGCGACAATCTCTCCACGCGGGCTCGTGGGCAGGCGCTGGAAACCAGCGGCGGCACTGGTGAAGTCGAGATGCGGCGTCGCGATCCTCACGACCGGCGCCACACTATGGCCGATTCCACCTCGATACGTTCGCCAGCCTCGTGGGTATCCTTCCTGGTTATCGCCTGCGTCGCAGCGTGGATCTACTGGTACGTCCGTTCCCACCCGGCGGTGCTCGAGTCCTTGCGCGATGTGTCTCTCGCCAGCGCAGCCGCCCTCGCGCTGCTCAGTATCGCCATCTTCGCCAGCAACGGACTCACCACGGTCACCGTCCTGAGGGCGTTCGGAAAGACCCTGCCCCATCGCGACGCTTTCCTCCTGTCGACTCTGACGACGGCGGCCAACTACATTCTTCCGGCGCGCTCCGGGGCCGGCTTGCGCGCAGTCTATCTGAAGCGGCGGGTCGCCTTCGACTTCACCGACTTCGCGACGACTCTCGCCGGACTCTATGTGCTGGCCTTCGCCGTCAACGGAGTGCTCGGCCTCGCCAGCACGATCGGCCTCGCCCTCGCCGGACGTCCCTTCGACGTCTGGATCGCACTCGCGTTCGCCGCCTCCGCGGTTGCTGCTGCGGTAATCGTGCTCCTGCCGGCGCTGCTACCCGCACGACTCGCGCTCGCACCTGCGGATCGCGTCCTCGACGGTTGGCGTCGACTGCGCCGCCAACCGTCACTGCTGGCAAAGCTCGCCGCGATCAGCGCGGCGCAAACCGCGACCATGCTCCTGCAGACCCTGGTTGCCTTCGCGGCGATCGGCGCCGACGTGCCGCTGACCGACGCTCTGTTCTTCACCGCAGCCAAAGGCCTGGCATTGCTCGCAACGATCACCCCGGGCGCGCTCGGCATCGTCGAAGGCCTGAGCGTGTACACGGCGCAACACCTGAGCTTCTCCCCCGATCAGGCCTTCGCCGCCCAGTCCCTGATGCGCGCGCTGACGATCGCTTCCGCGTTCGTGCTCGCTCCGGTCGCCGTTGTCGTGCTCGGCACGTCGAAGCTACAGCCTTCTGTGGTCGGCTCGGAAAGTCTCTGACGACCATGCAGGCTCTGGCGCAACCGCAAACGATGGCACTTCCCGCAGACGACGCCGCCCGCTGGTCGGTCCGGGTCGTTGACCCCGAGGGAGCCGAATGGAGAGCACTGCTGGCGAGCACCCAGCACACGCTGTTTCACGAGCCGGTTTGGGCGCGGATCACGCAGCGCGGCTTCGGCGGTGAGGTCTGCGCCCTGTCGTTCGAGCGCGACGGCGAGCCCGCCGCCGGCGTGCTCGGCTTCTGGTTTCGCAGCCTTTGGGCTCGCCTGCTGCAGCTCAACTTCCCCTACGGCGGGATCATCGGCCCGCCGCCCAGCGGCGGAGAGCTGTCGCGGCTGCTGCGCGCAGCCGCCGACGACCTCGGGATCGCCCGCATCCGTCTCAACGACTCTCCAGCGCTCGAGTCGGTCGCGCCGACCGACGCCGAGCACCTCGCCTTGCGCAGCCATGTGCTCGATCTCGGTTGCGGCGACTACGACGCGCTCTGGAAAGGGTTCAAGTCGCGCATCCGCCGCGACGTGCGCAAGTCCGAACGAGCCGGCGTGGTCGCGCTCGAGGCATCTTCACCGGCCGAGATCGACGAGTTCTACGGGCTCTACCGCCAGTCCATGGAACGCAATCGGGCGCTCGCCAAGTACACGCCGGCTCTGATGCGGGCGATCTACGAAGAGCTGGTGCCGCTCGGTCGCGCGGCGTTCTTGTTGGCACGCCGCGAAGGCGAACCGATCGCCGGTGTTCTGGTCGTCGACTCGCCGCGCATGTCGCACTACCTGATCGGCGGCTCGAGCTCCGCCGGGTTGCAGTACTGTCCCAACGACCTCCTGCTGCACACGGCGATCCGTCGCGCCGTCGAGCGCGGTCTCGGCGGATTCGACTTCCTGCCATCGGGAATCGGCGACGAAGCGCTCGAACGCTTCAAGACCAAGTGGGGCGCCGAGCCGGTGCCGACCGCGGTCCACACCATCGTCACCAAGCCGGCGGCGATGCGCGCCTGGGACCTCGCCTACCGCGTCGCCGAGACTCCGCTCGGCTCGGCACTGGTCAACATGCTGCGGCGATGATCCCCAAAGTCGGGCAACCATGGGTACGCGCACAACCGTAGCCAATCTGGTCCGCGAAGGATCCCTACCGGGCGACGCGGCGCGCGGCGCGCTGCACCGCCTCGCGCCGTGGTTCTTGCGTGCCGAAGCCAGGTGTTTCGGCGACGAAGCCCCGGCGCTGCCGCCGCTGTTCATCCTCGGACTGCCGCGCGGCGGCACTACTCTGGTGGCGCAGACCATTTGCCACTGCCTGGCTTCCTCCTTCGTCCCCGAGCTGTCGCGCCATCTGCCGATGGCGCCGGCCTTCGCGACCTGGATCGCCCGCCGCGGCCGGTCCGAGTACCGCTCCGACTTCGCCAGCAACTACGGTTTCTCGTCGGGACTCGCCTCGCCGAGCGAGGGCACGTTCTGGAACCTCTGGCTCGACAAGGACCGGATCTACGACTCGAGCAGCGCCCTCGACCCTCTCGCTGCCAGGGCTCTGGTCGGAACCGTCGGCCGGGTCGAGCGCATCGGTGGCGGCCCCTTCGTCAACAAGAACCTGCGCAACGACAATCGCGCACGCATGCTCGCCGAGCTGTTCCCCCAGGCCAAGTTCCTCGCTGTCGTCCGCAATCCGGGTGACGTCGCCGCCTCGCTGATGAAGGGCCGCATCGAGGTCGCCGGCGGCGCCGACCAGTGGTTCTCGATCAAGCCACGCGACTACGACGAGCTCAGCGATCAGCCTCCCGAAGTGCAGGTTGCAGGCCAGGTCGCCGGGTTGCTGCGCGATCTAGCCGCGGATGCGGAGGCAATCGGATGCGAGAGGTTCGCGGCTGTGTCCTATGAAGATTTCTGCGCAGCGCCCGCGCGCTTCATCGACGAGCTGGCCGCCTTCCTGGGGGGCCGGACGAACGGTTTCGAGCGCCGCGGCACGGCGCCCGACTCGTTCGCACTGCGCTCACATCCAACCGATGGAACCGGCGCGCTCGCCGCAGCGGTCACGGCGACCCTGGCCGCCGAGCCCGAGGGGGATCCGCTGCGCAGCTCTAGCGCGCGCTGGCTGGCGGGCTAGCGACGCCGGGCGCTCCGCCAACCGGCGAAACCCAGCCCGGCGATCACGACGAGCATCGCCGCCGGCGAGAGTAGCGGCGCCATCGTACTTTCCGCTCCGGTCACGGCACAGCTCGGAATCTCCGAGCAGGAGAATTGGGCCAGCGAGCCGGTGCACCCGTCGACGAATCCCGAGAGCGTCGCCGGAGCCTGCGGCGGCACGCACAGCTGTTCGCAACTGTCGGTCGCGTCGACGCAGAAGTCGACACCGACGTTCTCGACCAGGCAGCTACACAAACAACACGAGCCCGCGTCGAACGCCGCAGCCGCCAGCGGAAGCAACGCCGACAGCGCGAGCATCGCGAAAAGCGACCTCTGTGATCGGATACGATTCATTCCACGACCTCCGCTGGCAACGTGCCTAGCACAAGCCCAAGCCAGGCAGAAACGGCATCCTACCCGGATCCGGCGGCACCCGGTTGTCCGGGTCCGCCTCGAGCGGCAAACTAGACCCTTCAATCACACAACCTGGAGGACTCCCGTGCAAGAAAAGCTACAGTTCTACATCGATGGCGCCTGGGTGGACCCGGTCCAGCCGCGCTCGCTCGAGGTCATCAACCCCGCAACCGAGGAGGCAATCGGACGGATCTCGCTGGGCAGCTCCGCCGACGTCGATCGCGCCGTCGCCGCCGCGCGCAAAGCGTTCGAATCGTTCTCGCAAACCACGCGCGAGCAGCGACTCGACCTCCTGCGCGCGATCACAGCCGAGTACCAGAAGCGTTACGACGAGATCGCGCAGACCATCTCCGCCGAGATGGGCGCGCCGAAGTTCCTCGCCCAGATGGCACAGGCGGCAACCGGCCTCGGTCACCTGAGCGAAACCGTGAAGGTTCTCGAGAGCTACGAGTTCGAGCGCCAGAGCGGCGAGAATCTCCTGCGATACGAGCCGATCGGCGTCTGCGGACTGATCACTCCCTGGAACTGGCCGATCAACCAGATCCTCTGCAAGGTAGCTCCGGCACTCGCCGCCGGCTGCACCATGGTGCTCAAGCCGACCGAGATCGCGCCTCTGAACGCGATCCTGGTCGCCGAGATCCTGCATGCGGCCGGAGTGCCGGCAGGAGTGTTCAATCTGGTGAACGGCGACGGCCCCACGGTCGGCGAGGCGATGTCTGCGCACCCCGACATCGACATGATGTCGTTCACCGGTTCGACGCGTGCCGGTACGGCCGTCGCCCGCGCCGCCGCCGACACGGTCAAGCGGGTCACCCAGGAGCTCGGCGGCAAATCGGCGAACATCGTCCTCGAGAACTGCGACCTCGACGCGGTCGTCAAGGGCGGTGTCGACCACGTCATGATGAACAGCGGGCAGTCCTGCAACGCGCCGACGCGCATGCTGGTACCCGAAGCGCTGCACGACCGCGCCGCCGAGCTCGCCAAGCAGGCCGCGGAAGCGACCGTGGTCGGCGATCCAAAGGACGATGCGAGCAAGATCGGACCGGTGGTGAGCGAGACCCAGTGGAATCGCATCCAGAAGTTCATCCAACTCGGCATCGACCAGGGCGCCACCCTGGTCACCGGCGGCCCCGGACGACCGGAAGGCCTTGAGCGAGGCTACTACGTGAAGCCGACCGTATTCGCCAACGTCAGCAACGACATGACGATCGCCCGCGACGAGATCTTCGGCCCGGTCCTGTCGATCCTCCCGTACAAGGACAAGGCCGAGGCGATTCGCATCGCCAACGACACTCCTTACGGGCTCGCCGGGTACGTCTCCGGCAACGACATCGACGAGGTGCGCGACGTGGCTCGAAGCATCCGCGCCGGACAGGTGCTGCTCAACGGTGCCGGGCCCGATTTCTCGATTCCGTTCGGCGGCTACAAACAATCCGGAAACGGACGCGAATGGGGCGAGCTCGGCTTCGAGGAGTTCCTCGAGGTCAAAGCGGTACGCGGGTGGTTCGCCGCCTGATCTCCGCCGTTCTCGTCAACCCGCGGCCCGGTCGGCCACAGCGCGACCGGGCCGCGGAGCACACCCCAGCCGCTTCGAGAACCGAATCGCTGGAGAAAACATTTTGCAGCCCGGGCGACCGGGAGTATGGTCGATCGTATGACCAAGAACGATCGCGGCAAGAAGGGTGTCTCGCGGCGCGCGTTGCTCGCCGGCGGAGGAGTCGCCGGCGTCGCCGGAGCCATTGGCGCATGCAAGTACAGCAAGCAGTTCTTTCTGCTGCGCGACGCGCCGTCGCACGAAGGACGAGTGCCTTCGGCGTGGAGCGAGTCGCGGGTTCGCTCGTACCGCCCGTTCGGCAATACCGGCTTCGAGATGTCGGACATCTCCTTCGGCACCTCCGGCCTCAACGATCCGGCAGTGGTTCGCCGAGCACTCGACCGCGGCATCAACTACTTCGACACATCTCCCGATTACTCGCACGCAGGCTCCGAGAAGGCACTCGGCGAGGGGATCGGCGGCGTGCCGCGCGACCAGGTCTTCGTCGCGTCGAAGTTCTGCACACCGAGCGGGCATCTCGACAAAGATACTCCCACCGACGAGATCGTGCGCTCGGTGGAGGCCAGCCTGGAGCGGATCGGCACCGACTACCTCGACGTGGCACTGATCCACGCGGTGAACTCGATCGACCGCCTGATGGCTCCGACGTTTCACGAAGCCTTCGACAAGCTCAAGCAGGCAGGCAAAGTGCGCTACCTCGGAGTGTCCAGCCACACGCCCGACCTCGAAGAAGTCATGCGCGCCGCCGTCGACAGCCAGCGCTTCGACATGATGATGGTCGCCTACAACTTCGCCAACTGGCCGCAGTTGCCGGGCATCTTCGCCGACGCCCATGCCCAGGGGATGGGCGTGGTCGCAATGAAAACGCTGAAGGGCGCGTACCACACCCAGCTTTCCGAGTTCACCCCGACCGAGCGCGAGTCGTTCGCGCAAGCCGCCTTCAAATGGGTCCTCTCCAATCGTGACATGAGCGGCTTGGTCGTGACCATGAAGGGATACGAGCAGATCGACGAGTACCTCGCTGCCTCGGGCGAAGCGATCACGGATCGCGACATCGCCCTGCTCGAACGCTACGACCAGCTCACCCAGAACCTGTATTGCCGGCCCGGCTGCGGCGAATGCCTGGACTCCTGCCCGGCCGGGGTGCCGATCGACGACATCCTGCGCTACCAAATGTACGCCCGCAGCTACGGCCAGGAGAAAGTCGCGCTCACCGACTACGCTCGCGTTCCCGCCGAACGCAACGCCAGCCAGTGCGCGTCGTGCCCGGCTCCGTGCCAAGCAGCCTGCCCGTACGAGATTCCGATCCGCACCCGACTCAGCCAAGCCCACCGCGACCTGACCCTGGCATAGGACGAGCTCGCTAGCGGGTCTCGGCGAGCTTCCTCCCATACTCGGGGTCGGCGATCAGCTGATTGAGCACCGCGATGTTGTTGTCCGACGGACGCAGGTCGCGCATCATTCCCATCAGCTGCTGCTTGAGTCCGTCCGGAATCTGCGGATTGTCCTTGATCTTGGCCATCGACTCGTCCATCTCGGCGCGCTTGTCGTCTTTGGCGAAGCCATAGGCAATCGCGACGCTGGTCATCGCCGTATGCCAGTCCGATGTATCGTTGAATCCGTGCTCTTTGACGACCGACTCGACCCCCTCGAGCTGCTCGAAGGCTTCGGCGGTGTTCTTCTTCGGATTGGTGCCGGGCGTGTCGTCACCGTACTTCTCTTTCAGCTCCAGATAGGCGTCCACCGCCCCCTTGGCGCTCTTTTCGGTGAGCTCGACCTGCTGGATCTTCTGCGCGTTCATGTCCGGCATTCCGGCCGCGCCGGGTACGCCAGGCGCCGCCCCCGGGTACTGCGCCGAGGCAAGCCCAATGCCGAACACGAGAAAAATCGTACCGCAGTTAAACTTCATGAGCATGACGTTCGTTTTCTCCCTTCGCTGCTAGCTATCATCTAACCATGAACCCGACCAACCCAACAGGGTGGTCGTGGGTCCGAACATCCGAGAGTACCTCGCCCGGCGAGACACCTCCGCAGCTACATAGCCGTCGGCGGCAGGACGTCGCTGTACTCGCGCCCGTACAGCTCCCAGATCGCGACGAAGAGAGCCGCGACGATCGGGCCGATCAACACCCCGATGGCGCCGAACATCGAGATTCCGCCGAGCGTGGACAGCAGAATCAACAGATCGGACATCTCGGCATCGGCCCCGACCAGCTTCGGCCGCAACACGTTGTCGAGCGTGCCGACGATGGCGCCGCACCACAGCATGAGCAGCGTCGCGGTAACCGTTTCGCCGGTGGCGAAGAGCCACACCACCGCCGGCACCCAGATGAGCGGCGCGCCGACGCCGGGGATCGTCGACAACACCATCATCACGGTTCCCCAGAACGCCGAACCCGGCAAATCGGCCAGCCAGAATCCGAGTCCGGCCAGGCTCCCCTGAAGAAATCCGATGACCAGGGTGCCCTTGATGGTCGCCCGCGTCACCGAGAGAAAGCGCCCGACCAGGACCGCTTCGTCGTCGCTGCGCAGCGGCATGTAGTAGAGAATGCGATCGAGCAGCAGCGGGCCCTCGAGGAGAAAGAAGAAAACGGCGTAGAGCATCACGAAGACGTCGAGCAGGAAGCTGGCGGTGGTCTGCGTGAAGCCGGCCAGGTTGCTCGCCGCGAAGCTGCCCACCCACGACACCGCCGAACCGATCCATCCGGCGATCCGGCCTTCGTCGAAGAAGAGCCGCTTGTCGATCGGCAGACTGTCGATGAACGGGATCCTCTCGAACAGAAGGCGGAGCTGATCGGGTTGTTCGAGACGCGCGATCCACGGCTGCACCGCGTCGCGCACCTGCAACGCCTCGGCCGCCACCACGCCGAGAAACGCGGCGAGCGGACCGAGAATCACCAGCAGCATGGCGACGACGATCAGCGCCGATGCGACCCATCTCTTGCCGACCCAGGGCAGTGCCCGTTCGTACAACGGATAACCCATCCCGGCGAAGATCCCGGCGAGCAGGAGCGCAATTAGAAAGTCGCGCACCATGAAACCGAAGATGAGCGAGACGATCGCAACCGTGATCAGCAGAAATGGCCGCTCGAGATGGTTGTAAGGACGTTTCTCGACGACCTCTTCCTCGGGGTCTTGATCGATCTCCGGTTGGTTGGGCGCTTGCCCCATCTTCATCCCATCGGCCGAGGCCAGTGTGAGGCTCCGCCTACCACTCGCCAGTGTTGGGCATCGACTGCCAGGGCTCGCGCGGCGGCAGAGAAGTGCCCTTCTGCAGAAGCTCGATCGAGATGTCGTCGGGAGAGCGGACGAACGCCATGTGCCCGTCGCGCGGCGGGCGATTGATCGTCACCCCTTTGTCCATCAGACGCTGGCAGGTCTCGTAGATGTCATCGACCTCGTACGCGAGGTGTCCGAAGTTGCGCCCCGAGCCGTAATCCTCCGGGTCCCAGTTGTAGGTGAGCTCGACCTGAGCCGATTCGTTTCCCGGCGCTGCGAGAAAGACCAAGGTGAAACGCCCGCCTTCGTTCTCGAACCGGCCGAGCTCCACCAGCCCGAGCTTGTCGCAGTAGAACTCCAGCGAGGCGTCGAGGTCGGTGACGCGCACCATCGTGTGCAAATACTTCATGCTTCGTAGAATGCCCCTCTCGCCGCGTCAAAGACGACGCGACGATCTCACCGCAGCTTGCGATAGGCGAACAGCAGCACCAAAGAGCCCATCACCGCGATTGCCATGCTGCCTAGATTGAATCCGGTGAAACTACCGATCCCGAGGGTGGTTGCAATGAATCCGCCGACAAAAGCGCCGGCGATTCCGATCAGGATCGTCACTACCAGCCCGCCCGGGTCGTCTCCGGGCATGATCGCCTTGGCGACCGCGCCGACGATCAAGCCGAGTACCAGCCATGCAAGAATGCCCATTTCTCACCTCCGGGAGTATGTTCCGAAACCGTACAATGACCGCGGGCGCGATGGGAAGCACTTCACCGAACTCCGCAACTGATGTACCGCTGGTCCGCTTCCCGGTAGGCTAGCAGCCCGATGAACCAGGACACACACGCCCGAACCGGGTTCGCTCGCTTCTGCTGGATCGTCCTGGCGTTCAACCTCCTGGTCATCGTCTGGGGCGCGTTCGTTCGCGCAACCGGGGCAGGCGCCGGCTGCGGCAGTCACTGGCCGCTCTGCAACGGCGAGGTGGTACCTCGCTCACCGGCCTTCGAGACCATCGTCGAGCTCGGCCACCGCCTGACCAGCGGCATCGCCCTGCTCCTGGTGATCGCCATGGTGTGGCGCGCCTGGCGCAACTTTCCGGCGCGACACCGCGTGCGCCGCGCTGCGGCGACGTCGCTCTTCTTCATCGTCACCGAAGCGCTGATCGGCGCCGGCCTGGTGCTACTCGAGTACGTCGCCGGAGACACATCGGGGGCGCGCGGCTACTGGGTGTCCGGGCACCTGGTCAACACCTTCCTGCTGGTCGCCAGCCTCACCCTGACCGCATGGTGGGCCGAGGGGCATGCCGCACTGGATTTGCGCGCCAACCGGACTCTGTCGAGCGCCTTCGCAGTCTCCGCCTTCGCGCTCCTCGTGCTCAGCGTGAGCGGCGCCATCACCGCCCTCGGCGACACCTTGTTCCCGGTCGAGAGTTTTGCCGAAGGCAAAGCGATGACCTTCGACCCCGAAGCTCACCTCTTCGTTCGGCTGCGCATCTGGCACCCGACGATCGCCCTCGCCGTCGGCGCCGCACTCGCCGCTACCGCCTACCTCGCAACGACTCGCGATCCGCGCCCCGCCACGCGGCGGCTCGCCAGCGCGACGCTGGCACTGTACGCCGCACAGATCGCGCTCGGCTTCGTCAACATGTGGATGCTGGCACCGGTCGCGCTGCAGCTGGTCCACTTGCTGCTAGCCGACCTGATCTGGATCGCCCTGCTGCTGCTCGGCGCCACGACCTTGGCGGCGGACTCCCTTCCCAGCTAGACCAAGCGAAATCAGCGACAGGCTCGGCCTCGGAGACACGAGGAAAAAAGTCCACGGGTGAACACGGATGAACACCGTTGAACCCCTCCCCCTCCGTGTTTACCCGTGTTCATCCGTGGTCTCGTCTCTCGACAGGCCGATCCGCACTACCCATCCGGCCGCATTGCGTGGCGGCGGTACGTCCTTTACGTGTAGCGGATTGCCAATTCACCAGGGGAGCTATCCATGCAGCGCTTTGTAGATCAGTCCGTCATCGTCACCGGCGCGGGTTCCGGCCTCGGTCGTGCCACCGCGCAACGCCTCGCGTCGGAAGGTGCGAGCGTCGCCTGCCTCGACCTGGTCGCGGACGCAGTCGAACAGACCGCCTCCGGAATCGCAGAGGACGGCGCAAAGGCGATCGCCATCCAGGCGGACGTCTCGGACCCTGCGTCGGTGCAGGCTGCCGTCGACAAGGCTGCGGCAGAGCTCGGCCAGCCGACGATCCTGGTGAACTGCGCCGGCATCGGCAAGCTCGCCCACAGCCACGAGATGCCGTTCGATGAATGGCAACGCATCATCGGCGTCAACCTGACCGGTACGTTCCTGATGTGCCAGGCGACGATCCGCCACATGCTGAAGGGCAGCGGCGGCACCATCGTCAACATCGCCTCCAACGCCGGACTGATCGGCCAGCCGTGGAGCGCGGCCTACTGCGCGTCCAAGGGCGGTGTGGTGATGCTGACCAAGGCGCTCGCCGACGAGTACATCAAGTCGGGGATCCGGGTGAACGCAGTCGCGCCCGGCGGCATCGAGACGCCGTTGCAGGACAAGTTCGGCGTTCCAGAAGGTGCGAACTTCAAGCGGCTGCTCAAGATCACATCGCCCTGGGGCAACGCCAAACCGGAAGAAGTCGCCGGCGCGGTGGCCTACGTGGCCTCGCCGGAGGCGCGCTACATGACGGGCTCGATCGTCGCCTTCGACGGCGGGCTGACGATCTAGAGGCCGACAGGGAAAGTAGGGAAAGCTCGCCGAAGATGAACGCCGCCTGGGTGTTGACGCTACTCATGGCGCTCGCCCGGATCAGCCGGAGCCGACGACCCAAGCACTGACCGATGCTGCGGTCATGCGCCCAGTGTCGCCGCGATCCACTCTCTCACCGCATGCGCGAATGCCGCGAAATCTCCCGGTGCGCGCGAAGCAAAGGATTCGACCCGATCGACGTCGAGTCGGACATAATCGTGGACGAGGACGTTGCGAAAACCGCCAAGTCCGCGCAGACGCTCCCTGAGAGCATCGTCGATCACACCTCGGGTATGGAGCTGGGTGATCACGTCCTCGTGATTCTCAGCGCTCACCCCGTAGTGAGCGCTGAGAATGTGGTTGCCGATATCCAGGACGATCTCTGCGCCGAGTTGCAGACCGCGTTCGAGAGCCCAGCGATCTCGAGGCTGCGACGCACCGCCAGTCCCTTCGGCGCCGATCTCCTCGAGTCCGGAGATCACTTCCTCCAACTTCAAAAGCCGGCGGCGCAGGGCATCAGGACGCAGAACCATGCGAGCGTCCCTCGAGTCGTAAGCCGGCATTCTCCCATTGCACGTCCAGAAACGGCTTGAAGTCCCAGAAGCTGGCGCGCGCCCGTACGACGAACTCGGTCTCGGCATCCGGGTGCCTTGCGTAGAGGCAAATCCCTCGATCCGCAACCTCTTTCGCGAGCACGATCGGCGCGTCGTTCAGCAACACGAGGTCGAGGTCCGCGTTCACACTGTCCAAGACCTCGGCCCTGAGCCGTACGATCTCACTCAGATCAAGCCGCGGTTCGGTCAAGATCCCGAGGTCGATGTCTCCAACCCGCTTCACCTGCTCGTCTACCGCTGAGCCGAACAGGAAAACGAGACGCACCCTGGAATCTCTCGCAAGAACGTCAGCGGCTTTTTTCGCAAGCTGACGTGCGCCCGCCGGAGAAAGCCGTTCCATCGCCCGCGACCCTAGCACAGCACTCGTCGCTTCTCACACGTCGATCCGCGAAAAGACGACTCCGAAAGCAAATTCCGGATTCCAGAACCGACCGCGTGGCGTTCCTCGTGGACCGGCGCTCCCGCTACCGCGAGCCGTCTCTCCTGTCTCTCCGACCTCCAGGACCTCGCCGGTGTCGGAGGCAGCGCAATCGCGGATGCCGGAGTAGGGCAAACATGCGGCGGCTCTTCCGTGCGGCCGTGCTCGGTCCTGCCAATGCTCATGTAGGATGACCTACACACCGCTTGCCGAAAGCTGTGCGCGGCCCACCTGACGCGCTCTGACACGTTTCAGCTCGCGGATTGTTTTTCCTTTGAGGGTAGTTCCGGTACTCCTATTGTTCTAGGCGCGAGTGGAGTCGGAACATCGGAACTACGCCGGGTAACTCGTCCGGTCGGTTACACGTCCGGTTGAAGTCGAGCTGGATCGTCCGCGGTCCGAGCTTCGCGCTATGCAGGATTCGACGTACGGAGTGGGAGCGGGACGCGATCGTCGTCGGGGGTCATTTCGCTGCAGTAGCTGGATCGCCACGTGCGCGACCAGTTGACGTAGCGGTTCGCGTTGCGGCGGCGGCAAGGTGGACATGCGCCGCATCAAGGCCTCGATATCGCCGCGGTCGAGCACACCGGCGAGATCGGCCGGCAGAAGGGCGGATAGCCCGTATAAGCGGGAGAATTGACGTAACGTTTCAGTATCGGACGTCGGCAGACGGTGCGCTCGGCGAGCGGAGTGGGCGGCCGAGCGGGTGACGGCGGTCTCAGCGGCGGTTCGGGCAGGCGCATAGCGCAGTCATATGTCCCGGCAGGACAAGTTCGGCGTTCCCGAAGGCGCCAACTTTCAAACGACTGCTCAAGATCACCTCGCCGTGGGGCAACGCCAAGCCGGAAGAAGTCGCCGGTGCCGTCGCCTACGTGGCCTCGCCCGAAGCGCGCTACATGACAGGATCGATCGTGTCGTTCGACGGCGGACTGACCATCTGAAGGTCGACAGGGAAAAACTAGCCGCAGATGAACGCAGATTAACGCTGATTGGCTCTCAGGGGTGCTGTTCGGACCATGCCACCGGGAACGTCAGCGCAAACTGCGGCTAAAGTTGTTTCGCTGAAACCAACTTCGCTGAGCGAAGCAGGGTCGCCGCTTCGCGGCTTCGTCTCATGAACCCTCACCCGGCCTGCGGCCGGCCTCTCCCGTTGGAGAGGCGCGATTGGGGGAACGCAGATTCTTCTCGATCAGCCCGATGGCGTCGAACCTGAGAACCAAATCAGCGTTTATCTGCGTTCATCTGCGGCTAAAGTTCTTTCCCTGATGACAATTCGGCCGACCTACACCTCACCACCGAGCGAAGCGAGGAACTTCATCGTCCGCTCGTACGATCCATCGTCCCCCGGGGCCGGGAACACCGCGCCGTAGAAGTCGCTGGCGCCGGCGGCGGCTAAGCGCTGTAGGCCCTGGCGCACGGTATCTTCGTCGCCGATCAGAGCGATGTCGGCCGGCCCGGCGGCGCCCTCGGCATCGAGGCAGGCACGGTACACCGGCAGCACGCCGTAGATCTCGAACGCTTTCGCGGCGAAGGTCTTGGCCGAATCGACATCCGACGTCACGCACAGCGGCAGCGAGCAGACGACGCGCGGCATGTCGCGACCCGCGGCTTGCGATGCTTTGCGCAGCACCGGCACGATGTTGCTCTCGACGTGCTTGGGGCCAGACATCCAGGTCAGAGTGCCGTCGCACAACTCGCCGCAGAGCTCGAGCATCTTCGGCATCAGCGCGCCGACCATGATCGGGAACGGCGTGGCGCCGGAAACGGAGAGGTTGGCGTGCACCTTGTACATCTTGCCGTCGACGGCGCAGCTGCCGTCGCGCGACAGGTCGCGCACCGCGGTCACGTACTCGCGCATGTGGGCGATCGGCTTGTCGTACGGAATGCCGAACATGTTCTCGATCACCATCTGGTGACTGCGGCCGAGGCCGAGCGACAGGCGCCCGCCGCAGGCCACGTTCACCGTCGCCGCCTGCTGCGCCAGCGCGTGCGGGTGGCGCGGGTATGTCGGAACCACCGCGGTGCCGAGCTCGATCGTCTTGGTCTCGCCTCCGGCGAGCGCCAGCACCGTCAGCGCGTCGAGGCTGAAGATGTTGGCCAACCAGACCGAAGGAAACCCGTCCTTCTCCGCCTGCACGATTCGTCCGATCAAAGCGTCCAAGGTTTCGTTGTCGCCGCCACCCATTGCCAATCCGATTTTCATGACTGCGTTCTCCAATCCCGTTGATTGCGCGAGCGGCTACTCTCGCAAGCGATCGGAGTTGCCGCAATCGACTGAAGTCCAAAGTCGGGCTGGCGCCCGACGGCCAAGGCTCGGCTTCGCCATCGCGGCCAAAGCGCCTGCGGCGCGGCCAAACGGCGGGCCGGCGTACAGTTGACGATTGCCTCGGACAAATGGTCTGCCCTTGGAATGACCGATCCCGCAATCGACGATCCTTGGAAGGGGTGCAATCCGATCGATCCGGAGTTCCGGGACGATCCCTATCCCGCTCTGCACCGCCTGCGTGAGGTCGACCCGGTCAACCTCACGCCGATCGGAGTGTGGCGGCTGACGCGTTACCGCGACGTCGTGCGGCTGCTGCGAGAGGTTCCGGCCGGGGTGCGGACCACCGCCGGGGCGCTGCCCTTCATCGACGACCCGGAGGCGATGCCGGGACGCTTCATGCTGCAACAGGATCCGCCGAACCACACTCGGCTGCGCAAACTGGTGAGTCGTGCATTCACCCCGCGCGCGGTCGACCGGGTACGACCGAAGATCGCCGACGTGGTCACGCGCTGCCTCGATCGCGTTGCCGACCAGGGGGCAATGGACGTGGTTCGCGATCTCGCCCTGCCGGTGCCGTCGACGCTGATCTGCGAGATGATGGGCGTCCCGCTCGAAGATCGGGAGCGCTTCACCACCTGGACGGCGGAAGCGACCCACGGACTGGCCGCCGGTATCGCCCCGCCCGACGTCATCGAGCGCGCGCAAGCGGCCGGTCTTCACCTCGCCGAGTACTTCACCCAGCTGATCGAGGAGCGGCGCGCCTCGCTGCGCGAAGACATCCTCTCCAACCTGATCCGCGCCGAGGAAGCGGGGGACCGACTCGATCCGCTCGAGCTGATCTCGCAGTCGATCGGGCTGCTGATCGCCGGCTTCGAAACCACGATCGGACTGATCGCCAACGGCACTCGCGCGTTTGCACTACACCCGGAGCAAGCAGCTCTGCTGCGCAGCGATCCATCGCTGATCTCCGGCGCGATCGACGAGTGCCTGCGCTTCGATTCGCCGATCTCACTGACGCCCCGGGTTCTGCACGAAGACGCTGTGTTCGACGGCGTGACGATTCCCAAGGACAGCGTCGTCTGGGGACTGTTGGCGGCGGCCAACCGCGACCCGGAGCGATTCCCCGACCCCGATCGGTTCGACATCCGGCGCCCCGACAACGAGCACGTGGCCTTCGGTGGCGGCGCCCACTTCTGTCTCGGCGCCCACCTGGCGCATCTCGAGGGCGAGCTGGCGATCGGCGAGCTGATCTCGCGCTTCGACGAGATCGAGCTCGACAGCGAGACCCGCGAGTGGGGTCCATCGCTGTTCCGCGTTCCGGGGCGGTTGCCGATTCGTTTTCGGCTGCGGGGGTAGTTGAGCCTCGCTACGCTCGGTCATCGTTGTCCCCCTCACCCGCGCTCGGCGCGGCCTCTCCCGCAAGGAGAGGCGGCTCTCAGTATGGAAGACGGTCGTGGCAAGGACGCATCAAGAGCGGGCGCAGCCCCACTCAATAGCGCTTGCTTGTGTCGACCGGGCCGAAGCTCTACCACTGAGAGCTTCCCCAGCCGACAAGGAGATTGCATGAAGCTGTTCAACAGTCTGGGTCCGAACCCGCGGATGGTGCGTATGTTCTTGCTCGAGAAGGGCATGACGGTCGACTTTCAGGAGGTCGACCTGATGGGCGCCGAGAATCGCGGTGACGAACACAAGACGAGGAACCCGTCGGGACAGCTTCCCGCTCTCGAGCTCGACGACGGTTCGTTTCTCTCCGAGGTCACGGCGATTTGCGAGTACCTCGAAGACATCCAACCGCAGCCGGCACTGATTGGAACCAATCCGCAAGAGAAAGCCGAGACCCGCATGTGGACGCGCAAGGTCGACCTCAACATCCTCGAGCCGCTGGCCAACGGCTTCCGCTATGGCGAGGGCTTGGCGCTTTTCAAGGATCGAGTGCCGACGGTTCCGGAGGCGGCAGACGGTCTCAAGCGAGTCGCGCGCACCAACCTGAAGTGGCTCGACGGCATCATGGCCGACCGGGAGTTCGTCTGCGGCGATCGCTTCACAATGGCCGACATTCTGCTCTACGCCTTCATCGACTTCGGCTCCGGAGTCGGCCAGCCGCTCGGCGACGACACCGACAACATCGCCGCTTGGTTCAACCGGGTCGGCGAGAGACCGACGGCGAAGGCAAGCCTGCACGAGGCCGCGGCCGCGGTGGGCATGAACGGTTGATGCAGGGGCACTTCTTACCACGGGTGAACACGGGAAACACGGAAAGAGACTCTCTTTAGCCGCAGATGGACGCTGATCGACGCAGATTGATCGGTTTCGCCGCGATGTCGCGGCCGACAGACCATCAGCGTTCATCTGCGTCCATCTGCGGCTTGTCTCTTCCTCCAAGCCCCCTGAACCCGTGCTGATTCGCGACACTCTGCACGGCGACATCGACCTCGATCCGATCGAGACGGCCGTGCTCGACTCGCCGGTGGTGCAGCGGATGCGCGGCATCAAGCAGCTCGGCGCCGCCTACTTCGTCTACCCCGGTGCCGTGCACACACGCTTCGAGCACTCACTCGGAACCTGCTTCACCGCGCACCGGATCATCGCGGCGATCCGCCACTCGGGAGTCGCTGTCGACAAAGAGATCGAAAGCGCGGTCGGAGTCGCGGCGCTGCTCCACGACATCACGCACGTCCCTTTCGGCCACACCCTCGAGGACGAGCGGCGTCTCTTCCCGCGCCACGACAAAGGCGACCGCTTCGAGACCCTTCTCGCCCGCGGGCTCGCCGATACCCTCGAGGGACTCGGCATTCGAGACGCCGTGGTGAGCATCCTGACCGGCGCCGACACCGCACCGAAGTGGGCGAGCGACGTCGTCTCCAGCACCATCGACGCCGATCTGCTCGACTACCTGCGGCGGGACTCGCTCTACACCGGCCTGGCGCAGAACTACGACGAACGGGTCTTCCGCTATTTCACGGTCGCCGAGGACAGGCTTGTCCTCGACATGAACAAGCACGGAATGACCCGTCCCGACGCATGGTCGGAGATCGTGCAGCTGCTGCGCATGCGCTATTTCCTCACCGAACGCGTCTACTACCACCACACCAAGGTCGCCGCCGGCGCGATGATCTCGAAGGCCGTCGAGCTGGCTCTGGCCGCCGGACGCCTGACCGAGAACGATCTACTCGACCTCAACGACTGGTCTCTCTTTACTCACCTGCGCGACCTCGACGACCCCGAGATCCGCGCCCTGATCGACCGTCTCGAGCAACGCCGTCTCTACAAACGCGCCTACGTGCTGTCGGCCGCCGCACTGGGAGCGGAGGAACGCAGCCAGATGGTCGATCGCTACCACCACGGTCGAGAATCCCGTGGAGCAGCCGAACGCGAACTGGCCGCTGCCGCCGGCACCAGCGCGAACGAGGTCATCGTCTACTGCCCCGCCCTCACCCTGATGAAGGAGGCCGGAGCGATGACCTCGACGCCGGACGGGGTACGCGAGATGAGCCGCATTCCCGGCGCTGCCACCAACGAGATCACGGCGCTGGCGCAACGACATGCAGCCCTGTGGAGAGTATACGTCTTCGCGCCGGAACCCGACATTGCCCGAGTCTCTGACGCAGCCGCGGAGCTGTTCGGACGAGCAAACGAACACAGGCACGCTTCGGCGAACGACTGAACGGCCCCGTCGGCGCCGGTGTCACGAGTCGAGGTCGACTACACCGCGATCCACTTCCGCGGCGACGCCGAAGCGGTAGTCGGCCAGCCAGCGCCACGCCCCGACCACCGGCATCCCCCGGTAGTCGGCGTAGCCCCGGGTGTCGCAACCGTCGTGCGCCTGCACCGCTTCGCGCGCCATCCGCGTCAGCGGCCACCCCTCTACCGGTCCGTCCGAAGGTTCGGCCACACGCAGCCTGAGAGGCGTCTGCAGGTCCTCGACGGGGAGTAGGCCCGCTTCACGGAGGTCGTCCGGGAAGCGGCTGTTGGACAACATCAGTCCGTCGGCGTCGAAGGCGTAGGTCTCGAAGCTCGGCAGTGGCCCGGGCTGCCCGAGGATGCGGAGAAAGTCCTGCTCGGCATCGAGGACGAACTCCAGCAGACCGCCGTCGCCGTCGGCCACCGTGGCCGCCGCCAAGATCGCCAGCCGCTCGAGATTGCCGTCCAAGGCGAGCGGCAACGACGTACTGCAGCCCCGGTCGCGAACCCTTGCCCAGAACTCGACCAGCGCGCGCACGGGAATCGGCGATACGTCTCGATTCCCCCACACCAGCCCCCCGGCGGTGAGTCGCCAATCGACCGCGCGCAGAGCCCGCAGGTGCTCTTCCATCTCGACCCGCAATCCGTGCTCGATACGGGTCCCGAGCGAACCCCGCGCGCGCCCCGCGACCAGGGTGCGCACAGTGTCTGACGCGGCAATCCGCCGGACCGCCTCGGCCTGCTGATCCATCCAGGTGCGCAGCGCCTCGACGCGCGCGTCGACCATCGCGTTGAGCAGGTCCGCGACGGTCGTCGGACCGAGCCGCATCTGAATCGGCTGCGCCGCCGCGGGCTTCGAACGCAGAAAGCCAGGTCCGCCAATGACCACCGGTCTGGCGACGCGGGCGATCAATCGCTCGGCAAAGCCGCGCCAAAGCGCCCGCGACACCATCGGCCGCGGCGGCTCCTCGACCACCACCAGATCGACGTCGTGCTCGTCCACGAAACGCTCGACGACCCGCTCGGGCTCACCCGCCTCGAGGCGATGGCTGAACCGCACCCCGATGTCGCAGGGGCGCAGACCCTCCAGCCAGGCGCGAACGTCTTCGCTCTCGACGTCGGCGGCGGCGTGCAACATTCCGTCACCGGCCGACGCGCGCAACGGGACCACGTGCAAGAACAGGAGCACCGCGTTCGCTCGGGCGGCGAGGCGCGTCGCCAGCTCCAAGGTCGAGTCGTACAACGACGGCGCGGTCGTCACCACGACTACATAGTGCTCCCTCACGTGCCGCGGTCCTCGCGCCACCCGCGCGGCATCATTCCACCCAACCGAGCACGTCTCGCACGATCGACCAGCGCGGCTCCCGCGCCAGCGCTCCCTCTCCGAGAATCCAGTGTTCGAACAGGCGGTCGATCGTCCCGTCCTTCTTCTTCAACTCGATCCAGCGAGAAACGTAGTCCGTCCACGCCGCGTCTCCCTTCGGCAGAGGGTACGCCGCGGGAACCGCTAGAACCAGAGGCAACGGCACCGCAACCGTATAGTCGGGATAGATCAGGGTCCACGCGGATCCGGCCTCCGCGGAGTACACAACCGCGTCGAGCTCGGGCTCGAGTCCGCGGAGGAACTTGCGCGGGCTCGCAATCGTCTCGACCGCCGCACCAGGAAAATGCGAGGCGATGAGCCGGCGAATCGCCGGATCCGATTGCACCACACCGAGCCGCAACCCTTTCTGGCTACGCACCGCGGCGAGGCGGTCGAAGTCGCGACGGCGATTGTCCTGCACCAGGAACGCCAGGCGAAGGTCGAGCGGCGAGGTGGAGACGTCCCAGCGCGCGATTCGCTCCGGGGTCATCGCAAGTCCCGACATGACGATGTCGACCTGGCCCGACTCGAACCGACGCGAGATCGAATCGGGCTCGATCCGAAATACTTCGAGGGCAACGCCGAGATCGGCGGCGAGGTGTTGCGCCAATTCGATATCGAATCCGACAACCTCGCCCTCGACGTTGCGGAAGGCGAACGGCAAGGAGTCGGGCAGATAACCGACGCGGAGCGCCCCGCGCTCGCGCACCGTGAGCAATCGCGAGGAACCGTCGAGACGCGGCGCGACCACCGGCTCGGATCCGACGCTTGGAGCCGGGACGGCATTCGTCGAATGCATCCGGACGATCGCCTGGTCGGCGGAATACGAACCGTCGAGCGATCGACCGAGATAGGCCCGCGCAGCCACTACGGCCGTCAACACCAACCCCACACACACCGCTGCGGCGACCAGGCACCGGCGGCCCCGCACCTCCGCCACTCCGCGGCGGACCGCCAGGACGACGATGGTCAGGCTCACCAGATGCATGGCGCCCAGAACCACCCGAATCCGATCCGTGTACACCGTCGACACTACGAACAGCTCCATCATGTCGGCTGGAATGCCCATCAGATCGAGCAGGAAGGGAATTCCGATGATCGGCGCGACGAAGCTACTGAGCAGCGTCGCGCCCTGAAACACGGCGAGCTCCGAGAGCTCCATCTCGCGTCCGAGGAACCAGGCGGCAAAGGGCACGAAGAGGAAGATGACGTACGTTCCGAGGTTCGGAAACGGATATGCAAGCGGCATGAGTACGTCCGCACCCGACTCCACCGCGTCGTCGCCGAGCTGGTTGCGGCGAAACAGATCCTTGACGTCCTCGGTAAGCTGGGGCAGCACCACGATGATCTTCCCGGTGGCGAAAATGGTCAGCAGCGTGTCCCGGGCGAAAGTCGCGACCTGCCGGTAGGAGAACGGAGTGACCGAGCTCACCAGGATGGGCAGGACACCGAAGGCAACCACAGCCGCCAACAGCGTGTAGGTGACGACATAGGTTTGCAGGCGACCGATATCGTCGATCGACATCGTGCCTGCGGTCGCCGCGGCGATCGCGAAGACGCCGACTGGTGTCGCGCGAACCACCAGCTTGTTGACCTGATTGAGGGCGGCGGCGAGCACCTCCAATCCGCGAAGCAAACCGCCGTTCCCGGGCAGACCGCTCAACCCCACTCCGACGAAGATGCTGAACAGAACGACCGCCGGGACGACGTTGTTGGCGAGCGAAGCGAACGGATTGGCGGGGATGTACAGCGCGACGAGATCGAGCGCCTCGGGCACCTCGACCAAGCTGCTGCTGAAAAAGGACGCCGCCTTCCAAGGGGGGAAGGCAAGCGGCGAAACGGCGAGGATCAACACGCCGATCAGGATCAGACCGCCCAGCACCGCGATCGCCGTGCGCATCAAGTCCCTGCTCTCCTCCCACGAAACACGGCCGAGGTTGCTCACCAACGAAACCACGATGTACGGCAGCACGGTCATCTGCAGCAGCCCGATGAAGACGTCGCCGCCGATCGACAGCGGCGCGGCAAGCTCCCCGAGGAACAAGCCGACCGCGACTCCCCCCAACAGCCCCAATAATATCTTGGTGGTCAGCGACATTGCTTCAGCATCCCCGCAACCTAGAGCTCTCGCCGCGGCGAAACGGCAACCACGACGGTTTCGGCCGCTGGCCGCAAGATGCCCGCCGTCTCGTGAGATGGCGAACCCGGTCGTCCGAATCGCCCGGCTGTGGCGTCAGTCGGCATGATACAGGGTGAAGATCTCACGGCCCTCGAAGAGGGCCGCGTTGCGCTCCCCGCGCGGGAACTTCTTCTCGATTTCGCCGACCCGATCGATGTAGCGGTCGAGGAAGAAGAACGTCGCCGGTACCTCGATATCCTGATCGCCGCTGCCGAATTCATCGGAGCGATCGTAGGCCTCGACCTGGGGAGCGAGGAACAGTCGGGGTGAATAGTCGACCGACCAGCGGCTGCTGTAGAAGTAGACACGCGCGTCTTTCGGCATGGTTGCCATGACCTCGGCGGCCTCGCGAAACTCGACGGCAAAGGCGTTCCAGACGGCGGGCGATTCCTGATCGAGAAGAAAGTAGCCGAAGACGTTGAAACACGTCGACGCGGTCAGCAGGGCTCCTACCACCGCCGGCCCGAGCTTGCTGCGCCGGCTCCACAGCCAGTCGAGCGCAATCGCCGCGGCAAAGCACAGGATCGGCGCCAGCGCGAAGCTGCGACGGAAGATGCCGTCGCCCGTGGTCAGGATGCCGCCGAGCGGAAAGATGAGGACGCTCGCAAACAGCAGGGCGACAGCGGCGCGCGAGAGCACGCGCGGCGCCAGCGCCAAGCCGGCCGCGGCTGCCGCCGCGACGACCGGCCCGACCGGCGGGTGAAACAACGCACCCGTGCCGTCGTCGCCGTCCGGCCTTCCGCCGACGAACATCCCCACCAGCCAATCCGACGCGCGGCCGCCGAGGAGGCCCAGCCGACCGCCCCAGCCGGCGCTCTGCCATGCCTCCGAGCCCGACAGAGAGGCCACCTGGTGGTGGTAGAAGTAGGCGTCCGGATACTGCGCGATGAACACGATCATCGGGATCGAAGCCAACCCGGCCGCGGCCCAGAACGACACGGCGTTGCGCGCCGCGCGGGGCTCGGAGAGCGCATCCGCCAGGAACACGGTTGCCAGAACCGGAAAAGTGAGGATGTAGGCGTTGTACGAATAGATGCCCAGCCCGGCGACCAGTCCCGCGGCCGCGTAGAGACTCGTCCGCCGCGTCCGCCGCGCAATGAACAGCAGCCACAGCGTCGCCACGAACACGGCCGGCCAAGCCCCCAACATCAAGCCGGTGCGGCTCAGATGGAGATGCCAGCGCAGCACCGCGAACAAGAAAGCGGCGATCAGTGCGATCCGCGCCGAGGCCATCTCGCGCACGGCGAGATAGGTGAAGAGCACCGCCGCGACGCCGATCAGCGCCATCGCCAAACGAACCGAGAACACTGACGGCTCGAGCAGCGAGAACACGAGGGCGACGAAGTAAAGCGGCCCCGTCGGCTGGCCGAGCCCGCTGGGATAGACGTAGGGACCGATCCAGCCCTCTTCGAGAATCCACATCGCGTCAAGCGCGGTCAGCGCCTCGTCTCCGTGGAAGCCGAGCGGAATCGTATCGAGCTCGTAGACCCGCAGCGCGCAGGCGAAGGCCAGGAGCAGGATCAACAGAATCGGCGAGAGCAGGCGCGGAGACATGGCGAACCGCGCCACTTCGCACCAAAGGGGCCGCCTATTGCAAGCGGGTTGGACGGAAGGGCAGATGCTCGGATGACAGCACCCCGTTCCTCCGGTAGCGTTTGCAACTCATGCAGCCAGACCCCGCGCACAACGAGCGCAACGTCATCCTCCTGACCGGCGCCGGCCACTTCAGCACCCACTTTTTCGAGCTGATGTTCCCGACGCTCGCCGTCCAGCTCGCTGCCGATACCGGAACGCCGCTCGACCAGGTGCTCGGCTGGAGCTTTCTCGGCTACCTTCTGTTCGGGCTGGGCGCCCTGCCCTTCGGTTACCTCGGCGACCACATCGGCGCGCGCGTGCTCATCGTCGCCGGGATCGCCGGCATGGGCGTGTTCTCGATCGCAGCCGGAGAATCTGGCACCGGGACGGCGCTGACCTTCTGCCTCGCGGGGATGGGAGTGTTCGCCAGCATCTACCATCCGGTCGGAATGAGCTTGATCTCGCGAACGGTGGCGCGCCGCGGCCGAGCCCTGGCAATCAACGGTATCTTCGGCAACGTGGCGATCGCTTTGACGCCGATCGTCACCGCGACACTCTGCTCGGCCTACGGTTGGCGCACCGCCTACTCGATCGTCGGCTACGTGGCCTGCGCGCTCGCCGTCGCGGTCGGCTCGATGTCGGTCGACGAAACGACCATCGCCGAGCCGGCAATGCCCGAGGCCGCCGGCCCCCGGAACGGCAACAATCTCACCCTCCTCGTGGTCCTGCTCACGGCATCGGCGCTCGCCGGGATCTCCTATCGCGGCAACACCGTGATCCAGCCCGCCTACTTCGCCGAGCACGTGAAGCAGATGAGCTTCGGCGCCGCTACCTCACTGGTCTATCTCTTCGGAGTAGCGGGCCAGTACCTGGGTGGTGCGCTCGCCGATCGCAGCGATCTGCGCTGGCTCTACTTCGGCTTTCACGCAATCTCGCTGCCGGCCCTCTTGGCGATGGCGGTGCTCAGCGGTCTTCCCCTGATCGGCGCGGCAATGTTGTTCGTCTTCTTCTCGCTCGGCATGCAGCCGATCGAGAACAGCCTGCTCGCCTACCTGACTCCGGCACGTTGGCGATCGACGGCATACGGTCTCAAGTTCGTACTCGCCTTCGGCGTCGGTTCGTTTGCGGTACGGCTGGTCGAATGGGCTCAGCGGGAAGGCGACCTGGCCTTCGCCATCGTCTGCCTCGCCGGTGTCGTACTCGCCCTGCTCGGGGTGATCGCGGTTCTCCTGTTCCTGACGTCGGGCCGGTCGTTCCAACACCACGGCGCGCCGAGCGAGGCAACCGGAACCGTCTGACCGAATGGCAACGTCGCCAGCGCACCGCCTGACCCTGGTCCGCCACGGTGAGACCACGGGTCAGTCCAGTATCCGCTACTACGGATCGACCGACGTCCCGCTGAGCGACGAGGGCGAATCGCAGATGCAACGGGTCGCCGAGAGGCTGCGCGACGTCCGCTTCGACCGTGTTTTCTCCAGCGGTTTGGTGCGCACCCGCCGCGCCGCGCAGATCATCGCTCCGGCGACCGCGCCGGCAACCGCCATCACCGAGTTCAACGAAATTCACTTCGGTCGCTGGGAAGGACTGACCAAGCAAGAGATCGCCGCGCGCGATCCCGAGCTCTACGTCCAGTGGCGCGCCGACCCGATGAGCTTCCGCTATCCCGAGGGCGACCACCGCAGCGAGCTGCTCGAACGGGTCAGCGCGGGCTTTCGGCGAATCAGCGAAGAGCATCCACCGGGAGAGTGGTTGATCGTCGCCCACCGCGGCGTCATCGGCGCCATCCTCGACCTCACCGTCGGCACCGAAGTCCGCGCCCCCTTGTCGATCGATCTCGCCTCGGTCCACGTCGTCAGTCGCACCAACGACGGTTGGCGACCAGTGCAACTCGACATGCGGCACTCGGACTGAGGTGGGGGTCGGTCGGACCGGGTGCTCAGACTTTTTTATCCACAGATTTCGCAGATTACACAGATTCTGGCTCCCAGATTTTTTGGTCACCTGAGAGAAAAACCTGACTGCGTCTCGCTGAAAACCAAATCTGCGTAATCTGCGAAATCTGTGGATAGAAACTGAGGACCCGAGACCTGGGGAGTTCCGCAGCCACAGTGACGAGACTTCAGTTCGGCGCCCACCCCATGAGTAGCCGGACGTAGTTGAGGCGCTCGAAGGCGCGCGGGTCGGGGCAGTGGGCGAGGTTCATGCTTCCGCGCATTTGCTCGAGTGACTCGTATTCGTGCTCGACCAGCCAGGCAGACAGCTCGTCTCGTACCTCGGCGAGCCGGGCCGGGCCCCGCTGCAGCAGCGCCGAGACCATCTGGACGGCCGAGGCTCCCGCCATCACCGCTTTGACCGCGTCGATCCCGGTGTGGACGCCGCCGCTCGCGGCAAGCGGGATCGACCGCTGGGCCGACAGAATCCCGAGCCAGTTCACGCGCAGCAGCAGATCTCCGGACGTAGACAGATCGAGACGGCGCTCCATCTCGAGCTCCTCGACGTCGATGTCGGGCTGGTAGAAGCGATTGAACAGCACCAAGCCGCTCGCCCCCGCCTCCTCCAACGCGGCGGCGAAGTGGGGCAGCGAGGTATACGCCGGCGACAGCTTGACCGCCACCGGAACCGAGACCTCGGAGGCGACCGTGCGCACGATCTCGAGGTGCCCGGCCTCGATCTCCGCGGCACTGCGAGTCGGGTCGGTGATGACCTGATACAAGTTGAGCTCGAGCGCGTCGGCGCCGGCATCGACCATCAACTTGGCGTAGTCGAGCCAGCCGCCCAGGGTGGTGCCGTTGAGAGACGCGAACACCGGCACGGCGACCGCTTCTTTGATGCGGCGCAGCTGCTCGAGGTACTCGTCGGGACCTAGCCGAAACTCGGGCAGGTCCGGCATGAACGTCATCGCCTCGGCAAACATGTGGCTCGAGCTCTCCATCGAGTGATGCGTCGAGATCTGCTCGCCGGCCAGCTGCTCCTCGAAGAGCGAGTGCATCGCGATCGCTGCGCTGCCAGCGTCCTCGAGCGCCCGCACCTGGTCGAGGTCGTCGACCATCGGCGAAGCTCCCGCCATCAACGGGTGGTCGAGCTCGAATCCGAGATACCGTGTCGTCAGGTCCATCTCTATTCCTCGTCCTCGCGCGGCACCGGAACGGTGATGCCGGCCAGTTGCTGATAGACGGCGAACCGTTGCTCGGCGCTTTCCTGCGCCGCGGCAACCAAACGCTCGAAGCGTTTCGGGTCGATCTTCTCGATCATCCGGAAGCGAGTCTCGTTGCGCATGTACGCCTTGACGCCGATCTTCGGCGGGTCGGAATCGAGCAGCAGCGGCGGCAAGCCCTGCTCGACGCGGCGCGGATCGAAACGGTAGAGCGGCCATGTTCCGCTGCGCACGGCCAGCTTTTGCTGCTCGGTGCCGAAGCGAAGATCGTAGCCGTGCGCGATGCAGTGGCTGTAGGCGATGATCAACGCCGGGCCCGGATACGAATCGGCTTCATTGAACGCGTGCAGAACCTGGTTGACCTTGGCTCCCATCGCGATCCGCGCGACGTAGACGTTGCCGTAGCTCATCGCCTCGAGCCCGAGATCCTTCTTAGGCGTTTCCTTGCCCGCCGCGGCGAACTTGGCCGCAGCGCCGAGCGGCGTCGCCTTGGATTGCTGGCCGCCGGTGTTGGAGTAGACCTCGGTGTCGAGCACCAGGACGTTGACGTCGCGCCCCTGGGCGAGCACGTGGTCGAGTCCGCCGTAGCCGATGTCGTACGCCCAACCGTCGCCACCGACGATCCAGACGCTCTTGCGCAGCAACGCGCCGGCAACGTGCTCGAGCCGCCGCGCGTCGGGGTCGTCGAGCGAGGCCAACTTCGCGCGCAGCGCCGCGATGCGCTCGCGCTGCGCCGCGATCGCCGGCTCGCCGTGTTGCTCGCCGTCGAGGATAGCCCTCGCCAACTCGTCTCCCACCTGCGAGGCGAGCCCACCGAGCAAGCTGCGCGCGAGCTCCGTCTGCGCCGCCACCGCGAGGCGAAATCCGAAACCGAACTCGGCATTGTCCTCGAACAAGGAGTTGGACCAGGCCGGCCCGCGCCCGTTGGCATCGACGGTGTAGGGTGTCGTCGGCAGGTTTCCGCCGTAGATCGAGGAGCAGCCGGTGGCATTCGCAATCAACGCGCGATCGCCGAAGAGCTGGGTGAGCAGCTTGATGTAGGGCGTTTCGCCGCAACCGGCGCAGGCGCCGGAGTACTCGAACAGGGGCTGCAGCAATTGCGAGCCCTTGGCATCGAGGCGCTCGACGCGACTGCGATCGAGCTCCGGAATGCCGAGAAAGAACTCGTAGCTCTGCCGCTCGCGCTCGCGGATCGGGCGCTGCGGCTCCATGTTGATCGCCTTGTGGCGCGGGCTGGCCTTGTCCTTGGCCGGGCACATGACGACGCAGAGCTGACACCCGGTGCAGTCCTCGGGAGCCACCTGAATCGTGTAGCGCAGCCCCTTCAATCCGGGAGCGCGGTAGTCGGTCGACTGAAACGCGTCGGGCGCGCCTTCGAGATCCCCTGTGTCGTAGACTTTGGCGCGGATCGCGGCGTGTGGGCACACCAGGGCGCACTGGTTGCACTGGATACAGACCGCGGGATCCCAGATAGGGATGTCCTGCGCCAGATTGCGCTTCTCCCACTGCGCGGTCGCGGTCGGCCAGGTGCCGTCGACCGGAAAGGCGCTGACCGGCAGCTCGTCGCCCCGTCCGGCCAGCATCACCGCCGTCACCTTCTGCACGAAGTCGGGTGCCGCCTCGGCAACGATCGGCGGCCGCGCCTTCTCACCGACGACTTCGGCGGGCACGGCCACCTCGCTGAGATTGGCGAGCGTCTGGTCGACCGCGGCGAAGTTCTGCTGGACCACCACCGGGCTGCGCTTGCCGTAGCTCGATTCGATCGCCTGCTTGATTTCCGCCACCGCTTCTTCGCGCGGGAGCACACCGGAGATGGCGAAGTAGCAAGTCTGCATGATGGTGTTGATGCGACCGCCGAGGCCGCATTCGCGCGCCACCGAGTACGCGTCGATGACGAAGAAGCGCAGCTTCTTGTCGATGATCTCCTGCTGCACCTCTCGCGGCAGCTCGGCGAACACTCGGTCGGGGCCGAACGGTGCGTTGAGAAGAAACGTCCCGCCCTCGGTCGCGGCAGCCAGCACGTCGAGGCGATCGACGAAGTCGAACTGGTGACAGGCGATGAAGTTGGCGCGACCGATCAGATACGACGAACGAATCGGCTGGTCGCTGAAGCGCAGATGCGAGATCGTGGTCGCCCCCGCCTTCTTGGAATCATAGACGAAGTAGCCCTGGGCGTGCTCGACCCGTTTGCCGATGATCTTGATCGAGTTTTTGTTGGCGCCCACCGTCCCGTCGGAACCGAGCCCGTAGAAGATCGCCCGGGAGACGCCCTCCGGCTCGATGTCGAGCCCGCGGTCTACCGACAACGAGCTGTGGTTGACGTCGTCGACGATTCCAACCGTGAAATGGTTCTTGGGAGTCGACTTGCCGAGCTCGTCGAGGACGGCGTGCACGCAGGCGGGCGTGAACTCCTTGGAGGAAAGACCGTAGCGGCCCGCAACCACCACGGGATCCCCGTTCAGCCTGCCGAGCCCGTCGTCGCGAGCCTCGCGCAAGGCACTGACGACGTCGAGGTAGAGCGGGTCGCCGACCGCTCCCGGCTCTTTCGTCCGATCGAGCACCGCGATCGATCGCGTCGTCGGCGGCAGAACGTCGACGAAGTCGGCGATCGAGAATGGACGATACAGCCGAACTTTGACGACCCCGACCTTCTCGCCACGTGCCAGCAACCAGTCGACGGTCTCGTGGCAGGTCTCGGCGCCGGATCCCATGAGCACGATCACCCGCTCGGCATCCTCGGCACCGTGGTAGTCGAACAATCCGTAGCGGCGACCGGTGCGCTCGGCAAAGCGCTTCATCTCTTCTGCGACGATGCCGGAGCAGGCATCGTAGAACGGCGTGCAGGCCTCGCGCGCCTGGAAGAAGACGTCCGGATTCTGCGCCGTTCCGCGCAACACCGGCCGATCTGGGGTGAGCCCGCGAGAGCGGTGCCGCTGCACCGCCTCGTCGTCGATCATGAATCGCAAATCGTCGTCGCTCAGCATGTCCAGCGTCGCCAGCTCGTGCGAGGTACGAAACCCGTCGAAGAAGTGGAGGAACGGAACCCGCGACCGCAGCGTCGCTGCCTGTGCGATACAGGCGAAGTCGTGCGCCTCCTGGACCGAGCCCGACGCGAGCAGGGCGAATCCGGTGCTGCGCGTCGCCATCACGTCGGAGTGGTCACCGAAGATCGACAGCGCGTGGGTCGCCACCGAGCGCGCGGCGACATGCATCACGAACGAAGTCAGCTCGCCGGCGATCTTGAACATGTTCGGAATCATCAGGAGCAGGCCCTGCGACGCGGTGAAGGTAGTCGTCAGCGCCCCCGCTTGCAGGGAACCGTGGACCGCCCCGGCGGCGCCTCCCTCGGACTGCATCTCGACGACGTCGGGCTTGCCGCCCCAGATGGTCTCGCGGCCTTCGAGGGCCCATGAATCCGCCAGCTCACCCATCGGAGAAGAAGGCGTGATCGGATAGATCGCGATCACTTCATTCGTGCGATAGGCGACCGAGGCGGCCGCTTCGTTTCCGTCTATGAGGTTGTGCGCTTCTTTGGACATGGACACCGCTCCAGGCAGACCTTCCTGGTCGAGCGCAATTCCCCTGCCAACCGATCCAGCGCAGCCGGTCGTCACCAAAAAGCGAGGCCTTCTCGAATTCGAGAACGGCGGATGCGGCCCCGCACCGGCGGGTTGCGCACGACTCGGGCACGGGCTGCGACCGATTCGCCGAGCTTGCAACTCTCTCAGCCGGGCGCTAGCGGTCGGCCTCCAAGGAGGAACTGTTCATGCTTCGAATAGCCAAGCTCTTCGTCATACTGTCGTCGGCGGTCGCTCTCACCGCGGGAACCTGCCTGGCTGGCGGGGACTGGAACGACTCGGCGGTCGACTGGAAAGGGTACGAAGAGGGTCTCGCCGCCGCCAAGAGCGAAGACAAGCCGGTTTGCCTGATCTTCTATACCGACTGGTGCCCGCACTGCACCAAGTACAGCGGCGTCTTCCACGACGAGAAAGTCATCGAGAAATCGAAGAAATTCGTCATGATACGCCTCAACAAGGACAAGAACACCAAGCTCAGCGGCCAGTACGCTCCGGACGGCGAGTACATCCCGCGGACTTTCTTTCTGACGCCGGACGGCAAGACCAACCCGGCCGTCAAAGCGCCGCGCGACAAGTACCACTACTTCTACAACCCGCAGGCCCCGGGGGAGTTGCTGGCGGCGATGGATCGCGCCCTGGCGACCGAGTAGACCGCCGCTTCCGAGATGCGCCGCCGCAAGCATCATCCGGCCTCGGCGCACCTGATCCACGCCTTTGACTCGCCGGCGCGGATCGCTGCCGACGGACCACGCACCCTGGTGCGCGGCAAGGGCGCATACGTCTGGGATTCGGAGGGACGCAAGCTGCTCGACGGACTTTCCTCCCTGTGGAACGTCTCGATCGGCCACGGCCGCCCGGAGGTGGCCCGCGCGGTCGCCAAGCAGGCGCGCAGACTCGCCTTCGCCCCGACCCTGCTCGGCTTCTCCTCAGAGCCGGCGCAGCAGCTGGCGCGGCGAATCGCCAGATGGACTCCGCGCGGCCTCGATCACATCCTGTTCACCTCGGGCGGCTCCGAGTCCAATGAATCCGTAATCCGCCTGGCGCGCCTGTACTGGAAGCTGCGCGGCGACGAGAACAAGACCCGATTCATCGCTCTCAGCGGCGCCTACCACGGTTCGTCGACCGGAGCTGCGACGCTGACCGGCCTCGACAAGTTCCATCAGTACTACGAGCCGCTGATGCCCGGGGTGAGCCGCATCCCCCGCGCTCATTGCTATCGCTGCGAGCTCGGCCTGCAGTTTCCGGATTGCCGGATCGCCTGTGCCAGTGCGCTCGAGGGCGCCATCGAGAAGATCGGCGCCGACAAGATCGCCGCCTTCATCGCCGAGCCGGTCCAGGGCGTGGGTGGTGTCGTAGTGCCGCCAGCGGGCTACTTCGAACGCATCCGCGAGATCTGCGACCAGCACCGGATCCTGCTGGTGGTCGACGAGGTGATCACCGGATTCGGCCGAACCGGCAAGAAGTTCGGCATCGAGCACTGGAAGGCGATTCCCGACATGCTGGTCTTCGCCAAAGGCGTGAGCAGCGGCTACGTGCCACTCGGCGGCGTGGCTATGCAAGACGAGATCTATCGCACCCTGGTCGACGCCGGCGACGACTTCGCCCTCAGCCACGGCTTCACCTATTCCGGGCACCCCGTCGCCTGCGCCGCGGGTCTGGCGACGCTGGACGTTCTGGAGAAGGACGAGCTGGTCACGCGAGCCGCGAGGCTCGGCCGCAGGCTGGCGAAGCGGCTCGAACGACTGCGCCGCCACCGCATCGTCGGCGACATTCGTTCGATCGGCATGATGGCGGCGATCGAGCTGGTGCGAGACAAGGAATCGCGACGCCCCTTCGCGCCGTCCCAGCGTATGCCCGAGCGGGTGCGTGACGCCGCGCTGGAGCGCGGTATCATCATCCGCGCCAGCGGCGACAACGTCGTCATCTGCCCGCCGCTGGTCATCGAGGAGTCCGATCTGGATCGCATGATCGATGCCATCGACGACGCAATCGGCGCACTGACCTTCTGACCAACCGATCATCGGGCGTATCGCCTGTCGCCGGTTCCACCGCCCGCCTACCAACCGCCAGCGCAACTGGCCGCGCGAAGACTGCGAGCGACCACGTGGGGCGGCAAAACGGTTTGCCCTTTACTGCCACCGCAACGACGCTGCAGAAAGCATTTTCGAAGCGGCAAAGAGTGAACCTTCGCTCAGTTTACTTAGCCACCTCGACACGTTTTCAACGTTGACTCACCAACCACCGAGCACTAATAGAGTCCGCGGGGAAGGGAGCATTTCTACGCGACGAGTGACCAGTCGCTCGTCGCTTCCACGCCAATGAAAGGGGGGAGACCGTTTCAAGTACACGAGACGCAAGTAGCTTCTCCCCATACTTGCGCCGTTCCAATCAAACGACCACTTTTCGCCTATCAAGGAGAGTCACGATGAAGAAGATTGCTTTGTTGGCAACCGCCAGCGTGCTGGCTACGTGCTCGGTGGCCTTCGCCGGGGCAAAGGACAAGTCCGCAAATACCCTGGTCGACCTCAACGGCGCCGGCGTCATCAACAACACTACGGTCAAGACGAAGATCAAGTCGAAGGGTTGCAAGCTTCAGATCCAGGCGAAGGACGTCAGCCTGTCCGACGGACAGGTGGTCATCTGCATCGCCGAAGCCAACGTCAACGACACCAACACCTTGGCGAGCCTCGGCGGCAATGGCGCCATCCTCACCGGCGAAGCGAAGTCGGGCAAGCTCAAGATCAAGGCCGACCTAACCGAGGTGAGCATCGCCGGTCAAGCCTGCGGTAGCACGGATGTGCTGCAGAGCGCCGGCAACGTCCGGTGCTACCTGGATGACCCAACCTACCGCAGCAACTCGGGCGGCGCGGGCACCTGGATGGACGACTGCGCGGCCAACCCGCCGAGCCTCCAGTCCTCCTCTCCGAGTGAATCGACGCTGAAGGTGAACGACACCGTGCCGGTCATCGTCGGCATCTGTCAGATGCTCGCCGGCGGCAGCCTTACGGGACCGTCGAGCACCCTCTGGGCGCAACAGGGCGGTCGAGTCGGCCCGGAGTAAGAGTCCGCTCTCGAACCAGACCAGCTCAGCCGGTTGCGCGCCCTGACGAACAACCGGTTGGGCTGGCAGCTCCCCTCGCCTGCTGGCGGACACCACAGCGAAGCCGATCATCAGACTCGCGTGCAGATCAGCGAATGGGCCAAAGCGGCGGGCATCCCGCTCATCTTCATCGGCTATCCATTCTCCCGCGAGCACTTCGGCGTTGCCAACCGCGCAGCGGCAGAGGTCGCCGCGGCTACCGGCGCCTACTACCTGCCGACCGACGCCGCGTTCTCGCGGGTATCGGGAGATGGGGGATGCTCCTGCGCGGCGGTCATCTGGCGGCTCCGGTGTACACCGAAATCGCGCGCGTGAGCTAGCCCCACTGATCCTGCGACTCTCCGATCCGACCGCCGATCCGCCGGGACTCGAGAGCTAGCCTCGAAGAAAAAACAATTGACGAGCGGAAACGCGTCAGAGTGTGCCAGCGGCGCCCCTACTCGTCCGCGTCCGGCGGCGACTCTGTCCGCTGACGACGCGACAACTCGCGGCCGTGTCGGTATTCCTCCTCGGCCTCTTCACTCCGCCCGGCGGCGCGCAACACCCCGGCAAGCGAATAGTACGTCGAAACACGCGGCTCGATGGCAACCGCGCGCCGGTAGGACTGGATCGCTTCTTCGTAGTTGCCGAGCCGCGCCTGGGTCAGCGCGCGGTTGCGGTGTACCTGGGCGAGGCTCGGGTCGAGCGCGACCGCCGCTTCGTGCTCGGCGGCAGCCTCGTCGAGCTGTCCGAGCTGATTGAGGGCAAAACCGAGCCCGCTGTGCGCCTCGGCGGTCGGCTTCCCTTCGATCGCCTTGCGGTAGTGGAGGGCTGCTTCCTCGTACTCGCCGTCCTCGATCAGCATCGCCGCCAGATTCATCCGCGCTGCGGCACAGGTTTCGTCGAGAGCAAACGCCTTCTCGTAGCTCTGGCGCGCGAGGTCCTCGCGGCCCATGAGGTCCTGGAGCAGGCCGAAGTCGGCGTAGATCTCGCAGCGCGGCTCGAGCGCGAGTGATCGGGTGAAGTGCTTCGCGGCCCCCGCGAGGTCACCGATCTCGAGCAGC
Source organism: bacterium (assembly GCA_030430165.1). Lineage (GTDB taxonomy): Bacteria > Desulfobacterota > Binatia > HRBIN30 > CADEER01 > CADEER01. The sequence goes on along the minus strand of JAUIGL010000009.1, from coordinate 10,460 downwards.
GCGAGAGCCAGGTTGTTGTGGGTCCGAGCATCGTCGGGCGCCAGCTCGAGAGCGCGCCGGTACTCGCTCACCGCCTCGGCGGGCCGGCCGGTCTGGAAGAGAGTCCACCCCAACGCCGCGTGCAGCTCCGGGTCGTCGGGCGCAAGCTCCAGGCCCCGGCGAAACGAGCGCTCGGCCCCCTCCTGGTCGCCGGTGCGTTGGTTGGCGGTGCCCGCGCGCAGGTAGGAATAGGGATTGAGGAATTGCTCGCGGATCTCGACGATCGCGTCACCGGGAAGGTTGACGAACTCCGGAATGTTCGCCGCGCGGTCCGCATCGGTGAATCGCTCGAGGACGACCGGCGGCGTGTCGTTTCCGTCTTCGTCGATATGGGTCAGCCAGAGCTGCGTGTAGGGACCGTTCTGCTTCGAGGAGAACACCAGCCATCTGCTGTTCGACGACCAGCTGTGCCACGAGTTCATGCGGTCGGTGTTGTAGCGCAGGCGGCGCGCTTCGCCGCCTGCGGCGGCAACGATGTAGAGCTCGCTGTCGGGACGCAGCAGCATGTAGTCCTTCGACATGGTGAAGACGATCCATTTGCCGTCCGGCGAGTACTTGGGAAAGTAGTTGCTCATCCCGTTGCCCGACGCGCCCTCGAGCGGCGTCGCCACACCGCCCTTCCCGTCGTTGAAGGGGATTCTGTAGATGTCGTAGCGAAAGGGCTCGCCGTCGCGGGTGAACTCGCTGACGTCGTCGAAATCGAGCAAGGCTTCCTTCTTGCGGTCGAGCTCCTCGGAGCGGTGTGCATCGGTGCGGGCGAACAGAATCTCCCGACCGTCGGGGCTCCAAACCGGATTGGTCTGCACGTAGCGCGGGTCGTCGGCGCCGGGCAGCGCAAAGAACTCTTCGCTCTCGCGATCGTAGACGACCAGGATCCCTTTGATCGGGAAGAAGAGCTGCGAGATCATCAGGTCGTCGCGCGCGACGAAGACCGAACGGTCCTTGACGGTGCTGATGACGTAGCGACCGTCGGGCGAGACGCGCGACAGCAGACCAAACGTAATGTCGCCATCGTCGCGCCGATAGTCCGACCAGGTGATGATGCTCTCGTCGCTCATCACCATCCGCTCGGCGACCGGCAGGATTCCGTAGCCGCCCTTGTCGTTGCCGTAGTCGACGTCGAGGCCGAGCACGCTGCCGTTGTCGGCGAAGGAATGGCAGTTGCCGCAGACCGGCAGGTTCTCGAGAACGACCGGCGGACCGTCCTCCATGTCGACCGTGCCGTAGCGCCAGCGGATCTTGGCCGGGTCGCGCACCGCGTCGAGGAAGGGCAGCGGAACCTCCCGGTAGAAGAGAGAATCACCGACAGGTTCGCGCGCCGTGTGCAGCGTGATCTCGGCGAGAGACCTCTCGCCGGAGGGGAGCTCGACACCGACGGAGAACACGACGCCGCGATCGGCCGACCGCCGCTTGACCTCTTGCCACTCGGCAGAGCCCGGCTGCCAGCTCGGTTCGGTCGCGAGACCGGAAGCAATCTCCCCGCCCTCGTGATCGCTCAGGCGAACCCGCCACGGTCCCGCGGCTTGGTCCGCCGCTTGCCACCGGAAGGTCGGGGCAACGATATCCGGCGGGAAGACCGCTCCGTCCGCCGGGTAGACGATTTCGAGCCTACCGCCCGAGGGGCGCTGGGGCGCCTCGGCGGACATACCTGCGTTCGCCAACGCCACGCAGGCCGCGATGCTGAAGAGCAGAAGCGAAACTCGTGTCACCAGAGCGTGACGCATCTTCCAATTCCCCGCGACCGATACGGCACCCAGGGAGTTTCCTGTCAGGAGGTCCCGCACGTCCCCGACGACGACCCTTAAAAAAAGCCGGGGGCTCGACCTTCAGCTGGAGTCGCTGAAGATCGAGCCCCCGGTGATGGCTGCGGCGCGCGCGGGTGTACCGGCGGCGTCAGAATCCCATGAACGGCGGGCAGCTGTCGGCCTCGATGTCCTCCGCACCGACGTCGGTGTCGTAGACGTTGTCGGCCATGCAGTTGCCGGTGCCGGCACCGAGGACGACCACGTCGGCGGCGAGAGCGCCCAAGTCGCCCTCGGGCGGGTTTGATCCATTGCCGGTGATCGTATTGTTGACGATGGTGTTGTCGTCCGGCACGCAGTCGTCGTCGGTGTCGTCAAAGACGAGGCAGAAGTCGAGGAGCATCACGCCAGTGTAGTCGTTGTCGAGCACCGAGTTGTCTTCGACGTACGTGCGGTCGTGGCCGATGATCAGCATGCCGGTGCCGGTGACCAGCGCTCCAACCGACCCGCCGGTTACCGGGTTCGGCAAGTTGTTCTCGAACACCTCGCTGTTGGCGAACCGGGCGGACTCGCTGCGATAGCCGAAGGCGAGGTCGACGTCATCGCCGAGACCGGAGGCGAGGGGATGGGTGAAGGCGATTCCGGTCACGTTGTCATAAGCCGTGACTTCCTCGACCTCGACGTTCTTCGAGACGTTGACCTGAAGCCCAATGGGCGCGCCATACACCTCGTTGGCGATCACGCGGATGTCCTCGGAGCCCGAGACCCACATGGCGCTGTCGCGGCCACCAAAGGCGACGTTGTCGCGCACCAGCCCCTGCGCCGAGAGCTGTGGATAGATTCCGACGTGGTCGCTGTTGCCGACGTTGTTGTCGCGGATCTCGAAGTTCCGCGCATAAAAGGTCCAGATCCCGTTCTCGGAGAAGCCGTCGATGGTGAACCCTTCGATCAGGACGTCGTCGACGAAGTTGTCCTCGGTGCCGAGCACGTAAATCCCTTCGGTGTTGCCCGGGCCGGGCAGGATCTTGACCTCGCCGCCTTGGTTGCGGCCGATGAGCTCGATCGACTTCTGCACCAATACGGCGGCCTGATTGCCGTGGGTCTCGACGTACTCGCCGGGCATGACCTCGATGCGGCTTCCCGGCGCCGCGGCGTCAACTGCGGCCTGGATCGACTCGCCGGGGCGGACGGTGATCACGTTGGAGCCGTTCGCGTCGTCGTCGTCGCCGCAGCCGATGGCGAAAGCAAGGAGAGCCAGCGCCGCGACGAGGCGCACCGTTCTTGAATAATCCCGCATGGTAGTGACCTTTCTTTTCTTAATGACCTGACCGGATCCGTCGTGATTGAAGTCGCTCCGCGCGGCACCGTAGCCAGCGGAAAGACGAAACAATCGCGCAACCCGGCAAACTCTCACAGCCGGACCGAATTTTTGCAAGACCACGCCGCCCAATCCGGGAGGGAAGCGGCGATGGCAGCAGCTGCCCGGGTCGATCAGATCGACAAGAACCGGCAAGTCCAGACTTGCCTGGCGACGGCCATCGCGGACGCCGGTTTTTTCCTCTGCCGAGGCAATAAATCCCTGCCCGAGAGCGTCCAAGGTTACGTGGGATAATTGCACACGCTTTCAATTCATATGAGAAAAGGGGAAATCCTATGCAAATGCAGGTACTTCTCGGCGTCTTGATCAGCCTTTCGATCGTCTATCCCGGTGCCGCCAACGCACAAACCCGCAACCGCCGGTTGCAGCAGAACCGGCAGGAGCCATCACCGGACATGGTCTCGCCCGCTCGCCGGATCCGACGCGACCAGCGACGATCGGACGATAGCGCCGGCGATGCGGCCTACCGCTCGATCGACGGCCGCAACAACAGTCAAAGCGAGCCGGAGATGGGCGCCGCCGGCACCCCGTTGCTCAGACTCGCACCCGTCGGCTACACCGACGGCGCAGAGAGCCTGGCTGGCAACGATCGGCCCGGACCGCGCGAGATCAGCAACGCCGTCCTCGCCCAGGACGGCGGGATTCCCGACTCGTCCGGCGCGTCCGACCTTCTATGGCTGTGGGGCCAGTTTCTCGACCACGACATCGACTTGACCGACGGGGTCGACCCACCGGAGCTCGCACCGATCGCGGTGCCGCTCGGCGACCCTTACTTCGATCCGTTCGCGACCGGCGAAGAGGAGATCGCGTTCAACCGTTCGCTCTACGATCCGACGACCGGGCTGTCGGCGAACAACCCACGGCAGCAGATCAACGAGATCACCGCCTGGATCGACGCTTCGAACGTCTACGGCTCGGATGCCGACAGAGCAGCCGCATTACGGACCAACGACGGCAGTGGAGAGTTGCGAACCAGCGCCGGCAACCTGCTTCCCTACAACGAAGACGAGCTCGCCAACGCCGGCGGTAGCTCACCGGATCTGTTCCTCGCCGGCGACGTTCGCGCCAATGAGAACGCGGCACTGACCGCGATGCACACCCTATTCGTCCGCGAGCACAACCGCCTGGCCCGCCGCATCCGGCGCTCCAACCGGCGTCTCGACGGCGACGAGATCTACGAGCGGGCGCGACGCATCGTCATCGCCGAGCTACAAGCGATCACATACGAGGAGTTTCTCCCGGTGCTGCTCGGCGACACCGCTCCGGGTCGCTACGACGGATACCAGCCGGATCTCCAGGTCGGGATCTTCAACGAGTTCTCCACGGCCGCCTACCGCTTCGGACACAGCGCGCTCAGCCCGACCCTGCTCCGCCTCGACGCCAACGGCGACGAGCTCGAGAGCGGTCCGCTCGCCCTGCGCGACGCGTTCTTCGCTCCGGAGATCCTCGCCGACGAGGGAATCGAACCACTGCTGCGCGGGTTGGCTAGTCAGGCGTGCCAAAAAATTGATGCGCGCGTGATCGACGACGTCCGCAACTTTCTGTTTGGACCCCCTGGGGCCGGCGGCTTCGACCTCGCTTCGCTCAACATCCAGCGCGGCCGCGATCACGGGCTTCCCAGCTACAACGAGCTGCGCATCGCAATGGGCCTGCCGCCCGCCGCTGACTTCGAGGACATCACCACGGATCCCGAGACCGTGAACCGGCTGCGCCAAACCTACGCGAGCGTCGATCAGATCGACCCGTGGGTCGGCGGACTTGCCGAAGACCCGGTTGCGGGTGCCATGGTCGGCGAGCTGGTCGCGACGATCCTGCGCGAGCAGTTCGAGCTGCTGCGCGACGGCGACCGCTTTTGGTACGAGCGCGAGTTCGAGGGACGCACCCTACGCCGCCTGCGCGCAACCCGTCTCGCGCAGATCATCCGTCGCAACACTTCGATTCGCGACGAAATCCAGGACGACGTGTTCATCGCGCCCTGACTATTTGGACCCCGGGATGCCCGACACACGAGAAAGCCCGGTGGGATTCCCCACCGGGCTCTCATCCACGAGTACGCTTCAAGCGATTATTCGATGGCAGTGCGCTGCCCCTGAACCGCCCACTCGGTGGACGTCGGGTGGACGATCCGGTCGCCCTCGCTGAACCCCTGGCACAGTCCAACCACCACTGGCACGGTGGGGTTCTGCTTCAGCATGGTTGCACCCGGTCCGTCGCCGGCGAGCATACCGGCCGCCGCGCACCCGGCGCGCCAGGTGCCGGCGCCACCCGAATCAAGGCGATAGGTCAGGTCGTCCAAGTAGCAGGTTACCTGATTGTTGTAGCTGATGCCCTCGATGTCACCACAGCCCTGGCCCGCGATCTTCGCCTCGCCGATGTCGGCCTTGATCTGGAACTTACCCTTCTTCGCCTCGCCGGCGACGATCAACGAGTTACCGCCGATCCCGTCGACGTCCGCCTCCAGGACACAGATCGCGATGTCGCCGTCCGCCATGTTGACGGTCTTGGCCTGGATCTGCAGCTTGCACCCCTTCGACTTGATCTTCGTCTTGACCAGCGTGTTGTCGATCACACCCGTCGCGTTGCGATCGACCAACGTGTTCTGCGACTTGTCCTTGGCACCCGCCCACGCGGTCGAGGTCAGTGCGAAGACCAGCGCGACCCCAGTCACTGCTACTTTCGTCATGCTTCCCCCTTCTCGATGGTTGTGCCGCCACTCTGTGTAACGGCGAGATGAACAATTCGAATCTTGAATTTGTATAATGAGAATCTCCCCAGGGGACAATCAGAATCTTCATTCAGGAAGCGCGCGCTTCACCCGGCTCGGAACCGGGGTCCTAACTACCCGAATCTATGGGGGTTCGCCCTAAGAGAACCGGAGGGCGGCGGGGGTCAGGAGTCGGCAGCACGCGGGTGCTTGCGACTCAGCCGAGCCAACCTGCAACCAGGTGCTCGGCCGACCGTCGTCGCCTGCGCGCAGCACAATCAGCGCGCAAAAACAGCGGCCGATATGCGCAACGCAACCGGGGAGCTGCGCCTGCGCGCAGAGGTCGTCACAACGACATGAAGAAGAGACGAATGTCGCGCCGGCGCCGCAACGCTAGTGCCGCGATCACGGCGAGAACGAGCAACCCGGCCAGCAGGGCCGCGCGCGACGTCGTCGGCGCCTCGGCGGGCAGGTCGATGCAGGTCCCGAGCGAGCTCGGCAGATCGCATCGCTGCGTGCTTCCGCTGCAAGGTTCGTTGCAACACAAGTCGGCGACACAGTTGCCGGAGATGCAATCGACGGGGTCGGTGCACGGCGCTCCATCGCCCGCCGGAGTGTTCGTCGGCGTGTCGGTCGGCGTGTCGGTCGGCGTACTCGTCGGCGTTTCAGTCGGCGTGTCGGTGGGAGTATCGGTCGGAGTCGTCGTCGGCGTCTGCGTCGGCGTTGCCGTCGGAGTTTCGGTCGGCGGGACGACGACACACTCGCCGGTTTGCGGATCACAGGCGCCACCCTCGACGAAGTTGCCGCCGGTGATCTCACAGAGGCTGCGGTCGCTTTGCAGGCATCCTTCGCCCTCGACGCTGCAACAGCCGTTCGCCTGGCAACCTCCCGAGCAGCTATCGCTCAGAGCCAAGCTAACGACGCACGTGTCGGTCGGACAAGCCTCGACGCAGTCCGCGGCTTCACTCAGCCCTCCGTCGACACAGGTTTGCGGGCAGTCCTGAGCCGGTCCGTCGCAGCGGCAACAAAACTCGCAGGTCTCCTCGTCGCAGACCGTGCCGTCCCCTCGGTACGCACCTTCGCACTCTTCGCTCGTCGTCTCGCTGCAGCCGTCGAAGGTACAACACGCCCCCATCGGCCCCGCCGGTGTTGCGGTCGGCGTGGCGGCGGGTGTCGGAGTGGGAAGGTTGACGCACTCGCACGCCGTCCCCGACGAAGCCAGCTGGCACTCCTTCGGGCCGGTCGGGATCGTTTGCGTATCGCACGAACCAACCAACGACGCGATATCGCAATCTGGGTCGAGGATTTCGCACGCCTCGTTGCATGTTTGTAGCGGCGCTATCGCCTTGAGGCAGCGGAACTGCTGCCCCGTGCTGCAAATACACGTGCAGCAGATATCGAAAGCCTGGGCCGCCACACCCCCGGGCGCCATCGTCGAGAGCGCAATCATAACCGCGCTCACCCGCAACGAGAGACCTATGCGATTCGCCACCGTCATAAGTATCGACCTACCACGGTGGCGGCACGGTTGAACACCGAAACGGTGCCGAAAATGTCGCGACGACGAGGATGGCCAGCCGCGAGAAACCGCCGGGATGGTCGGGCCCGCGCCCGATCCCATCCGTCGGGCGACTCCGCGCGTCTCCTCTGCCCCCACTCGCCAAACAGAAAAAGGGGACGCGCGTGGCGCGTCCCCCCCTCTTGGTACTTGCCGCAACGGTGGCGCGCCGGCCCTATGATAGTGGCACGCAGCTCGCCGGCGCGGGGGCGTCTTTGCGTTTGAGAAGCTTGTCGGTGTTCTTCTTGGTCTCTCCGCCGAACTCCCAACAGTACTCGATCGCCGCGGAGCCCGCGGGGATTCCGAGATTGACGGCGGCGGGCCCCGCGTACGGAGTCGTCAGTAGGACGGAGCCCTTCTTGCAGACGGCCTTGATCACCTTCTCCTTGATCAAGACGACGGTGCACGCCTGCTTCGGATCGACGACCAACACATCGTCTTTGCTCTTGTACTTGTACCCCTTGCTCCCGGGGGGATTGCCGAGTCCCGACCAACCAGATGCATCGAGGTCGATGGCGACACTGCCTCCGGCCAAGCCGAGATCAGCGAAAACGACCCGAGCGCCGACGAGGGTTGGATCCTCTCCCGTACCGGCCGCCGGCAGAGCAAACACGTCGGGATCGATCGCCTTCGATTTGGCCACCATCTTGGCCAGCTTGAGCGACTTCACTACGTGAATCTTTCCGGGGAGGGGGCCGCTCTGGGACGCAGCCAACGCAGTTCCCATCGCAAGTCCCAACCCGGTCACAACCAACAATACGATCTTTGTCCTCATGTGCATGGCTCCTTGCTCGTCTGCTCGCCCCGAAGAGTCGGGCTGCCAGCCGTCCGTTCGCAAGTGGCAGTCGTCGAGTAGGGACGAGAACCCATTGCCCGAATTTTCGGCACGTGGTTTGCGGAGTAGCTCACTACAGTTCCTCAAGGTCTCGTAGTGCACCGTTGCGAACCTTTCTATAAGCCCGTCTAGCCAAGAGCGCAAGAATTATTTATAGCCCGCCGCGTTGCCCCTGCCTCCGGCAATACTATTCCACAAAAATTGACCAGCAGGTTCCGCAACCTATTGAAACAATAGGCCGCAAGAATCGATCATTCGCTGCTTCCCACATTTTGGATGAACTGCTAGCCAGCATTTCTCACCGGGTTTCGGAGCGAGAGCGTGGAGCGGCTCGTGGATCAAGGCCGCACGGACTGAGGCGCCCGCAGGCATACTTGAACGATATGTCGAGGACGGCGAGGGAGTACGGCCTGCAATTGTGCGAGCTTTGCTCGCACAATTGGACCCATCGGAGCGCGCAGCGCGTACGGGGGTCGCACCTTAATCGCCGCATGCCCATCTGAGCTCGTAGCAGAAAGCTGTCGAGGTATGCGGGCTAGGCGACGGCGCTCCAACGCGGCTCGGCCAACGGTAACTTGGCGAGTTTGCGACCGATCGAACCAGTCCCGCCGCCCGCGACGGGGGGCCTGTGCCGACTGAACCCAGGTAGGTAGGGCGATTCGCCGGGTTGCGCTACCATCGCGAGCGACCCCATGCCGGACCTCCTCCCGCCCGAATCGCCTCCCGCCTGGCACGTTTGCCGGGCCTCACCGTGGCTGATCGAGATCACCGTCGACCGCGACTACCCTGCTGCGGCAGGCGCACTCACCGGGTCGGCACGATGAGCGGCGATTCTCCCACGACCGGCCGCAATCCGTTCAGCTCGAACCGATTCACCCGCTGGTGGCTGGCATCAGTCGTCGCCGGCACCGGGGTCGGGATCCAGGCGGTCACCGTTCCTCTGTTCATTCGCGACCGGGTCGATCTCGATGCCCGCGCGGCGGCGATCGCCGCTGCCCTGATCGTGCAGAACCTGCCCGGCGCCGTGCTCGCACTGATCGGCGGCACCTTCGCCGACAGAATCGAGCGCCGCCGGATCCTGATGACCACCTATTCCGTCGCCGCGCTGGTCTCGACCGCCTACGTCGTCCTCAGCGGCCTCGACGTCGGCGAGATCTGGCCGGTCTTCCCGCTCGCCGCGGTGGTCGGCGCCGCCGGCGCGTTCACCAATCCAGCGCGCCAGAGCATGCTCAATCAGATCGTCACCCGGGAGCAGATGCAGAACGCAGTCATCCTCGGGACGATGGCCTTCATGGCGACCCTGCAGTTCGTCGGCCCGGCGCTCGGCGGTCTGCTCACCGATCTGGTCAGCCTGACCGCGGCGTTCGCCGCCGAAACGGTATTCCTCCTCGGCGGTGCGATTCTGTTCTCGCGCATTCGAACCGAGGTCACACCGGCTACCGGCTCGAGCGTACTGAGCGATCTGAAGGAAGGCCTGCTCTATGTCGCGGCGACGCCGAAGCTCTACGGCCTGCTGATCCTCAGCACCGTGCCGGGGATTCTGTTCATCGGTCCCTTCGCGGTCACCGTGCCGATCATCGTTCCCGACATCATGCACGCCGGCGATAAATGGGTCGGTCTCTTCTGGGGCTGCTTCGGAGTCGGCGTGCTGATCGGATCGACTCTGCTCACCTGGCGACCACTGCCGCGGCGCGGCCTGGCACTGTGCGCGACCAACGTCATCGGCGGCTTCGTTCTGATGGCGTACAGCCAGTCGGAAACGCTACCCATCAGCGTCGTCATCCTGATCGTGTGGGGCCTGACCGCCTCGGTGTTCATGAATTACGCCGTCAGCCTGCTGCAGGAGAACGCCGAGCCGCGCATGATCGGCCGCGTGATGAGCATGTACTCGCTCACCTTCTTCGCCTCGATGCCGATCGGCTACGCCCAGGCGGGCTTCGTCACCACCAAGTTCGGGCCACAGGCGACGCTGCTGTCGAGCGGCATCGCCGCCAGCGCCCTCGGGTTGGCAGTGCTGCTGGCGCTCAAACCGGTTCGCGAGCTGGAGTAGGCACAGTCTCGCAAACGAGTCGGTACTAAAAACCCAGCAGATCCGGCCCCTTCCACGCTCGTGTAGACTCACCTTGTCATCGTCTGGGGTCGGGGGCAGGATGACCCGAAGGAGACCAACATGCCGGATTATCGCTCTCGCACGACCACACACG
>JAUIGL010000106.1 GCA_030430165.1 bacterium | reverse complement strand
CGCGCAGACCAGCGCGACGACGAAAACCCGATTCAGCCGGGATGACTCGACCCGGCCCGCGAAAGCCATCAAGCGTTTCTCCCCCATACCGCCCCTATTATCCACTTGGATTCTTCAGTCAAGGAAATTCCGCCAACTTTTTATCCGCTTGGATTTTACAGCCGACGATTGCCCGTGTATGCAGAAACCGTCAGTTTCCCGAGAGAAAGGGACCGATGAATCCACCCTCCCCTCGCTGGTCGAGAACGGGCAGTCGCGCCATGAGACTCTTCGCCACCGGCATCCTGGCCATCGCCGTATCGTCGTGTTCGGACAGCAATCAGGCGGACCCTCAGCCCAGACCGGTCCGGTTGGAAACCGACGCCGACCCCGACCCACTCGGCCTGGATGCTCGAAATCCCAGACTGTCCTGGCGCATCGCCGCGGGTCGGCCGGGAGCAGCACAGACCGCGTACGAGGTCGCCCTCGCGACCTCGGCAACGCCGCACGCCGACGATGCCGCCGGCGTCTGGCGCAGCGGGAAGATCGAGTCTTCCGCACCGTTCGTCGACTACGCCGGTCCTCCGCTCGCGCCGCGAACCCGCTACTACTGGACGGTCCGAGTTTGGGACGAGCAAGAAAACCCCTCGCCATGGGCAGCCGTCGCCTCCTTCGAAACCGGATTTCTCGATCCGTCGGCCTGGACCGCCGACTGGATCGCCGGCCCGGAGCGAGACACCAGCGACACTCTCGGCGGAATCGCCTCTGCCGAGGATGTGGCGGCGAGCGGCGATTTTTGCCGTCCGGTCGGTCCGATCGGTCCTCTGTCCCTCGAGAAGTACCCGCAGGCCACCGAGTATCGAGATCGCGCCAAGTCGGGCTGCCGCGCCATCCGCCCGGCACCGTTGCTGCGCCGCTCGTTCGACGTAGGCGCCGATGTGCTCGAGGCGCGGCTCTACGTAGCCGGCCTCGCCTATGCCGACGTCTACCTCAACGGTCGCCGGCTCGGCGGCGGCCACGTGCTGGATCCGGGTTTCACCGACTACGCCAAGACGGTCCTCTACAACACCTACGACGTCACCGAAGAGTTGCACGAGGGGCGCAACGCCATCGCCGTCGAGCTCGGCTCCGGCTTCTTCGACTATGACGTGGTCGGCGAGTGGTGGTGGACCGACGCCGACTGGCGAGCGCGCCCACGCATGCTGCTCGAGCTGCACGCCGAGCTCGACGACGGAAGCGAGCTGCGCATCGCCAGCGACGGGTCGTGGCGCACCGCCCACGGACCGACCCGCTACGACAACATCAACATCGGCGAGACCTACGACGCGCGTTTCGCGATCCCCAACTGGGCCGAGGCAGACTTCGACGACGGCTCCTGGCAGCTAGCTACCGTGGTCGAGCCGCCCGCCGGACGCCTGCTCGCGCAAAGCCACGAGCCGATCGCGATCGTCGAGCAACGCGATACGGTTTCCGAGTCGCAGCCGTCACCCGGCGTTACCGTCTTCGACGTCGGTGAGCAGGTAACCGGCTGGGCCGGGATCGAAGTCGCAGCGCCAAAGGGAACAACCGCCCAGATCTCCTATGGCGAGACGCTTCTCGCCGACGGCACGGTGGACCTGCGCCGCAACCTGCACGTAGCCGACCGATTGCAGACCGACTACTTCGTCAGCTCCGGTTCGGGCCGCGAAACCTGGCGCCCGCGGTTCTCCTACAAAGGGTTTCGCCACGTTCAGGTCTCCGGCCCACGCGGCACTCCGCTGACCGGCGAGCTGGGGAAATTGCGCGTCGATGTCGTCCGATCGGCACTGCAACCGATCGGCTCGTTCGAGTGCAGCCATCCCCTCCTCAACGGGATCTTCGCCAATGCTCGGCGCGCCATCGCCAACAACCTGCACGGCATCGTCACCGACACCCCCGTGTACGAGAAGAACGGCTGGACCGGAGACGCGCAGCTGACCGCGCCCGCCGCGATGTCGTTGTTCGACATGCGGCGGTTCTATCGCAAGTGGCTGCGCGACATCCGCGACAGCCAGTTGGCCAGCGGCGAGATCCCGACGATCGTCCCCTCGGGCGCGCAGTACGGGTACACCGGCGTCGGCTGGCAGGGCACGTGGGGCGCGACCCCGGCGTGGGACGCCGCCCTGTTCATCATCCCCTGGGAGGCCTACCTGCGCTACGGCGACGAACGGTTCCTCTCAGACAACTACGACGCGATGCGCGCCTACGTCGACCAATGGATCCCGCAGTGGGCGGAGGGACACCTGGTCGACTCCAACCTCGGCGACCACCTGAGCCCTTCTTCGACGGTCAACCAGCTGCTGTCGACCGCCTACTACGCGCAATTCGCCACCATCCTCGCCGAAGTTTCGGACCTGAAGGGCTTGCCAGCGGAAGCCGAGCGCTACCGCCGGCTGCGCCGCGACATCGAACGCGCGTTCCATGCGGCCTACTTCGACGCGGACGGCGGCTACTACCGGCAGGCCGAGGGCGATGGATTCGTCCAGACCGCGAACCTCCTGCCCCTCGCTTTCGACCTCGTGCCGTCAGAGCACCGGGACGCGGTCGCGGCGGCGGTTGTCGCCGACGTCGAGAAGCGCGGCGGACATCTAGCCACCGGAGTCGTCGGAGCGCGATACATCCTGAGCGAGCTCACTCGCGCCGGCTATCCCGAGGTGGCGTTCACCATCGCCACCCGCACCGACGCCCCGAGTTGGGGCCAGTGGCTGGAGCTCGGCTACACCGCACTCGCCGAAAACTGGGGGCCGGCGTTTCGCTCCTTCGACCACCATTTCTTCGGATCGATCGTCCAGTGGTTCTTCGAGTCGGTCGCCGGCATCGCGCCGCGTGCCCCCGGCTACGCCGAGATTTCCTTCCGTCCCGGCCTGCGCGCCGACGGGCTCGGCTACGCCGAAGCATCGATCGACACCGTGCGCGGCCTCGCCTCGGTTTGCTGGCGGCGCGACGCCGACGCGTTTGTCGCCGAGGTGACCGTCCCGCCCAACGCGGTCGGTTTCGTCCACATCGCCGACTACCTGGGCCAGGTAGTACCAGCCGAGGATGGACCAGCCGTCGAGCGTTCGCAGAACGATGGTGGCGGCATCATTTATACAGTTGCCGCAGGCACCTATCGGTTTCACTCCAGAGGAACGAACCCGGGCGGTTGCTGAGGTAGGCCCGTTCGACAAATCGATCATAATCGATCACAAACAGTCGAAAACGATTGATCCGCTTCCGGTGAGCTGGTAGGCATCGGCCGTGCCCGAGAACCGCTGGAGAGAAGACGAAGTCGGCGACGCAAGCGAGGCGGAGCTGCTGCTCTACCGCTCTCGCCTGCTCGGTTCCGACCCGACCATCACCAATTTCGGCGGCGGCAACACTTCGGCGAAGATCGATGAGGTGGATCCGGTCACGCGCCAGTCGGTGTCCGTTCTCTGGGTCAAAGGATCGGGCGGCGACCTCGGCTCGATCGGGCTCGACGGCTTCGCGACGTTGCGGCTCGACAGGCTGCTGGGACTGGAGCGAATCTACGCCGGACGCGATCGCGAAGACGAGATGGTCGGGTACCTGCCGCACTGCACCTTCGCCGCAAATCCGCGCGCGGCCAGCATCGACACACCGCTGCACGCGTTCCTGCCGTTCGCCCACGTCGACCACATGCATCCCGACGCGGTGATCGCGCTGGCGGCGACGCGCAACAGCCAAGCACTGGTCTACGAGGTCTTCGGCAGTGACATCGGATGGCTCCCCTGGCAACGCCCGGGTTTCGACCTCGGCCTGCGACTGCGCGACCACGTACGCGAGCACCCGGGCGAGCGCGGCGTCGTCCTCGCCGGACACGGCCTCTTCACCTGGGGCGACAGTGCCCGCGCCTGCTACGACAACACCGTCGAGACCATCGCCCGCGCCGAACGTTGGCTGGCCGGACGACAGTCCGCCGCCTTCGGCAGCGCAGCGCTCACCCCAGTCCCCGCCGCCGAGCGACAGGCAGTCGCCGCGAGGATCCTGCCCGAGCTGCGCGGAAAGATCTCGACGGCGACGCCCAAGGTCGGCCACTTCGACGACAGCCCCGAAGTCCTCGACTTTTGCTCGTCGGAGCGGCTCGCGGAGTTGGCCAGGTTGGGAACCTCGTGCCCCGACCACTTCCTGCGCACCAAGATTCGGCCGCTGGTGCTCGACTCGGATCCCGAACGACTCACAGCCTCACTCGACGCGGCTCTCGACACCTACCGCGCCGAGTATGCCGCCTACTACGAGCGTTGCCGGCGCGACGACAGTCCCCCGATGCGCGACCCCAACCCGGTCGTCTACCTGCTACCCGGCGTCGGCATGATCACCTTCGCTGCCGACAAGAAGACCGCGCGCATCGCCGGCGAGTTCTACACCAATGCGATCCACGTCATGCGCGGCGCCTGCGCGGTCGACGAGTACCTCGGACTCGACGAGCAGGAGGCCTTCGACATCGAGTACTGGCAACTCGAAGAAGCCAAGCTGCGGCGACAGCCGGCGCCCAGGCCGCTCGCCGGCCGGATCGCCTACGTCACCGGCGGCGCCGGCGGGGTGGGCTTCGCCACCGCCGAGCGTCTGCTGCGCGAAGGCGCGGCGGTGGTCCTGGTCGACCTCGACGAGCAGCGGCTGGAGCGGGCAACGCAAACCCTGGCCGATGCGCACGGCAAGGACTCCGTACGGGCCACGGTCGCCGACGTCACCGACGAAGCCGCGGTCGCGCACTCATTCGCGTACGCCGCGCGTGAGCTCGGCGGCGTCGATATCGTCGTCTCCAACGCCGGCATCGCCTCGTCGGCGCCCGTCGAGTCGACGACCCTCGACGACTGGAATCGCAACCTCGCAGTCTTGTCGACGGGCTACTTTCTGGTCGGCCGCGAGGCGATGCGACTGCTCTCGCGCCAAGGGATCGGCGGGTCGATCGTCTTTGTCGCCAGCAAGAACGGTTTGGTCGCCTCGCCCGGCGCCGCCGCCTACTGCGTCGCCAAGTCGTCGGAGATCCATCTCGCGCGCTGCCTCGCGCTCGAGGGGGCCGAGCGCGGGATTCGCGTCAACACCGTCAACCCCGACGCGGTTCTGCGCGGGTCGAACATCTGGTCGAGCGACTGGCGGCGCGAGCGCGCCGCCGCATACGGGATCGCCGAAGACGAGCTCGAGGCGCACTACATCGGTCGCAGCTTGCTGAAGAAACCGGTTCTGCCGGCCGACGTTGCCGAAGCGATCTACTTCTTCGCGTCGGGCGCGTCCGGGAAATCGACCGGCAACATCCTCAATGTCGACGCCGGGAACGCCGCCGCATTCACCCGATAGGAGCGCTGATGACCGACGGACCGATCGCCGCGCACGTCATCGAGAACGACCACCAGACGCACGGGACCGAGCTGCGCGAGGACCTCGATCATTTGGGTAACAAGCTGGCGCGGCGCGGCATCGATCTCGAGTCGGTGGTCGAGAAGGTGCGCGGACTCGGCGTGGCGATTCCCACCTGGGGTGTCGGCGTCGGCGGCACGCGCTTCGGGCTCTTCCCGATCGCCGGCGAGCCGCGCAACGTCTTCGAGAAGATCGACGACTGCGCGGTGATCCACCAGCTCTCGGCGGCGACACCGACGCTGTCGCCGCACTTCCCCTGGGACCGCGTCGAAGACCCGACCGAGCTTCGCCAGGCCGCCGCGCGCTGGGGGCTGGCCTTCGACGCGGTCAACTCCAACACCTTCCAGGATCTTCCCGGCCAGCCGCACTCCTACAAGTTCGGCAGCCTCAGCCACACCGACCCGGCAGTGCGACGCCAAGCGATCGATCACAACCTCGAGTGCATCGAGATCGGTACCGCTCTCGGGTCGAAAGCACTCACCGTCTGGGTCGGCGACGGCGCCAACTTCCCCGGGCAACAGGACTTTACCGGCGCGCTCGAGCGCTACCTGGAAAGCACGCGCGCAATCTACGCGGCGATTCCCGACGACTGGCGGATGCTCGTCGAGCACAAGCCCTACGAGCCTGCCCTCTACGCCTCGGTGATCGCCGACTGGGGAACCAGCTACGCCTGTGCCACCGAGCTCGGCCCAAAGGCGCAGTGCCTGGTCGACCTCGGCCATCACGCGCCGGCCACCAACATCGAGATGATCGTCGCCCGGCTGATTCAGTTCGGCAAGCTCGGCGGCTTCCACTTCAACGATTCGAAGTACGGCGACGACGATCTCGACACCGGGTCGATCGACCCGTTCCAGATCTTCCTCGTCTTCCACGAGCTGGTGAACGCGGAGCAGAGCGGCGCGAAGGGGTTCGCGCCGGCGTTCATGCTCGACCAGTCACACAACGTCACCGACCCGATCGAAAGCCTGATCAACAGCGCCGTCGCCGTGACTCGCGCCTACGCTCAGGCGCTGCTCGTCGACCGGCAGAAACTGGCCGAGCTGCAGCAGTCGAACGACGCTCTGCTCGCCGCCAACACGCTGCGCGCGGCGACCGAGCTGTCGGTCGAGCCCATCTTGCGCGAGGCGCGGCGACGCTCCGGTGGGGCGATCGATCCGATCTCGGCGTACCGCGCGGCGGGCTACCGCGAGGCCAAGGCCGGCGAGCGTCCACACAGCCTCGTCGGACGGAGTGGAATCGTTTGAGCGCCACGGAAACCGACCTCTCCGCCCGCCTCGATTCCCTCTACGAGTACGACCGCGAGCCCGTCGCCGCGAAGGATCTCGAGGGAAACCTCTACTTTGCCGGGCTCTACGGCGGTGAGCACGTTGCCGCGACCGAGTTCGTCATCGGTGCCAGCTTCGTATCGTGGGGAGCAACCACACGCGACGTACTGCTCGGCCTGCTGCTCGGCAACCTTCTCGCGGTGCTCTCGTGGGGGTTGGTGTGCGCGCCGATCGCAGTGCGCACTCGGCTGACTCTCTACTGGTACGCGCGGCGAATCATCGGCGCCCGCCTCACCGCCGTCTACAACGTCCTCAACGCGCTGCTCTACGCCATCCTGGCGGGCTCGATGATCACGGTCTCGGCCTCGGCGGTGCGCCTGTTGTTCGACATCCCGCCACAGACCCACTGGTATCCCGACGACGCCCGCTTCGTTCTGGTCGTGCTCCTGGTCGGCGCCGTGGTGGTGTCGCTGGCAGTGTGGGGGTTCGACCGCCTCGCCTGGTTCTCCACCGTGTGCTCGCCCTGGCTGCTGTTGATGTTCGTCGTCGGCGCGCTCGCCACTCTGCCCGCTCTCGCGGCATCGGTCGCCGAGGTCGGACGCATCGGCAGCTGGCACGACTTCCTCCGCGTCGCCGACCAGCGAATCTGGACTGGAGTCACGGCGCCCGGCGCGCAGCCGCTCGGCTTCTGGCATCTCGCCGCCTTCGCCTGGGTCTGCAACATCAGCATGAGCCTGGGGCTGTCCGACATGGCGATCCTGCGCTACGCGCGGCGCGCGGCCTACGGCTTTCACTCCGTCTGGGGAATGTTCCTCGGGCACTACGTCGCCTGGATATGCGCCGGCATCATGGGGGCCGCGGCAGCGCTCGCGGCTCAGCGCCCGCTCGACGAGCTCGACTCCGGAGCGGTCGGCTACTACGCGCTCGGGATCGCCGGGGCGATCGCCGTCGTCATCGCCGGCTGGACCACGTCGAACCCGACGCTCTACCGCGCCGGCCTCGCCTTGCAGGCGGTGACCCCGAATTGGCCACGCTGGCGGGTGACCCTGGCCGCCGGCGCAACCACGACGGCGGTCGCGTGCTTTCCGTTCGTCTTCACCCGACTGCTCGACTTCGTCGGTCTCTACGGCATCCTGCTCGCACCGATCGGCGGCATCGTCATCGCCGAGCACTGGTGGTTGCGGCGCAATCGAACGGTACCGGAAAGCGAGGTACACCAAACCAATCGAGCGGCGACCATTGCCTGGGGCACCAGTGTCGCCCTCGCCGTGACGCTGTGGCTGAGCGGATCGGTGCACCTCTTCTTCCTCGGCGTGCCGACATGGCTGCTTGCCGGGATTCTCTACACGATCCAACGCGGTGGAAGGCGCTCCCGATCCGACGAGGCAGACGGAGCGCACCAGGGCCACGACGACGCGGCGCCGAGCAGCGGCCACCAACGTCGTGGCTCTTCAATCGCGGGAGCCACCGCTCTGCTGGCTTGGCTAGGCTGCCTGGCGTTGGCGCTGTGGGTCGTCTTCGCCCCGGCCGACGCCTGGAGTCACCGATTCGCTGCGTATCGCGGACCACTCCTCGGGCTGTCGCTCGCCTATTTTGTCGCGATGACGGCATGGATGCGCCGCAGCGAATGAGCCATCCGACCCCCTACGCGTCCTCGCCGTCCACTCTCGCGCGCCAGTCGCGGCGGTAGCCGGCGAGGAGCTCGGGATCGATCGGCTCGACGCGACGCGAGCGCGGCAAGTCGCCGGAAGCGGCTTCCGGCAAGCGCGCCAGCAAGACCGCGCCCGACAGGGTGCCGGTCTGGTCGCTCGAAACCGAAACGGTCTGGCCGGGGCGGAGCCCGGCTAGGGTGGCGACGTAGGCGCGATTGGCGGCGAACTTGCCTTCGACGAGGATCTCGCCGCGGGCGCCGAGAAGATCGATGCAGTAATCCGTTACCAAAGCGCAGTACACCGCTGCCAACGCCGCCCGGTCGAGCGCCCTCGCCGAATCCGTCCTGACCAGGCGCCCCGTACGGCCGAGAAACGGGCCGCCCTCCGCGGCAAACGCCGGCAGCGCCATCGCTCCGCTGGCAACGACCGCGCGCGCCTCGTCGGCTGTCGGGTCGGCCGTCGTCGACCCGGCGATCGCGGCGTACTCGCGTCCCCCCATGAAACGCGCCGAAGGCACCGGGTCGCCGAACGCGTCGACGTTCGCCAGCATGTCGCGGTCCCCACGCAGACACGCCATCGAGGCACCGTGCGCCATGCAGATGATCCAGGTGCCACTCGAGACGACGCAGAAGTCACCGTCGCGAGGCACGCGATGGGCCAGGAACGATGCGTTCGAGTCGTGAATCCCCGCATGCACGCGGCAGTCGGAAGCGAGCCCGGCACGCGACCGCACCTCGGCGGTGGGAGTGCCGAGATTGGCCCAAGCGGCAACCGTCGGGGGAAACAAGCGATCCCACCCCATCGCTCGGGCCACCTCGGAGTAGCGGCGGCCAACCGGCTCCCACAAGTCCGTGTGGCAGCCGAGCGAAGTGACTTCGCTCGCCTTGACGCCACACAGCCGGTACGCCCAGTACTGAGGATAGAGGAGGATGTCACTCACCCGAGAAAGCTCGTCGGGAAATGCGCCAGCCAGCCAGTAGAGCTGGCGGCCGAGATTGAGCCCGAGCGGCAGGCTGGGCGACCCGGTGAGAGCGAAGTCGCGCGAGCGGGCATCGTATTCCGCGCTGAGCCTCGACGAGATCTCCTCCTCGTAGTCGAGTACCGGAAGCGCGAGGTCGTCCCCGGCGAGCAATGCCGCCGTCGCCCCGTGCGTCACCGGAACGATCGCTTCGATCTCGTGTTCGGCACCCAGTTGGCGCAGGCCATCCAAAATGAACTGAAACAGCGCTTCCGCGTCGTAGTGACGGTATGGAGGCCCTGGGCGCGACCGATTGGGCTGGCCGACGCTGTGCAGCGCTTGCCCCGCCTCGTCGACCGCGCAGACGCGCACGTTGGTCTTGCCGATGTCGAGTACCACGATGCACCGGCGTCTCGACGACATCAGTCGGTCGATCCGCGCCCACCGGCGGCAACCGTGATCACTTCGACTCCCGCATCGACCAACATCGCCTTCGCCGCGGGATCGATCCCCGAGTCGGTCACCACCGTGTCCACCTGCTCGAGCGAGCAGAACACCAGGCGGCCGCGGCCGCCGAACTTGGAGCTGTCGACGAGCACCACCAGCCGCTCCGCCCGTTCGCGCAATTGCTTCTCCGCCTGCACCAAGAGCGGGTCGGACTGAATCAAGCCGTCGGCGCCGATCCCCTGCGCGCCCATGAACATGAGACGGGCGCAGTAGTTGCGCACCGACGGCTCGTCGTAGGGACTGAGGATCAATTGCTGTTTTCGGTAGATCGCGCCACCGGGAAGGATGACCTCGCAGCGCGTTCGGCGCAGCAGCACATCGGCGACCGGAAACGAGGGAGTCAGGACGTGGAGCTCGCGGTCGCCAACGAACTCGGTCATGAAGTAGGTGGTGGTGCCACCGTCGATGATGATCGAGTCGCCGGGCTCGCACAGCTCGACGGCGCGGCGTGCGATGGCGCGCTTTTGCGCCGCGTGGACTGTCTGCGCGCTGACGAACTCCGGTTGTCCGATCAGACCGCGCTGTTTCTGGTCGAGCGCTTCGGCGCCGCCGTGAACCCGGCGCAGCCGCTTCTCGCGCGCGAGGGCCACCAGGTCGCGCCGCACGGTCGGCTCGGAGGCGCCGAGGAGCTCGGTCAGCTCCGCAACCGAAACGAATCCTTTTCCGGCAACGGACTGGAGAATGGATCGCCGCCGCTCTGAGGCATGCATCGGCCTCGAGGATTAGCCGATCCCTGGATTGCACACAATCAAATCAGGTCGATTTCGATCGACCTCGAGCGATCGTGACCGAGAACGGCTCCATCGGGAGCGACACCGCTCGAAAATGTACCTGACGAGTGACGTCGAGCCCCCGACGAAGCCGCATCCGGGAAAACTTGCTGAAGGGTTCGTTCAGGCAGCCGCGGGAGCGTTCCCGCTCGTCCCGCGAATCTCGCGAGCCCAGCGTAGGAGGTCCACACCGTCCGCGAGAGAGCGGTCGCGGGCCTCCAGAATGGCGTCCACCTCGCTGGTCGGCAGTCGCTCGACCATGAGCGAAAGACCATCGCAGTCACTGACGTGCGGCAGAATACCCCGAGCCAGCTCGGTTGCCTCCTCGATCTCCGCTTCGCTCCAACGTTGGTTGGCCGACAGCTCGACCAGCCTCTCGGCAGAGCGGATCGCGCCGTCGTGCTCCTTGAACAGGGTATCCACGTACTTTTGGCCGAAAATCTGCACCAGGCCGGGGTACATGACCTCCTCTTCGTAGCGAAAATGCGGGCCGGACAGCGCCGCGATACGCTCGAGCAGCTCCTTCGCACGCGCGCCGTCCTGCCCGCGGAATGCTTCGATCAGGTCGAGCAGCGCGTCGCGCACCGCCCGGTGCTCGTCCCTGAAGATCGCGCTGAATCGGTCACTCACTTCACTCATCTCTCTCTCCTTTACCTCTGAGCTCGCCCTCCAGGGCTCGCAGTCGCTTGCGGGTCTCGCGGGTTTCGTTCCACGCCGCGGTTACATCGCGCAGAAAGGCAGCGATCCCCAAGACACTCCCGCTGTCGTCGCACAGCAGAGCAACGCTGAATTCAACCGAGATACGGGCACCGTCCCGACGCACGGCGGGAACTCGCAGTAGACTCTCGCCGTATCGGGTCGTGCCGCTGGCCATGACCTCGCGGTAGCCGCGCCAGTGTCGCTCGCGCTGCGCTCCAGGAATGATGATGTCGAGGGATGCACCGACTGCCTCATCCTCCTCGTACTCGAAGATCCTCACGGCACCGCGATTCCACAACCGAATCCGACCGTCGCGGTCCGACACGATCACCGCGTCCGGGCACCCTTCGATCAGACTTCGGTACAACGAAGAATCCCGCCACGGATCCGCGACGGGCGTACGCGAACCTGGGTCGCGCCCGTCACCGGTCGCCCCCTCCCCGCGCTTCCCATAGCTCATAGCTGAATAGACATCTTTATTTAAAACCGGTATGCCAGATACATCTTTTAGGGTCAACCAGCCCACAACCCGCAAACACGGAGGTTCCACCTGCATGGATCGGCGATCGTCGGACGACGCACAGCCACTGGCGCGCAAGAGCGCGCCATCATCGGTAGAGCGAGCGAAGAAGGCGAGCCGGCACCTTCGCGGGACGATCGTGGACGAGCTGGCAAACCCTTCGAGCGGCTTCACCGAACCTGCCGCCCAGGTGCTCAAATTCCACGGGATGTACCAGCAAGAAGATCGCGACTTGCGCGCCATCGCTCGGCGCGGCGGAGCCGGACGCAGCTACAACCTGATGCTGCGAGTGCGGATACCGGCTGGCACCCTCACCGCCGACCAGTACATCGCGCTCGACAGCCTCGCCGACGACGTCGTCTACAACCGCTCGATTCGCATCACCACGCGCCAGAACGTCCAGTTGCACGGCATCCTCAAGACGAATCTCCGGTCGGCGATCCGCCGCATCGACGACGCTCTGCTGACGACACTCTCGGGATGCGGTGACGTGGAGCGCAACGTCGTCGCTCCGCCGGCACCGCTCCGAGATACTCCGCATCGACAACTCCGTTCGCTCGCACAGGAGCTGACGGCCGCCTTGACACCGAGCACCAACGCCTACCGCGAGGTATGGCTCGACGGCGAGTTGGTGGACTCCGACCAGGAGACCGAGCCGCTGTACGGAGACAGCTACCTCCCGCGCAAGTTCAAAACCGGACTGGCCCTGCCCGACGACGACTCCATCGCTGTGCGGGGCCAGGATCTCGGGCTCATCGGGATCGTCGCTGGCGATCGCATCGCACGCTACAACGTCGTCGTAGGCGGTGGCGGCGGGCTCACACACCGGCGAAAGGACACCTACGCGCGGCTTGCAACCCCGCTCGGGTCGATCGAAGCCGGCGATGCGGTGGCGCTCGCGCGCGCCGTAGCCGGGGTCTTCCGCGACTTCGGCGACCGGACGGATCGCAAACACGCCCGCCTCAAGTATCTCGTCGAAGAGTGGGGTATCGACCGTTTCCGAAGAGCATTGATCAATCGCGTCGACTTCACGATCGCTCCCTGGGTGCAGGGTCCGCCGCTGCGCACGCGTAACTGGCTGGGCATTCACGCCCAGGGCGACGGATTTCAGTTCTACGGACTGCCGCTGCCGAGCGGGCGGATCGCCGACACCCAGGCATGCCGCCTCAAGACGGCAATGCGCGTCGCCGTCGAGACCTTGCGGCCAGAAATCACGCTCACCCCACAACAAAACGTGATCCTCGGCGCTCTTCGACCATCCGACCTGGCGACACTCGAGGGTATCTTCCGCGGCTTTCGCGTACCGATCAGCGCGGACTTGTCCCCGCTCCGACGCAACGCGCTTGCCTGCCCCTCGCTGCCGACCTGCGGCCTCGCCCTGGCCGAGGCCGAGCGAGTCGCCCCCGAAGTCCTCGCCGAAATCGAAGCCGCGCTCGAGGCGGCGGGAATGTCGAAGGAACGTGTCGACGTCAGCCTCACCGGATGCCCCAACGGATGTGCTCGTCCGTACAACGCGGAGGTCGGCTTGGTGGGCCGCAAACCGAACCACTACGACATCTTCGTAGGCGGGAGCTCCGAGCGTATGGGGGTTCTCTACGCCGAGCAGGTGACGATCAGCGGCCTGACGAGCGCCCTGCAGCCGTTGCTCGATCTGTGGAGCGCCGAACGCGATATCGGCGAAGCACTTGGCGACTTCTTCCTGCGCACGTTCACCTCGACGAGACGAACCGACATTCTGACCGGCGAAAAAACCGATCCGGCACTCCCACTGGTGGAACAGCGGTCGCAAAGTCTCGGGCTCGGCCGGTCGCGCGACGTCGCCTGACCGCCGACCGCTCGGCGTTTGCTCACCGCGGCCAGATCGAGGCATGGTTGCCGTGGCGACAGAACGATGCGACTCACCCGATTTACCGACTATGCGCTCAGGGTCCTCATCCTGTTGGGCTTGACCGAGGACCGCCTGGTGACGATCGAGGAGATCGGGACGCGCTACGGAATCTCCGCAAATCACCTGACGAAGATCGTTCACCGGCTCGGCAAACTCGGCTACATCGAAACCGTCCGCGGCAAAGGGGGCGGCATCCGGCTCGCCCGTCCAACCAGCCAGATCAACCTCGGCGACGTCGTCCGCGACTTCGAGGAAGACATGACGATCGTCGAATGCTTCGATCCCTCGACGAGCTCGTGCTCGATCGAGCCCAATTGCCGACTGCAGGCGATCTTGCGAGACTCGCTCAAGGCCTTCCTGCAAACGCTCGAACAGTACACCCTCGCCGACCTGGTGCGCCCACGCCGCAAGCTACGCTTCCTGCTCGATATCGACTCGCCCTGATCTCGGCAGGAGCGGGACAGGGATCGCCCCTGCCCCGCCCAGAGATGGAGGGTACCTCCCAAGCGACCCGAGACGTTCGGGCGGATGTCACAGCGACCTGAGATACTCCACGAGATCTGACTTTTCGCCGCTCGTCAGTCCGAGCTGGAGGAACTCGTCGTAGTGGTCGACCACGGCCGCAAGAGAGGGGAAACGGCCGTCGTGATAGAAGCCGCCCTTGCTGTGAGCGGAGAGACCCCGCAGCGGAGCGGTTCGGTAGCGCCCGTCGGGGGAACGCTTCGCCTGGAAGTCGTCGATGCCGATCTCCTCGGGAAGGTGGAGATTCCACCCCGGCTCGGTGAAGATCGGCGGTACGTGGCAGTCGGCACACTTGGCTCTGCCGGCGAAGATCTGTTGCCCTCGCTCGGCAGCCGTCTGATCGAACGTGTCGGGATCAGCCTCCGGCGCCGGAAGAGCCAGTTGATAGAAATGCAGAGCGGCCAGCTTCGGAGTGACGAGGTCGGGACTGCTGCGTACGTGTCCGGCGCCGGTGCGCGCGGCGATGGGAAACCGCTCGGCATCGTCGAGACGCGGGTCGTAGAACGTCCCTTGCCCCTGCATCTCGAGATTGGCGACGAGAGCGTTCCAATGAGTAACCGACCCCCACCCCGTCCAGGTATGCAGATTGACCCCCGCAAGCCCGTAGGCGGGCGGAATCAGCGTCGCCGCCGGTGATCCGTCGGGTCGGAACGCTTTGCCGTCGAGCAACAACGAGGCGTCGAACTTCCCGGGTCCCCAACTACGCAAGACCGCGCGCACCGTGTCGACATCGACGCCGAGTAGACTGCTCAACACCGAGAGGTCGGGCGCAGAGGCGATGATCGAGCCCACGTCCAGATCGCGGCTGGCCCAGCCATCGAGACGCCGACCGATCCCCGGCGCGAACGAATCATCCACGGTGGAGTGGCAAAGCGCGCACTGAGTCCCCATCGAGCTCAGTCTGCCGGCCTCGTCAAAGAAGCCGGTGACACCGACCACGCTGTCGAGCTGGAGCAGCGCGACCGTCGTGGCCGGCGAGTCCAAATCGACCTCTCCCGCGGCAATCGCCGCCCGCAAGTCATCCGGCAGCGCGTCGACGTCGACCTTCAGGCCCAGGGCGAGCGCCTGATTCGGCGACACCCCCGGGCCAACTCCGCCGTTGTCGGCACCGGCTATGGCTTCGTGCAACCGCAACGTGTCGCCCCAGAAGACCTCGTCACCGAACGTATCGAAGCGAAACGTCTCGCGCCCCGACTCGAACAGATCGTCCGCGTGAGCGCGTACGGCGCGGTCGAAGTCACTTCCATCTCGCGGCGCTGCGCTCGGATGGCCGTCGTCGCCGCCGCACCCCACCCCACCGAGCATCACCACCAACACCCCGGCGGCAACCCGACGCCTCACCTGCTCGCACTTGGACATTCTATCTGCCCGCCCTGGTCACGCCGCCAGAGCAGCACGCTCGCCCCGTACTGCGCGAGCTGGGCTCTCGGTCGCCTCGTGAACCTCGGTGAGGCGGCCAAGCGTGAAGGCCGCCACCGCCAACACCATGTCCCGCACGGCGACGTCGAAGTAACCCGCAAGCACCAGATTGACGGCAATCAAGGTCAACCACACCGCGGCAATGTAGCTACCCAGCAGCGTCCACCGACTGAGCACGAGACCGCCGACCAAGATCTCGACGATACCGACGGCGTAGAGAAATACCTCCGGCTCGATCGGCAGTACTGCGCGGGCCACCGGAGCGACATAGGCGGACCAATCGGCAAGAACGTAGGTGAACTTGTCCAGACCGGCTAGAATCGGCACCAGCCCAAAGCCGATGCGTAGCGCCATTCGCGGGGTCTCCAATTGCTTCAATGCGTTTTGCATGTGTCTTACCTCCTGCCCATATCGAGCCGGCAGATCGAGTTTCGTTCCCCAATCCCGTACGATCGAGAAAAGTTGCATTCGCCGGGAACCTTTTGGGAGGGTTCGGACTCTATCTTGGAAGGAGGGGACGAATGAGCTTGGAGACGACCGGGCACACCCTACGCGCCGTGACGACCGACCTTGCCGACGAGGAAGTGGTTCATCGGATTCGCGGCGGCGACAGGGACCTGTTCGAAATTCTCATGCGGCGCCACAACCAGCGGCTGTATCGGGTCGCCCGATCCATCCTGCGTGACGACCATGAGGCCGAAGACGCATTACAGGAGGCCTACGTGAAGTGCTTCTCGCACCTCGAGCAGTTTCTCGGTGAGGCGCGCTTCTCCACTTGGCTGACCAAGATCGTCGTCAACGAGGCGCTTCGCCGGCGCAAACGACGACAACGTTTCACCACCATCGAGAACGATGTCGGCGCGATGAAATCGACACGGATGGGACCGGAAGGAAGAGCGTTTCATGCCGAGCTGCGCAGGCTCTTGGAGAAGGCCGTCGACGAACTGTCGGACGATTTCCGCACCGTGTTCGTTCTCAGGGACATCGAGGGGCTCAGCACGAGCGAAACCGCGCGCTGTCTTTCGATTCCGGCGGAAACGGTTCGCAGCAGACTCCACCGGGCCCGCAGACAGATGCGCGCCAACATCGACCACGCCACCGGTGAGACGGTCCGCGAGTTGTTTGCCTTTGGCTCGACGCGTTGCGATCGCCTGGTCGCGACGGTACTGCGCCAGATCGACCGCGGCCCGGTCGAGCGTTGAAGCGGAGTCGGACGGGCGCGTCACCCTCGCTTCAGCCCCCTGCCCTTCCACATCGCATAGAGCACGGGATAGACGAGGAGCTCGAGGGCGAACGACGTGGCGAGCCCCCCGACCATCGGTGCCGCGACCCGCTTCATCATGTCGGCGCCGGTTCCGATCGACCACATCAGGGGAAGCAGGCCCATGAAGGATGCGACGACGGTCATCGCCTTGGGACGAATACGCTTGACGGCGCCGTCGACGACCGCTTCATCGAGGTCGGCGCGCGTATTCAGGCGGCCCTGGCGTACCCGTTCGTCGTAGGACAGGTCGAGGAACAGGAGCATGAAGACTCCGGTTTCCGCGTCGAGCCCCATCAACGCCACCATGCCGATCCACACGGCCGCCGACATGTTGTAGTCGAGAGCGTAGAGCAACCACACCGCGCCGATGAGCGAGAACGGCACGGCGAGCATGACGATTCCCACCTTCGCGACCGACTTCGTGCTCAGGTACAGCAGCAGCGCGATGAGCAGGAGCGTCACCGGCACGAGCGCGCGCAGTCGTTGCTCGACGCGCTGCATGTTCTCGTACTGACCGCTCCACACCAAGCTGTACCCGGCCGGCAGCTCGACCTTC
Organism: bacterium; assembly: GCA_030430165.1. GTDB lineage: Bacteria > Desulfobacterota > Binatia > HRBIN30 > CADEER01 > CADEER01. Next base: position 2,192 of record JAUIGL010000106.1, on the reverse strand, counting down.
TCCCGTACCAGACGCCGGGCTTCCCCCAGGTACCGGCCGACGTCGCTTGCGGTCAGGTCGACGAAGACGAAGCCGGCCAGCTGGCCATTTTCGTTGCGGATCATCCCGGGACCTTGCGAGCGCCAGATGTCGGCGATCTCGGCGAGAGGAACCTGGCCACCCGACGGCACCGGCACCAGGATTCGCTCGAGATCGGCGACGGTCTCGCGCCGGTCGCGAACATAGCGAACGCGGATCTCGTACCGTTCGCGTCCCTCGATCGTCGAAGTGATCGGGGCTCCGCCGATCGCGCTCGCAATGAGAACGCTGGCATCCGCCACGGTCACCCCGTAGCGGGCGAGAGCGTCCCGATTGAGCGCGAAGTCGACGTAGTATCCACCCGCCACCCTCTCGGCGACGACGCTGCGCGTCCCCGGGAGATCCGCAAGCAAGGCTTCGATGTCTCGACCGATCCGCTGAATCTCACGCAGGTCTGGCCCCAATACCTTGATCCCGACAGGCGTGCGGACACCAGTGGACAACATGTCGATGCGATTGCGGATCGGCATCGTCCAGATATTCGGCATCCCGGCGAACCGCAAGCGACTGTCCATTTCGTCACGCAACTCCTCGAAGGAGATGCGCTCGGGCCAGATGCGGCGCAACGGCCGGCGAACGATCTCTGGAGCCGAGGAGTACCAGCGCTCGCGCCGGCGCCACTCGGACTCGGGCTTCAGAAGGATCGTGGTTTCGATCATCGAGAGCGGCGCGGGATCGGTCGGTGAGTCGACGCGACCGGCCTTGCCGAAGACCGTGGCCACCTCTGGAAAGGTCATGAGCATGCGATCCTGGAGATTGAGAATCCGTTGCGCCTCGGTAACCGACATCCCCGGCAACGCCGTCGGCATGTAGAGAAACGCACCCTCGTTGAGCGGCGGCATGAACTCCGACCCGAGCCGGAGATAGACCGGCACGGTGGAGAGAACCAGCGCCAGCGCGGCAATCAAGGTCGTCGCGCGATGACGCAGCACCCAGCGGCACACCGGTTCGTAGAGGCGGAACAGGCGTCGGCTGACCGGGTGTCGCTCTTCCGGATAGTAGCGCCCGACGGCGATCGCGTTGGCGATCGTCGAGAGCCAGCGCGGACGCACGGCGATCGGGTCGACCCGGGTGAAGACCATCCGCAGGGCCGGGTCGAGCGTGATGGCGAGCAGCGCGGCCAAGGCCATGGTGAGTGTCTTCGAGTACGCCAGAGGTTTGAACATCCGGCCTTCCTGATCCACCAACGAGAACACGGGGAGGAAGGCCACGGCGATGACCAGCAGCGAGAAGAAGACGGACGGCCCGACCTCCTTGAGGGCGGCGAGACGCACCTCGGCGAGGTCTCCGCGCCGACCTCCCGCCGCCCACTCCTGGATACGCTTGTACGCGTTCTCCACCTCGACGATGGCGCCGTCGACCAGAACGCCAACCGAGATGCCGATCCCGGCAAGGGACATGATGTTGACCGTGATCCCCATGGCGTAGATCGGGATGAACGCCAACAACACCGATACCGGGATGGTCAGGATCGGCACGATCGCCGACGGCACGTGCCAGAGGAAGAGCAGAATGACCGCGCTGACGATCACCATTTCCTGGGTCAGAGCGCTGCGCAGGGTATCGATGGCACTACGCACCAGCGGCGCCCGATCGTAGGTGGTTACGATCTCGACGCCCTCCGGCAGACTGGTCGAGATCTCCTCCAGCCGCTCCACCACCCGATCGATGACGTCGAGCGCATTCTCGCCTTGGCGCATGACGACGATCCCGCCCACGGTGTCCCCGAGACCGTCGAGATCGGCAACACCGCGACGAATGGCCGGGCCAACCGTAACGCGAGCGACGTCTCGCACCAGAAGTGCTGCGTTCTCACTGTCGGCAGGAGCGGGAGCAACCACCATGGTTTCGATGTCGCGTCTGGACGTAGCGTAACCGCGACCGCGAACCATGTACTCGGTGCCGGCGATCTCGAGCAAGCGACCGCCGGCCTCCTGGTTTCCCTTGCGGACGGCGTCGATCACGCGTGTCAGTGGCAGGTCGTAGGCGAGAAGCAGGTCCGGATCGACGTCGACCTGGTATTGTTTGACGAAACCACCGATGCTCGCGACTTCGGCGACACCCGGCACCGACTGCAAGCGATAGCGGATGTGCCAGTCCTGGAGGCTACGCAG
>JAUIGL010000105.1 GCA_030430165.1 bacterium | reverse complement strand
ACCCGCGCGACACCGGCGGCCCCTTGCTGTCGCTCGACCAGCCCGTCCCCGCGGATTCGTGGCGCTGGGCCGGCCCGGACTGGCGCCAGCTCAGCGATCGCGGCGACGCCCGCGAAGTCCTCGCCGCTCACATCGCCGACCCCGACCCGGCGCAACGCGCGGCTCGCTGGGGCGAGATCCTGGGCAAGCGTGCGCAGCGCGGCGAATCGGACTGGCGCATCGACCTCGACCAGGGTGCGCTACTCTTCTCCGAATCGCGCGACGACGCCGACCTCGGGCTGGTGCAGATCGACCTGTCCGTGGCCGATCCCGCCTCGGCACTGTCGCGCGCCCGCGCGCGCGACTGCGCCGATGGGGACGACGTGGTCCTCTGCCGCACTCGCTTTCACCTCGTCGCCACCGGCTGACTCTCGAGTCCAAAGCCGGTAGTGGGTCAGTTTGAAACTCGGAGAGCGACCCAAAGCGTCCCGACCGCGATCGGTTTGTTGGAATGTTCCCAAGATGCATTGGTAGGGCTACGCCCCTATTCGAGGGACCCTCATCCTGGCCTTCTCCCACAGGGAGAAGGGAATTCAGTTGCCTCTCCCTGTGGGAGAGGTCGGCCGACTTGTCCTCCGTAGCTCGCAGAGCGAAGGGGGAAGGCCGGGTCCCTCGGATGACCGAGCGTAGCGAGGCTCCGTTTAGTTCCGGAAATCCAAACAGCCCCACTACCCCAAACCCGCCGCGCTGGAGATCCCCATGGGCTCTGTGGTCTACTGCCCCCATGAGCCAGCAGCCCGACGAAGGTTTGGTCCGCCTCACCCACATCATCTACGCGCTGCACGCGTTCAGCGCGATCATGGGAGTGATCTCATCGGCGGCGATCGTCACCAGCTTCCTCACCGGCTGGCCCTCGATCCTCGCCGTCATCCTGAACTACGTGAAGCGCGGCGATGTCCGCGGCACCTACCTGGACTCGCACTTCAGCTGGCAGATCCGCACCTTCTGGTACGCCGTGCTGTGGATCGTGATCGCGGCGGTCATGGTGGTCACCATCATCGGTATCCCGTTCGCATGGCTGATCTTCGTCGTCACCGGCATCTGGGTTCTCTACCGAATCGGTCGCGGCTGGCTCGCCCTGAACGACCAACGGCCGGTGGGATAACCCTCCGGGGTAGCGACGACGCGTCCATCGACACCCCGCGCGCGCAAGACGAATGTTCAGCGGAGCAGCGAGCAGCTGTTCTACGTGACTAGTGGATTCTGCGTATTGACCGTTCTCTGAACGCGTTGATATGACGAGGCTCCGATTCACTGCCTAGCAAGTCTCTTGATGAATCTTCAGTCACCCGAAACGGAGCAGGATCGCTCACCCGAACCCGCCCCCGCGTTCACTCCGTGGGACCCCGAGGTATTCCGCGACCCCTATCCAATGTGGGCGGCGCTGCGCGAACACGATCCGGTGCACCGCTTCGAGCCGGTCTCCGGCTGGGTAGTCACCCGCTACGAAGACTGCTGCGACATCCTGCGCGACGACCGCTTCTCGGCGCGCATCCACGATTCGACATTCGAACAAACCCAGCGGCACCAGTTCGCCGACCCCGAGCGCCAGGAAGCGATCGACGAGTTCTTCGGTCGCAGCCTGCTGTTTTCGCACGGAACCCGACACCGCCAGCTGCGCGAGTCCGTGCGCGAGCACTTTTCCCCTGCCGCGCTGCGACGCTTCGAGCCGCAACTGCAAAAGATCGCCGAGGAACTGGTGGCTCAGCTCCCGACCGGGGAGCCCTTCGACTTCGTTGCGCGATACGCGGACGTGCTGCCGCTGCGCGCCATCTGCGCGTTGTGCGGAATCCCGATCGACGACGAAGCAAGGCTCAAGTCGTTGGTCGCGGGCGTCGGCCCGCTGATGGACATCGTCAAGTCGCCGGAGCAGCGGGACGCCGCGGTGGACAGCCTGGTGGCGCTGCGGCGCTTGGTTCGCGAGCTGGCCGCCGATCGGCGCTTCCGAGCGCGCAGCGTAGCTGACGCTTTGACCAGACCGGGCACGGAAGGCGCGGCGGAAGAAGCCGTCGGCATGCTGTCGCTACTGCTGGTCACGGGAAGCGAGACGACCTGCAACCTGCTGAGCGCGCTCGCCTTCCACCTCGGCCGCGACCAGGAGAGGTTTCGTCATCTGCAACGCGGCGGCGCGGCAGCCAGCGAAGACTTCGTGCACGAGGTCCTGCAGCTCTACCCGCCGGTGGTCGGCGTCGCCCGTGTCGCGACGCAGGACGTCCTCTTTCGCGACAAAGAGATCAAGCGCGGAGACTACGTCATCGTTGCGATTGCATCCGCGAACCGCGATCAGCGAAGCGCCGGCAATCGGCGCTCCGATCACCTCAGCTTCGGCTTCGGTGAACACCGCTGCCTCGGCGCCACGTTGGGCCTCGCCCAGGCCCGGGAATCGCTCCGCTGCCTGCTCGAGCGCAGCGCATCGATTCGCACCGAATCAGAGCCCGGCTTGAAACCCACCCAGGTCCTGCGCGGGTTCGACTCACTGCGCTGTCGGGTGGACACCAAGCCGGTGACGGCCTGACGGCACAGCCTGCGCCCGGGCGCCTCAGTTTACGGCGATTGCCGCTGCGCCTCGAAATAGGCGACGCGGCCGGCGAAGCCCTTGAGCTCCGCCTCGTGTCGCGCGGCGAGGTTGCACGATTCGGCGCTCAGCATCGAGGCCAGGCGCTCGTCGAGTAGAACGCCACCGGCTGCCGCCTTGGCACAGAGGCGCGCGGCGAGGTTGACGGTCATTCCGAACAGATCCTCGCCGTCGGGAGAGACGGGGCCGTAGGACAAGCCGACTCGGGCTTGAATCGGAACGTCGGTCCCCTCGTTGTAGGCGGCGAGGCGCTCGTGGATCTCGAGCGCGCACTGCACCGCCTGGTCGGGTGAAGTGTGCGTCGCCAAGAATCCGTCGCCGTTGAAGCGGATGATCTCGGCGCCGAATCGGTTGAGGCCGAAGCGCACGATCTGGTTGTGGCGGTCGAGAATTCCCTTGCCGACTGCATGACCGAAGCGCGTGATGGTCGCCGTGCTGTCGACCATATCGGTCATGATCACGACGAGGTCGGTACTGCGCGGCCCGAGCGGCTCTCGGGGCGAGTCCGCCGTGGAGGCGGCCTCGCCGCCAAGGTCGAGCCCGCTGGCTTTGGCGATCGCCAGCGCATCCGACTCGAAATCCGGCATCCCCAACTCGCGGAAAATCCGATAGGCGGCGGCGAGCAGGTCGCGCGCGGACTCCGAGACCTCGTCGCTCATCGCCAGCCGCAAGCGGGCATGGTCCAGGTAGACCCTGCCCAGCTCGGGCTTGGCTCCGGTCGACGACGCGATTCGCGCCGCCTCCTGGAACAGTGCTTCGGCGCGATCCCAATTGCCTCGGCGCATTTCGACCGTGGCGAGTACCCGCGGAACCAGGAATACCCAGGCACTGGTGAAGACGACGTGGCGCTGCCAGGCGAAGCTGAGCACCTCGTGGATCGCCTCCAGATTGGTGTCGTCGTCGAGTCGCTCGCCGAGCTCGGCGAGAGCGCAATAGGCGGGAACCGCACCGATCTCGATGTTCTGCGGTACGCCGACCGTGCCCAGCACCGAGGCGGTATCGGACCGCATCTGGTCGCTGACGCCGAGCCGCAACCGCACCAACTGCTGGTAGGTCCAAATCGCCCACTGGATCGCCGCGCCCGGTTCCTTGAACAGGAACCCGGGCTCGAGGACCTTGTCCAGAGTCTGCTCTGCCTTGGACAGCTCGCCGCCCAGGTAGTACCCGGTCGCCAGCGCGGGCAGCGCGTTGTAGCCGCCCCAGGGATAGCGTGAGCGGTCGGCGAGCAGCTTGATTCGGGCCGACAGATCCTCCGCCTCGTCGAGACGATGGCGCAGTGTCGCGATCACCACCTGCGCCGACATTGCCATCGACGCGCCGCTCCACTCTTGCGTCTCCAGGGTCAGCCGCTCGGCCTGGCGGATGCGCTCCTCGGCTTCGTCGAGTCGCCCCAGCCAGACCAGGCTGAGCGGCAACCGGTGCGCGCCGGTGGCCTCGCGCCACGGATCTTCGGCGCGCCTCCCGTAGTCGACACTGTCGACATGCGCGCGCACCGAATCCTCGATCTCCAGCACCTGACCGAGAGAGAGGGCCAACCCCGCCGCGCCATCGCTTGCCAGTCCGTAGTCACCGCAACTGGTGCCGATCTCGAACGACGCCCGTCCCGAGCCGATCGCGTCGGCCGGCCGGCGCGCCGTCCAGTACACCCTAGCCAGCAACGCCAGCGCGGCGCCGCGCAGGCGCTCCTCGTCGGGGCCGACCGCGTCCATCGCATGCCGCAACCCGTCGAGACTCGGCGTCGTGCCGTAACTCACCGAAGACAGCGTGATGTAGACTTGGACGTTGCCCATCTCCGCCCGCAGCAGTCCGCGCGCGTCGCCGCAACGACGGTAGAGCTCGATCGCCTGCGAGAAGTGGACCAGCGCCTGGTCGCCCTCCTGCATGCGAAAGCGCGAGCGTCCGGCCATCAGGTGCAGCTCCGCCAGCTCGGCGTCGCCGAGCTCGAGATCGCGTTGGCCGCGCTCGATGGCAGCGTCGAAATTGCGCGCAGCCTCGGGCCAGGCACAGATGGCGAAGGTACGCTTACCTGCCTCGCGGCAGGTCACCACCACCTGCTCGGCATCGGCAAACGGGCCCGCCTCGCGCAGGTGGTGCGCCAGCGGGATCAGCCGATCGACGTCGCGATCGGCGTTTCGCTCGAATTGCTGGGCGATGCGCTGGTGCGCGCGCTGCCGAGCAATCGGCTGCATTCGGGTGTAGAACGCGTGCCGCATCATCGGATGGGCAAAGCGCAGGGCCATCGCGTCGCCCTCGACGATGCCAGCGGCGATGGCTTCATCGAGCAGGGCGCCCACCGGGAGATCCCTGCGCTCGAGAATCGCCGCGACGTCGCGTTCCGAGAAGACCCCGCCGAGGCAGGCCGCATCGACGAGAACCTCCTGGCAGTCGCTCGAGATCGATCCGGTGCGCGCGGCAATCGCCGACACGATGGTGCGCGGCAATCGCAACGCCGCCTTCTCGTCGAGGTGGGTGCGATTGCCGGCGACAACCAGCGCGCGTTCGCGACGCAGATGAAAGACCAGCTCCTCGACGAACAGCGGATTGCCGAGGGTCAGTTCCTCGAGCAAGCGGATCAGGGTTGTCGTCGGACGCGGTACCTCGAGCGATTCAAGCAGGTCCACCAGGTCGGCCTCGCCGAGACCGCCGATGTCGATCTCCGACGCAACCTGCTCGCGACGCACTCCCTCGATGATCTCGGCGGCGGGCGAGTCCTCGGCGAGCGGGCGAAATCCGGCGATGATCACCAGCGAGAGCGGATTGGCTTCGGCGTGGTGCGCCACCGCGAAGATCAAGTGGGCCAGCAGCTTGACCGAAGTAGGATCCGCCCAGTGCAGGTCGTCGACCGTCACCAGGGTCGGCCGTCGTTCGGCGGCGCGGATGACCACTTGCGACACCGTTTGAAAGATCCGCAGCTGTTCCCGGCTGCCGTCCTCACCATCGGCGCCGGAATCGACCACTCCGCGCATCGCCGTCCCGGGGTTGAGCAGGTCTTCGACGATCTCGAGATCCAGTGCGCCGTCGGCACCCGGTTCGGCGCGCACCGTGTCGATCAGCGGCCGCAACAGATCCGAGAACGGCAAGTACGGCAGAGCCATGTCCGCGTGCGCGCGCCCAGAGCCCACCAGAAAGTGCAGGCGGCGCGCCTTGGACCGAGCGTCCTGGAGGAGCCGCGACTTGCCGATTCCGGCGTCACCGCTGACCAGCATGATCTGCGGCTCGCCGGCTTGGGCGAGCGACATCCGCTGCTGGATGAATGCCCGTTCGTCGTCGCGCCCGACGAACGGGCGGTTGGGGCGACGCAGCGAGGAGGCGGCAGAGATCGCCATGGCCCTTCAGCCTACTCCCGCCACCGACTTATCAAGTGATCGGCTGCGCTGTGCGCAGCACTCCGACGGGGTACCAACGGGTAGCGGCGCAGCGTCCGGCTGCGCCGCTACCAAATGTATAGGCACACGGTCGGGCAACAACATCTCCAGATCGACCAGATATGCGTCACATGGCTGCGTGCTTCAAGGCTTTATCTCGAGCTCGAGCGCTGCCGGTCGAGCAGCGGTCCACTATGCGACGCGCCGGTCCGGCACACAATCCTCCAGCGGGGCGATCGAGTCGATCATCGCCTCGAGGCCGCGCGACCAGCCGTGCACTGACCACGCCTGGCCGTTCTCGAAGCAGCTGGCAGCAAGATCGAGCAGGACCAGCTGCGGCAGCGAATCGGCCCCGACCCGGCGCATCGCCTCGGCGCGATGAACCTCGACCGTGCGCTCGCTGATCCCGAGCTCCCAGGAAACGATCTTGTTCGGATGTCCCTGTGCCACGAGATGCATCACCTGCCGCTGACGCCGGGTGAGGCAGCCCACCCGATCCATGACCGAGGCGAGTCGTGAGCGAATCCGATCCCGGGTCGCGTTGGCTTCGAGCGCACGCATCATCCGGACCGGAAGGCTCGCGCGATCGGTCGGCCAGCTCAGGAAGTCGAAGACGCCAGAGTGGATCGCATGCCCGATATCGTGCGTCGTCGTCTCCGTGCTGGTATCGACGTAGAGGATCGGCGTCGTCACTCCGTGCTCGGCCAAAGCCCTGGGAACTTCGACCGCGGTCTCGAGGTCGCCGCCCATCAACAGGCTTCCGCTCCAGCCGGCCCGCCGCTCCAGCCAATCGGCGAAAGACCGGAACGCCTTGGCTTCGAAGTTCGCGTCGCGCAGGATGCGCACGATGTCTTCAGACCGCCGGTCGTCGAGGTCGACCACGGCAATCCCCTTTTGCGATTTGGCTAGACTCGAGGTCAACATGCGATTGCTCCTTCCTCGGTGGCCCGTGTTCGATTCTTCGAAGGGTCACCTGGTTTATCGGGCGGGATGATCGGCGGCGCCGGCCGGCGAACTCTGCCGCGGCGGATGGTCGTCGGCTTCTTCTTCCTGCTCTCCACTTCAGTCGGTTGGTCTTGATCGTCGCCGTCGAGGTTCTCCTCCTCGCCACACAGGCAAAGGAGAGAGCTGCCAGGACGCCAAGACCGGTCACGGGAAACGCCGCCCCCCACATTGGCGATCGCTGCGTTCATCCTGCTTCCATTCATTCAGGGCTCCTCCCGCTGCCGGGGCGTTTCGAGCCCCGATGCAGTCGAACAACTCAGGTTCCGTGCCAACGCTTCGGAAACTACGGATGCAGCCCGGCGGCTCGGATTCGGCCCGGGCCGCAGGTTTACACCCGCTCCGATACCCCTGTGGCCGGGGGGATTACCCCCGCAATTCCAGCAACTTGGGGAACCGCGTAAACTCTTGTTTACGACTCCGGGCGGTTTACACCCGCGGATGACTCAGGCGACCTGTCGGCTGTCGATGATCTCCGCCTGCAGGTCGATGAGGTCGACGATCACGTTCTCGACGCGACGGCGCCGCGGTTGCGAAGTGTCGAAAGCGCACTCCTCCAACCAGGTCGCTGCGAGATCGGTCGCGACGAGTTGGGCGATCGACTCCGCACCGAGCCTGCGCATCGCGGCGGCGGGTTTGGATGGGGTCGGAAAAGCCTCCGCGGGAGGCGTCCGCGGCTTACACCCGGCTCCAACCCTGAACGCGCGAACCGCGCAAAGCGTTGTCGCACAGGGGCTTCCCCGTCAGTGTAAACTTTCTCTTACGGAGGGTGAGAGCGTGCAGACAGGTGTCAGCCCTTGAATCGAGCCTAAGATCGGAGGCAATGATTGGAGCGCCATGACCAGCAGCACTTCCCCGCCGACGAACGCGCCGCAGGGTCTCGAGATGCAGCTCCGCGAGCGTGCCCTCCTCTACGAGATCCAGCGCAGCTTCAGCGGTGTCATCGACCTCGACGAGCTCCTCCCCATCCTGATCGCGCGCACCAAGTCAGCATTCGAGGTCGAGAGCAGCGCCGTCCTGTTGGTCGACCCGAAAACATCAGAGCTCTACTTCCCGCACGTCTCCGACGTCGACCGCGACGTCGAACGGCGCTTCGCTTCGATCCGCGTGCCGCCGGGCCAGGGCATCGCCGGCTGGGTGGTCGAGCACGGCGAGACCCAGTGCGTAGCCGACGTGCGCCAGGACCCGCGTTGGTACGGAAACGTCGATTCCGCCTCGGGAATGGTATCGGAATCGCTGCTGTGCGCGCCACTGCGGGGCAAGGAGCGCACCGTCGGCGTCATCGAGCTGCGCAACAAGCTGACCGGGGATTTCCAGCCGGCCGACCTGCGTCTGATCGAGGCGCTGGCCGACGCCATCGGCCTCGCTCTCGAGAACGCGCTGCTCTACGCGCAAACGCAGGAGTCGGAAGAGCTGCTCAAAGGCAAGCTCGCAGTGCGCAATCGCCAGGCCATCCGCGACGGAGGCTTTCGCTCGATCGTCGGACAGAGCGAGGCGATGCGAACCGTGTTCGGTCTGATGGAAAAGGCCGCGGCGACGCCGATCACGGTCCTGATCCACGGCGAGACTGGCACCGGCAAGGAGCTCGTCGCCAAGGCGATTCACGCCGCCGGCGACCGCGCCGAGCGCGAGTTCGTCGCCGTCAACTGCGGCGGGCTCAGCGAGACCCTGCTCGAGAGCGAGCTCTTCGGACATAAAAAAGGCGCCTTCACGGGCGCCGATCAGGATCGATCTGGTGTGTTCGAGGTTGCCGACGGCGGCACAATCTTCCTCGACGAGGTGGGCGACATGCCCGCCCCAATGCAGATCAAGCTACTGCGCGTGCTCCAGGAGAACGAGATCGTGCGCGTCGGCGAAACGCTACCGCGCAAGGTCGACGTCCGGATCGTCGCCGCCAGCCACGTCGACCTCGCCGCGGCGTTCCGCGAGGGCAGGTTCCGCGAGGACCTCTACTACCGCCTGAGCGCGTTTCCGATCGAGCTGCCGCCGCTGCGCGAGCGCAAGGAGGACGTCCCCCTGATCGCTCTCAACTTGCTGGAGCGGACCATCGAAAAGTTCGGCAAGGGCCCGCGCGCCTTTGCGCCCGACGTGCTCGCCATTTTCGAGAGCCACGACTGGCCCGGCAACGTGCGCGAGCTGCAGAACGAGATCGAGCGCGCCGCGGCGATGGCCGCCGCCCGCGAAGAGATCGAGCCGGCCGACCTCTCCGAGAAATTCAAGCGCATCGACGTGCCGAAGATGTCGACCGAGATCAACACCGGCAATCTGACTCTCAAGGAGGCGCGCGACCTCTTCGAGCGCGAGTACGTCGCCCAGGTCCTGGCCCAGCACCGCGGCAACGCAGCGCAAGCGTGCAAGACCCTCGGCATCAGCCGGGTCATGCTGCAGAAGAAGATCCGCCAATGGGATCTGCGCAACAGCGCCCACGGCAACACCGCGAAGGAAGGTCGCTCCTCCAAGAGCACGGCCCGACAAGCGACGTAGGTAAGCCGCCCCGCACCTCGATCCTGGAGAAAACGATGCCGATCGCGCCCCCACGACTCTACCGCCTCGCCGCAGCCGTCTTCGCCTGTCTTCCCCTCACCGCCGGCTGCGGCGACGACGACGATTCCACCCCCGGCTATACGGCGACCTTCGCGGAAACCGAGTGCTGGCAAGAAATCGTCGCAACCGATCCCGACGCAACCTGCGGCTACGTCACCGTGCCCGAGAACCGAGACGACCCCGCCGGCCGGCAGATCGAGATCGCGGTTGCGCGCATCAATGCGCGCAACCCGATGGGAAGACCGCCACTAGTTTTCCTCGAAGGCGGTCCCAGCGCAAGCTCCCTGCAGGGCGATGTTGCGGAGCTGCTCTACGACAACCAGGAGCTGATTCTCTTCGACCAACGCGGCGTCGGCTACTCGCGGCCCGCCCTCGACTGCCCCGAACGAGAGGAAGCGCTGTGGGCGACTTTCAACATGACCGGCGACCCGTTCGCGGAGGTCGAGATCATCAACCAGGCCTCGCGAGAGTGCATCGACCGCCTGCGCGGCGAAGGCGTGCAGATCGACAGTTACAACACGGTGGAGAACGCGAAGGACCTAGCCGACATCCGGCAGGCGCTCGAGATCGAAGAGTGGGACCTATACGGATTCTCGTACGGCACGACCCTCGCTCTCGAGTCGATGCGCAGCCAACCGAATGGCATCCGCAGCGTCATTCTCGATGGCGTCAGTCCCCCCAACCGAGGTGTGGAAGTCGATCGCGTCGCGACCACCGGCGACCGCGCGTTCGATGCGCTGGAGGAAGCGTGCGCTGCTTCGGAGCTGTGTAGCGCCGCCGTCGGCGGCAGCTTTCTCGCACTCCTCGACGAGGTTCGCGCCAGCTTTGACGCGGAGCCAATGGAACTGGAAGTTCCGGACCAAAAGAACGACGGGTTCCGTTCTGTCAGGATCGACGGAGGTGACGTCGTCGCCGGCGTGTTCAACTCGATGTACCGAACCGATCTGCTCCCACAGATCCCCTCCCTGCTGGCCGCCATCCTCAACCGAAACGAGGCAATCGTCATAGGAGCGGCAGATCAGGGGATCAACGAAAGGATCGTATTCTACGAGGGCATGTTCCTCGCCGTAGAGTGCATCGACCGCGGCCGATTCTGGCCAGCTGAAGAAGTCGAGACCTTTCTCGAAAGCCGCCCGGAGCTGATCAGTCTCTACAACTTCTTCGCGATGCCCGCGTGCAGTGGCCTGGACCTCGGCGTTTCGGCCGAGGCTTTCAACGATCCGGTGCCCAGCGACATCCCGACCCTGGTTTTCGGGGGAGAGTTCGATCCGGTCACTCCGCCGCATTGGGCCGAGGAAGTCGCCGCCACGCTGGGACACGCATCGTACTTCCTCGCCCCCGGCATCGGCCACGGCGTGCTCGGTAGGCATGAGTGTCCCGCCGACCTTACGCGCCAACACCTCGCCGCCCCGGGAACCGAGATCGATGACAGCTGCATCGAGGAAATGCGCAGCGTCAGTACCTTCTGATCCAAAACTCGGGATATCCTGGAGTGTGCAACGGCCACTACGAACCTGCACCAAGTAGGCGCACTCGCTCATGCTCGCGACCCAGGGCATTGACGAACCGACGATCGGCCGTCCACAGCTCCGTGTCGAAGATCTCGGCGACCGCGAGATAAAAGCAATCATACGCCTGAGGCCTATCGTACCGCTTCGCCAGGTCCCACCCCCGCCGGAGCATCCCGGGCGGCGCCGGCAACTCGATCGGCATCGCCAACAAGCGGTCGCGCGCGATTGTTGCGCTGACTTCCTTCAAGTCACCGCGCACCACCATCCGCCACAGCCCCGACACAACCTCGAAGACGAAGAGCGGTGGCGCGATCGGCTGACAACCATCGCCGGCCCACTTTCGCCAGAGACTGCGTGCTTCAGCGCTATCGTTTTCTTCGACGACCAGCTTTAGTCCGACGCTGGCGTCGATACAGACCTTCTTCCTCGGCAACCCGATCCTCCCGGACTTCGTCGAGCGCGTCCAGCGATCCGTCGGCGCTCCGCGGCACCGCCAGAACACTCTCGGTTCGCGCGAGCCACTCCAACATTCGATCTTCCGTCGAAGTCTCAGCCGGCTCGCCCGAGATGCCGGTCTCCAAGCGGCGAAGATCCTCGATGCAGACCAGCGCGGCCTTCGGTTTCCCGTGAGACTCCAGGACAATCGAGCGCTTGGCGTGGGCCACCTCGTTGATCAACGCCGAAAGCCGGTCTCGAGCCTCGGACAGTGGAACATGTCTCATAAGAGCCAAATACGCCATTTACGCCAAAAAGGAAAGGCCCGAATCACTCCTCGGTCCGCAGTGATGCCCTTGCTTGCTAGCGTCGCGACCGACCCCGAGGCAGGGGAGACCGCGTCGGAATCGCCTCGGGGCCATCGAGCAGAACGGCGACCGTATCCTCGACGATGCTCTCCATGCGATGCCCCGTCGCCGCAAGCGAGGTTTGGTGGATCGCCGCAATAACGGCGCCGCGTTAGCGCGCGGTGCGACAACCTCCCGATTCTCGATCGGACTCGACCACAATCCCTGCTACTGTCCCGTCGGCTCACCTGCCCAGATTCGGCACGCGGCGCCCTCGTCACAATACCGGCCGGCGATCACGCCGCCGAATCATCCCCCAGCGCCTGGATGAACGAGTCGGCCTCGGCGATCGAGGCCTCCATGTCGCGTACCAGGGCGTCGATGTCGGTCTCGATCGAGGCCAGCTCGCCCTTCAGTGAAGCTACGGCTTTGGCGTTGAGGTTGTGCTTGAGGAACAGCACCTGATCGCGGAAGGCGGCGAGCACGGGCTCCATCTTGCTCTCGGCGCGACGCATCGACTCGATCATCGGTTTGTAACGGGCGCGGGTATCCTTCAGCTTGCGCTCGCTCTGCTTGCGCAGCGAATCGCTGCTGTACTGGTCGAGCTCGTCTTCCCACTCGTCGAACAGTGCCTCGGCGACCGAATCAACCGCGGCGATACGCTCGCGCACCTCCTCGGCGTCCTCCTCGCTCTCCTCGAGCTCCTCGCTGAGCTCCTCGTAACGCTCCTCCAGATCCCCGCCGTCGAAGTCGACGACGGATCTGAACTCGTCGAGCGCCGAAGCGAACTGCTCCTTCGCCTCTTGTTGCGAGTCCCGCGCAGCCTCCACACGCCCGACCAGCAAGTCGCGTTTGTGATAGCCGATCTGTTCCATCGCCGAGAAGTAGGCAGTCTGGCATCCCGCGGCGAACAGAGCGGCGACGATCGCCAGTAGTGGGAGTCTCGTTTTCGGCATCGACAACACCTCTCGAGTCGGATCGGCGCAGGTATAGGTCCGTCACACTCGCGGCGCAAGGAAACGCTATCGGCGGATTCCATCGAAAGACTCGATCTCGGCGCCGTTCCTGCTAAAACCGACCCCATGACCGGACACACGATCCGCCGTCGCCTGTGCGCCCTCGCCGCCTGCGTCAGCGGCACGATCGCATCGCTCGCCGCGGCGGGACCGCCACCGGAAATCCTGTGCGGCGAGGTCATCACGAGCTCGCTCGACCCTTCCGACACCGATCTCGGCGACGGGACCTGGCTGGAGTCGTACGACTTCACGCTGCAGGAGACGACCTCGCTCTCGTTCGAGCTCACCGCGGAGTCGTTCCGACCGTACATCATCGTAACCGACGACCAGGTCGTGACCGTGGAAGAAGGTGAGCCGCCGTTGATCGCCGAGCTCGGGCCGGGCAACTACACGGTGTTCGCCAACAACTTCGAGGTGCTGCCGGCGGGCGACTACCCGTACACCCTCTCGCTGGGCTGCGCGCAGACGGAAGTCGAAGCCATCGCCTGCGGGCAGACCGTCGCCGGCCAACTCGACCCGACCGACGAGGAGTTTCTCCTCGACACTTGGATCGACCCGTTCGATTTTTCACTCGGTTCGCCCGCGCGAGTACATTTCCAGATCGAAGGAGATTCGTTCGAGCCGCTCGTCTTCTTGCAGGACGGCGACGGGAACGACATCGGCTCGGGGCTCGATGAGTACACGGTCGACCTCGAGCCGGGTGCTTACACGATCTTCGCAAACAACTTCTTTCCACTGTTTACGGGAACCCATCACTACCGGCTGTCGATGTCGTGCGTGTCACCCTGCCCCGGCGACTGCGACGGCGACGGCACCGTGTCGATCGCGGAGCTGATCCGCGGCGTCAACCTGGCCCTCGGGTCTACCGACGAAGCCTGCTCGGCCTTCGACCTCGACGGCAACGGCAGCGTCGCGGTGAACGAGCTGATCGCCGCAGTGCGCGCCGCGCTCGACGGCTGCGCCTAGCGACCTAGACGCCGACCACAGTCGCTTCCGCCAGCTTCTTGAGCGCGACCCGGTCGACCTTGCCGGTCGGGTTGAGTGGCATCTCCGGCAACACCTCCACCAACTCGGGCGCCTTGTAGCCGATCCGCTCGCGCGCGAAGACGATCAGATCGTGGGGCGCCGGCAGGCTTCCGCCGGGTTTGAGCGTCACGTAGGCGCGCACGTTCTCGCCGTGCATCAAGTCGCGCACTCCGACCACGCCCGCCGCCGCAACCGCGGGGTGCGCGAGCAGCGCATCCTCCACTTCCTGCGGGCAAATGTTCGAGCCGTCGTGCACGATGATCTGTTTCTTGCGGCCGCGAAACCACAGGTAGCCGTCGTCGTCGGACCGCATCACGTCGCCGGTGTCCAGCCAGCCGTCACGAATCGTCTCGGCGGTCGCCTCGGGGTTGTCCCAGTACCCGCTCATCACCGTCAGCGACCGCAACCACAGGCGACCGTCTTCGCCAACCCCCACCTCGTCGCCATCTTCGCCGCGAATCGCCAGCTCGAAACCCGGCGCAGCAACACCCACCGAGCCGGCTTTGACCAGCCCTGAGGGCGGATTCATCGTCACCAACCCAGCTTCGCTGCAGCCGTACCCTTCGACGATGTCGTGACCGGTCAACGCGGTGAACTCTCGCTCCAGCTCGGCCGGCACCTTGTCGCTGCCCGAACGACACAGCCGCAACGAGGAGAAGTCTTCCTGGCGGGCGCGATGGTCGCGCACCACGCTGAACAGCGCCGCCGGCAGCATGCAGAGCACCGAAGGCCTGTTCTCTCGCAGCAAGAGCAGGATCTCCGGCGGATCAAAGGTGTGCGCGACGACGGTCCTCGCCCCGACGGAGAGTGCGGAGAACGAGAACAGGAAGCCGCCGAGGTGCGAGATCGACGACCCAGGCATGACCACATCGTCGGCGGTCAGCTCGAACGCCGCCCGAGTGCTGGCGAACATCGAAGCCAGCGACTCGCGCGAGTGGGTAACCCCCTTGGCCGGACCGGTGCTGCCCGAGGTAAAGAAGATGAACGCCGGGTCGCCCGGATTCCCGAAGCGCGGCGGTGCCCCCGGCGCCTCGCACTCGAGAAGCGACTCGAGACCGGTCTCGGTGCCGGAAGCGTGCGCCCCAAACAGGACCACCCCGCGCGGCACCGAACCCGCACGGCGGCTCGACGCCAGATCGGCGCTGCGTTCGGCATGGGCGATCAGCAACGAAGCGCCACTGACTTCCAACGCGTGGTCGATCTCCGGCGGCATGTAGCGGTAGTTCAGGGGCACGCCGACGAGCCCGGCTTTCATGTAGGCCAGGTAGAGCAGGAGCAGCACGCTGTGGTTCGGCATCAGCGAAGCCACTCGGTCGCCCGGCTGCAGACCGAGCGCCAGCAGGTTCGCCGCGAGCCGGTCGGTAGCCGCGTCGAGCTCCGACCACGACCACTCGACCTCGTGCGACACCAGGGCCGGCCGCTCCGGCCGCGCCAGACCGCGGCTGAGTAAGTCGCCGAGCGCGAGCGGTTCGTCCACTTCGTTCCCGTGCATCGTCATCCTTGCATCTCCCAGCCTTCCGCGCGCCGCCACCCGGTACGTGCCGTACCAGGCAAACCAGGTCCGACACCAGCCCCCGACCGGGCGCCGCTTGCCCGCCGGTGCCGTCCGATGCGATGACTGCGCTGCATGGGGGAACCGAGAGGGGCCACGCTCGTCGTGGCCCTATGTGCGTGGCTGGCCGCTGGCGCGGCAGCCGAACAGAGGAAGATCGAGGAGATCGTCGTCACCGCTCGCAAACGCGCCGAGCTGCTGGAGGACACGCCACTCTCGGTAACCGCGCTGGACGAATCGGCGCTGCGCGAGGCCGGCGTGACCCGACTCGACGAGATTCAGTCCCTGGTGCCCAACTTGCAGTTCCTCAGCGGCCGCGGCGACCAGGAGGCTTCAATCGTCATCCGCGGCATCCGCGGCGAGGGTGAGATCGCCTTCGACCCCGGCGTCGGGATCTACGTCGACGGGGTATATCTGTCGCGAACCCAAGGGGCGATCATCGATATCGTCGACATCGAGCAGGTCGAAGTACTACGCGGGCCGCAGGGGACCTTGTTCGGCAAGAATACCGTCGGCGGCGCGATCAACGTGACCAGCGTCAAGCCAAAGAACGAAGTCTCCGGCTTCGCGTCCCTGCGCGCCGGCTCGTTCGACACCGTCGAAACCCGCGCCACTCTGAATGCACCGCTGGTCAGCGAACGTCTACTGGCGCGCCTTTCTTTCGGTTCTTCGAATCGCGGCGGATACACCAAGAACCTGCTGCGTGACGAGAACTGGAGCAACCGCAACTCGCTGGCGTTCATCGGCACGCTGCGCTGGATCGCCACCGACGAGCTCACCGTCGACCTGACCGGCACCTGGTCCCGCAACCACGCGCGACCGCGCGGCGGGCAGTGCGCGGTCCAGAATCCGAACCCCCCGCTGCACGTCGCTGGATACCTCGATGCATGCCGGCGCTCGCGGCCGTTCGACTTCGAAGCCGACAGCGCGGGATTGTGGGACGTCGCCAGCTACGGCGCCTGGGCCAACCTCGAATGGGAGACTCCACACCCCGATTGGCTGGACTCGTTGACATTGAAATCGACTTCGTCCTGGCGCGAGCAGACCCCGCGCTCGCGCGACGACATCGACATGACCGCACTGCCGATCACCCAACTGGCGGGCGTCGGCGGCGGCAAGTACGACGGCGAACCCGGCTTCGCCCGGCAGTTCAGCGAGGATCTGCAGGCAACCGGAGCGGCCTTCGATGGCAGACTGACCATGGTGGCGGGCGCCTTCACCTTCTTCGAGAAGGCAAACGACACCTTCACCACGCACATCACCCTGCCGGGAACGCCGATCGACGTCGGCGTGGAAAGCCTGACCGAAGTCGACAATTGGGACTGGGCGCTCTACGGCCAAGCAACGGCCGAGCTCACCGATTGGCTCGACCTCACTGCCGGTATCCGCTTCACCCAGGAGAAGAAGGGCTTGGCGCGCACCAACCAGGATCTCGACTCGACCGAACCTGCGCCGCGCGCCACAGGGCGCGCGACCTTCGACGCCTGGACCCCGATGGCGAGCATCGCGCTGCGGCTCCCGGATCCACTGCTGGAACGAGCGAAGCTGGATCACCTGATGTCTTACTTCACCTACAGCCGCGGCTTTCGCGGCGGCGGCTTCAACGGCACGTTGGGAAGCCTTTCGGCCGAAACTCTGGTCCCCTTCGAGCCGGAGTTTCTCGATTCCTTCGAGATCGGCACCAAGCTGATCGCCTTCGACCGTCGATTGTTCGCCAACGTTGCCCTGTTCCTCGCCGAGTACCAAGACATCCAAAAGTCGACGATCGTCAGCGGACCCGACGGAGACGGCGACGGCGTACCCGACACAGTCGAAGTCTTCGTGCAGAACGCCGCGCGCGCGACCGTCCAGGGGGTCGAAGCGGAGGTCACCGCGTCGCCGATCGGCAAGCTGTGGATCCGCGGGTCGATCGGCTACCTGGACGCGCGTTTCGACGACTTCGACAGCTTCAGTCGGATCACCGGCGAGCCGCTCGATCGCAGTGGAGAGACCTTCCGCCAAGCGCCTGATCTGCAGAGCAACTTGGTCGTGCAGTATCCCTTCGAGCTGAATCCACCCGGACCGGCGTGGCTGGCCGGTACACTAACCCCGCGCCTCGACTGGTACTACCAGAGTCGCATTCACTTCCAGGAGCCGGAGCTGACCACCTTGATCCAGGGTGGCTACCACCTTCTCCACGGTCGCATCGGCTACGTCTTCCAAGACGGCTCGACCGAGATCGCGCTCTGGGGCAAGAACCTCACCGACGAATCGTACATCGATTGGGGCATTCCGCCCCTGGCCGAGGACTTCGGCACGACGGTGCGCTACTACGCAAGCCCGCGCGTCCTCGGCGTCGAATTGAGCCACTGGTTCTGAGCGCGAGCTGCCGAGGCGTATCCTGCTGGTCCCATACTCTCGCCATCTCGTCCGCTAGAGCCCGGCACTCGCAACCCAAGCAGAGCCAGGAGGCAGGAATGGGGTTCTCGCTTCAGCTCCGCACGGAGCTCTCGCGCCTGATCTCGAGCTCTTCCCAGCGGGCCAACAATCGCTCAGCCTCGGCTTTGCCCCCCTCTAGCTGCTCCACCAGACCCGGCACCTCCGCGCCGCGCTCGGCATAGGTGGCCGGATCGGCAAGCGCTTTCTCCAACTCTGCCACGCGCGCTTCAATCGACTCGATCTCATCGGGGAGAGACTCCAGCTCGCGCTGTTCTCGATAGCTGAGCTTTCCGGGCGCAGGGACCTTGGTCCGTGACGGCTTGGCAACCTCGGCTGGGGCGGCCGACACGGTGTCCTTCGCGAGCGCCGATTCTGCGAGGTAGGCGGAGTACGCGCCGTGGAAACGCTGCAGACGGTCGTCCTCGAAGGCGAGGATCGAGGTGGCGATGCGATCGAGGAAGTAGCGGTCGTGGGTAACCACGATCGCGGTGCCGCCGAGCTCGAGGAGAAAGGACTCCAAGGCGCCCAGAGTGGCAATGTCGAGGTCGTTGGTCGGCTCGTCGAGAATCATCAGGTTCGCCGGCTGCGCCAGCAGCGCGGCCAACGCCACCCGCGCTCGCTCGCCGCCCGACAGGGTTGCGACCTTCGATCGTTGGCCGGCATCGTCGAAGAGAAAGCGCTCGAGGTAGGAGCGCGGCGTGAGATCGGTGGCGCCGATACGCACTGTTGCCAGATCGCCGATGACGTTCTCGAACACCGTCGCCTCGTCGTCGAGCGCGCTGCGCGCCTGGTCCAGGTAGGCGATACGGGTATTGGCGCCTCGAGTAACGCGCCCCGCCGTCGGCTCGATCTCCCCGACCAGACACCGCAAGAATGTGCTCTTGCCGCACCCATTGGGGCCAACCACACCGATGCGCTCGCCTTGGGTCACGAACAGATCGATCGAGTGCGCAAGGACGCGGTCGCCGGCCGCGATCGCCGCCCCCTCGACTTCGAGAATGGTCTTGCCCGAGCGCGCCTCCGCCGCCGCGATCTGCGCCACTCTTTCCTCCGGCGCGCGCTCCTGCGACGCCGCGTCGAGCACGCGCTGCACTCGCGCCTTGGACTTCCCGGTGCGCGCCTTCGGCTGCCGGCGCAGCCACTCGAGCTCGGAGCGGAGAAAATTCTGGCGATTGCGCTCGGTACGCTCCTCGTGCGCGAGCCGCTCGGCTCGTGCCTGCAGGTAGGTTTCGTAGCCGCCGGCATACGACACGACCTTGCCGCGACCGACCTCGAGGGTACGGTCGGCGACGCGATCGAGCAGATATCGGTCGTGGGTAACCAGGAGGACGGCCCCCTCGAAGTCCTCTAGCAAATGTCTTTCCAGCCACTCGACGGTGGCGACATCCAGATGGTTGGTCGGCTCGTCGAGAATCGCTAGATCGGGGCGCGCGATCAGCAACCTGGCGAGCGCCACCCGCCGCTGCTCACCGCCGCTCATCTTGCCCACGTCGCGCTGCGCATCGGCGATCCCGAGATGCCCGAGAATCGAGTCGGCACGGTGCAACAGCTCCCAGCCACCGAGCCGCTCGAGATCGTCGGCCGCCGCAGCCTGCGCCTCGGTCGCCGCGCGAAGCGCATCTCCCTGCGCCTCGGCGAGTGTTTCGCTGACTTCGTCGAAGCGCCGCCGCGCCGCGCACCACTCGGTCAAACCGCCGAGGGCGACATCCCGCGCCGAGGTGCCATCGGGGAGCTGCGGCGACTGCTCGAGGTAGAGAATGCTCGCGTCGCGCCGGCGCGTGAGGCTGCCGGAGTCGGGTGTCTCGAGTCCGGCGAGGATCCGGCTCAAGGTGCTCTTACCAGCGCCGTTGGCCCCGACCATGCCCACCCGCTCACCACGCTGAATCGTCACCGAAGCTCCGTCGAGGATGCGATGCACACCGTAGTGGCGGGAGATCTCGGTGGCACTGACGACCGGCATCCCGCCACCGTACCTTACACGTCGCCCAGATACGAAATCGGCCAAACCGATTTCCGCCCCCCCCCCCCCGCTGCGAAATCGGCCCCAGCC
>JAUIGL010000104.1 GCA_030430165.1 bacterium | reverse complement strand
GAATCCCTCCCAATCGCCGGCGTAGGCGAAGATCTCGCTCGCCCCTGGCTCGCGTTCGGCGGAAAGCTTGATGGCGAGTGGAAACTCGACGCTCTCGTCGTCGTTGTAGTAGCGAGAGGTTCGCGTCGCCTGCTGCAGGAGCGCGGCCAGGGCGCGTACGATTCTCTGGTGGCTCACTCGATCGAGAGCCTTGACGCTGACCTCGAGGCGCGCCAACGCCTCCTCGAGATCGCGACGGCGCTGTCCTTCGCCGGTGATCGGGAGGCGTGGATCGAATTTGATCTCGAACGCCCGTGCGAGAGTGGCAGCACTCTCCGGGTGAGCTGCCAGCACCTGGTGTACTTCTTGACGCGCGGCGATTCCGCGGTGCTCGGCGAGAGCGGCCATGGCGCGCAGCGCGACCAAGGTTGCGGGATCGATGTCGGCGCGGTGGCAGAGGGAACAGAGGGCATCGTGCTCGGCGTTCCCGGTGTAGGCGGAATGCAGAAGGTGTTGCAGGCGATCGAAATCGGTCACGTCGGTGATCTCGACCTCGAGATTGCAGATGTCGCTCTCACTGGCGAGCTCGAGGATCGGCAAGCCAAATTCGTCCAGCAGCTTGCCCAGCCGGTTGAGCGCGCCGGCCGAATCGCCGAGTCGCACGGTCACCGAGGCGCGTTGCGGCGCCGAGGGGTGGGCCTTGATTTCGATCGCGCGTCCCGCAGCGGGGGGTTCGGCCGCCGCGACCGCGGGTGCGCTGGGCGCGGCCGGCCGCGTTTCGCCGCGTTCGACGATCGGCTGGTCGCGCCAGCTGGAGAGCAGCTTGCGCACCTGCGAGATCGTTTCGTCGACGAAATCCGGCCGCAGCTTGTCGGTCGCGATGTCGAGCACGCAGTGCAGGCGCGCCACCGCCAGGTCGTCGCTCACCAGATGCCGTCCGAGCAGCGGGGCGATTCTCTGGTCGATGAGATCGGCGACGCGCTCGGCGTCGCCCCGAGAGAGATGCTGTCGCGGTACCGATACGGTGAGCCAGGTGTGCTCGCCCTTGGCGGTCTGCGACACGTGGGCGCGAAACGCCGGCTCGGCATCGGCGGCGGAAATCGCGCGAATCAGAGCCGCGGCTGCGCTCGGCGGAACACCGATGGCGAGGCTGACCGGCAGGCTGTCGAAGATGGTGGTGGCGGCGGATGGCCCGACTGGCGCGTCCGCCGCGCCGAGCTCGTCGAGCAAAGTGGCGAGGTGTTTGCGGGCCACCGGGATAGCGCTGCAGGGGGCCGTGTTGGCGCGGGCGGTGAGGGTCCCGGCGACGCGGAAGGCCGAGTCACCGCTACTCGCGCGCAGCCGCACCTCATCGAGGAACTCGCGCGGGTGGAGCGGGTCCGGGGCGCGTGTCTTGTCGATGACGAGCTCGCCGGGGGCAAGATCGCTGCTCCAGTCGCGGCTCAATGCCGCCGGCGGGTCGAGATAGGCTCCGAGCGATCTGGTCTCGGAGGATGCGGCCGAGTCGAGTTGTTGGTACCCGGCGAGCGTCATGTTCTCGGCCAGCCAATCGAAGAACTCGGCGGTTTCGATCGCCTCGGCGTCGTCTGCCTGAGCCCGCAACCGCGCAGCCAGCTGATCGAGCTGCTCGCGCAGTGAGCCGGCATCGCGCCGGCCGCGCACCAGCCGGTCGAGGTGAGTTCGCAGAACGTTCTCGAGGTCGCGCAGGTTGGCGCCTTGCCCGACCTGGAGGTGAACCAGGCACTCGTCGTGATCGCCGTCGGCGGGGAAGATGCGCCGCACCATCCCGGTGTCGTCGCGCTCGACGCCGACGACGGCGCTGACGATGACCTCGATGCTCGCGCCCTGGCGGTGAACCGCGTCACAGATCGAATCGATCAGCGCGCTCTGGTCGTCCGCGGCGATCTCGATCGTCAGGTCCGGGCTGGTCCAGCCGTGTTCCGCCTCGTTCGGGGTGTAGGCGCGTATCGCAAAGGGCAGGCTGTGTCGTTCGCACAGGAAGCGGAAGGCGCCGAGCGCGAGCGCGGCGATGTCGGAGGCCGAGTGGCGCGGCTCGAGCAGGCGGAGATTGCGCAGGAAGGCCTCGACGAACGGCGCTGCCAGTTCGTACTCGTCGGCGGCGATCCGCTGCCGTAGCTCGGCAAGCGCGCCGCCGGGGCGGGCGGTTTCGTCGAGCTGTGGCTGCGGCTCGCCCCCTTGCTGCTGCATCAATTGTGCGAGGGCTTTGTTGAAACGAGCCATCTGGCGCTTTCCGTGGGGCTGCTAAGACTGCCCGGAGCCCTGTGTCAGGTCAAACTGAAATCCGCAATCGGCTGCATTCCAGCCGGCCATCGCGGCGACCGTGGCGACGTCCGGCACCCACGAGCCCGGCACGACCCGCAGATCGCGACAACCCCGGCGGTCGGCCCGGTTCCTGGCGAGGTCGAGCAGGGATCTCATCGTTTCCGGAGAATCGCCGAGCAGAGCGAGGATCCTCGCCCGCTGGCCGAGCAGCAGGTCGCGGTCATAGGCGACGTGAACGAAGCCGACCGGGCGCTCGCGCGCGGTGGCGACGTAGAGATCGGCGCCGAGATCGGCCACCAGATTGCGAAATCGCTTGAGGACGGACCGCTCGCGCGGCGGCGCCGGCGCTCCACAGTCCGCGGCGACCTGGCAAATCGCATCGAAGTCGCCACGCCGGGCGCGCCGCAGAGCCAGCTCCATGGCTTCGTCTTAGCCCGAACCGAAAGCGAATACCCAGCCTTGCCGCTCAGATTTCTCTACTGCCGCTGGGCGACCACTCGGCTCGCCGGGCGGCGTGCCAGTGAAGGGTTGCGGAGGCGTTGCTTCCGCGGGCCTTGTCAAAATGTTGTAACCGAGGGGTGAGTGCAGAGTGTGAGGTCGGCGAGCGGCTGACGGTCGAGGTCGAGCGCATGGCGTATGGACCGCATGCGATCGCCCGCCACGAAGGATTCGTGCTGTTCGTCCGCGGCGCGGCGCCGGGGGAGCGGGTGGAGGTACTGGTGCGCGAGCGCCAGCGCAGTCACGCCTTTGCCGATACCATTCGCGTCGAGCGGAGCTCCGCCAGCCGCCGCGTCCCCGCCTGCCCACTGTCGACTCGGTGCGGCGGTTGTCCATGGCAGCACCTTTCCTACCCGACCCAGCTGGCTGCCAAGCGCGAGATCGTCGCCGAGCAGCTGGCTCGGATCGGCGGACTGCGCGTCCCGGTTGCCGAGGTCGTCGCGTCGCCGCGGGTGTACGGATACCGGCACCGCTTGAAGCTGCGCGTCGAAGCCGGGCGAGTCGGATTCTACGCGGCGCGCTCACACGATCTGGTCGAGGTCGGCAGCTGCGCTCTCGGGGAGTCGGCGGTCGACGCGACCCTGCCCGCGGCGGCGAAGCTGGCGCGCCAGCTCTCCAGCGATCTGCGCCGGCTCGAGATCGTCGCCCGCGATCGCGCCGGCGACGAAGTCGTGCTCGCCGGTGAGGTGCACGGCGCCTGGCGCAAGGCGGATACCGAGGTGTGCAAGGGCTGGCTAGGCGACCATCCTCGATGCCGCGGCCTGGTGCTGCGCGGACGCGGATGGTCGCGTCAGTGGGGAGATCTGCGGGTGACGGTGGAACCGGAGACGGGTTGTGAGCTGGCGCAGGAAGCGCCTGGATTCTCGCAGGTGAATCCGACCGCCAACGCGGTTCTGGTGCGGACGGTCGTCGAGCTGCTGGCGCCACAAGCTGGCGATTGTATCGTCGATGCGTATGCCGGCGCCGGGAACTTTTCGGCCCCGCTGGCTCGCCGTGGCGCTCGGGTTCTATCGATCGAGCAATCGAAGCCGGCTTGTGTGGCCGCCGAGGCCGCCAGCTCCGAGTATGGCGATTGGCAGGTGCGGCGCGGACGAGCCGAGGTGGTGCTCGAAGAGTTGGCGGCGGCTGGGCTTCGCCTCAGCGGTATCGTCGTCGACCCGCCGCGCAGCGGCGCGGCGCGCGCGATCCCGGCGCTGTTGCGCCTGGCCGCGCCCGTGCTGATCTACGTTTCCTGCGATCCGGCGACGCTGGCCCGCGACCTGAAGGTGCTGGCGGAGCGTTACGCGGTATCCGAAGTCCGTCCGGTCGACATGTTTCCGCACACCTACCACGTCGAGACGGTGGTGCGCTGCGACTGGCGCGGATGAGCGGGAACGTGATTGCCAGGTCGCCGGGCCTGTTGTAGCGTTGCGGATCCCTCAGGGACGATTGGAAGCCGAGATGGCGCGACAGCAGAAGGGCCCTGTTCGACCCAAGATCACCATCATCCCCGGTAGGGGCGTCTCCCAGACGATCAATTACCTACTGAAGGATCGCGACGAGCTCGATTGGCTGGTCGCCGTCGGCCGCAACAAGGACGGCGAGATCTTCTTCTACGACACCGGCGGCGAGATCATCGAGGATCTGGGCACGCTCGAGTACCTGAAGGAGAGGATCACGCGAGCCCACTTCGGCGAAGACCCCGAGTAGCTGGCGCGGCTACTCGGTTTCCTCAGTTTCGGTCTTGAAGACTTCCTGGAGCGAAACCTTGCGGTATCCCGCGGGGACCTCGAACTTGGAGTCTTCGACGTCGGCCTCGCGCACCGAGCGGGCCTTGCGGTCGAAGGCGCCGGCGATGTGGTGGGTCAACGTTCGCAGCGCATATCCCTTCTTGAGGAGCTCGAGGTAGGCGGGGCTGCGGTACAGCGCGTTGTAGGGCTTGGACGAATTGCCGATCATGCCGCGGCTGGAGCGCGCTTGGAACTTCACGACCTTGTCCGGGTCGAGGTCGCCACTGAGGTCGAGATCGTTCGCGACCCAAATCTCCTGAAAGAGCTCCTCGTTCACCCGCACCACGTGCTTGAACGCCTGATGTCCGGCGATGGTTCGCATCTCGTCGGTGGCTTCGACGCTGATCTCCGGAAGCGACTCGAGATCGACCTCGGGTAGCTCCTCGTCGTCCTCCGACTCGGTGCCGAGTTTCTTGCGCAGGTTGCGGTCGCGGTTGCGAACCGACTCCTTCACGTAGTCGTCGACACCGGCGCTCCAGTAGTAGCGGCTGGTCGGATTGAGCAGGGTAAAGGTGCCTTCGTCGTAGTCGTAGACGGTGGTGATGTGGTCTTGCTCGACCCGTGTCTTGTCGTCCTCGATGTAGGCAATGGCCCGCTTCGACTCGAGTCGCTCGCCGGCGCGCACCGGAGTGTGCTCCCACTCGATGATCCATCCGGCGCTGGCGATCCCGGGAATCATCGACATGAGCGCCAAGGCCCACCGCAACTTCTTCAACATCAATCGTTCTCCTTTGCCTGTCCGATCGGCGCCGCGTCGGCCGAGCCGATCCGGCAAGCGTAGGTACCTCGTTGAGGGTTGTCAATTTCGCCCGATCGGTTGTGGGGTGGCGGTTGCGTCATCGATTCGGGTATCGGTCGAGCCATGGGCAATGTGGTGGTTGCAATCGGGCTGGCGCTCGCCGGTCTGGCCGTCTTCGGCTACCTGACGAGTATCCTCTGGCAGGCAGTCGCCGGGCCGATGTCGGGAATCTTCTCTAAGGGACGACTGCGCCGCTGCGAGGATCTGGTCGACCGTGGCGACGCGGCTCTCCAGGCGGGTGAGCTCGGCGCGGCCCTGGAGTGCTTCGCCCGGGCGGTGTACGAGGCGCCGGTTCAGTCGGCCAGCTTTGCTGCGCAGGTCGAGAAGCACCACACCGGTCTGTTGAGTCGCTTCATCGCCGCCTCCGACCGGCGGCGCGGCGACAATGTCGGAGTGATGTCGCTGGCGGTCGTCGACCGCGCTCTGCGCCAACGCGCGACCCTGCAATCGTCGTATGTCGCCGCTTTGCAGACGGGCGAGCGCCAGCGCCAGCGCAAGCTCGAGAAGCAGCTGCGCGACAACGGCCGGGCGCTGCGCCGCGGCTTCGAGCAGCTGTCGGCGGAGGTCCTGGCGCTCGACGATGCAGCGCCGCAGGTTCACTGAGTCGCGGCCTCCGATCTGGACGCGGCCCCCGATTCGCGGCAGGGTCGTGCCATGTCGTATCTGAGCCCGCCGCGCCCGCGCGCCTTCGGCCACCGCGGTGCAGCCGCCTTGGCCCCGGAGAATACGTTGCCCTCGTTCGCCTTGGCGGCCGCCTTTGGCGTCGAGTACCTGGAGCTCGACGTCCACGCCTCCTCGGATGGCGTGATCGTCGTCCACCACGACGACCTCGTCGATCGCACCACCGATGGCTCGGGGCCAGTGCGGCAGATGGCGTGGCGCGATCTGGAGAGTCTCGATGCAGGCCACCGGTTCACCGTCGATGGGAAGTCGTTTCCCTACCGCGGGCAGGGCGTGCGGGTGCCGACTCTCGAGGCAGTGCTGCGGGCGCACCCGGAGGGTCGCTTCAATATCGAGATCAAGCAGGGTGATCCGCCGATCGTCGACGAGGTCGTCGCCATCTTGCGCCGCGCCGGCGTTGTCGAGCGAACCCTGCTGGCAGCGGAGCACGCCTCGATCATGACCGCGATTCGCGATGCGGTGGGAGACGAAATCGTCACCGGCAGTAGCACCGAGGATGTACTTGCCTTCTTCACCCGCCTCGAGGAGGGGACGCTCGACTCCTACCATCCGCCCGGTGTGGCGCTGCAGATTCCCACCGACTTCGGCGACCGGGTGCTGGTTTCGCCCGAGAGTATCGCCGGGGCCCATGCGGTGGGTCTGGAGATCCACGTGTGGACGATCAACCAGCCGGAGGAGATTGCCCGGCTGCTCCGGTTGGGCGTCGACGGCGTCATGTCGGACGCGCCGGGATTGGTCACCGCCGCGATTGCGGCGCGCGGAAGCAGCTGAGAGGGGGCGTGCCGCTCAGAAAGTGAGCGTGCAGGGCTTCACGTGCTCGGCCTGGTTCAGCGATGACATCGAGACCGGCTGAGCGCTGCGGCGCGGCTGGTGGTGGGTGGTGACGGCGCGCAGCTGAGCCGTCAAATGCTCTCGCTGGGCGACGAAACGCCCCGGGTCGACCTTGGTGACGCTGTGCGCGCGGCGAACCTTGAGCGGGTTGACGTAGCGACCCTTCTCGAAGATGGCGAAGTGCAGGTGCGGCCCGGTGGCTCGTCCGCTGCGACCGACCCAACCGATGACCTGTCCCTTTTGCACCGGGCGACCCTTCTTTACGGACGGGTGGATCCGGCTCAGGTGGGAGTAGGCGGAGGTCAGCTTGTCGCCGTGATCGATCTCGACGTGGCGACCGAAGGCGCCCTTCCAGGACGACCATTTGACCGTGCCCGGGCCGATCGCGCGAATGGGAGTACCGGTCGGAGCGGCGAAATCGACGCCCAGGTGGGGCTTGCGGCGCTTGAGGATCGGGTGGAAGCGCGAGTAGGAGAAGGTCGAAGTGATACGGGTGAACTGCAACGGGTAGCGCAGTAGCGAATCGTCGAGCGATCGCCCGGTGGCGTCGACGTAGCCAATGCGTCCGGCTTCGTCCTCGTACATGAAGGCGGCTACCGACTGGCGCGCCCCGTAGTACTCGGCGGCGAGCAGTCGGCCGGGGCGCAATTGGCGGCCGCGGTCGTCCTGGCGTCCCTCGTAGAGCACGCGAAAGCGGTCGCCGGGGCGTACCTTGGAAGCGAAGTCGAGACGGGTGCCGAGCACGTCGACCATCTCCGAGACCACGACTTCGGGGATCCCGGCTCTGCGGGCGGCGGCATAAAAGGTGGTTTCGACACGGCCGCGAGCGCCTTGCGGAGTGATCACTACGTTGTCTTCGACCACGCGGGTCCGAATCGGACCCTCCAAGGAGTCGCGCTCGACCAGCAGGCGCTCACTCTCGTCGATGGTGTAGCCGAGGCTCACCAGCTGGCGCTCCTCCGAGAACGACAGTTCGAGCTTGTGACCAACGCGTAGCCTGCTGAGATCCCTCGTCGGCTTCGCAGCCGCCCACCAGCGATGCACTTCGCCGGGGCTGATGCCGTAGCGGCCGAGGATGGTGCCGAGAGTGTCGCCGCGGCTGACGACGTGGGTGACGGAGTCGGAGACGGAGACCAGCGAGGTTCCCTCTGCCTTGGCGTTTTCGGTGCCGAGTGTGATCGCGACCACAGCGAGCGCGAGTCGTGTCACCGTTGCCAGTCGGCCCGATTCAGGCCCCACCCCTCCCCACAACCGTCGAACACCCATACCAACGCGGAGGTTGCCCGCGGCCCAGCAGATTGTCAAGGCTGTAGAAGCCGGATGCGAACCGTTACCGCTCTGTGATAAACCCCATAAATCAAGGTACTTCGACTGGGAAAATGCGAACAATTCTA
Organism: bacterium; assembly: GCA_030430165.1. Lineage (GTDB taxonomy): Bacteria > Desulfobacterota > Binatia > HRBIN30 > CADEER01 > CADEER01. Next base: position 11,803 of record JAUIGL010000104.1, on the reverse strand, counting down.
AGGGTTTTTGGGGTCGTCGCAGCAATCGCATTGTTACTGCTTGGTTATGCTGCATGGCGCGTCGACGGCTGGATGAAGCTCGCCGTCGCGCCGCCGCGGCCGGTCGTGGTGGTTGTGCCGAGCGGCGCCTCCTTCCGCGAAACCGCCGAACGTCTTCGCCGAGCCGGAGTAGTCGAACGTCCGCTGTGGCTGCGCCTGTGGGCTCGCGCGACCGGCGCCGACCGTCTGGTACGCAGCGGCGAGTTTCTCTTTTCCGAGCCGCTGACCCCGGACGAGGTGCTGGCCAAGCTGCGCGGCTCGGAGTCATTCGCGCGGCGGGTCACGATTCCCGAGGGGCTGACGGCGCGCCAGATCCGGGGCGCTCTCGAACGTGCCGGCCTGGGCGGCCGCGACGTCTACGAGTGCGTCATGAAGGATCCGGAGCTGCTGGCGGAGTTCGGTCTGCCGGCGACGGGAATGGAAGGGTACCTGTTTCCCGACACCTACGAGTTCGCGCCGGCAACGCCGCCGCGCGAGGTGGTCGAACGCATGTTGCGGCGCTTCTCCGAGGTGAGCGCGCAGCTCGCCGAGCAGCGGCGCGACAGCGGCCTGAGCGAGGAGGAGATGGTGGTGCTGGCGTCGGTCGTCGAGAAGGAGACCGGCCGCGACGGCGAGCGCGCGATGGTGGCCGGCGTCTTTCACAACCGGATGCGTCTCGGGATGAAGCTGCAGTCGGATCCGACGATCATCTACGGCCGCGACGGCGACTGGAGCAAGCCGATCCGGCGCAGTGATCTCGCCAACACGCAGCCGTACAATACCTACGTCCACACCGGGCTCCCGCCGGGTCCGATCGCCAATCCCGGCCGCGCCGCGCTCGAGGCAGCGGTCGCTCCGGCTGCGACCAAGGCGCTCTACTTCGTGTCGCGCAACGACGGAACCCACGTCTTCTCGAAGAGCTTGCGCGACCACAATCGGGCGGTGCGCAAGTACCAGCGGTGAGGGCTCGACCCGAGGGCGGCGGCCAGCGCCGGATCAGGAGGACGCTTCGAGCTTCTCCAGCTTGCTGTAGAGGCCCTCGACTTCCTTCTTCAGCTTGGCGTACTCGCTGTAGACCGCCTGCGGGTTGTCGTGGGTCTCGTAGAAGTCGGGCTGGTTGATTTGCGACTCGAGCTCCGAAAGCGCCGACTCGCGGTCGCTGATCGCCGCCTCGGCGCGCTCGAGATCGCGTTTGCGGCGTGCCGCCTGGCGGTCGGGCTTGTTGGCTCGCGAACGCCCGGCGTCGGCCGGGAGCTTCGACGCCGCCGGCGTCGCGCCTGGGGAGCTCGGTGCAGAGTCGCCGGCCTTCGACTCGCGCCGGCCGTCTTGGAGCGGCTGGCGAGCTGGCCCGTCACCCGCTTCCTCGCGCATCTTCTGTAGGAGGTAGTCCTCGTAGTTGCCGAAGTAGCGGGTGGCATGACCGGAGCCGACCTCGATGATCTCCTCGGGCAGCTCGTCGAGGATGTAGCGGTCGTGGGCGACGATGACGACGGTGCCGTCGTAGTTGCGCAGCGCGTCGAGCAGCACCGCTTTGGCAGTCATGTCGAGGTGGTTGGTCGGCTCGTCGAGCAGCAGGCAGTTGGTGGTGCGCAGCAGCAGCAGGGCCAGGGCCAGGCGATGCCGCTCGCCGCCGCTGAGAACGCTGATCGGCTTGTCGACTGCGTCGCCCGAGAAGAGGAAGGCGCCGAGCAGCTGGCGCACTTTGGGGGCGACGTCGAAGGGGGCGGCGTTGGTGGTTTCCTCGAGAACCGTGGCGCTGGAGTCGAGCGCGGTGGTCTGGTCCTGGGCGAAGTAGCCGAGCTCGACGTTGTGACCGAGCACGCGCTCGCCGGAAGTCGGCGGCTCGACCCCGGCCAGCATGCGGATGAGGGTCGATTTGCCGGCGCCGTTCGGTCCGACCAGCGCGACCTTCTTGCCGCGCTCGATGGTCAGATCGAGCCCCTCGTAGACGACCAGATCGCCGTAGGCCTTGCGCGCGTTCTCGACGCGCAGAACCTCGCGTCCGCTGCGCGGACACTTGGGGAAGCGAAACCGCACCTGGCGCGTCCCCCCCGCCGGTGCCGGCACCCGCTCGAGCTTCTCCAGGTATTTGACCCGGCTCTGCACCAGGGCCGCCTTCGACGCCTGGTAGCGGAACCGCGAAATGAAGGCCTCGACGCGCTCGATCTCCTCGCGCTGGGCCTCGTAGGCGACGCGTTCTTGCTCGAGACTTTCCGCCCGCGCCGACTCGTAGCGGGAGTAGGGGGCCGGATAGTCGTTGAGCTTGCCACCCGACACTTCAGTGATGCGCTTGGCGACGACGTCGAGGAAGTAGCGATCGTGTGCCACCAGGATGACTGCGTGCGGATAGTCGGCGAGGAACTCTTCGAGCCAGTTGCGCGCCTCGAGGTCGAGGTGGTTGGTGGGCTCGTCGAGCAGGAGAATGTTGGGCTGTTCGAGCAGGAGCACGGCGAGCGCGATGCGCATCTGCCAGCCCCCCGAGAACTCCCCGCCGTCGCGGCGGAAGTCCGAGGTCTTGAAGCCGAGCCCTTCGAGTACCGCCTCGGCGCGGCTTTCGTAGTCGTAGGATCCGATCTGGTCCCAGCGCTCGCGCGCCGTGGAATAGTCTTCGAGGATCTGCGCGTAGCCGTCGCCGTTGGGGTCGGCGGTGCCGAGCTCTTGCTCGAGGCGTTGGCATTCCTTCTCGATCTCGCGCAAACCGTCGAACGCGCGCAGGGCGGACTCGAGCACGGTGCGCCCTGCGGCGGAGATTCCGTCCTGCGGCAGATAGCCGACCGAGCCGCCGCGGCGGATCGCAATGGTGCCGTCGTCGGGTCGTTCGAGGCCGGCCACCATCTTGAGCAGGGTGGATTTTCCCGACCCGTTGGCGCCGACCAAGGCGACCCGGTCGTTCTCGTCGACGAACCAGCTCGCGTTGTCGAACACGGTCTGGCCGCCAAACGAGCGGCAGAGTTGGCTTACCGTGAGCACAAGCCGGCAACTAACGTGGATTGCGCTCGAAATCGACTCCGGGGCAGGCTCTGCGGGCGGCGCCCGCAGAGCCTGTCGTCATCCCGGGGTCGAGACGGCCGCCCGTTCGCTGCGCGGTAGGGCGGCGCGGCTCCGTACTTACTTGCCGGAGCCTCCCATCAGATTGTCGACCGCGGCCGAGCCACCCTTCTTGCCCATGGATCCCATGTCACCACCGCGCAGGCCTTCCTGGGCGGCGGCCTCGACGCCGGCCGCGCCGGCTTTCTGCACCGTATCGGTCAGGGTCGCGGGCTCAGCTTCGGCGGCTTCGCCCTCGGCCATCCCGTCAGCATCCGCCGCCGCTTCGCCCTCGGCCATCGCATCGTCGGCCGCCGCGGCGGCTTCGCCTTCGGCGTCCGCCGCCGCCGCATCGGCCGGCGCGACCGCGTCGGCAGCGGCGTCGGCAACCGCATTCTTGGCGGCATCTCCCATCATGTCGCCCATTCCGGCGAGCGCCGGGGCCACAGAGGCCAGGCAAATGGCTGCGAGCCAGGCTATCGATCGCTTCATCGTTTCTCCCTCCTAGGTCGGTTGTGGGTTGGGGTAGGCCAGAATGATATACCGGCACGTCGGCTCTTGCCCACCGATTCCGCGAATCCTTACCCATAGTTTGCTTGACTGCGAAGCGAAGACGGGCCGAAGGTAATCAGCGTGTGGTTCCATCTGAGGTTTGCTGCCTTGGTATCGATCGCCTGGGTCGTTCTCATCGTGCTGCGGCCGAGCGCCAGCGCGGTCGAGCTGTTGGGCTTGATGCCGGCCGCATTCTGGATCGGTCTGGCGGTCGTTCACGCCGGCCTGGCAGCGCTGTTCTGGTGGGGGTCGTTGGACCCGCCGCGACGTCTGGTAGCCGTATTCGTCGGCCTGGCGGTGTTCGCGGTGCGCTCGGCGCTGGGGATCTATCTCGTCCTCTACGTGATGCGGGGCGGACCGGCGATGATCCTGCTGGTCGAGATGGTACTTTCTCTCGGCCTGTGCTCGGCCTTCGTCAACGGGCTGCCGGGCGCGGTGCGCCCCGGCGGCGCCGCTACTCGGTAGCGAACGAGGTGCCGCAGCCGCAGGTGCGGGAAGCGTTGGGATTGACGAACTTGAAGCCGGCGGCGTGCAGGCCAGAGACGTAATCGATGGTCATTCCGCGCAGATACTGCTGGCTGTCCGCATCGATGAAGACGGGGACACCACCGATGTCGAGTACCGAGTCCTCGGCCTTCGGCCCGGCCTCGAATGCGAGGTGATACTGCATTCCCGAGCAACCGCCGTTGATGACTCCGACCCGCAGGCCGTGGCCCTCGCCTCCCTCGCGTTCGGCGGCTTGGCGGACCATCTCCACGGCTTTTTCGGTGAACGCGAGAAGCTCGCCGCTCTCGGTGTTCGACTCTGGCGAGTTTTCTTCGAGAAATTGTACCGTCATTTTGGAATTCCTGGCGCGGATCTGAAGATTCTTCGCGCTGCTTCGTCTTTCTTTCTCCACAGCTAACCCCGTCCCGGGTAGTCGTCAACTGCTCGATTGGCCCCGAATATCGGGCCTGCCTTGAATCAGCAGGGAGGTTTATCATAAAACATGCCGGATTTTAGGCACATGTCTTTCTCGCCCCGATATCTGGTGGTGGTGAATCTGATTCTCCTCGCCCTAGCCGCCTACTCGGCGTCTGCGATCGTCGGGACCGCTTTGTCGGTCCGGCTGTCGGAGGTGCCGCACGCCGAAATCTCGGCACCCCCTCCGCCGCTCGCCAAGGAGCGGAAGCAGTCGAAGTCGCACTATGCCCTGATCCACAAGCGAGACATCTTCAACCCGGAGAAGGAAGTGATCGCCGCAGCCCAGGTCGAAGATACGGTTCCGGAGATCACCAACCTGCGTCTCAAGCTCTGGGGGGTCGCGCTGTACGACGACGAGAACGATTCGTACTGCATCATCGAGGAGGAGAAGAAGCGCGAGCAGGGTGTCTACAAGGTCGGCGCGGAGGTCCCGGGCGACGCCGTGGTCAAGGCGGTGGAATGGGACAGGGTGATCCTCACGCGCAACGGCAAGGACGAGATTCTCGAGATTGAGGACACTACCGGTCCGTCGAAGCCGACCCGCTTCACTTCCTCGCGGCGCTCCTCGTCGAGTAGCGGCTCGAGCGCCACCAAAGAGGTCAAGGGTGTCGAAGTGGTCAGCGATACCGAGTACATCGTCGATCGCGAGGAAGTCGACAACGCTCTCGAGAACATGAGCCAGTTGTTCACCCAGATCCGAGCGGTGCCGCACTTCGAAGGGGGAGAGGCGACTGGTTTCCGCCTGTTCGCGATTCGACGTGGAAGTATCTTCGACAAAATCGGTCTCAAGAACGGAGACATCATTCGCAGCGTCAACGGTCAGGCGATGAACGATCCGACACGGGCGTTGGCTTTGTTGGAAGAGTTGCGCGATGCCTCCGATCTGGCGGTTTCGGTGACGCGTAACCGCAAAGACAAGAACTTGAGCTACACGGTCCGGTGAACGGACCAGAGCGGGGCCCTATGGAGTGGATGCGTTGGCGGTTGCCCATTTGCGGGCTGGCGATAGCTGTCGTTTGCAGCAGTGTTGCGCCCATCTGGGCGCAAGACCCAGCCGGCGAAGGTGGCGAGGAGGAAGCCCAGGCGGAGTCGTCCGAAGACAAGATCACGATGAACTTCCAGGACATCGAGCTCAGCGCCCTGGTCAAGTTCATCTCCGAGATCACCGGCAAGAACTTCATCCTCGACGAACGCGTCAAGGGCAAGGTGACGATCATCTCGCCCGAGAAGATCACCGTCGAAGAAGCGTACGCGGTGTTCCAGTCGGTGCTCCAGGTCAAGGGCTTCGCGACGGTGCCGAGCGGCGCGATCCTGAAAGTCTTGCCGGCGCAGGAGGCGAAGAGCACCACCCTGGAGACGATCCTGCCTGCGGGGCAGGTGGGTCGTAGCGACGAGGTCGTCACCAAGCTGTTGCCGCTGGACAACGTCGACGTCAACAACCTGCTGCCGATCATCCAGCCGTTGGTGTCGCCCAACGGCCTGCTGGCGGCTTACGTTGCGACCAACACGCTGATCCTGATCGACTCGTCGGCCAACATCGATCGTATCGATCGCATTCTCCACGTGCTCGACGTCGAGGGCCAGGACCGCGGCGTCGAGGTGTTGCGTTTGAACTACGCGTTCGCCGTCGAGATCGCCGCATTGCTGGAGCAGGTCCTGGCCGACGACGAAGAAGGAGCGGTGGCGACCACATCGGCCGGCGCCGCGGCGCCGGCTCGCTCGACCTCGCGCGCTCGCAGGAGCAGGCGTACGGCAAACGCGCAGCCGGCGCAGTCGAGCGTCGTCACCGGCGGCGGCGCCGGTGCTTCCTACAAGCTCATTCCCGACGAGCGTACCAACACCCTGGTGGTCCTGGCCGGACCCCTCGAGATGCGCCGGATCAAGGATCTGGTGGTGCGTCTCGACGTGCCTCTGCCGCATGGAACCGGACGGATCCACGTCTACTATTTGAAGCACGCCAACTCGTTCGAAATCGTTCCCGTGCTGTCCGACTTGATCGGCGCCGGTGGCGGCGGGATCGGCGGCCTCGGCGGCGGTCTCACCAGCCGCCTGATCGGCGGCACGACGGCGGCGCGCGGCGGCCGACTCGGCCAACGCGGCGGCCTCGCCGGCCCGGCGAGCACCGGCTTCGGTGCTTTCGGCCGCAGCTCGCGCAACCAACGTGGCGGGCTCAGCGGTCTCGGCAACCTCGGCACCGGGTCTCGTTTTGCCGGCGGCCGGGGGAGCGGCGGTCTCGGCGGCGGCGGCAGCCTCGGCGGCGGCGGTTTTGCCCAGGCCGGCGGCGGGCAGGGGGTCTCCTCGGTGGTCGGTGGCGGCACCGGAGAGTTCGTCGGCGAAGTGCGGATCACCGCGGACCCGTCGACCAACGCTCTGATCATCAACGCATCGCCGCAGGACTACGAAACCCTGAAGCAGGTGATCGAGAAGCTCGACGTTCCGCGCCGGCAGGTCTACGTCGAGGCGATCGTCATGGAGGTTCGGCTCGACACCGACACCGCGCTCGGCATCGAGCTCCAGGGCGGCATCGGGCTCAACGGGGAAGGCGTCGGCATCGCGCGCAACACGACCTCGGCTGGCGGCCTCAACGCGCTGCTCTCCGATCCGGCGAGTATCCCCGGCCTGGTTCTCGCGGCGGCGAGCAACCAGACCGTCCGCCTGCCCGACGGCACGGTGGTGCCGGCGCAGGCGGCTCTGTTGGTAGCGGCCAAGGCCGATACCAACGCCAACATCCTTTCGGCTCCGAATATCTTGACGACCGACAACCTCGAGGCCGAAATCGTCGTCGGTCAGAACGTGCCGTTCATTGCTTCGCGGTCGACCAGCGACGTCAACCTCAACAACACCTTCGCGACGGTCGAGCGGCGCGACGTCGGTATCACCCTGCGCATCACACCGCAGATCTCCGAAGGCGGCATGGTGCGGCTCGACATCTTCCAGGAAGTGTCGGCGGTGGTCGACAGCGCGGTCGCGGGAAGCGACCCCAATCTGGTGGGTCCGACGACGACGATTCGCTCGGCGACGACTTCCGTGGTGGTGCGCGACGCACACACGGTGGTGATCGGCGGTCTGATTGCCGACGGCAAACAGAACACCGAGAACGGAGTGCCGTACATCAGTGACATTCCGGTGATCGGCAACTTCTTCACCTCGACTCGCCGTCGCGCCAACAAGAACAACCTGCTGATCTTTCTGACGCCGCACATCGTCCGCAATCCGCTGGAGTTGCGCGATCGCTCGCTCGAACGTCGCGACGCCCTGCGCTCGTTCATGGAAGAACATCGCTTCCCCAACCAGCGGCGCAATCGGCTCGACGCCGCCTCGTGGAACCCGGACCTTTCCGAGTTCGAAGAGCTGGATCATTCGAAAGACGGCCTGCTGATCGAGAAACCGAGCGGTCCTTCTCCCGACAGCCGGCCGGCGATGACGATGCCGTCGGCATCGGTGGTGAAGCCGCCGGCCAAACGGGTGGTGATCGAGAACGGCCAGGCGGTCGTCGAGGACCCATCGCTCGACCTGGTGCAGTTGCAGCCGAGCCACGCGCGCCCGGATCCGCGCTTCATCCTGATGGCGAATTTCGCTTCGCGCGGCACCGCCCCGCCGGGCCTGCAGAGCTCGAGTGGACTGCTGGCGGTTGCGCTCGAGGAGGACTCCCAGCTCGCGGCGCTCTTCCGCGAAGGCCGGCAATATCGCTTTACCAGCGACAAATACGACGGTTTCTACCATGTTTTGGAGGCCTACCCGACGCTGCGCGAGGCGCAGCTGGTCTACCCGGAGGGGATGCCGGTCGACCCGTCCAGCGGCGAATACCTGCATTGGCGCGAGCTGCGGGATGCAACTTCCGCTAACCCTGCGGCCTGGACTCCTGTAGACTAGAGGCGGTCATGGCAGTTGCGGCCAAATCTCTCGAAGCCTGCATCATCGAGGAAGGCTCGATCTCGGAGACGATTCTCGAGCGGGCGCGCGAGCGCCAGCGCGAGGGCAAGCGGCTCGGCGACGTTCTGCGCGAGATGGGGGCGATCGACTCGACTTCCTATGCCCGCGCCGTTGCCAACCACTACGGCCTGCCGTTTCTGGAGACGCTACCAGAGGATGATCCGACGGCCGGCGAGTGCGTCGACCTGCTGCCGATCAACTTCGCCAAGCGCTGCCAGTTGCTGCCGATCCGGCGCGACGACGACGCGATCGTGGTCGCGACCTCGGACCCGACCGCGCTCGGCCCGCTCGGCGACCTTCGCGTGTTGTTGCACCAGCCGATCCGCGTGGTGGTGGCGCCGGGCGATGCGATCGTCGACCGCATCAACCGCGTCTACGACCTCGCCTCGGGGAATGCCTCCGACTTGATGGACGGTCTCGAGGAAGAGCGGCTCGACATGCTGGCGACCGAGCTGGAGGGGCCGGTCGACCTGCTCGACGCCGACGACGAGGCGCCAATCATTCGCCTGGTCAACTCGTTGCTGTTCCAGGCGGTGAAGGATCGCGCCAGCGACATTCACATCGAGCCGTACGAGCGCGACCTGACCGTGCGCTTCCGCATCGACGGCGTGCTCTACGACATCATTTCGCCGCCGAAGCGATTCCAGCCCGTCATCATCTCGCGCATCAAGATCATGGCCGGCCTCAACATCGCCGAGAAGCGGCTGCCGCAAGACGGACGCATCCGGGTGAAGCTGGCTGGTAAGGACGTCGACATCCGCGTGTCGACGGTGCCGACCGCGCACGGCGAGCGCGTCGTCATGCGGCTGCTCGACCGCTCGTCGACCATCCTCAGGCTCGACGAGCTCGGGCTCGGTGGCAACAAGCTCGACTCGGTCGACCAACTGATCCGCCAGTCGCACGGCATCATCCTGGTGACCGGCCCGACCGGCAGCGGTAAGACGACGACCCTGTACGCCGCGTTGTCGCGCATCAACTCGACCGACAAGAACATCATCACCATCGAGGATCCGATCGAGTACCAGCTGCACGGTGTCGGCCAGATCCAGGTCAACCCGAAGATCGACCTCAGCTTTGCCAGCGGCTTGCGATCGGTTCTGCGCCAGGATCCGGACGTGATCATGGTCGGTGAGATTCGCGACTCCGAGACGGCGGCGATCTCGATCCAAGCGGCGCTCACCGGACACTTGGTTTTCTCTACTCTGCACACCAACGACTCGTGCGCGGCGATCACCCGCCTGCTCGACATGGGAATCGAGCCGTTCCTGGTCTCGTCCTCGCTGATTGCGGTGATGGCCCAGCGACTGATTCGGCGCGTCTGCCCGAGCTGTCGCGAGGAATACCGGCCGCCGATGGAAGAGCTGCGCCAGCTCGGTGTCACCCTCGACATGCTCGAGGACAATCCGGTCTACAAGGCGGGCGAGGGGTGCGAGGATTGCAAGCAGACCGGCTACCGCGGGCGATCGGGAATTCACGAGCTGCTGGTGATCGACGATGAGGTTCGCAATTTGATCATGCGCGCGGCCGACTCGGCGGAGATCCGGCGTGCCGCCGCCGCCAAGGGGATGACGACCTTGCGCGAGGACGGGGCGGACAAGATCATGCGTGGATTGACGACCATTGACGAGGTCTTGCGCGTCACGCAGGACGACCTCGGAGTGCACTGACGCGCGACCATCGTCCGCGCGCGTTGAATCCCGGGCCGGGCTCGCGCGTCGATGCATTGAACGATGCCGGTATACGCGTACAAAGGGCTCAATGACGGCGGCCGGAACGTCTCCGGAATCGTCGACGCCGACACCCCGAAGGCAGCGCGGCAAAAGTTGCGCGGTCAGGGGGTTTTCCCCACCTCGATCGAAGAGGAGGTCCAGCAGAGCGGCGGGTCCTCGCGTTCGGTCACCCAGTCGGCGACCGATATCCGCGCCTACTTCGAGCGCATCAAGCCGCAGGATCTGGCCTTGCTCACCCGCCAGCTCGCGACTTTGGTGGGAGCGGGTCTGCCGCTGGTCGACTGCCTCGGAGCGCTGATCGAGCAGGTCGACAACGCCGCCGAGAAGAGGATCTTGTCGCAGATCCGCGAGCACGTGGTCGAGGGTGGAAACCTGGCCGACGCCATGGGGCTGCACCCGCAGGTCTTCAACGACCTCTACGTCAACATGGTGCGTGCCGGTGAAGCCAGTGGCGCGCTCGACATCGTGCTGGTGCGGCTCGCCGACTACACCGAGCGCGCCGCCGATCTCCGCGCCAAGGTCCGCTCGGCTACCACCTATCCGATCGTGATGGGCTCGATCAGCTTCCTGATTCTGCTGTTTCTGCTGTCCTACGTGGTTCCTAGCATCACCAAGATTTTCAAGGATACGCAGCAGGAGCTCCCTGGCATCACGGTGGTCTTGCTGGCGATTTCCGACTTCACGGCGCAGTACTGGTGGGTGATCATCCTGGTCGTGATGGCTGCCTACCTTGCGCTTCGCGCGTGGATCGGCACCCCCAAAGGCCGCTTGCGTTTCGATGGTCTGGTTTTGCGCGTCCCGTACTTCGGCAAAGTCATGAAGAAGATCGCGCTGGCGCGATTCGCGCGTACCCTTTCGACGCTGCTCGATGGCGGCCTGCCGCTGCTGCAGTCGCTCGACATCGTCAAGCACGTGGTCAACAACAGCGTGCTGCAAGGCGCGATCGAGGCCGGCCGTGACAGCATCCGGGAGGGGCAGAGCGTGGCCGAGCCGTTGCGGGCGAGCGGCCATTTCCCGCCGCTCCTGGTGCACATGATCGCCGTCGGCGAGCGCAGCGGAGAGCTCGAGTCGATGCTGTCGCGGGCCGCCGATGCCTACGACAACGAGGTCGAAGCCTCGGTGAACGCACTCAGCAGCATCCTGGCACCGGTCCTGGTAGTATTTATGGGTGGAATCGTCGCCTTCATGGTGATCGCGATTCTGCTGCCGATTTTCGAGTTGAACCAGATCGTCGGGTAGTCCGCCGATTGCGATTGGTAATGCCAAAAGAATTTTGCCGCAGATTGCCGCTGATGGACGCTGATTTTGGGGACACGGGTGAACACGGAGGCACACGGATGATTTCGAGGATGCCTCGGCAGGGCTCGATTATCCGTGTGCCTCCGTGTTCACCCGTGGTTTCTAATTTTTCTGACGCTCGCTGGGGGCAAGATTCAGGATGCAAGAGTAGGAGACCCGCTGGAGGCGGGTCGAGCCCATCGAAGCGTGCCAGCGCGCACGGGGGCAATATCCAAAACGGAGGCAACGATGAAACGACTTTCGCTGCAAGCGGGGTTCACCTTGATCGAGATCATGGTCGT
>JAUIGL010000103.1 GCA_030430165.1 bacterium | reverse complement strand
CGAGGGACACGCTCATGCAGTGCATCGTGCTGATCGCATACATATAAGGAGCGATCGGGTGCCCGACGTTGTTCTCGAGTCGGCTCGACGCCTGGATGTCCACCATCAGGAACGAACCGCCGGGCCGAACCACCTCGCGAATCTGCCGCAAAACCTTGCGCGGCTCCGCCTGGTCGTGAATCGAGTCGAACGCGGTCACGAAATCGAAGCTCTTGCCGTCCGCCAGACTGACGACGTCGCGGCACTCGAAATTGACGTTGGACAGCCCCCACTCATCGGCGGCGGCAGCGGCGTTGTCGATCGCTTCCTCCGAAAAGTCGTACCCCCAGAAACGACTCTTCGGGAACTGGCGGCCGAGCAGGTTGATCGCATGTCCAGAGCCGCAGCCGACGTCCAGCATGTCGATGCCGCGCTCGAGGCTCTCAATCAGCCCTGGTACCAGCGGCAAGGTGCTCTGCACCAACGTGTGCTCGCGGATCGGATTGGAGACATCACCCATCAGGTCGTGGAAACGCTCGTAGTCAGCGTAGGACAACCCGCCGCCGCGGCGAAAGCAGTCCGCGACCTTGGTCTCGACTTCTCCCATGCACGACAGGAACTGCATCACCGTCGCAATGTTCGCCGGACCCGCCGCACGGGTCAGAGACGCGGCGTGCTCCGCCGGCAGTGCGTAGCGCCCAGTAGCGGCGTCGTACTCGACGACACCGCCGGCCACCATTGCTCCCAGCCACTCGCGGACATAGCGCTCGTTTAGCTCGCACGCGGCGGCAATCTCCTCGGACGTCGATGGCGCCAGCTTGGCCATCCCGTCGAAGAGGCCGGTCTGATGACCGATGCTCGCCATCAAGGCGACAAACCCGCCGTTGAGCGCCTGGGTCATGCGGCCAGCAAATTCCTCGGCACGCGCTTCGTCGAACTCGGACATCATCAATCCTCCCGGACCAAAAACATCCTCCATCGGAACCGCCGATTGCAAACCGACTGGAGCCGGCTCTCCTTTCTTTGCCGCAGATGGACGCTGATTTACGCAGATCGGCCTTCCGAGAACCTGGAACCAGATCTGTGAAAATCTGCGAAATCTGTGGATAGAAAAATGCGCCCACGCAATTCGCCACGGCACAGGCCTTACAGTGACTATCTGCTCACTTCGCCAGCAGATCCGAATACGACGCCCGGATGAGATCGTTCTCTCCGAGCCCGAAGGCTGCGAGTAGCTCGTCGACCTGGCGCCGGCAACGCGCTTCGTCGTGCTCTTCGTCGACCACGGCTTCGAGCTCGAGGAAGCTACCGAGATCGTCGACCTGATCCAGGTGAACGCGGACGTTGTCGAGCAACAGCAGCTCGCGCCGCTTGCGCACCACCAACAAAGGCTCGCGCCCGACAAACGGACCAAAGCCGTCGCCCACCGGTGTCACTCGATAATGGCTCAGCCGCACCCCGTCGATCTCCGGCCGATCGTACTCGATCAACTCGGCGCCGCCATCGGCAAAGCTGCGAACCTTCACCCGCCGGTGCCCGTCGATCTCGAAGTAGCGATCGACTTGCTCCAGAACACCTGCCGCCACCGCGCCGGACACCAGCGCCGTTTCGCGAAGTCTCGCCAACGAGGCGCAGCGCGCCTTGATCTCCACATTTTCCGCCATCGAGGTGAAGTACAGGGGTCAGGGGCTAGTGGCTAGGGCTGGAGAAGCTGGGAGCGTCGGCCGTGCCTGGCCTCGCGGCGGCATTGACAAATGTCCGTAGCGACACATAGTCTGTCGCTATCATGAATGTGACTATACGGTCGGCGATCCTTCCCCTGCTCGTAGCTCTGTGCCTGGTGGCCTGCGGCGATGACGACGGCGGCTCAACCTCGTCGCTCGATGCTCGCATCGACGAGCTCTTCGGCGGTCAGACCTTTGGCGAAATCAACTACGAGGTCGCCGAACGCATGCTGACGACGACGCCCGAAGACGACGGCCCGTTCTACATGGTGAACTTCATCAAGCATCGCGAGCACGCACGCTACCCGGATGGCCGCGAAACCGACCTCAGCGGACGCGAGGCGGACGACATCTATGGATCCCTGATCCTTCCGATTCTGTTCTCGATCGGCGCCGAGCCGGTCTACGTCGCTGACGTCCAGGTCTCACTCGATGCGCGGGACGGAACCGTGTGGGATCAGGTCGGAGTGGTCCGCTACCCGAGCTACGCCGCCTTCATCGCCATGGTCGAGAGCGACGAGCTGCGCGATGCGGCGCAACACAAGGAAGCAGGAGTCGAGAAGTCACTCGTCCTGGTGGCGCAGCTACCGAACGTCGAATTCCCTCCGGGCTTCAACGAGGTCGACCTGGAGACCGTCCCCTACCCGCCGACCGCCGATGACCCGCCGATCGCGGTCATCCATTTGATCTCCTACAACGAGCGGGCCGAGTATGCCGACGGACGCGAAACCGAGCTGACCGGACGCGAGGCAATGGAGCTGTACGAGCGAGGCCGCCAGCAGCAAGGCACCTTGGCACTGGGCGTACGCCCGGGACTGTGGGTCGAAATCGAAGGCGAGCTGATCGGCGACGGACGCGCCTGGGACGATTTCCGCATCAACAACTTCCCGAGCCGCGCGACCTTCCAGGCGGTCACCACCCAGGAGTCGCTCAACGAAGCCGGCATCGACCACCGCCTCGCCGCTCTCGCCGACACCTACGCGCTGCTCACCGCTCCGGTCATCAACCAGGTCGGCTACGAGTAGAACCGCCAATCCGACTGAGGTCACGCGCCTCCAGACGTCCGATTGCGTCAGCGATTGAAGCTGATCGAAAGAAGAGCTTGGGCGTCACAATCGAACGAAACCAGCGTGCTCTGCTCCACCTCTCCCGCGCGCCTCTGCCGCTCGAGGTGGTCGAGCGCGCTGATGTGTTCGCAGACCTCCGCGCCGCGAACCTGAAAGAAGGCGAAGTTCGTCTGGATGTGCGATAGCCCGCCGGCGCGGACGAACGAATCGATCAGATAGTCCGGATCGCCGGGGCGAGTGAGCTGGCGGGAAAAATCGAACTCTTCTACTTGCCCGCAACTCGCATCGAAGCGAACCGTGAGCGTCGACTCGGCCTGAACCGAACCAGGCGGGCTGGAGAAGGAGAAGCTTCCCGTGCGACCTGTTATCTCTCCCTCAAAAGACGAGACGGCGACATTGAACAACTTGCTCTGTCCATCGTCGAAGTGGCCCTGGACGGTGACGCTCACCTGGGCCCTCGTCCCCTCGAACGGACAATCGGGAAGCACGTCTACGACGAAATCCAGCTCCTCACTCGCCACATTCCCTCCCCAGTCGACCGCCTCGACGACCAGCGAGATTTCGCTCTCGGCCGCGGTTACTTCGCGAACCGGAAACGCGAACTGATTCTCACAGCGAGTGAAGCTCGGCAGCGGCGGCGGATCCGGGTCGAAAGGGAACCTCGGACAGGAGAACTCCTGCTCGAGCGGCGGCTCCAATCCGGTACCGCTGCCGCGGACACGCAGCAAGCTCACCGCGCCAGAACGGTAGAGAGCGCCCACGTTGGGGTCGCGCCCGGCCACCTGCAGTACGATCGAGCTGCCGGGGGCGACCGGCTCATCGCTGGCCGGCAACAGGACATCTACGTCCACCGCCGGCGGGTTCAGATCGAGGATCTCCACCTCGATACTGTCTTCCCCGAGCACACGGCGCGGCGACACATCCGTCCGCGACAGCTCGAGTCGCAGCGTTCCAGTACCCGGACGCGCTCCGGCGACCCAAACGGCGCTCTCGTCTGCCGGACCCACCAGAGGAAGAATGTCCGGCGACGACGATTCCCAGAGATAGGCGGCTCCCTCCGGTACACGGGCTCGTTCTTCGAGGTAGCAAAGCCGCCTGTCTCCCGCCGGAATCGGCGTTTCTTCGCAGAACAAATCGAGGTCGGTGAGGTCGGAGCCGATCTCGATCGGCGACGGCGCGGCAGAGCTCTCGAAGTCGGTGCTGATCGACAGGTCGTACAATCCCGGCAGCAGCAGCGGGGTCGACACCAGCTGCCGGCCCCCGGAAAGTTGCTTCGGAATCGAACCTGGCACGAAGCGCTGCCGGTCTCCCTCGGTCTGGCGCAGCGCCCAGGAGTCCGGTCCGCAGCTGCCAACGCCCGCGACGAACGACAACACTATCTGCTCTCCCGGAGCGACCGATCGCGGGGCCACCGCGCCGACGACGGGCTTGATGCCGAGCAGCACACTCGAAGGCGAGCGCGGCAGGAGCGGCGTTTCGAGGAAAGCCGCGACCCAATTGCAGATGCCCACCTCGTTGGGAATGGTGTAGCAAAGTCGCTCGCTCGGACAGCCGGACTCCATGGGGGACACGCTCTTTTCGAAGCCGGTCGGACCGATCAGAAGTAGGTTCACGTCGGTAAACGGCAGATTGGCTCCGCCCCACTCGACCTCCAGCACCTGGTTGGGCTCGATCAACGCCTGGCTCACACCGCGAATCACCGGCGCCAGCGCCGACGCCACACTGGGGCTCAACAGAGCTCCGGCGGTAGCCACGGTAGTCGCCAGCGGGACCAGGAATGAGGAACCAGCGGCTACAGCCGGCGCAGCGGCCACCGTAAGGATGGCGGCTCCGGCCTTGGTCAAAGCCGGGCCGGCGACGATCGTAATTCCGGGGCCGGAGGTCACACCGCTGCCGCGCTCCACGGAGACCCCGGCCAACACGTCGAGCGCCTCTCGCAGCTCCTCCGGAATTCCCGCGCCCTCGATCGCATCGTCGAGCTGTGCTTGCACCGCCGCGTAGTCCGGATCGTCGAGCAAGGCATCGACCTTGTCGGCAAAGATCACCTGGAAGGCATCGATCTCCGCGCGGACGAACGCCGCCTCGTCGGCCCCGAGTATCGCCTCGAGGTCCGTTCCCTCGACCGCTTCCAGGGTTTCCTCGATCAGCGAGAGCGTGTCCTCGAACGAATCCAAGCTTCCGATCGGTTGCGCTTCGCTCACCTCGATTGCGATCGGGGCACTCGCGACATCACCATCTGAGAACACGAGATCGTGGGTCCCCGCGGGTAGATCGGGTACGATGACGATCATGTCGCCCCCCTCGGCCCCGACCACTCGTCCGGTCGCTCCGCCGATGCGGACGCTCTGCGGCTTGCCCGACGCCGGAAAGTTCCCGCGCAACCGGACACTCGAGTGCGGCACGATCGCCGGCGCACTATCTGGGAGAACATCGTCGACCACAGGGGCCGTCGGCGGCACCGGGCATACCCCGAACTGACACCCCACCGTGCAGTCGAGGTCGGCGCCATCGACGACGCCGTTGCGATCGCAGTCGTCGTTGCCACACACCGACGGCTCGGCGATGCCGCGAATCTGGGCCACCACGTCCGCTGC
This sequence comes from bacterium, assembly GCA_030430165.1. Taxonomy (GTDB): domain Bacteria; phylum Desulfobacterota; class Binatia; order HRBIN30; family CADEER01; genus CADEER01. The sequence continues at coordinate 15,212 of JAUIGL010000103.1, read as the reverse complement.
CGTACGGCTAAGACTGCAGTCGGCATCGCCGCGACCGAAGGCGATGCCGAGGGACAGATCGACCGGCGTCGGAGTCCCCGCCGGCTCGGCGGTCAAGGTACGCGTCGGAACGCTAGTCGAGGTCGGCGTCGCAGTGGCCTGCAGCGAAGTCCAGCTCGCCGTCGCGACGTTGTTCGACTCGTTGGTCTCGTCGACGGCGTCGTCCTCGTCGACGACCCAGCGCAGCGTGTGCGCGCCTGCCGCCGCCACCCAGGGCGACGAACAAAAGATCGCCCGTTCCTCGTCGCGCGCCGCGACGGCGGCGCCGCAAAATCGCTCGCCGTCGACCTCGGCATGGATCGCGATCTGGCTCGACGGCGGCAGCCCCCCGGGATCGAACATCACCTGGAAGTACACGTCCTGCCCAACCAACGGCGCATCCACCCTCTCCCCGCCACCGGGCTGCGTGCGCAGGTGCGCGTCGCTGACTCGCGGATCGACCGCGCCACCGACATCCCAAGCGATCTCGGCTACGTTGTTGCCGGCGTTGGAATCGTCCGCGGCGATCGGCTGGACCTCCCAGCGCAGCATGTGCGCGCCTGCCGTAGCAGTCCAACCGCTGTTGCAGAAGGCGGTTACGCTGCCGCTCGTCGAAATCGTCGTCGTGAAGCTGCAGTGCGATTCCCCGTCGAGCTCGGCTTGCAACGACACCTCGACGCTGCCGGCCAGGCCATCGACGCGAAACCCGACATGGAAGAAGACTTCCTGACCGGGAACCGGCAGCGGGACCTCGTGACCGCCGCCGGCGGTTGCCGAGCGCGCGTACGCGCGCTCGGCAACGACATCGACCGCGACCGGGACAAACCCGGACGGGCGAGAGGCCCCTGCTGGACCGTTGCCCGCTTCAGCGCCCGCCCCGGCATCCGCCAGAGCGGTCGCCAAACCGACAATCACGGCGGCCGCCGCGCCGCCCCAGATGATCTGACGCATCACTTGGCGAATATCGACAACCAACGAGGACGTTCAAGCCCAGCGCCCAGAGCACGATGCGCAGCGCTCTGGAATCGGCGCGGCAAAGCTCCTAGCTTGCGCCGATGACTACCAACGCTGCGCAGACAACCTACGAAACCCTACTCGTCGAACGGCGCGGGCACGCCACCTGGCTGACCCTCAATCGCCCCGACGAGCTCAACGCGCTCAACCCCAAGCTGGTCGACGAGCTGCGACACTTCTTCGGCTCACTCCCCGAAGACCACGACACACACGTGGTCGTGCTGCGCGGTGCCGGACGGGCGTTCTGCGCTGGGCTCGACCTGAAGTCTCCGCCGGCCACACAGAGCGGCGGACGCGTACCGGGCGGGCTGCGCGGTCAGCGCCACATATCCGAGCTGGTCGTCCTCATGCGGCGCGCGCCGCAGCCGTTCATCGCCTGCGTCCAAGGCCCCGCCTGCGGCGGCGGCTTCGCTCTGGCGCTCGGTTCCGACGTCCGCATCGCCGGAGAGTCGGCGAGAATGAATGCCGCCTTCATCCGCATCGGCCTGTCTGCCTGCGACGTCGGCGTCAGCTATTTTCTGCCGCGCATGGTCGGCGCCTCGGTCGCCTCCGAGCTGATGCTGACGGGCAACTTCATCTCAGCCGAGCGCGCCGCGCAGCTCGGCCTGGTCTCCGAAGTCGTCGCCGACGACCAGCTCGAAGCGGCCGCCACCAAGCTCGCCGGCGAGATGCTGCGCAACACGCCGGTGGCGCTGCGGCTGACCAAGGAGTGCCTCAACGCCAGCCTGGACGCCGGCGGCCTCGAGACGGTGATCGCAATGGAAGACCGCAACCAGGTGCTCTGCACCATGACGTCGGACTTCAAAGAAGGCGTGCAGGCGTTTCTCGAGAAACGCGACCCGAGGTACGAGGACGCCTGAGGGGGATTGCCGAAAAAATAAAAAGACTTTCTCGCGCCAAGACGCCAAGCCGCCAAGAAGTGATCGGCTTCCTGGGAGCCCCTTGGCGCCTTGGCGTCTTGGCGCGAGATAATTCTTTCGCAGGTGCCCCAACGGCACCCCCTGGCGTCAGCCGAGCTGGTCGAGCAGCGGCCGCGGATTGCTGCGCCGCATCTCCGCTTCCTTCAGCTCTTTCTCCGCGGCTTCGAACTCGTCGGTGTAGCTGTGGTGGGTGCACAACACCTGGCGCCCGTAGATCTCGTAGGCGCCGTCGTCGGGGCAGTCCGGAATGTCGGTGCCGGCCTTCTCCAGCAGGTCGACGCTCGGCTTGAGGTCGGGGTAGTCGACCAGGAACATGACGATGTCGCGCGACATCTGAGCGCGCTGGGTGGCGCACGCCGCTTCCTTGGCGCGGTCGATCGCCTCGACTCCCTTGGTGCCGTCGGCCCGCGTCGTCTGCATCTGCTGCATCGAGTAGGCGCTGAGTCCCATCATCACCAGAATGCCGGCGAGCATCTGGAGGGGGCTGCCGCCGCGTTGCGATCGAAAGGTTCTGTTCATCGGGCGTTCTCCTCGTGGGGCAGTGGGTGCATGTCGGGGCGGTGGGTGCTTGACCTGCCGACCCCGCAAACCGCAAGTGGTTCCGAGCCCGGCAATTTTCACTACCCATTTCCGGACGCACGATCTGTGCCATGGCAGCCTCCGTGCGCACACCGCGGCTGCAAGCCGGCCCGGGCCCCCTGTAATCGATGCCAGTGACAAATTGCGCCCATCGTCCCGCCGCGCTCCCGCACCAGGCAAAGATCGCGGCCGTCAGGCGCTTGCCCGAATGCCGGCGCAGCTGCATCTTGGCGTCGGTAGCGGGTTGACGATGAGGCGTACGAAGGAGCGAAGCTGGCTCGAGATCCTGGATGAGCCGGTCGACGGCGCGTCGCTGGCGGTGTTCCGCATCGTCTTCGGAGCGATGGTGGCGATCGACGCCTATCGCTACATGAGCGACGGCTGGGTCGACGAGTACTTCGTGCGACCGTCGATCCACTTCACCTATCTGTACTTCGACTGGGTTCGCCCACTCCCGGCGCCGTGGATCTACGCCCACTTCTGCTTCATCGCCGCAATGGGCCTGCTGGTCAGCGTCGGACTGTTCTACCGGGCGGCGACGGTCGGGTTGTTCCTCTCCTACGCCTACTTCTTCCTGCTCGAGCAGTCGACGTACATGAACCACTACTACCTGATCACGCTGGTCGCAGGGTTTCTCTGCGTGATGCCGGCACACCGCTGCTACTCGGTCGATCGCTTGCGCGGAGCGACCGTCGAGCAAACCGTCCCGCGCTGGACCATTCTATTGATCCGCTTCCAGCTGTTCGTCGTCTACTTCTACGGAGCGATCGCCAAGCTCAATCCCGATTGGCTGATCGGCGAGCCGATGTACTCGCAGATCATCGCACGCGGGCGCGAGATCCCGGAGATCGCCCACCTCGTCCCGCCGGCGCTGCTCTCCTACTTCATCGCCTACGCAGGCATCGCAGTCGACGCAATCATCCCGATCCTGCTCATTACGCACGGATGGCGCTGGGCGGGATTCGCCATCGCATTCGCCTTCCACGCGCTCAACGCGACCTTCCTCTACATCGGCATCTTCTCCTACTTGATGATCGGCGCGATCACGATTTTCTTCGACTACGACTGGCCGCGCCAGCTGGGCCGGCGACTTGGGTTCTCCAAATCGTCGCCAAGCGTCGTTCGCGAAGGACGCACCCACCCCGGCCTCCTATTCGCGCTGTCGCTCTACGTTGCCTTTCAGCTGCTCTTCCCGTTCCGCCACCTGCTCTTCCCCGGATACGTGAGCTGGACCGAGGAAGGGCACCGCTTCGCCTGGCACATGAAGCTGCGCAAGAAGATTTCGGAAATCACCATCACCGCGCGCGACCCGGCTACCGGGCGGACGCAGACAATCGACCCGGCCGACGACCTGGTCAGGCGACAACTGCGCAAGCTCGGGACTTTCCCCGACATCATGCTGCAGTACGCGCACCACACCCGCGACCGACTGCGCGCCGAGGGCATCGCGTCGCCCGAGATCTACGTCGACTGGCAGTGCTCGCTCAACGGCGCGCCGTATGCGCCGCTGATCGATCCGAAAGTCGATCTAGCCAAAGTCGAGCGCACTTGGCGCCACGCGGATTGGATCCTTCCGTGGCCGGGGCGACGGGCGGCTCAGCCGGCTGACTGGTAAAAGAAATTCTCGCGCCAAGACGCCAAGGCGCCAAGGGGGCTTTTGTCACCGGGTTCGTTCGAGCTCGTGCTTGGACGTCGCCGCGAACTGATCATCGAAACACGGAGAGCACGGCTGCACTCAGTGACCATTTGTCGAGCTCAGGCTCGCTGCCCACCGTTCAGTGAGCTCGGGAAGGAGCTCCTGCGGGTGGTCGCCTCCGAACGTAGCCCAGCGGCTGGACGCGCGGATCCTGCGATCGTCGAGCTCGCTGCCCGCGTCGACCGAGAGGACGCGGATCCTCAACGTGATCCGGTCGGGTACACCAGACCATTCCGTAGCACGGTCCGACCAATGTTCGATCTTGGGGTAAACGAGGATCGCGCTGCGTTCGGCAGCGGCCCTGGCCCTCGCTTCGTCGACCGTCTCGAGCCGCACCCCGCGCTGGACGCTCGCCGAATAGCCTGCGAGCGCATTGGCGAGGGCATCCGATGTCCAGCGACCCGATTGGTCATAGACGCGGCCGCCGTCATCTCTTCCGTCTTCGGCCAACGCTACATAGATACCCACGCCGGAATCGGCATCGACCGGCCGCCATGGCGGCGGCACCGCGTACTTGTGGGTACAGCCGGTGAAAGCCACCAAGCCGACCGTGGCTGCGACAGAAACTGCTCTTCGCATCATCGCTCTCGAGACGAAACCCACCTCTCAGCGGTGCTCACGGCGCGCCATCGGGGCATTCGTCCAGCGCACTGCCGACGGTTCGCACGAGCTCGTCGACGGTGACCGAACCGTCGAGGTTCAGATCGCCGGCGCACGGGACGCACTGCGGCGATACAAAGGTTTGAAACGTACAGTCACTGAGGATGCGCCACGACCATTGTTCCGGAATCGAGACCCGCATGTCGCTCTCCTCGTCGCCACTCGAGCTGGTTGCTGACTGGGAATCGCGAAGCTACCGGTCGAAGGAAACCGGCGCAAACAACCTCCCGCCGTCAATCGATCAGCGTCGCCGACAAGGCTCGGGCCGCTTCGCCGGCGGGGCCCCGTGGCGGCGAGTCGCTGGCGGAGGTCGATGCCAACGGCAGAACCTCGGTCACGGTGGCGTCGGTGCGGGCAACGCAATCGGTCTGCAGGATGCAGTTGCCGGAGATTCGGACGCGAAAGTCCACCTGCCCGTTCGATGGAGACTGGATGAGGTTGGCCTCTATGGTCGCGTCGATCCTGACATTGCACCCCTGCTGAGACTCGCTCGCCGACTCGGTCACGGATGCGTTCCCGTCGCTGTCGACGCAACCTCGGACCGCGAGCCCGTCGCAGCTGGTACCGAGCAGTCGCGCGCCATCCTGGCTCAGGTCGTATACACAACTATTCGATTCGTCGAGGACTTCCTCGAGAAGATCGTCGACCGCAGCCGGGCAATTCGAGCTGCGCAGCTGATCGATCTCCACCAGATAATCGCCGGCAACGTCAGGAACGGCGCTCGCGTCGTCCGGACACCCCCCGTCGTCATCGCCGCTGCCGCAGGCGACGAGAGCCGTGCACAGCACGGAGAAAACCACCGACGGCCATCTTCTTGCCTCACTCATCGCGATCCCCCTTCACCGCGCACCTTCCAATCTTTGCCGGAAGATGTCCATTGGGGATTATACGGAGCCACGCCCGATCGGAGCGACGGCAGCCGAAACATCCACCGCTTCCGTTCGCGCAGCGCGCGTCGTTCGTTCACTGACTTTCGACCAGCTCGTCGATGCGCGCGGCGACGGTCGAGAAGAGATCGGAGAACTCCGGGGTCAGCGGCAAGATCCGTCGTTGCGCTGGGGCGATCGTCGGGATCACCCACCGCCAACCCGCACAGGTACTCTGACCGCCCCACTGCCCCAATCCGAAGGGTCCACCCCGTGGTGAAAAAGGCGCACAGCAACCCGGTACTTTCCAGCGCGCCTGGGGGCTTTGGTCCAGGCTGTGAAGTCAACCGTTTCGCCCGGTTCGACGTCAGAGGGAATAACGTACTGGTACACTCTCCCGAACGGTTTCCCCGACACGTCTTCCCATCGCAGCTGCACGGCGACGCCGACCTCCGATCTAGACGGAAATAGCCGCCACAGCCGATTGCCCAAGTTCTCGACGGTCAGGTCGACCGGCCGCTCCTCCCTTGGGCGCCATGCCCCCGCCGGGCGAACCGAAATTCGGCCAACCGGCATCGCTGCGTCACCTGCCTCATCCTCCTGTCGCGTGTCCCAAGCGGACAGAGACCGGAAGCACTCGCCACGCTCGCCAGCGACGACCTCGAAGAGCACATCATCCCGATTCCGCCCCTTGAAGGATCGAATGCGTCGCACGTTTCTCAACTCGGCCCATGCCTGCGAACGCGCAGCCGAGAGGCGGGGCACCACAATCCAACGAACGCCGGTGCACTCGACCAACCGCTCGAGGCTCGTGGGCGCGGGCAGCGCATCGGCAAGTCTCCGCATCCTCCCGTAGTACCGCGGCATGTGGCTCGTATAACCGTTGACGAGAGGAAGCCAATGAAAGCGGCTATCGAGGATGGCACGCGCGTCTACGAACTCCCACTTCCCGATCACATCGCCCAGCACTAGCACCGGCGCTCCTTCGCCGTGTTCGGCCAGCCACTCGTGTACCGGAGCGGCAGCGAGCCCGTTGTCACCGAATGCATCCGGAGTCTTCGAGCGCGCCACCGGCCATGTCACCGCAACGACGACGGCCGCGGTGACCGCCCATCTGACGCTAGCCCAGCGAATATTCTGATTCACCGCCCCAACTCCAAGACCCGCCAGAACCGCGAAACCTAGGGACGCCATACATGCGAACCGCTGCGGCGCTCGAAGATTGGCAAAGCCCGGCACAAACGAGGACAGGAAATCGTGGGGACTGGGCGTACCCTCGAGCAACGGCACGGGGCCGCGGAAGAGGAGGAGCCCGAAACCGACGATCAGGAGGGCGGTGAGAGCCCTGCGGACCCAATCCCGGTCTCGCGACCATCGACCAATGAAAAAGGGGACCACCAATAGAGAGAGAGCCACTGTCGGCCATCCAACTCTCAGCGTCATCCGTTTGAGAAAGCTGGCCGCTCCCCACATCGCCGTGAACTCCGGCGTCCAGCTCATCGGGCGAATGTCCGCCCGCGCCTCAGCCATGAGATACGGCGCACTGACCGGAACGACCAAAACCAAACTGGTGGCGAGCGCCACGCTGAGTGGCCGCGCCGCACTCACCACGGACCGCCACCCGCCGCATACTACGCTGCCGATGAGCGTGGCCGCCAAGACCAGGTAGGCCTGGTAACCGACATAGTACGAGGACAGCGTCTGCACGCCCAGCACAACGCCCAGCAAGACTCCGTCGCGCATCCGCCGCTCGGCCAACAAGCTGTCGCCGAGTAGCAGCACCAGGGGGAGGTACTGCGCCTGCAGCATGTGTGGCGATCCAGTGCCACTCGGGAATCGCCAGGCGGCGAAAGCGAAGGCGAAGCCGGCGACGTACCCAGCGCCGTTCGAGCCCGTCCACCGCTGCAGGAGCAGGTGCGCGAACAAGCCGCTGAGGACGAAGCTGGCAAGCAACCAAACATTGTAAGCCAACACCGCATTGCCCGAAACGAGGCGCGCGAGCCCGTAGATCGGAACACCGCCGAGCAGGTGTTCGGAGAGAGCCAGTGTGCCCGGTACAGGGTAGAATGCGTTCGCATCAAAGACCGAAAGCGGATCCGAGACGAGCGCGTGCGTCCCCCACTCCAACACCCAGTTGATGTGGTGCACGTCCATGATCAGTGGGCCAAAACCCATTGACGGCGCGAACAGCATCGAGCCGGCGTCGCGCGCCATCGGCCAGGTGAGCGCAACGACGGCTAGGAGGTAGACAGCGGTCGCCACGACCACGTCGCGACCGCGAATGCTACCTGGCTGGTTGCTCATGTCACCCGTCACCCCCTAGAGACCCGAAGTGAGCTGAAACCACAGCGGGATAGCTTACGCCACCCATGGCGCTCGACGTGAAGCGCGCGCCCCGGCGCCTAGACGAACATGGCACGCGAGGGGACATCTCCGATGCCGTGAGCTGCAAGCCCCAGGCCCTAATCCGTGCGCGCCGTGTTCTCCGTGGTTTCCTCACTCATCAAGGGCACCCAACCGACTAATCATTCTTGGCGTCTTGGCGGCTTGGCGCGAGAAAAGTTCCCTTCCCTGCTACCCCTCGACCGGGCGGCTCTCCAGCTCCACGCCGCAGTCGAAGCCGTAGGCGTGCGCCAGTGCGACCACCGGGTGCACCGAGCTGCGCTGCGCTCCCTGCTCGAGATGCAACGCCGCGAGTCGGCAGTCGGTGCAGGCGAGTGAGCACGCCTCCCCGGCGTCGACCCGCATGCCCTCGAAAGCCTTCTTGCCCCAGCGCAACGAGTCTTCGAAGTGGTCGCGCTGCATGCTCCAGGTTCCGTCGTGGCCGGTGCACTCCTGCACCGCGGTCACTTCGTCGGCGATCAGCTTGAGCAGGTCGCGGCCGCGGATGCCGATGTTCTGCACCCGGATGTGACACGGGACATGGTAGCGCACCGAACCGAAGCGGCGCTTGAAGTCACGCTTCAATCGGCCCTCGCGAGCGATTCGATAGAGGTATTCGTCGAGATCGTGGCTCGCCGCCGCAACCGCCGATGCGCGTTCGTCCGCAACGATCTGCGGAAACTCTTCGCGCACCATCAGCGAGCAGCTCGGCGACGGAATGACGATCCGGTAGCCGCGCTCGACGTAGGGATGGAGCAGGTCGACGTTCTTGCGGATCTTCACCGCGGCCGCGTCGATGTCGCCGCCGTCGAGAAACGGCATGCCGCAGCACGCCTGGCCTTGCGGGACCACCACCTCGACACCGCAGTGCTCCAGCACCTGCACCGCGGCGCGGCCGACCGCGGGGTCGTTGTAGTCGACCAGGCAGGTCGAGAAGAGGACGACCTTGAGCGGCGTCGCCTCCTCGACCCCGTCCTTGAGCGGCTGCGGCTCCTCGACCTTCGCCTGATGCGCCGACCACCAGCGGGGGAACGTCTCGGAATGATAAGACGGCATCTTCTTGTCGCGGTGGATGCCGACCGTGGCTTCCATCGCCGCCCGCGCGGCGCCGTTGTCGAGTGTCCAGTTGGCCAACGCCGGGACCAGGCTCGCTGCTTTGCCGATCGATTCGGTGTCGCGCATCAGGCGGGTCTGCAGCGGCACTCCGTCGCGGCGCACGCGCTGCGCCTTCCAGCGCAGCAGCAGCCGCGGGAAGTCCAGGGCGAACTCGTGCGGCGGCGTGTAGGGGCAGTTGGGGTAGCAGAGCTTGCACTGGAAGCAGAGATCGACCACCTCGTCGATGTTCGCTGCCGTCAGATCCGCCGCGTGGGCTTCGATCTCGGGCAGCTCGTCGCCGTAGGTCACACCGACCTCGAGGTGCGGGTCGTGCTCGACCTCGGGCGCGTCGGCGGCCTCGGCGCGGCGCTTCGCCGCCGCTTCGACGATCTCGGGATGCTCGTCGAGGTGGGCCTGGCGCATCGCCGCGGTCTTCTCGTCGAGGAGCTCGAAGATGCGCGGGAAGCTGCCGCAGAATTTGAAGCAGAGCCGGCAACCGGCACAGATGTCGAAGATCCGGTCGACCTCCGAGCGCGCGTCCTCGGCATCCCAAAAACGCGGGTCGTCCACCCGCAGCCCAATCGATTCCGCCATGCCGCCCCCTTAGACCTAGTCTAGATTTAGATTCCAGCCGCCCCGACAGACTACAACGACGACCCCGGGCATGCCCAGCCCGAGCTCGGATAAAATCTACTGCGGGCTAGCGATTCGCCGCGCCCACGCGGTTCGCAAGAGAGGTGACAAGGCACTTTTTTGTCGACTGAAAGCGCTCTTGTGGACGTTTCAGTGCCGCTTCGCCCGCGACCGGCGGCCGGGATTCGCCAACGACAAAATCGCAACGCCGCTGGCACCGGTCTTGCGTACGAAGGGAACCCGCAAAAAGGGAGGCAACAATGGCCAGAGGGAGAGTTCTTACACCGCAGATCGATTCACGGACCCTGATGTCCGAGGAAACTCTGATGCTGGCGGTGCTCGAGCAAGCGTTCGCAGATCTCAACAGTAGCTGTCCGGCGGTCCGTGCCGACGCCGAGGCCTACTTTCTCGCTTACGACGCGGATTCGAGCGCGTTCAGCCTCGATGCGGTCTGCTGCCAGTTTCGCTTGTCGCCTGCTGCGATTCGCGACCAGGTCCGCCGCAAGCTGCGCGCGCCGAAGACGCAGAAGCTCGACAAAGCTGCCTGATCGCCCGCTGCTTCAGCGCGCCAGGCGCTCGCGCCATAGCTCGACCAGCTTCTCGCGAAGCTGGTCGGGGCTGCCGTCGTTCTCGATGACGACGTCGGCGACCCGAGATCGCTCGGCGTTGCTCAGCTGAGCATCGATGCGGGCCTGCACGGCGGCCCGGTCGAGGCCGCGGCTGCGCGTCACCCGCTCGATGACCGTCTCCGCCGAGGCGATCACCACCCAGACCTCGTCGACCAGGTCGTACCACTTGGCCTCGATGAGCACGGCGGCCTCGACGACGATCGGCTTGCCGGGCTCCTGCGAACGCATCTCCTCGACCCGCTCGCGAACCGCGCCCCGGATCAAGGGGTGGACGATCCCATTCAAGCGCTCCAACTGCTTCGGGTCGGCGAAAACGATCGCACCCAACGCCTTGCGGTCGATCGAGCCGTCACCGGCGACGACGCCGTCGCCAAAGGCGCCGACGACCTGGTCGAAGCCGGGGGTCCCCGGCTGGTACACCTCGTGCCCGACCCGGTCGGCGTCGATCACGAAGGCTCCCAACTCGCCCAATATCGACGCAGCCGTGCTCTTGCCGCTACCGATTCCACCCGTGAGCCCGATGGTCTGCATCGGGCCACCCCTATCCGTTTGGCCGCGGCGCGCCAACCGGCGCGGGCTGCGTGATCAGAGCCGGATCAGCCAGCAGCGGCGCGCGCTTCCGGCTGACCGGAAGCCACCGACTCGCGCCACTTGACGAGCCCGCCGCGAAGATAGTCGGGGTTGATCTCGAGCGTGTCGCAGATGTTCTCGTACGAGTAGAACCAGCGACGATCGCGCGATGAAATCCACACGTCGACATCGCGGAACATCTGCAACCCTTGCCCTTCGCGAGCCAAAGCGTACTTGCGATAGCAGTCGAGCGCGTCTTCCAACACCGCCAACATCAAACGCTTCTCGCCCGCAATCGCGGAGCTACCCCGAAGCAACGCATAAAACTGCGCAGGCAACAGGGCGTCCGGCTCGAAAAGACCGTTGGTCCGATCCTTCATTGCGCCTCACCTCCTCAGTGTCGCGGCCGGGCCCCTTGGCCCCACCCCCGCATCCGCGCCACTCCCTCCCTCGCACCGGGAAGGGCTCTGTTCGACAAACGAATCGCCCAGCGGACGAAGAGCAGCCAAGACCGCACTCCGCCCCAACCGACGAACGCTCACCGTTTATTTGCGACCACCCATCACCGCCTCTTTGAAGCTCTTCGCTACGGTAAAACGAACCTTCTTGCGAGCCGGGATCCTGACCGGCTCGCCCGTCTGCGGATTTCGTCCCATGCGGGCCTTGCTGGGCACTTTGCGGAAGGTTCCGAGGTCCGGAATCTTCACGGGATCGCCCTTCTTGACGGACTTGACGATCGTGGCGACGAGGCCGTCGAGAACAGCCGACGCTTCTTTCTTGGTGATACCACCGGCCTCGGCGAGCTTATCGACGAGCTCAGCTTTCGTCATACCAACCACCGCCCTTCCTTTCCCGCCTAGCGAGACGAAAGATCCGGGTCCATTTGCAACGATCAGCGTCGCGGTGTCAAGACGTTTCTAGCCTACCGAGCTACCCTCGACCCCTTCTCCGACAGGGGGTTGGAGCGCTTCGGCGGCATCGGCGCCACGCGGATGGATGACCAAATGGCGCTCCGGTTCGCGGCCGACACTCTGCGACAGGAGCCCATAGGCGCCGACCAACTCGTGCTGCAGCCGGCGCACCGCCGAGCGCTGCGGCTGGAGCGAAACCGATTCGCCCGCCGAGAGGACGTCGATGACTGCCGTCTCCGCCTCGCGCAACGCTTGGGTGCTGTCGTGGTCCAGGCGCCGCCGGCCGAACAGCTTGCGCAGGCTCTGCTCGATCTTCGGCAGGCTATTCGATGCAGCAGTGTGAACCCGTAGATCGCGGCCCGACAGAGCTTCCAGGCGACGGCCGTGCTTGCGGGCGACGGTCCGCGAGGCGAGCACCACGTCGGCCTCGGAAACCTCGTCGGCTAGCCGGGCCGGCACGCCGAGGTTGTGGATCGCCCGCTCGACCCGATCGCGCGGCAAACCGTAAGGGTAGATCTTGAGTACGTTGGGACGGCGATCGGCGACCGATTCGACCGGCTCCGGCTCCGCCGGCTTCTCGATGCTGAGCTGACCGTCTGCCTGACGCACCCGGATCTCCGGCCCGGGCGTCCGCCCGCGCAGAATCTGATCGACCACCGCGGCGACCTCGCGGTGCACCGCGAAGCGATCGCGATCGTGGATCTCGACCACGACCTCGAAGGTCGGCGGCGCCTTGCGCTCGAGCACCGTCTTCTGCGTGCGCCGGCGCCGCGCCTCCTCGTCGCCAAGCGTCACCGTCTGGATACCGCCGACCAGATCCGACAGCGTCGGGTTGGCAATCAGGTTGGCAAGCGTCAGACCGTGCGCCGTCGCGATCAACTGCACGCCGCGCTCGGCAATGGTGCGCGCCGCCAGCGCTTCCGCCTCGGTGCCGATCTCGTCGATGACGACGACCTCGGGCATGTGATTCTCGACCGCCTCGATCATGACGTCGTGCTGGCGGCTCGGCTTCGGCACCTGGATCCGGCGCGCCGCGCCGATCCCGGGATGCGCCACGTCGCCGTCACCGCCGATCTCGTTCGAGGTGTCGACGATCATCACCCGCCGATCGAGATCGTCGGCGAGCAGGCGAGCGGCGTCGCGCAACAGCGTCGTCTTGCCGACACCGGGTCGTCCGACCAACAACACGCTCTGCCCCGACTCGACGAAATCGCGCACCGCATCGATCGTGCCGTACACCGCGCGCCCGACTCGACAGGTGAGCCCGACGATCGCACCGGTGCGATTGCGCAAGGCGGAGATGCGATGCAGCGTGCGCTCGATGCCGGCGCGGTTGTCGTCGGCGAACGCGCCCACCCGGGCGCCAACCCGCTCGAGATCCTCGCGCGCCACCGGCTCGTCCGACAACGGCCGCACCCCGTCGGGAAAGCGCGCCTCGGGGCTGCGGCCGAGGTCGCACACCACCTCGATCAGATCGCCGAGGTCGGCGGTCGACTCCAAATGCTCGCGCCACTCGTCAGGCAGGATCGCCAACAGCTCGGCGAGATCGTCGATCACTTCGAGCGGCGCTTCCTCTGACTCAACGGGCCGTTGCACGCCCCGACCTTAACGCAAGCGCCGCAGATTGGCGACCCCGTTCGTCGCCGCGCCCACGGGCGAATTTCCGTGCTGCCCGCTCCAGTTGGTGCACCAAGCTCGACTCCCGCTTGAAGAATCCGCCGCTGTGAAAGGACTCCTCGAGCTTCAGGGCGGTATAGTCCAGATGATGCAGCACTTCGTGCAGAAGGGTGCGCAACATGGTGCGCGGTGCGACCACCTGACGCCGCTTGGCGGTGTACATCCAGACCGTGATCTCGTGCGAGTGTCCCTCCGAAACGTAGAGGCCGTGGTACTCGTCGGCGTCCTGAATCGGACGCACCCCCTTGACCTTCACCTTCGGCGAGCTGACCCGCAGGGCGAGACAAATCTCGTCGCAGATGACCTGCGCCACCTTGTTCACCTTGCGCCGGTGCTCGGCCGCGTCTTCGTATTGGCCGGAGAGGGCGACCGGCAGGAGATTGACCGCGCGCGCCAGACGCGGCGACACCTTCAGCGGAATCGAGGAGATCGCGTCGCTGCGATCGTAGATGCGGCGCTGACTGGCCGACAAGCGGTGGCGGAAGTTAGGCACTCCCGCCCTCCGGGGCTCGGACCCGAGAGCGCACTAGTTCAACTCCGAGGCCGACCTCTTGCCGATGTCGCGAAACGCCGACTTGCGCTCGCCCAACTCGAAGCCAGGCGACTCCTCGCCGCCAGACGTACAGGCCTGGAGGCTCGCCCCCAGGACCAGGGCCGCCACCATCCGAGCCACCCACGACCGCCGCACCGCCATCCGACTCCTCCCGTGCGCGTCCCCCGACCCGACTCAGGGACTCAGCTTGGACAAACGCTGCGCCGCTGCCGCCGGCGAAAGACCGCTGTCGTATATTCCCGGCTCGAACCCGGACAGCGTGCGATCGCGAATGTCGCTCTCGCCCACCTCGACCATCACCCTGAGCAACGAGTCCACCGGCTCGGCAGGAATCTCCGGAACCGGGAGCGGACGCTCGTCATCCAGCCTGCGGTGCGTCCCCAAATCGAGCGGGAACTGAATGCGCGCCAGCGGCAGGTCGTAAGCCGGGGCGCCGCCGGGGGCGACCCACTGGCCGCCATTGCGTCGAACGAACCAGACCTTTGCCATCCCCGAAAAGCAGTCGCTCAGTGGGTCGTCGGCACGGCGCCGTCGGGCGCGACGCCGAGGATCTGACCGACCGCATCGACCGCCGGAGTCAGAACCTGCTCCAGCGTCTCGCTGAGCATGTGCTCCAGGTCCGCGAGATCGTCGATGGTCAGCCCAGAAACATCCTGGTGCATGCCGTGGAGCGCCCAAATCGCTGTGCGCAACCGTGAGCGAACGTCATCCAAGGTGCGGACCACCTCTTCCGGGTCGATTGCGACATCCTCATGATAATCCGACATCGGGGGCGCCTCCTAACGCGGGCCTAGCGGCCCATTGGGTAAAGCTGACATGGCCCGTGGTGCAGTGCAAGGGGCCGTTTGGGCCCTAGAGGCCTGGCCGGAAAGTGGCTTCGTTGCGAAAATCGTCAGCCGCCGCGAGCGCAAGGAGCTGGGCGCGACGGCGTATCGGGCGATACGTCGAGCGCTCGGCGACGCAGCGATCGCGGATGGATGACGATTTGCAGCAGGAGTCCATTTTTCGG
>JAUIGL010000102.1 GCA_030430165.1 bacterium | reverse complement strand
GTTCACCAGCGTCAACGGCGTCGAGCGCTTCCTCGACCGCATGCTCGACCGCGGTAAGGACGCCCGCGCGCTGCACGGTGCCCGTCTCGCCGCGGTCGGCCCGGCGACCGGCGCGGCGCTGCGCCGCCGCAGCCTGTCGGTCGACGTCATCCCCGGCGAGTACCGCGCCGAGGGCGTGGCGGCGTCGATGAGCCAGTTCGAGCTGCGCGGCGCATCGGTGCTGCTGCCGCGGGCATCGGCCGCGCGCGATATTCTACCCAAGATGCTGAGCGGGCAGGGGGCGGAGGTCGAAGAAGTTCACGTCTACGACACCGTGCCGGCGCGGCGCGATGCCGCGGATCTCGAGCGTCTCCTCGAGGCGGGCAGAATCGACATGGTGACCTTCACCAGCTCGAGCACCGCTCGCAATTTCCTCGCCGGGCTCGGCAGCAAGGAAATCGCGCAGCTGTCGGAGGTTGCTCTCGGCTGCATCGGGCCGATTACCGCCGACACGGTTCGCAATGCCGGTCACGTGGTGGCGGTAACCGCCGAGGAGTACACCATCGACGGACTGATCCACGCGATCGTCGGATACTTTGCGGCAACCGGCCCGAAGGGAGGCTGAGATGGAATTTCCGATTCACCGACCGCGCCGGCTCAGAAAGAACGAGCATCTGCGGCGCATGGTTCGCGAAACGCGGCTCTCGGTCGACCAGCTGATTCTTCCGCTGTTCGTCGTGCCGGGGGAAGGAGTCGACAACGAGGTCTCGTCGATGCCCGGGGTTCGCCAGCTCTCCATCGATCTCACGGTGCGCGAGTGCGCCGAGGTGCGCGACCTCGGAATCCCAGCGGTCATCCTGTTCGGTATTCCCGAAGCAAAAGACCCGGAGGGGAGCGAAGCCTACAGCGACGACGGCATCATCCCGAACGCGGTGCGCGCGATCAAATCCGAAGTCCCGGAGATCCAGGTCATCACCGACGTCTGCCTCTGCGAGTACACCGATCACGGACATTGCGGGCTGATCGTCGACGGCGACGTCGACAACGACTCCACCGTCGAGCTGCTGGCCCGCGAGGCTCTGGCGCACGCCCGCGCCGGCGCCGACATCGTCGCCCCGTCGGACATGATGGACGGCCGCGTCGACGGCATCCGCGAGGCGCTCGACGAAGAGGGGTTCGAGAATTTGCCGATCCTCGCCTATGCGGCCAAGTTCGCCTCGGCGTTCTACGGGCCGTTTCGCGACGCCGCCGAATCGACGCCGCAGTTCGGCGACCGGCGCTCCTACCAAATGGACTCGGCCAACGGCAACGAGGCTCTGCGCGAGGTCGAGATGGATCTCGAGGAGGGCGCGGATATGGTGATGGTCAAGCCGGCGCTCGCCTATCTCGACGTGATCTGGCGCGTCAAACAGTCGTTCGGGGTGCCGGTGGCTGCCTATCAGGTGAGCGGAGAGTACGCGATGATCAAGGCCGCGGCGGCCAACGGCTGGCTCGACGAGAGCCGGGTCATGATGGAGAGCCTGCTGTCGATCCGCCGCGCCGGCGCCGACATGATCCTGACCTACTTCGCCAAGGACGCCGCGAGGGCACTGGCCGGCGGCTGAGACCGCACCCGGCCGGGGGCGCTGGTGAGCCCGTGGCCTATCTGCTAAGGCCAAGCGGATATGCGCATCAATTTGCCGGAAGAAAAAGGAGATTTTTGTGGCTCGTGACGACCTGATCCAAATCGAGGGAACCGTCAAGGAAGTGATGAGCGGTGGGCTGTTCAAGATCGAATCGGAGAAGGGCCAGGAATTCACCGCGAAGATCAGTGGGCGCATGCGGCGCTACCACATCAAAGTCATCCCGGGCGACCGGGTCACCGTCGCGGTGTCGCCCTACGACCCGACGCACGGCCTCATCGTCTACCGCAACAGCTGAGCGATTCGCTCGCTCGCGCCACCCACCCGCTCGCGGTGGGTGGTCCGCCCCGCGGGATTGGCCGCCAAAGCAGGGGCCGACTGGCTAGTAGCCTTTGAACTTGGGCTTGCGCTTTTCGACGAGCGCCGCCATGCCTTCCTTGGCGTCGTGGGTCGACGCCGCCATGGTGCAGGCGACCTGCTCGTAGTCGTTCATCTCGTCGAGCGTCGAGTCGAGTCCCTTGTGGATGCCGCGGCGGCACAGGTCGACGGCGACGCTCGGTCCTTGCGCCAGCTCTTTGGCGTAGGCGAGGGCGGCTTCGAGGTCGTTTCCTTCGGCGGTGAGCTCGTCTACCAGACCGTGCTGCAGCGCCTCTTCGGCGCCGATTACGTCGGCGGTTTCGACCATGCGCAGGGCCATCGGCAGGCTGGTGACCCGCGGCAGGAAGTAGGAGATGCCGCAGTCGGGCGAGAAGCCGAGCTTGATCATCGCGGCGCACATCTGCGTCGTCGGATCGGCGAAGCGGCGGTCGCAGGCGAGCGCGTAGCCGAGGCCGGCGCCCATGACGGGGCCGTTCAGCGCAGCGATCACCGGCTTCTCGACCGAGACGATGGTTCGCGTCAGCTCGGCGAACGGACCGGCCGGGGTCTTGCGCTGGTAGCGCGGCATTTTGCCGGTGTCGGAAAGCCCCGGTAGCGGCCGATCGGCGCCGCTGAAGAACGCCGCGTCGGCACCGGAGCAGAAACCGCGGCCGGCGCCGGTGAGAACGATCACCCGCACCTCGTCGCGGGTGCGGAAGCCGCGCAGCAGCTCGATCAGCTCGAGCGCCAGGTCCCAGGTCATGGCGTTGAGCCGCTTCGGACGGTTCAACGTCAGCACAACGACTCCCTCGTCGATCTCGAGCAGGTATTCGCGGTCGTGGTCGGTGGCCATGGTTCCTCCCGAGGTTCAGTCGGCTGCGACACGGCGGCCGGCGGCGCGGCCGAAATAGCTCCCGTCGGCGAGTGAGATGCCGCTGCCGGGGTAGCCGTGGCCGCAGAACAGTGCGGCGGCGCGACCGGCGGCAAACAGCCCCGGGATCGGCGCCCCGTCGTTGTCGAGGACTCGTCCGTCGGGGGTGGTGTCGAGTCCGCCCAGGGTGAAGGTCGCATAGATCGCCGAGCCGACCCGCGAGTCGAGCAGGGCGAACGGCGGGTGCGCGAGCTCGTGCACCATCTCCCGGCGCTTGTGGAACAAGGGGTCGCGCCCGTCGCGGGCATGGCGGTTGTAGACCTCGACGGTCGCTTGCAGCGCGCCGGCGGGAAAGCCGGCGGCGGCTTCGAGCTCGGCGATCGATTCCTCGACGAAGGCCGGCTCCATGCCGACGAAGTTGCGCTCGAAGATCTCGTTGTCGAGCAGCAGCCAGGCGCAGCCGTCCTGATGCAACAGCGCCGCCAGGCCGATGTGGCCGTAGTAGGTGTCTTCATTGATGAAACGCTGCCCCTGGCGGTTGACGAAGATGCCGCGGCCGAGGCGGTTTGGAATGGTCGTCGGCAGGGCGACCTCGCCGGTTTCCATCCGCACCACGCGGCCGCCCGCGGCCATGCCGAGGCGAATGCCGGAGCCGTCGTCGCCGACGGTTGCGTTCTTGGTGTTGCAGCGGGTCAGGGTCGGCGCGTAGCGCCGCACCATGTCGTCGTCGAGGATGAATCCGCCGGTCGCGAGCACGACTCCCTTGCGGGCGCGGATCGAGGTCTCGGTCGAACCGCAGCGCACGACGGCGCCTTCGATCGAGCCGTCGGGCGCGGCGACCAGCGCCGTGACCCGCGTGTCTTCGAGGATGGACAGCGGTCGCCTGCGCACCGCTTCCAGCATCTTGGTCATGAAGAAGCCGCCGGCGGCGCGCCGCGCCTGCGGCTTGTGTGCGCGCGGCGCTGGGTGGGCGATCTCGTCGTACGGATGGCAGTTCTCGCCGCCCGAATAGACCAGGCAGTCGTCGGTCGGCGGCTCCATGCCGGGCTCTTCCCAGAAGGTTCGCTTGAACGCCACGCCCTGCTCTTCGAGCCAGTGGAAGTGGGCGACGCTGTGCTCGCAGAAGAGGGCGATCTTTTCCTCGCAGGGCCCGGGTTGGGATGCGGCCATTAGGAACTTGAACATCTCCTCGGCGGAGTCCTCGAAGCCGCAGGCGCGCTGCACCGGTGTGCCGCCGCCCATGTAGATCAGGCCGCCGGAGTTGGCGGACGTTCCGCCTCCGCCGGAGGTGCACTCGGCGACCATCACCGCGGCGCCGGCATCGCTGGCTTCGAGGGCCGCCGAGGCGCCGGCGCAGCCGAGCCCGGCGATGAGGACGTCGGTCTCCGCGTCGTAGTTGGCGATCTCGGCGGCGGAGCGCAGTCGGTCGGTGGATGATGTCGACATTTGTTCGCGGGGAGCCTTCTGTGCGATGAAACGCTAGCCGTACCGTGTTCGTCCGTCTGGTGCCAGCGTCGTGGATGGCGTCGGCGGATCTCGGCAGCGACTTGGACTCACCGCAGCCTGCGCGATAGCCTCTTTTGTCGATGGCTTCCGGTGCGGCGATGTTTGCGGTTCGTCTCTACAACGCCGGCAACCGGCTGCTCGGCCTCTTCGGCAAGCGCCGGCGGCGCTTCCGCGACTCCTCCGACGAGCTTCACGAGGCGGCGATCGCCGCCGCCGGCTGTGACGATTTCGGTGACAGCGACTACCGCGAAGGCCTCGACGTCTACCTGGGTGCGCTCGACGGCGAGTCCCGCCTCACCCCGTTCGGCGAGATGATGGTGTGGTCGCACTTGATCACCGTGCTCGCCAACCGCCTGCGCGCGCAACGCTACTGGACCCGCGACCCGACCCTGCTCGAGCGACCGATCGAGCGGCCGATCTTCGTCCTCGGCTTGCCGCGCGCCGGGACGACGGCGATGCATCATCTTCTCGGCGCCGACCCCGCCAACCAGGTTCTCGAGTACTGGCTGGCGGCGGCGCCGCAGCCGCGCCCGCCGCGCGAGAGTTGGCGGACCCACCCCGATTACCGCCGCGCGGAATCCGACCTCGCGGCGATGTACCGACTCGATCCCAGCCTCAAGGCGATCCATCTGATGACCGCCGACGGACCCGAGGAGTGCCGCCATCTGCTCGAGCAGAGCTTCACCGACGACGCCTTCGACTGCAACGCGACCGTGCCGAGCTACACCAAGTGGTACGCGACGCGCGACCTGCGCGCGTCGTACCAGCACCACAAGCGACTGCTGCAGCTGATCGGCTCGACCGACCCCGGCCGGCGCTGGCTGCTCAAGTATCCGGTGCACATGGGGAACCTGCGCACCGTCCTCGAAGTCTACCCGGACGCGTGCTTCGTCCAGACGCACCGCGATCCAACCAAGGTGATTCCCTCGATCTGCAGCCTGGTGGCCGGCTGGCGGAATCTCTACGAAGACGACTTCGATCCGGTTGCTCTCGGTTGCTGGCAGCTGGAGCTGTGGTCGCGCCGCCTGATCGACGGGATTGCGGTGCGCGCCGAGTGCGACTCGGAGCGCTTTTTCGACCTTCACTTCGCCGAGGTCCAGTCGGATCCGATCGGTGCGGTGCGGCGGATGTACGACCACTTCGGCATGCAGTGGAGCGACGCCGGCGAGCAGGCGATGCGCGTGTGGAGGGCGGACAATCCGCCCGGCAAATACGGGACGCACCGCTACTCGGCGGCGGACTACGGACTCGACGACCGCGCCATGCGCGAGGCCTTTGCTCCCTACCTGAATCACTTCGAGGTCGAGTGCGAATGAGGCCGTCGGCTGGCAGTGGGGCAGTTTGAACTGCGGGCAGTTTGGCCTCGGATCCCCCCTCCTTACCAAGGAGGGGGCCAGGGGGAGGTCCGCCGCGACGCAAGGAGCTTCTGTTCTCGGGCCGTTTGGCCCTTCGGTTGACCCCCCTGAAGTCCCCCCTTGGCCAGGGGGGACGGAATTCAGGCTCGGGCGGGACCCTTGCAAAACGCAGATGCGAATCAAACTGACCCACTGCGCGTCGGCTTCTTCTGTGGCGTGTTCGAGCCCGGCGCACTACAGTGTGGGGCTGTCGCGAGCCCGGTCGTCCGGTGCCGCCGCGGAGTGATGCGAGTGTTCGAGCGCAAGCCGAGATCGGAGTACGAAGCGGCCCTGCTGAGCAAGGGCAAACGAACCATGCCGTCTGGTCCGCGCAACCCGACGCGCTCGCCCGACTACGCGATGATCGTCAAGCGCGCGCACGGATCGCGCATCGAGGATTGCAGCGGCAACGAGTACATCGACTATCTGCTCGGCTCGGGGCCGATGCTGCTGGGGCACGCACACCCGGCCGTAGTCGCCGCCGTTCGCGCCGCGCTCGACGACGGCAGCGCCTACCTGCTCGCCGGTGAAGCGTGCATCGAGCTCGCCGAGAAGATGGTTCAGGCGGTTCCCTGCGCCGACAAGGTGTACTTTCAGAGCACCGGAACCGAGGCGACGTTTTTCGCCCTGCGTCTGGCGCGCGCCTTTCGCAAACGCGACAAGATCTTGAAGTTCGAGGGCGGCTACCACGGCATGCACGACTACGCGTTGGTCAGCACCCAATGGACGTGGACACCTGCCGACTTCCCGGCGCCGGTGGCGAATACCGCCGGGATACCGCGCAGTGTGCTCGAAGAGGTGCTGGTCGCGCCGTTCAACGACATCGAGACGACGGCGGCGATCGTCGAGGGGCACGCCGACGAGCTCGCCGCGGTCATCGTCGAGCCGATGCAGCGCACGATCCCGCCCCGCCCCGGGTTTCTGCAGGACCTTCGCGAGCTCACCCGGCGGCTCGAGATCCCGTTGATCTTCGACGAAGTCGTCACCGGCTTTCGCCTCGCCTACGGCGGTGCCCAGGAGTACTACGGGGTGGTTCCCGACCTGTGCGCGCTCGGCAAGAGCATTTCTGGCGGGCATCCGATCGGTGTCCTGTGCGGCCGCGACGAGATCATGGACTGCGCTGGCCCGGCCAAGCTGATGCGCGGCGAGGGGGTGCTGCTCTCGGGCACCTACAGCGGCAACCCGATCTCGGCGGTTGCCGCGCTGGCGGTGATGCAGGAGCTGGCGGCTCCCGGTGTCTACGAACAGTTGTTCGCACGCGGCCGCCGTCTGATGGACGGGCTCGCGGCGGTCTGTGCGGATCTCGGGGTTGCGGCGGTGGTTTCGGGGGAACCGCCGGCTTTCGATGTTTGGTTCACCGCTGGCGAGCTCGGCGATTTTCGTGACATGCTGCGGGCCGACGGCAAGCGCCAGGGGCGTTTCGCCGAGCTGCTGATGGACCGGGGTGTGATCAAAGCGCATGAGAAGTTCTTCGTATCGACGGCGCACAGCGACCAGGACATCGAGACGACGATCGACGCTGCCCGGTCGGCGATGCAGGCCTTGATCGAGGCGGAGGCGTGAGCATGGGCGGCAGCGCGCGCGATCGAATCATGGACGGCCAGGCTTGGGCCGATTTCTGCGACACGCTCAAAGCTGCGGGCGAGGTAGTCACCGGCGAGCAGTCGCCGATGGATCCGTTCGATCGCGCCGAGGGGTTCCGCTATCTGGCGCGACTGACTCGCGCCGGTCTGGAGAGCTTTCTCGAGCACGCCGATCCGCTCGCCCCCGAGTTCCGTTGCATTACCCACGACACCATCAAGATGGGCGCCGACAACCCGGACAACTACTACCTGAGCGCGCCGGTGCGCGGCACCTGCGAGTACAGGATCACCGGGTCGCGCGGCACCGTGCACTATCTCGGATTCGGCTCGCAGGCGGGCAACTACGGCGCCACCGGCAGCCTGGAGACGACCGGCTATCTCGAATCGGCGGACATGGAGCTCGGCGAGGACGGAGCGATCGACATCCGTGCCAGCAGCGAGCCGCAGCCTGGCAACTGGCTGCGCATGACACCGCAGACGTCGTCGATCATCGTCCGCCAGACCTTCCTCGACCGTGCCGGGGAGCGACCCGCCGAGCTCGAGATCCGCCGGGTCGACGGCCCGCACGAGCCGAGAAACGTGTCGCCCGAGTCGATCGATCGCGGGCTCACCGCAGCCGGTAGCTTCGTGCGCGGCTGCTCGGACCTGTTCCTGCAGTGGGCGAGCTCGATGCGCCCGTATACCAATCGGCTGCCGCCCTTCGATCCGGAGATCGCGCGCATCGCCGGCGGAGATCCCAACATCGCCTACTACCACAGCTACTGGGAGCTCGAGCCGGACGAGGCCCTGGTGATCGAAGTGACGCCGCCGCAGTGCGCGTACTGGAACTTCCAGGTCAACAATCACTGGATGGAGTCGCTCGACTATCGCTACTTCCCGGTAATGGTGAACAAGCACAGCGCGGTCGCCGCCGCCGACGGCAGCGTGCGCGTCGTCGTCGCCGCCGAAAACCCCGGCGTCGACAACTGGATCGACACCTGCGGACACCGCCGCGGCACGATGTGCTGGCGCTGGATCCGCTCGGATTCACATCCAACGCCGTCGACCAGCGTCGTCAAGACCGCAACCCTCCGCGCCTGACGGCGCGGGTCCCAAGACCGGCTGCGCCGGTCGTCCCAAGCCCCTCATCGCTGCGCTCTGAGATGCGTCCCAACGCTGCCTCTCGGCAGCGGTCCCAAGCGCCTGCGGCGCGGCGGGTGTCGGGCATCCTCGCGGCGAAGCCGCTTGGGACGAACGCCTAGCGAAGCGAAGGCGTTCTTGGGACGACCGGCGCAGCCGGTCTTGGGACGCCGCTCGCGCGAAGCGTCGAGCGGTTTGGGACGCGCGCCGTTTGCGCGCTAGGTGCCGGAGAATTCCGGCTTCGTCTTGGCGAGGAATGCTTCGATTCCGGCGGCGCCGTCTTTGCTGCGCGCCGAGTCGGCGATGGCGCGGGTTTCGAGCTCCATCTGCGCTTCGAGGTCGGCGCCAGCTCGGACGAGATCCTTGGCGCGGCCGTAGGCGAGGGTGGGGCCGGCGGCGAGGCGCTTGGCCAGATCGGACGCTGCGGTTTGGACCTGATCGTCGGCGACGACCTGATTGACGATTCCCCAATCGAGGGCCTCGGCGGCGCTGAGCGGGCGGTTGGTGAGCATCAGCTCGAGGGCGCGGCGCGGGCCGATGATCTTCGGCAGGTAGTAGGTCGAGCTGCCGTCCGGGGTCAGGCCGACGCCGGTGTAGGCCATGTTGAACTTCGCCGATTCGGCGGCGATGGCGAGGTCGCCGGCGCAGGCGAGGCTGAACCCGGCGCCGGCCGCCGTGCCGTTGACGGCGATGATGACCGGGGCGCTGGTGCGCGCGAAGCGTGAGATCGCCGCATGCAGGTAGGTCGTGATCTCTTTGAGCAGCTTCGGCGCGCCCTCGCCGGCGTCGGCAAAGGAAGCGAGGTCGCCACCGGCGCAGAAGAACTTGCCGCTGCCGGTGATGACGATGGCGCGGACGTTTTCGTCTTCGTCGCAGTCCATCGCCGCGTAGGCGAGGTCGCGGGCCATCGGTACGTTGATTGCGTTGGCGGCGTCCGGTCGGTCGAGCGTGATCCGGGCGACCGATTCACTGACTTCCAGCTTCAGGTTGTCATACGGCATGGGTGTGTTCTCCGTGGTTTGGCTGCGGATGCGGTCGGTAGAGCCTGCGTGGCATCCAGAGTCGGGTCAACCCTGGGCCGCGGCTGGCGCGGTTGTGGTCGGCGGGGTAGGGAAGGCGCGTGCGTGAGTCGAAGGAGCAGGTCCAGGTCACCCCCGGGTACGCGAACTACGTCCTCGGGCTGTTGGTCCTGGTCTACGTCTTCAACTTCATCGACCGCCAGATCCTGAGCATCATGCTCGAGCCGATCAAGCAGGAGCTGCAGGTCTCGGACACGGCGATGGGCTTCCTCTCGGGGTTCGCTTTCGCGGTCTTCTACACCTTCGCCGGGATCCCGATCGCGCGCTGGGCCGACCGCGGGTCGCGGCGAACCATCATCGCGCTCGGGCTCGGTGTTTGGAGCGCGATGACCGCCGCCTCGGGGTTGGCGCGCAGCTTCACTCAACTGGCGATCGCCCGGGTCGGCGTCGGTATCGGCGAGGCGGCGGGCAGCCCGCCGGCGCACTCGCTGATCTCGGACTACTTCCCGCCGGAGAAGCGAGCGACGGCGCTGTCGATCTACGCGACCGGCGTCTACGTCGGCGCGATGATCGCCTACCTCGCCGGAGGCTACATCGTCGAGTCGTTCGGCTGGCGAGTGGCCTTTCTCGTGGTCGGCCTGCCCGGCCTGCCGTTGGCGCTGCTGGTGCGCTTCACCATACGCGAGTTGCCGCGCGGCTATTCCGAGGCGAGAGAAGCCGGCGCGCAGCCGCCAGTGGGGCTGGCGGATGTCGTCGGCTTTCTGCTCGGCCAGCGAACCTTCGTCCTGATGACGGCGGCCGGCGCAATCCAGTCGTTGTCGGGGTACGGCGTCCTCGCCTGGGGGCCGACCTTTCTGATCCGCGTCCACGGTATGGCCGTGACCGAGATCGGGGTCTGGCTGGGTGTCATCATCGGCATCGGCGGCAGCATCGGCGCGCTCGCCGGAGGCAGGATCGCCGATCGGCTGGGGCACCGCGATCGCCGCGCCTACGCCTATCTGTGCGGCACGGTTTGCCTGCTCGGCGTTCCTCTCGGCGTGGCCTTTCTGCTTGCCGGTACCAAGCTCGCGTCGCTCGCCTGGTTCGTTCCCTTCTACATGCTGGGGGCGATGTACGTCGGCCCGATGTTGTCGATGTGCCAGGGGCTGGTGCCGTTGCGGATGCGCGCGACCGCGTCGGCAGTTCTCTTGTTCGTTCTCAACCTGGTCGGGTTGGGCGCCGGGCCGACCCTGGTGGGGTGGCTGAACGACGCCCTCGCGCCGACCTACGGGAGCGAGGCGATTCGCTACTCGCTGCTGTTGGTCACCCTGGCCGGGACCGTCGCCGGCGCGATTTTTCTGTGGTCGAGTCGCACGCTGCGCGAGGACCTGGCGCGCGCCGAGGGCGCTTGATCGCCGCCCGGTTCACGACGGAAACGAATCGAGCACCTTGTTGAAGCGCTCTTCGATCAGCGCCTTGAACTCGGGGTGGGTGAAGATGTACGGCGCCTCGGTCTCGATACCGCGGGCGACGTGCTCGCCGACCTCGAGCGGGTCCATGCCGTCGCCGAGGTCGCCGAGCTCCTTCGACGTGCCGCCGGCGTCGGCGAAGCGTTCGGGGCGCAGGCGGTCGGCGTTGTCCAGGTTCGAGTGCACCTTGCCGGGGCAGAGGATGGACACGCTCACGCCCCGCTCGGCGAGCTCCATCTGCAAAGCCTCGCTGAATCCGATGACCGCGAACTTGGTCGTGCAGTAGGTGGCGAGTGTCGAGAACGACAAGAATCCGCCGACGGACGCCGTGTTGACGATGTGGCCGCCGCCGCGCTCGATCAGCATCGGCGCGAAAACGTGACAGCCGTGGACGACTCCCATGACGTTGACCGACCACAGCCACTGCCAGTCGTCTTCCGAGATCTCCTGCATCGGCCCGCCGACCAGCACTCCGGCGTTGTTGCAGACGATGTCGACGCCGCCGAGCTCGCTCTCGGCGCGGCGAGCCAGAGCCTCGACCGAGCTGCGCGAGCAGACGTCGGTCGCCACGGCGATCGCCCGACCGCCGGCGTCGGCGATCCCCGCAGCGGTCCGTTCGGCGGCTTCCGCATCGATGTCGGCCGCCACCAGCGCCGCGCCTCGCCGGGCGAGGGCGGTGCAGATGCCGCCGCCGACTCCGCTCCCGGCGCCGGTGACGACGGCCACTTTTCCTTCGAATTCTTTCATCCCTGGCTCCGTTTCTGCGGCGGCCGCTCGCCCGCGCGCCGGCCGACCCACCTTGCAAGACGAGAATCTTTCTTCAATATTAAACGATCGTTTGTGTCCAACCGGGCGGCTTTTCGACCGCCCGCTGCTCCCTGACAGGATCCGTATGTATCTCGACTTTACGCCCGAGCAGCAGGCGCTGCGGCAGGAGATTCGCGACTACTTCACGAACCTTCTGACGCCCGACCTCAGGTCTGCGCTGGATGAGGAATGGGACGAGTGCGGCGGCCCCGTATTCCGCAAAGTAGTTGGCCAGATGGGGGCCGACGGCTGGCTCGGCGTCGGTTGGCCGAAGGAGTACGGCGGCCAGGGCAGGACGCCACTCGAGCAGTTCATCTTCTGGGACGAGGTCTACCACTGCCGGGCGCCGCTCCACATCATTCCGGTCAACACCATCGGCCCGGCGCTGATGAGTTACGGCAGCGAAGAGCAGAAGAACGAGTTTCTGCCACCGATTCTGCGCGGTGAGCTGTTTTTCGGGGTCGGCTACACCGAGCCCGGCTCGGGAACGGACTTGGCGTCGCTGCAGACCAAGGCGGTTCGCGACGGCGACGAGTACGTCATCGACGGACAAAAGGTCTTCACCACCCATGCCCACGACGCCGACTACATCTGGCTGGCGGCGCGGACCGATCCCGAGGCGAAGAAGCACAAGGGGCTGTCGATTTTCCTGGTGCCCACCGATTCGCCGGGCTTCTCGTTGACGCCGATCTACACGCTCGGCGGCGAGCGGACCAACGCGACGTACTTCGAGGGGGTTCGCGTGCCGGCCAAGAATCTGGTCGGCGAGGAGAACCAGGGGTGGCAGCTGATCACCGCCCAGCTCAACCACGAGCGCATCACGCTCGCCTGTCCGGGCCTGGCCGACCGGCTGCTCGACGAGGTCTGGGGCTGGGCGATGCGATCTCCGTCGCCGAGCGGCGGGTCGATGATCGACGAGCCGTGGGTGCAGCAGAACCTGGCGCGTGTCTACGCCAAGATGGAAGCGCTCAAGGTTCTCAACTGGCACTCGGCGTGGTCGATCAGCGCCGGTGCGGCCGACATGGCCGAGGCGTCGGCGATCAAGGTCATGGGAACCGAGTTCTTCGTCGAGTGCTACCAGCTCTTGATGGAGGTCGTCGGCACGGCCGGCGTGATTCGCGAGGGAGAAGAGGGCGCGGTTTTCGCCGGAACGTTGGAGAAGGCGGCGCGCACTGCGGCCACCTACACATTCGGGGGCGGGGTCAACGAGGTGCAACGCGACATCATCGCGATGGCCGGCTTGTTGATGCCCCGTTCCCGCCGCTAGAGCGAGAAAAGGGAAGCATGGCAGGGTTGAGTCGAGAGGAATTCGAGGCCGCGATCCAGGCCTACGTCGGCCAGGAGATCGGACCGCGCTGGGTTGCCAAGGATACCGTAAACGAGGCGATGATACGGCACTATTGCGCCGCCGTCGGCGACGAAAACCCGGCGTACCTCGACGCCGAAGCCGCCGCTGCGAGCGTGCACGGTGGCCTGGTGGCGCCGCCGACGATGTTGGATTCGTGGACGATGCCGGGGATGGACGCGGGATGGGTTCACGCGGACGGCGAGCCGCAGGACAAGCAGGTCGAGCTGCATCGGCTGTTCGATGCCAACGGTTACACCGGAGTCGTCGGAACCAACCAGGAGCAGGTGTACCACCGCTATCTGCGGCCTGGCGACCGGCTCAGCGCCCTCATCGTCTTCGACTCGATCTCCGAGCAGAAGGCGACACCGCTCGGGCTCGGTTACTTCATCACCACCCGCTACACCTTCTTCGATCAGAACCAGGATGAGGTGGGCTCGATGTCGTTCCGGGTGATGAAATACAAGCCCGCGCAGGAGCCCAAACCCGTGACCGAAGGTGCTGTCGCGGCGGCGCCGGCGAAGCCGCAGCGAATTCGCCCGCCGATGGGGCACGACAACGCCTGGTGGTGGGAAGCGGTCAAAGCGGGTGAGCTGCGCATCCAGCGATGCAAGTCGTGCCAGACGTTGCGCCACCCGCCGCGTCCGATGTGCGGTGAGTGTCGTTCGATGGAGTGGGACAGCGTCGTCGCCTCGGGGCGCGGCAGCCTGCACAGCCACACGATTCTGCATCATCCGAAGTTCCCCGGTTTCGACTATCCGGTGATTTGCGCCCTGGTCGATCTCGAAGAGGGAACCAGGCTGGTGTCGAACGTCATCGATTGCGACCCGGAAGCGGTCGAGATCGGCATGCCGCTCGAGCTGACTTTCGAGAAGGTCGACGACGAGATGATCCTTCCCCTGTTCCGGCCGGCGAAGTAGCCGATGGACTTCGCGTTTTCGGAGGAGCAGGAGTCGATCCGCGAGCTCGCCCGCGGCATTCTCGACAAAGAGGTCACGCACGAGCGCCTCAAGGCGATCGAAGCCGGCGACGAGTGGACCGACCGCAAGCTGTGGGCGACGCTCGCCGAGGCTGGTCTGCTGGGGATCACCGTACCCGAGGCCGACGGCGGAATGGGCTTCCGCTTCCAGGAGCTGTGCGTGCTGCTGGAGGAAGTGGGCCGCTCGGTCGCGCCGGTGCCGGTGCTTCCGAGCCTGGTCCTGGGGGCTCTGCCGCTGGCTCGCTTCGGCACGGCCGAGCAGCGCGCGTCGCTGCTGCCGCAACTCGTCGCCGGCGAGGCGATGCTGACTGCGGCCTTGGTCGACCCGGGATCGGCCGACGTTACCCGGCCCGCGGCCACCGCGAGCCGCGCTGGAAATCAGTGGAAGCTGGTCGGCGAAAAGGCGTTCGTGTCGATGGCGGCGCAGTCGCGCAGGATTCTGGTGCCGGCCACTTGCGAGCAGGGAGCTTCGGTTTTTCTCGTCGACCCCGAGGCCGATGGCGTCTCTCTCGTCGAGAGTCGATTGGCCAACGGCGAGAACTTCGCCACGCTGAGGCTCGACGGGGTCGCGGTGGGCGACGACGACTTGCTCGGCGGCGAGGCGGGACTGGGCGAGGAGCAGTTGCGCTGGATCTACGATCGCGCCCTGGTGGCGATCGCGGCGCTGCAGTTTGGTGTTTCCTCGCGGGCGCTCGAGATCACCAGCGCCTACGTCAGCGAACGGATTCAGTTTGGCGTTCCGATCGGGTCGTTTCAGGCGGTGCAGCATCGGGCGGCGGACGGCTACATCGACGTGCAGTCGATGCGTTGGGTCATGTGGCGCGCCGCCTGGAAGCTGTCCGAGGAGCTGCCCGCCTCGCGCGAGGCGGCGGTGGCCAAGTTCTGGGCTGCCGACGGTGGCTCGCGGATGGCGAATTCGGCGCAGCATCTGCACGGTGGCATCGGCGTCGATCGCGACTATCCGATCCACCGCTATTTTCTCTGGTCGAAGTCGTTGGAGCTGACGCTCGGTGGAGTGCCGCACCAACTTGGCGATATCGGCCGCGACATGGCCCGGACCGGGCCCGCGGAACGGGGACGAGTGAATGGCTAGCAAGAGTATGGGGGACGTCCGCGTCGGCGACCAGCTGCCCGAGTTGGCGATCGACGTTACGACGACGATGATCGTCGCCGGAGCGGTGGCGACGCAGGATTTCACGCCGGTGCACCACGACAAGGCGGCGGCACAGGCGCAGGGGCTCCCTGACATCATCATGAACACGATGACCACCAACGGCTTGGTGAGCCGCTACGTGACCGACTGGCTGGGGCCCGACGCCGTCCTCAAGAAGTTGTCGGTCAAGCTCGGCGCTCCCCACAATCCGGGCGACGTGCTGAAGTTGAACGGCTCGGTTCAGGCCGTCGACGAGGCGGACGGCGTGGTCGAGATCGCCGTTTCCGGTACCAACAGCTGGGGCGACCACGTCACCGCGACCGTTGCGGCAGCGCTGCCCAAGGGGGCCTGATCATGCCTACGACTTTGAAGGACGAAGCCGCGCTCATCGGCATCGGACAAACCGAGTTCTCGAAGAACTCGGGACGCTCGGAGCTGTCGCTGGCGGTCGAGGCGGTCAGCGCGGCAATCGACGATGCCGGCCTGAAGCCGTCCGACATCGACGGTCTGGTGACTTTCGCGCTCGACCAGAACGACGAGATCGAGATCGCGCGGGCCGTCGGGATCGGCGATCTGCACCTCTTCTCGCGCATCCCGTACGGCGGCGGTGCCGCGGTCTCGGTGATCCACCAGGCGGCGATGGCGATCGCCACCGGCAGCTGCAAGAACGTGATCTGCTACCGCGCTCTCAACGGTCGCTCGGGGCAACGCTACAGCGCCGGGGTGAGCGGCGATCTGGTGACCAGCGATCTCATCCACTGGAGCTGGTACATGCCGTTCGGCCTGATGACGCCGGCGAGCTGGGTAGCGATGTTCACGACGCGCTACATGCACAAGACCGGCTGCACCAGCCGCGACCTCGCCGAAGTTTCGGTGTCGACGCGCAAGCACGCGGTCAACAATCCCGACGCGTTCTTCTACCAAAAGCCGCTGACCATCGAGGAGCACCAGGCCTCGCGCTTGATCGCCGCTCCCCTGCGCCTGTTCGACTGCTGTCAGGAGACGGACGGCGGCACCGCGTGCGTCGTGACTTCGGTCGACCGCGCCAAGGATGCCAGACACCCGGCGGCGGTGATTCGCGGAGTCGGCAACGCCGCCGGACCCGAGCAGGAGCAGATGACCAGTTTCTATCGCGACGACATCGCCACGCTGCCGGAGATGGACCTGGTGGCCGAGCAGATGTGGCGCGTCGCCGGGCTGAGCGCCAAGGATATCGACGCCGCCGTGATCTACGACGCCTTTTCGTCGATCGTCCTGTGGCAGCTCGAGTCGTTCGGCTTTTGCGGGCCCGGCGAGGCCAAGGATTTCGTCAAGGACGGCGCGCTCGAGGTCGGCGGCCGCTTGCCGACCAACACCCACGGCGGTCAGCTGAGCGAAGCGTACATCCACGGGATGAACGGCGTGAACGAGGGCGTGCGCCTGATCCGTGGCACATCGACCAACCAGCCGGCCAAGAACGAGCACGTGCTGGTCACCGCCGGCGTCGGCATTCCGACCAGCGCCATGGTGCTGGGGCACTTGAACTGAACCGGGCCGCAGGCCGCCAAAGTCAGAAGGGAAGGGATCATGCCTGAAGCAGTCATCGTCGAAGCGTTGCGTTCGCCCATCGGCAAGGGGAGGCCGATCAAAGGGTTCCTCAGCGGATTCCATCCGGCCACCCTGCTCGGCAAGTTGCAGTCGGCGGTGGTCGACAAGGCCGGCATCGACCCGGCCATCGTCGAGCAGGTGATCGGTGGCTGCGTGACCCAGGCGGGGGAGCAGTCGAACAACATCGCACGCAACTCCTGGCTGACCCGCGGCAAGGACTGGGGTACCGCCGGCACCACGGTCGACGCGCAGTGCGGTTCCGGACAGCAGGCCAACCACCTGGTGTCGGCGCTGATCAAGGCGGGTGCGATCGACTGTGGAATCGCCTGCGGTGTCGAGGTGATGAGCCACGTCGGGCTGGGCGCCAGCGTGCAGCACGGCCCCGGTTTTTTCCAGCCGGAGGGCTGGCCCTGGGAGATGCCGCTCAACCAGTTCGATGCGGCCGAGAAGATCGGCAAGAACTACGGGATCACTCGCGAGGACTGCGACCAGTTCGCGCTGCGCTCACAGGACAACGCGATGCGCGCGGTCAAGGAGAACCGCTTCGAGCGCGAGATCCACGTGATCGACGACGCGCCGGTGCTCGGTGAGGACGGCAAGCCGACCGGGGAAACGCGCCGCGTCGATGCCGACCAGGGCATCCGCCCGAGCACGATCGAGGGCCTAGCCGCTCTGCCGGCCGTGCAAGAGGGCCAGATGCACACCGCCGGCAACTCGTCGCAGATCTCGGACGGCGCCGCCGCGGTCCTGTGGATGTCGGATACCAAGGCCAAGGAACTCGGCCTCACGCCGCGTGCCCGCTTTCGGCACGCCGACCTGGTCGGCTCCGACCCCGACCTCCTGCTGAGCGGGCCGGTCGATGCGACCCGGAAGATGATCAAGAAGCACGGTCTCAAGCTCGACGAGATCGACATTTACGAGATCAACGAGGCCTTTGCGTCGATCGTTCTCTCCTGGGCTCGCGAGTTCGATGTCGACCAGGACAGGATCGACGTCAACGGCGGTGCCATCGCGCTCGGCCACCCGGTCGGTTGCACCGGCTCGCGCCTGATCGTCACCGCCCTGCACGAGCTCGAACGCAGCGGCAAGAACAGCGCCTTCATCAGCATGTGCTGCGGCTCGGCCCTGGGCACCGGCGCCGTTCTGGAGCGCCTCGGCTGAGTATTTCCACCCGGCGATCGAGCTAGGCGCCCGCGCCAGGCTCGATCGCCGGCAGTCTGCCGCCCGAGCTCAGCCGGCTCGCAGATCGGCGATGACCGCGGCCAGCTCGCCGTCCTGCTGTGGGTCTGCGGGCATGCGCAGCGTGATCGCGTCGACCAGCTCGCCGTACCAGTCGCGGATGATGCCGGCGATCTCGGCGTAGGGGGCGCTCGGCATCAGCGCGTCGAGCAGGTCGTCGCCGATGACGTCGGGCATGCTATCCCAGTTTGCTTCGCGCGTCATCTCCAGCAGGCGCGGGCCGACGTCGGCAAAGCCGAGTAGCTCGAGGCTCGGCCAGTACTGCGGCGTCGAGAAGACGAAGCCGAGGTACTGGCGCAGGTTCGCTCTTTCGCTTTGGACTGCAGCGCCGTCGATCCCGGTGGCAATGAAGGCGGAGGCGATGGTCTCGACGTCGCCGACGGCGCGATCGGATCGGCGCGCGCCGTGGGCCAGGTTGGGGTGGATGAACTCCCGCAGGTAGCGCGGGTTGGTGTTGGTCGGATGGGTCATGAATCCGTCGGCGGCCTCGCCGGCTAGGCGCGTCATGTTGCGGTTGACCCCGCCCAGCAATATCGGCGGCGGGTCGCCGTCGAGCGGCTCCGGTGCGAAGAAGGGCTGCATCTTGTCGAGGCGGTAGTGCGCCGACTCGAAGGAGAGCCGCGCCCCGCTCTGCCAGCAGTGGAAGATGGCGCGCAGGGCGCCGATGTAGTCGCGCATGCGCGGTACCGGCGGCTTCCACTCGGTGCCGAAGCGGCCGACGATGTTGCCCTTCACCTGCGAGCCGAGCCCGACGCCGAATCGCCCTCCCGAAACCTTCTGCAGGTCCCATGCCGCGTACGCGACCACCATCGGCGAGCGCGGAAATGCCAGTGCGACGCTGGTGACCACGCGCAGATCGCTGGTGTGCTCGAGCGCCAGCAGCGAAGTCATGAACGCGTCGTGGATCGACTCGGGGATGAGGATGCCGGTGAAACCGCAGCGCTCCGCGCGTCGTGCGTACGCCGCGATGTCGCCGAGCGGCATGCGCGGGTCTTCGACCGATGCGTAGACTTCCATCCGTCGATAGGTAGCGCCAACGCGAGCCGAATCCCAACCCCCCCCACTGCCTCCGTGCCCCCTGTCGTCCGTTCTCCGTGCTCCCCGTGTTCCCCGTGTCGTGATGCTGCCCGCGCCCCTCGGATCAAGGCAAATCCTCCAACTCGACCAAGCTTCCGTCGCCGGTCAGGGCAAACAGCTTCGGTGCTTGAAACGTGGCCGGTACGACGATCGCCTGGATTCCTCTCGCGTCGAGGTCCGCCACAACGCTTGGGTCGATTCCCGGCTCGAGGTGCGGGTCGAAGATGAAGTTCTCGCTGAAGTTGTGATGCTCCGGGCGATACGTTTGCGCGTAGTAGCCGGACAGGGAGAACGGAGCCGCGGTGATGCCGCTGAGAGTGGTGTCGACCCAGCGGTCGAGCGGCGCCGTGTAGCCGGCCACTGCCCCGGTGGGGAAGGGGGGCCAGTAGAAATCGCTGTCGATGCGGACGTCGCCCTCGGTGAACGTTCTCTCGATGAGCTGGTGGCGCGCGGTCAGCGGCTGCTCGTCGGCGCAGCCGACCAGGCGAACGGTTTCGCTGTTGCGCGTCTGTACCGTGCCGTCGTACTCGAGATAGGCGACGGGGCTAGTGTGCTCCGCCTCCAGCGTGAAACCGAGGTCTTCCGGGAAGACGATCGGCAGGAAGGCGGGGCCGACGCTGGTCGGGATCCACGTCTGCAGGTGGACCTCGCGCGCCGCCGGGCCGCTGCCGACCGACCAGGAGTGGGTGAAGCCGAGCACTCCTTCGTTGCCTGGGTCGAAGGTGTCGCGCTGCGCCTGTGGCCAGCTCGACGGACTGCCGGTGAGATCGACCACTTCGCTCTGTAGAACGTACGAGTGGTCGGCGGATTCGTAGATCTCGGGCTCCACGCCTTCCACCGGGCCGCTGGCAAACGTCGGTTGCCAGCGCGACTTGAGCCGATAGTTGGCGAATACGTCGCCGTACTCCGCCTGGAAGGTGCACAGGCTGGTCGGGCTGTCGATCAGTACTGGAGTCGAGTCGAATCGACCCGCCGCAGCTGGGATGCGCCGTACCTGTTTGACCACCAGGCCCTCGCCGACGATTTTCTTGTACTCGAACTCGATGGCGAAGCTCGACTCGCCGTGAAAGTCGCCGAATGCGTCGGCGACATCGAGCAGGAGCTCGGTCAGGGCCCGATACTCCTCCGGCATCTCCAACACGGTCGCGCCGAGTGGCAGTCGTTCGCTGCCCTGGCGCAGGTTGGGGAAGAGGCTGGTGCGCGACACGAACACCTCGACCACCTCCGGCGCCCCATCGTCGCCCGGGTTGGTGACCGAGAAGGCGCCGGGCTGGGTGACGAGAGTGACGTCGTTGCTGCCGGGGCCGAGTCTGCGCAGGACGGCGACCCCGTTGGCGAGCTCGGTGGGATCGGGAAAGGAGTAGTGGACCAGCACCGCCATGCCGACCGACGACTCGTCGACGCGGTGTCGCAGGCGTTCGACGAAGGCGTTGTCGTTGTAGAAGCTGGCGAAGACCTTGCGCAGGGCGCGGAAGACCCCGCGTTCGTCCTCTTCCTCTTCGGGCTCGCAGATGCTCGGCCCGACGTCGTCGCCGTCGAGGTCGTCGGCCAGACAACCGCTCTTGCTCTCGTAGAGGCCGGCGCCGGTGAAAACGTCGCTGTCTTCGACGTTGGTCGACGAGCGGAAGCGAATTTTTCGCGTCGTTTCGAAGCGCGCCTGCAGTGCTTGGAGAATCGTGGTTCGCTGCGCCGCGGTGAAGTCGG
>JAUIGL010000101.1 GCA_030430165.1 bacterium | reverse complement strand
TTTCCGAGCCGGCGACCAAGTCGGCCCAGCGGCGGTCGAGGTAGTCGAGTCGCGCGAAGATGCGGGCAAATCCGTGAATCAGGTGATCGCGGAGGAAGGCGTCGAAGTAGCCTCGCTCGAGAGCGTACCGGTACAACCACGGTTGCATCCTCCGCGGCACCCAGCGCTCGAGGTGCCCGCCGGTGCGGGGCAACTGCGCGCCCATCGCCTGCTCGAGGTGGTGGTGGTCGTGCAACAGACTCGGCGAACGCAGGACCTGCAAACTGCGAACCGTTGCATGACCGACGATGTGAGCGAGCGCTAGATAGCGGAGACCGAAGCCGATCTCGACGAAGATCAGGCCGACCTGGGTCATCGAAGCGTACGCCAGCGCGCTCTTGATGTCGGATTGCACGCGGCCGACGAACGTCGCGTGCAGCGCGGTTGCGGCACCGACCAAGACCACTGCGGTCGTGGCGACCGCAGACTGCTCGAAGATCGAGCTCGCTCGCAGCAGGAGATATGGCCCGAGGTGAATCGAGACCGCGGCGTAGAAGATCGCGCTCGACGGAGTCGGACCTTCCATTGCGCGCGGCAGCCATCCGCCGATGGGGACCTGCGCGCTCTTGCCCATCGAGGCCCACAGCAACATCAGGCCTATCAGCGTGGCATCCGCGCCCTGCGGTGGCACCAGGAATCCAGACCACGGGGTCGTCGCCGTCGGCCCGGAGGCAACTGCTGCGGTGCCCACCGTGTGGTGCAACCACACCGCCGCGGAAAGCAACCCGACATCGCATACCCGATACGTGACGAACGCCAGGAGGCCGTGCTCGACCGGCCTCGGCCGATCGTTGAAGAAGGCGATGAGCAGCGCCGAGGTGAGCCCGACGAGCTCCCAACCGAAGAACACCACGTCGAGGTTGCCCGCCAGGACGACCAGCTCGACCCCGGTGCCGAACACCGCGAGCAGTAGGTAGAACCGCCGGTAGCCGGGCTCCAAATGAAGATACCGGCGCGAGAAGGCGCCGATCAGGCCGATCAACAACGCCGAGAAGCCAGCGAATGGCACCGACAAGCGGTCCGCGATCAGCGTCCAGTGGAACGCGTAGTGGCCGACCTCGAACCAGGTTCCGAGGTCGACTTCGACGCTGCTGCGGCCGCCGATGAGCATCAACGCCACCAACGCCACGGCAGCCGCCGTAGCGCCGCCGAAGCCGAGGGCGACGGAAGCGTTGATCGTCACCTCGCTCAGCGGCTGGTCGAACCAAGAGCGAACCGCGATCAGGGCTACGGCGCTCGCCGGCAGCACCAGAATCGTCGCGACGAGAAACTCGCACCAGAGATCAAACGTCATCGTCGCCTCGCGAAGGCCGCCTGGAGATGCGCCGATGTCAGGTGCTCGGTGCGCCCCGTGTAGAAGTCGGCCGAGCGCGCAAGGACCGGGATCGATCTCGTTTCGGCCCGATAGGCGCGAAACTCGCCGCCGGCGAAGAGGTACATCGCCGTCCCCTCCGGGCTCCAGCTAACCAGCTGAATCCATTGATTCCGCACCAGCCGACCGAATTCCGGATCACGCTCCATGATCCGCTCGAGCATCGCCGGCTCGGCTTCGACGACGAGCAGCAGCCGAACCGGTTCGTGGATCTCGACCATCTGCCACGGCAATCCGGTGCGCAGATCGGAGGCGTGCCCGTCCATGACTCCCAGCAGCCCGACGATGTTGTGCGGCAACTTGGTGCCACAGCCGTAGCCAGTCGGATCGACGAAGCTGAAGTAGTACTCCAGGTTGATCCCTGCGCAGACCGGGCCCACCGCGGCGAGCAGATTCGCGAGCCCATCTCCGCTCTCGTCGGCAACCGGATCGTACGAAACCAGAAAGGCCCGCCGATCGAGGAACAGCCCGCGCGTCCGAGCGCGGCGTCCGACGATGCAGACCGCATTGGTCGCATGACCATACTCCGGACGCGGCTGAGCGAGGTCGGCGGCATGTGCCTCGGCATCCACCAGGGCCTGCGCGGCGGTCTGTTTCCGCGGACTCAACTCGAATCGGCGGCATCGCTCCTGCGCGTTGCGGGCACATGCCTGCGCCAAGGCGGCTTGGGCCCGGTCGAGGAGAGGCCGGGCCTCCGGCGGGATCAGATCCTCGTCATAGTAGGTCATCGAGTCGTCGCAGGTGTTGTGGTAGGCGCCAACGAACCAGCACCCGGGAGGCAACGAAATCCCCGCTTCGGCGAGCCTCCGCCTCACTTCCGGTTGATTCGCCATCACCGCGAAGGCGCGCGCATTGGGTCCGCCGCGCCCTCCGCCGGTGGCACCGCAGTCGTGGGCCGCCTCGTGCGGGTTGTTGAGACTCGAAGAACCGTGGCCAACCACGAGGATCAGCGGGCTCGCGCGATTGACGATCCCGACTGTCCGCAGCAAGGATTCGACGATGGCAGCCATCTCATCTGCCGAGTAGCCTTCGACGAGCTCGCCCCGGATCGCCGTCGGCCGTGATTCGTCCTTGGCGACTCGGAGCCGCGTCACCGGGCCGCGTTTCGCGGAGTCGAGCAAGCGGTGCGACCAGCGCTCCGCGTGGCGGGGGAACAGACAGCGAGCGATCAACGGAACGACCCAAGCGATACCGGCCACGCCGGTCAGGAGGCTGCCGCGCACCAGCGACTTGCTGCCAACCAAAGCCGAGTGGCGCAGTCTTCCGACGCGCTGCCTGCTGGCGCGGTATTCCTCTTCGGATGCGACCGCACGCTCGACCACCAGGTGGCCGGGAGTCATCGAAACCGGGCAAAGTGGCCGCCCGCGCACGTCGTCGAGCCCCTCGTAGACCATGTCGATCCCGAAGAACCCGGCGTAGCCGAACGTTTCACATGCGGGGAAGGTTTCTTCCAGATGGCGGCGAACGGACTCCTCGCGGTCATCGAGGCAGAATACCGCTTGAAACTCGGGCCGCGGCGGCGGAACGCCGAGCAGCGACTGGTTGCCGATCAAACCATCCAGC
Organism: bacterium; assembly: GCA_030430165.1. Taxonomy (GTDB): domain Bacteria; phylum Desulfobacterota; class Binatia; order HRBIN30; family CADEER01; genus CADEER01. The sequence goes on along the minus strand of JAUIGL010000101.1, from coordinate 18,188 downwards.
ACCTGGGTTCGATGGCGCCGCTCGTAAGCCAAGTGCAGCAAACGCCGACGCTCCAGCGAATCCAGGTCGGCGACGAACCCGAGCCAGAGTCTCGCCTGGGCCGGATCCACCAGCGATTGTACCGTGGTCGGCAGCATCTGCGCCGCAACAAACGCTTCGTAGACCAGCGGCAGATCCACACCCGAGGCCTCGCCTCGACCCGAGGTTCCGCCATCGGGCACTTCTTCCGCAAGCGCAGCGCGCAGCGCGACCGCATCGAGCGTGAGCTGCACCGCCAGGTAGTCGATCAGTCGAACCGGCCGTGCCTCGACCGGAGCGAGATCGGGGTTCGATTCGAGCTGGCGCACCATCCCCGCCCATCCTCGGAGCGAGAGAAGAGTCTCGCTGAGCACATCCGGAACGTCCTCCGCGGCAACCTCGAGAAGATCCAGCGCCCACTCGATGGTTCGTTCTGCGCTCCACGACTCCCGCAGCTGGCGGCGGCATTCCGCATCCAGTCCCTTCATCCACCGATCGGGAGGCGCGCCCCTCATCCCGTACAAGCGGCGAAACGCGTCGAGCATGCCAAGCTCCCGGTAAGGCATCGCCCAGTAGGAGATGCCCTGATCGAGGAAGCCCGCGCAGAAACGGATGAGCAGCGGATGCACCCAACGGTCGGTGTCGATTCCGGCCGAGCTCGAGAGCAGATCGCGCGGCCGCCGACTCGAGCGCGCCGAAGCGGCAGTCGCCGGTTCCACCGCTTCGATCAGACCGTACCAAAGAGCGCGGCACAGCCGCGCCTCGGCCGCCGACTCGACGAGTCCCGGGAACATCGATCTGGCTTGACGATTGAGCTCGCGGCGCCGTTCCTCAGGGACATCGGAGTGGAAACGGGAAAGTACCCGTCCCTCACTCAGTTGCCAGGCCAAGGTGGTCGCGCAAGGTATCTCAAAGAGGTTCTGTAGCCGGCCGACCACCAAGTCTCGCGCGCCGACGCCTACCGAAACCGCCGCGCTCGGCAGCGGTTCGGTCTCGTCGACGACCGCGATCAGGTCAGCAACCTCTATTCTCCCCGAGCGAAGGTGGGCAGCGAAGGCCGCTTCGCTCTGGAAGGGTTGGGTACCAAAGAGCCGAGACGCCGTCACCACCGCTCGGTCGAACGGCAGATCCTCGAACGCGTGCAGCGTGTTGTGGTGGACGAACACATGCAGCGGACCTTGGCTGGGCAACAGATGGGCGGCGTCCTCCACCAACTCGGACACCGACTTCGTGTGGGCCGGTTGCCGATCGGCGTCGAGGGCTTCGGCTTCCACACCAACCGCGCTCATGCAGCTCTCCTCCGGGTTGCCTGCGGATGAAGAGACGCGGCGGCCATTGCCTCTGTTCCGGCGATCTCGAGCGTGGCGTTGGGCCACTCGTCCGCCATCTCCACCAAGCGACTCAAGAACGTGTGATCAACCAGCTTGACGTCCGACAGCTCGACGACCACGCGCGTAACCTCACTGTCCAGGCTCGCCAGCGCACGGCGAACGGCCAACAGGTTCGTGAAGGCAGCGACGCCGTGCAGACGAACCCGCACGATACCGCCGCTCTGTTCGGTCTCGACCCTGGTGCGGAAGAGATCAGAGAGTGAGGCGCCCCGCGCGAGATGGAGGACGAGCTTGAGCGCGATCCCAGCGCCAACCCCGACCAGCAGATCGGTCGCTAGAGTTACGACCAGGGTCGTCGTGAACAGGAGCAGCTGGTCGGGACCGATGCTCTTCGCGCGCAACAGCTCGGTCGGCGACGCGAGCCGCATGCCCGTGTACACCAGCATGGCCGCGAGCGCGGTCAGCGGGATGCGATGCAAGAGCCCCGGGGCGAGGGCGACGAAGAGAAAAAGGCACGCCCCGTGCACGAAGTTGGCCCAACTCGACTCGGCGCCGGCATCGACGTTGGCCTTGCTACGGACGATCTCGGAGATCATCGGCAACCCGCCGATCAATCCCGATACTAGATTGCCGATGCCGACACCCAACAGGTCGCGATTGAGGTCGGACGGCCGGCGCTTCGGATCCATCGCGTCGACCGCGATGACGCTCAGCGTGGACTCGATCGTGCCTACCAGTGCGAACATGACCACGTACTTGAGCGAGGTCGCGGTCAGGATCATCGAGAAATCGGGAAATGCGACGGCGCCGGCGATCGACCCCGGCAACTGAACGAGGTACTCGGGGCCAATCTCGAAAGAGGTGCCGAGAAAACTGTAGGTGTGCTCGTGGTCGAGATCGAACCAGACGCCGAGCGGAACCGTGAGCGCTAGAACCACCATGGGGCCCGGGACCAAACGTGCCCAGCGCGAACGAATCAGCGGCATGCCGAAAAGGATCAACAAGGAAAGAACGCCGAGAATCAGGATTTCAGGGTTGGCGTTCACCAGGCTGTGCGGAATCTCGCCGAGCAGCTCGAGCGGTTCTTTCGCCTCCGGCGTGACTCCCAGAACCACGTGCAACTGCTTCGAGACAATGATGACGCCGATCGCGGCAAGCATGCCGTGGACCACAGATGGCGACATCGCGATCCCAATCCTCGCCGCGCCGATCACGCGAAGCCAATCTGCACCAGCGCCGCAACGACCCCGACCGCAAGCGCGCGATGGTAGCCCGCTACCAGATCCCCCTGCCCGAGCTCTTGCACCGCCCCGAGGGCGATGACGATCAATCCGGCGGCAGGCCCTTTGATGGTCAACCTGGAGCTGCCGAGGAAGGTCACTACCATCCCGCCGACGACCGCCGTCCAGATGCCCGCGACCGGCGGGAACGAACTCGCCATTGCAATACCGAGACACAGCGGTAGCGCGATGAGAAATACCAGAAACCCTGCCCTTACGTCGTTAACGGATAGCCGAGACCGCACGGACGCGGCCATAGAGTCCACCATATCGAGTGCCCCTCGTAGCTGATTTTCAGGTCGAGCCGCGTGTTCTGCATCGCGGCTCGCTGGACATCGGCAAATGCCGAAATCTTCTGGAAAATCAGGCTACGAAAGGCGGCGCGCGGGCTCGGGTCGGGTCGCCGTGGCGATCCCGGCAGGCGGCCTTCGTGCGTCCGCGGCGGCCCTGACAGAAAGCGCCCGGCGGCGACGACAGATCACTACAAACGCCGGTGTCCGGATCCTCATCCGGAGCCGAGCAACCTTGGCTCTCCGCGAGAACCTGGTCGAGATCGACGTCGCCCGACTCGCCGCGATCGCTCACCGGCGAGTCGGCAAACACAGCTGCCTCCGCCGTCGACACCTGCCCCCAGTCCAGCGGTGTCGCACCGCTTCCAGCGGACAGTCCGACACCCGGCGCAATCGACGCGACGAATATCGTCCAGACGAAGGCGAGCACTACTCGAGTCCGTTGCCAACGGCGCCGCGCAATCTTCTTTCCGGGACGCATGGGGGCATGGAGATTCGAGTAGCCAGTCTTGGACGCTGTGCCTTGAGAGAACGATTTGCGATCCCGCCGAGCTAGCGGGACACGCAATCGATGAAGCCACGCGCAATTGCCAATAGCAAGCCAACCCCCGCTTCCGGGATAGGCATCTGCTCCGCCCAGATCCGGACGCTACCGCGGAACGTTCTTCACCTGCGCTTCGAGCGCCGCGACCATCGCCTGGACGCGGCGGTCGTCGGGCATCAGCTGCGCCAGCTTGCGCGCGGACAGGAGGGCGTCCCAGCGCTCGCCGCGCTCGCTGTGGATGCCCACCAGGGCACCGAGGATCTCGGCGTCAGCGGGATGCCGCTCGTGAGCCGCCTGCAACACCGCCACCGCCTGGTCGGCTTTGCCGGTCGAGTGCAGCGCGACCCCGTAGGTGTAGACGTAGCGCGCGATCTCGGGACTCGCCTCGGCTGCAATGCGCAGCGATTCGACTCCTTCGGAGGTTCGCCCCTGGCGCACCAGACAAAGTCCCAGAGCATGGTGGAGATCCGCATTGCCGCTGTTGCGCTCGAGAGCGCGGCGCAACGCTGCCTCGGCGTCGCTCTCGCGACCGGCGACTCGGTGCAGGTCGGCCAGGTTCACATAGGCGGGGATGAAGTACGGACCGATCTCGATGGCGAGCTCGTACTCGCGTCTCGCATCGGCGAGCTCGCCGAGCGCCGAATGCATCAGCCCGAGATTGAGATGCGCTTCGGGGGTGTCGAGGTTGAGCCGCTGCGCGGTGCGATACTCGGCGATGACACGATCGAGCTTGGCGCGCGCTTCGGCGGTCAGCATTTCACGCGGAACCTGTGCCAGCACGCGCGCGACCTCGATGCGCACCGCGCGCACCGGATCGTCGAGCAGGGGAAGCGCCGCCATCCGTTCCGCGGGAGGCAGAGAGTCGAACGCACCCGCCGCCATCGCCCGCACCAGCGGCTCGGCATCGCCGGCACGCGCCGCCGCGCTCGCGGCAGAGCGCGGGCCGAGCCCGCGCAACAGCTCGACCGCCGTCGCCCGGGCGATCGCCGGCTGGCGCCGGTCCTGCGCCAGCTGGTCGAGCAACTGATGGGCGGACAGCGCACCGGCGCGACCCGCGGCGAGCGCCGCTGTCCAATGACTCGGACGCCGCGGGCCGAACCACTCGACGACCGCCGCGGCGGCCCAGGCATCGTCCTTGTCGGCGTGGCAGCCGACACAGGGATTGGGCACACCGTACTCGACCGACAGATCCGGACGCGGCAAGCGGAAACTGTGGTCGCGCCGATCGTCGATCACCATGTAGGTGCGCTCCGGCATGTGGCAGTTGACGCACTGCGCGCCGGGCGAACCGACGGGGTGGTGGTGGTGCGACGGCGCATCGTAAACGCCGGCGACGAGACCGGGGAACCGAGGATCGACCTTGGCGCCGTGGCACTGGCCGCACAGGGCGTTGCCGGTGGCCCGCAACGCCAACCCGTGCGGCTCGTGACAATCCGTGCAGCGCACCCCGGCGGCGTGCATCTTGCTCTGCAGGAAGGAGCCGTACACGTAGACTTCTTCCTCGATCTGGCCGTCGGCAAAGTAGAGGCCCTGACTCAGCCGGTCTTCGAGGAAGTGATCGAGATACTTCGCGCCGGGCAGCGCCGGCTCCGCCAGCTGGTGCCGGCGCGAATGACACGGGGCGCAGGTCTCGACCTCGGCACGCTGGCCGTCGAGCGCCACCAGACCGCTGTCCGCCGACCTCTCCGCCTTGGCCGCCTGCGCCCAGGCGACGTGCTTCTCACCCGGGCCGTGACAAGCCTCGCAATTGACGTCGATGTCGCTCCACTCGGTCGTGTAGCTGCGTGTCTTCAGGTCGTAGTTCTTGCGCAGGTTGGTCGAATGGCACGACGCGCAGCGCGTGTTCCAGTTGTAGAAGGGCCCGCTCCAGTGCAACCAGTCGCCCGGCTCGATGACCTCTTCCGGGTGCAGGTGGAACCAGCGCTGACCGCCCTTCTCCGCCGAACGCGTATCCCAGGCGACCGTCAAGGCCTGCAGGCGGCCCCCCGGCAGCCGCAGCAAGTACTGCTGCAGCGGATCGACGCCGAAGGTGTACTCGACCGCGAGCTCCTCGACCGAGCCGCCCGGGCCCTTGGTTCGCACGAAGTACTTCCCGCCGCGCCGAAAGAAGAAGAACTCGGTGCCGCGGTCGACGAACCGAGCATCGCCGAAATCGCCGAGAACGGTAGCCTCGCCGGCAACCTCCATCGCGCGGTCGTGGTGCGAGCCGCGCCAGGCTTCGACTTCCGCACGATGGCACTCGGCGCAGCGGGCGCCGCCCACATAGCCGAGGTCGGCGGCGGCGCGGTCCGGCGACCATCCGCACAGAGCGAACCAACTCGCGGCGGCGAGAATGATCCGCCAGAGCCCAGCGGTCGGCCTGTCGCGGACACCGAACCGCCGCGATCTCCTGTCGGCCAACCGTGCAACCATCCGCCCTTGATAGAGCACCATCGATGCCCCTGCTCAACCTCGCCGCTGTCGACAATCGACGGTTGCAGGCGTACTGGTCTGAGCCAGGGCCGAGCTCGGCCCGCGGCTTCAACCTGAACGCGGAGGGAAAGATGCGTTTCTGTTCTTGGTGTATGGCGGTGACGGCGATGGTGGCAACGCTCGGCTGCAGCAGCGGCGACGACGGCGCCCCCGGCAGCGTCGACGGGACGGTTCGCCCGTGCAACCAGGGCCAACCATCGTTCGACGTATGGCGCGCCAACTTTGCCCCCAACGGGCGCACCCTGATCACCGCCGAGGTCAACACCCGCAAGAGCAGCACCGCCGCCGAGCTCCGGCTGACCCTCGCCTGCCAGGGCGAGATCGTCGCCAGCGAGATCAGCGGCCGCCCCTGCTCCGATCCGCCGCCGCAGATCGAGCCCGGCGACACACCGGAGTGCCCGCTCATCATGATCGACGTCGGCGACCTCGACTTCGACGACGACAGCGACGGCCGCATCGACTGTCTCGCCGAAATCGGCACCACCCAATCGCTCGACATCGGAACCGGCGGCTGCACCGACCCCGCGCTCGCCGACTACCGCCTGCGCATGACGATCGACACCGCCGCCCTCGCCCTCGACCTCGACGCCAACGACTGCCGCGCCCCAGAAAGCTGCCTCGAGTCGAGATACGGCCTCAGCGAAGCGGACAACTAGCTACGGCGCTATCGCGCCGTGCCCCAAGCTAGGCGAGCTGCGCCCGGCTCGGGCGTCCCAAGCGCCTTCGGCGCGTCCCAAGGCGGGCCAGCCCCCGCCGGCGACAGCCGGCGTTGGGACGCCTCGCGCGCGAAGCGCCGCGGGGCTTGGGACGCCCTGCGAGCCCAGCTCGCAGCGCTTGGGACACGGCGCGTCAGCGCCGTTTGGGACCCGGGTCGGCGTGCAGCGCCGACCATTCGAAGGGGAGCCGCAGGTGGCTGGCGTAGGTCTGCGGCACTTCGATCCCGGGCAATCCGATCTCGCCGTCGATTGCGTCTCCGGGGCGCGGCTCGACACGGGTGCCGAACAGCAGGTCCCAGATGATGAGGACGTCGCCGAAGTTGGTGTCGAGCTCGGACGGGCGGCGGGAATGGTGCAGGCGGTGCAGCTCCGGGGTTGCGAAGACGTAGCGGAAGGGCTGCGTGTTCATGCGGATGTTCGCGTGCTGGACGTAGGAGTTGGCGCCGGTGAACGCCAACAGCAGGGTCAGCGTGTCCTCGGGCATGCCGACGAACCAGATGAAGGCGAACCTGCCGCCGTAGGTGACGAACGACTGTAGCGGGTGCTTGCGCACCGAGAGGAGGAAGTACATGCGCGGCGAGCAGTGGTGCACTGCGTGCAGCGGCCACAGCGCGCTGCGGTGCAACATGCGGTGGATGGCGTAGGAAACCAGCTCGACCGAGACCAGCGCCAGGACGAACTGTGCCGGCAGCGGCCAACCGGTCGGCCATAGAGCAAACCCCAACCACTCGGTCGCCTTGCCCGACAGCGCGACCACCGCGGTTGCCAGAGCGGCTCTGAGAATCGCCGTCGGGATCGGGTTGCTGAGCAGGGCATGCAGAAGGTCGGTGCGCGCTTCCCCCGGATCGAGGCGCCACCGCTCGCTCTCGGCAAAGCGCTTCTCCACCAGGAAGCAGATCACGGCGACGCCGACGCTGCAGCTCACCAAGACGACAGCCGACGACACTCCGGCGGCGATCATTCCCCAGGCGAGCAGGAACGCGCCGCCGAGGACGACCGGATAGAACGAGTTCTCTACGAGCCTGGTCGAGCTCATCCGACTCGGCAGGACATCACACCCGTTCGAGCCTCTGCAAACCGCGGCGCGGCTCAGCTGGCGCGGCCGGGTTGAATCGAGGCGACGAAGCTCGACTCGGAGAAGCGGTCCACCGCCTGGCGCAGCCAGAAGTCGCTCTTGAACAACACCAGCGGGCGCTGCTCGATGTCGACGACGTACGAAGCTCCGCTCATTCCGCTGAAGTCCTCCGCCGAGAGATCCCCCTGCAGCCAGCGCGCGTGCTGAAAGGCGAGCGGCTCGAAGCGAACCTGAACCCCGTACTCGCTCTTCAGACGGTATTGGATGACGTCGAACTGCAGGCGGCCGACCGCGCCCAGCACCGGCTCGCGCTCCAACCGATCCGGGTCGAAGAACACCTGGACCGCCCCCTCCTCGGACAGCTGGTCCAGCCCCTTCTTCAGCTGCTTGCGCTTGCCGAAGTCGACCAGCACCACGCGCACGAAGTGCTCCGGCGAGAAGCGCGGGATCCCGGCGAACTCGTGGGAGGTTCCCTCGGTCAGCGAATCGCCGATGCGCAGCAACCCGGGATCCCAGAGACCGACGATGTCGCCGGCAAAAGCTTCCTCCACCGTCGAACGCTCTTGAGCGCGAAACTGCAGCGACCGGTTGAGCGTGATCTTCTTCTTGGTGCGAACGTGGAGAACGTCCATGCCGCGCGTGAAGTGGCCGGAGCAGAGACGGACGAAGGCAATGCGATCGCGGTGGTTCGGATCCATGTTCGCCTGGATCTTGAAGACGAACCCCGACAGCTCCGCGGTGTCGGCGGGCAGCTCGCCTTGGCTGGTCTCGCGCGCGGTAGGCGGCGGCGCGAGATCGACGAAGCGATCGAGAAACGGCTCGACGCCGAAGTTGGTCATCGCGCTGCCGAAGAACACCGGACTCAGCTTGCCGACCAGGAAACGCTCGCGATCGAAATCGGTCCCCGCGCCCTCGAGCAGGTCGAGCGACTCCTTGAGCTCGTCGTGAGCGCGATCGCCGATCGTCGATCGCAGAGCCGGGTCGTCGATGTCGGTTACCCGGGACGCGGTGCGCTGCGAGCCCGTTCCGTCGCGGTCGAAACGCAGCATCGTCTTCGACCAGCGATCGTAAACCCCCTGCAAGTCGGGACCGGAGCCGACCGGGTAGTTGACCGGCGTACACGGAATTCCCAGAACCCGCTCGACCTCGTCGAGCAGGTCGAGTGGCTCGAGCCCGTGGCGATCCATCTTGTTGATGAAGGTCACGATCGGGATGTGACGCATGCGGCAGACCTCGAACAACTTGATGGTCTGCGGCTCCACCCCCTTGGCGACGTCGAGCAACATCACCGCACAGTCGGCTGCAGCCAGGGTCCGGTAGGTGTCCTCGCTGAAATCGTTGTGTCCCGGCGTGTCGAGCAGATTCAGCTCGTAGCCCCGGTACGGAAACTGCATGACCGAAGTCGCCACCGAGATGCCGCGCTCCTGCTCCATCTTCATCCAGTCACTGGTCGCGTGCCGCTCGGCGCGGCGCTGCTTCACCGAGCCGGCCAAGCGCACCGCGCCGCCGTATAGAAGAAGCTTCTCGGTGAGCGTCGTCTTACCCGCGTCCGGATGCGAAATGATCGCAAATGTCCGCCGGCGCGCCACCTCTGAGCGCAGTTTTTCGGTCGAAACGGCCATGCAAATCGATACTGCTACCCGGGCAGCGAGAGCGAAGCGATACCACCCGAAAACCTCGTCCAAAGCGGCGCTGTCGCGCCGCGGCCAAAGCCCGGTCTCGCTGCGCTCGCCCGAGGCGGCCAAAGCGCCTACGGCGCGTCCAAAGGGGGAGCCGGAGATCCTGACCCTCCATTTGGACGATTCACGAGCGGAGCGAAGTGAATCTTTGGACGTGGTGCGCGCGCAGCGTCGCAGCGCTTTGGCCGCGGCGCGGAGCGCCGCTTTGGACGACCGATCGAGCGACTCGGTGAAATCGGTCCCGCAGACTGGTACGCGCGTCCAACGCCGGGGCGCTCTTCCCCAATGTCGGGAATGCTGCCGCCCCCGGAATCGACCGAATTTCGGGCTTCTTCTCGATTGTGAGACGAGCACCCCGGCGGGCGGTGGCAACTCCTCGCAGAACCGCTTGGCACGTCCTTCGCTCATTCCGAATCAGTAGAACTGGGGGAACCTTCCGATGATCGACGCTTCTCGCACGACACTGCTCCTTCTCGCCGCGGCACTCGCGATTGGCTGCGGCTCACACCGCCGGGCCGAGCCGCAGGCCGCGCCGGCGCCGCCTGAAATCGCCGACGGCCGGACTCTATACCGCCAGAACTGCGGCGCTTGCCACGGGCTCGCCGGCAAGGGAGACGGCATCGTCTCGTCGCTGATGACACCCAAGCCCACCGACCTCACCCGGCTCAGCGCCGCCAACGAGGGCGAGTTTCCGGCCGAGGCGCTGCGCCGCTTCATCGACGGCCGCGCTACAATTCGCGCGCACGGCAACTCGGAGATGCCGGTGTGGGGAGCGACCTTCACCATCCGCTCCGACGTCGGCGCCGAGCAGGTGGACGCGACGATCACCGCCATCGTCGACTATCTGGCTTCGATTCAGGTCCCTTGATGCTTCTCGGGCAGGCAATCCCAAAGGGGGGTCCATGACGTACAGCCACTACGAAAGGCTCTCGGCGCTCGACTCGGTATTCCTCGACATCGAAGAGCGCAACGCCCACATGCACATCGGCTCGGTCGCCCTCTTCGACGCCAAGCCGTTGGCCACCCCCGAGGGCGGACTCGACATCGACCGAATCCTCGAGTTCTCGGAGATCGCCCTCGATCGCAGCCCGCGCTTCCGCCAGAAGCTCGCCTACGTACCCGCCATCGGCAATCCGGTGTGGGTCGACGACGACAAGTTCAACCTCACCTACCACATGCGCCACGTGCGGCTGCCGGTCCCGGGCGGCGAACGGCTGCTCAAGCGCCTCGCCGGCCGGATCATGTCGCAGGAGCTCGACCGCGGGAAGCCGCTCTGGGAGATCTGGTTCGTCGAGGGAGTCGAGAACGATCGTTTCGCCGTGATCTCGAAGATCCACCACTGCCTCGCCGACGGCATTTCCGGCGTCGAGCTGTGGTCGAACCTGATGGGCCCGGATCCCGACTACGAGCCGAAGCGAGCGCGCCACCAGGGCGAGTGGTTCGCCCGCCCGAAACCGAGTGCCCGCCAGCTCCTCAGCGGCGAGATCTCGCACCGGGTGACGGCGCCCCTCGAGCTGCTGACACCGAGCGGCGGGCTCGCCGCCGGGCGCGACACCGCCAGCGGGCTGTCCAGCCTGGCGAGCGGGTTCGCCGATCTCCTGCGAACCAGCATGACCCCAGCGTCGGAGACGCCATTCGACGCCAAGCTGGGTCCGCACCGCCGCTTCGACTGGGCGCAGACCGACCTGACCCGAATGCGCGAGATCAAGAGCACCTGCGGCTGCAAGATCAACGACGTCGCCCTCACGGTGATCGGCGGCGCCCTCGCCCAGTTCCTGCGGCACAGGAACGTCGCTGTCGACAAGCTCGACTTCCGCGTCATGGTACCGGTCAGCATGCGCCCCCCGGATGCTGCGCACGACCTCGGTAATCAGGTTTCGCTGATGCTACTGCCGATGCCGCTGGCGGTGCGCGATCCGCTCGATCGATTGGCAGAGATCTCGAAAGAGACGGCCCACGCCAAAGCCAGCCACCGGGTCGACGGAGCGGATTTCCTGGTGCGCCTGGTCGACGCCGCCGCGCCGGAGCTCTCCGCCCCCTTGGCCAGGCTAGGGATGATGAGTCACGCCGCCAACCTGGTGGTCACCAACGTTCCCGGTCCGCCCAGCCAGGTCTATTTCCTCGGCGCTCCGCTGCTCGCCACCTATCCCGTGGTCCCGCTGGCAGCCAACATGGCCCTCGGAGTCGCCCTTCTCAGCTACAATGAGACCCTCTACTGGGGGTTCAACTCCGACTGGGACGTTCTGCCCGACCTGCACGACCTCGCGCTCGCCGTCGAAGAGGAGTTCGAGACGTTGTCGCGCGAGGTGGCGCGACCAAAGACGGCGAGCCGAAGGCGGGCCGCAAAGAAGACGACCCGCAAGAAAGCACCCAAACGCGCCAGCTCCAAGAAAAAGAAGCAATCGCGCTAGTGTCCTGGATCAGAGGTTCGTTGCAAAAATCGTCGAGCAATTGGCGTCCGTGCCAAGGCGCGACGACGAGGAATATCGGGAATTTTTCGAGGAGGAGCAACGCCGGCAGGGGCGGCAAGGGCCGGCGAGTTTTGTGACGAACTTCTGGTTAGGACACTAGAGGCCTGGCCGCGCGGGGACCCAAAGGAGAACGAAAGATGGATGTTTCAGAGTGGATGAGTCGCGACGTCATCTCGGTGACTCCCAACGAGCACTTGTCCAAGGCGATGGAGAAGATGAGCCACCGCAACTGCCGCCACCTCGCAGTGGTCGACGACAACGGCGAGCTCATCGGGGTGCTCACCGAACGCGACCTGCGCGCCTACAACGGATACCTCGACAAGACGCTGGTGAGCGCCGCGATGGAGGAGGGAGTCATCGCCATCGACGAAACCACGTCGGCGACCTCGGCCGCACGCATCTTGATCGACAAGAAAGTCGGCGGACTGCCGGTAATTCGACCCAACGGAAAGATCGTCGGTATCGTCACCACCACCGACCTGCTGCGCGCCTTCGTCGATCTCGAAGAGCGCGACAACGCCGCCTAGCCAACACCGGGATTGCGAGGACATCGTGTCGGCAACCTTCGTCAAGGACATCATGCAGCCCGACGTCGTTACCCTCGAGTCGGGCGAAACGCTCGACGTCGCCGACGACATCATGCGACTCGGCCGTATCCGCCACATGCCGGTGGTCTCGCGCGGACGCGTCGTCGGCATCGTATCGCAGCGCGACCTGTTCATGGCCACGGTGTCTTCGGCACTGCACTTCCGCCGCAGTGCCGAACGCGAGTGGCTTGCCAAGATCAAAGTGCGCGAGGTGATGAGCAAACCGGTTCACACCGTGCCGCCTCATCTATCGGTGCTCGAAGCGGTCCAACGCATGCTGAACGAGCGCATCGGCTGCCTGCCAGTGGTCGACGGCGAGGAGCTGGTCGGCATGGTCAGCGAGACCGACTGCCTCTGCCTGCTCTCGCAACTGCTCGAGCGCAACTCGTCCGAGCTGTAGCCTGACCGTCCCCCCTCGTACCAAGGAGGGGGCCAGGGGGAGGCGCGCCGAGAACGTCTCGACCGCGCCCCAACCGCCGACGTCCCCGAGTAGCCCAAGGGGCGTATCGAGGGGCCTGTTCGCGCCAGGCCCCTCGATACGCGCTTCGCACTACTCGGGGTGGACGGAGGGGGAGGTGGACGATGAGACCGCCGGTTGCCCCCCCTTTCGTCCCCCCTTGGCAAGGGGGGACGAAATTTGGTTGTCGGGGCTTCACTGACTGAAACCCAACCAAGCTGCCCCACTCGCCCCACACCCCACCCGCCAGCCCCACCCGCCCGCTTGTTGCCGGTAACGCTGACGGGCTAGGCTCACCCCGTGCGAGCGCGACGGAACCGATTCTTGCGGGCGATCTGCGCGACCGCTCTCGCTCTCACCTCGCTGGCTGCCTGCGACTCGGGTGACGACGCTTCGGTCGTCGAGCCACTCGCCTACGATCCGCACCCAGAACCGCCGGCGATCCTGCGCGACGTCTCGATGGTCGCTGACGACAACACCTGGAACAATCCGTTCATCCCCGGTCACCGCACCAGCGCCGACGGACGCGTCGCCATCCGGGTCCAGGGCGGCCCTCCGGGCGGCGCGCGCCTGTCGACCGCACTGTCGTTCTTTCTCTTCGTTCCCGAGAGGCTCGAGGCCCCCGTCATGCCGGGTCCGGCCGGGGCCGAGATCCTCGCCGACCCGACGCCGTTCGACGTCGTCTTTCCGCCGGCGCTCGACCCAAGCGTGCAGACACTCGGCCACCACGCGATCTGCGACGCCACCGAAGAGTTCGCCGTGCCGGGCGAGCGCACCAATCCCTACCCTTGCGGCGATGGCGGGCTCGCCAACGACTGCTACGACCTGACCATCGTCAGCTCGACGATGTCGGGTCTGACGGTGCAGCTGTGGGGCACGCCGATCACCGTCGAGGTCGCCGAGCCGAAGACCTCGACCGCACACATCGTCCGCGCCGAGCTCGGCGAGCCTGTCGCCGGAGGCACGATCCCGGCATCGCCCGAGCTGACCGAGCCGGCGGTAACCATCGACGGCCGGCTGCTCACCGGCCGCCTCGGCCGACTCGAGCGCGACTGGACCAACCCCAACACCGGCGAGACTCTGCGCCGCGCCTACGACCTCGCCTACTCCCTGCTGCCCGCCGACAGCGAACCCTGCGACGTCACCGGTTGGACCGACTTTCATCCGATGAGCCACGCGCCGTTCGATGCAACCATGCGCCACTACGGGATCGCCGCCTATCCCTTCCGCGACAGCGAGGGCCGGCTCATCGCCGACGGCGAGGACCTCGGCGGAACCTACCCCTGGGTCGACCGCGAGGGGGCCAACGTCTTCATGGCCGGCGTCGTCGGGCGGATCGCCGAGCAGTCGGAAACGCAGTACCCGCGCCGCTGCGTGCTCGAAGGCTGCGACTCTTACGAGGAGAACCGCGACTGGGATCGCGGCTTCATGGTCGCCGGGCTGTGGACGCACGGAAAGTTCGTCCACCTCGACGGCCTGATCAACAATCTCGACTGGACCGTCGGCGTCGCTCCCGAAACCCACTGGATGGTCGATCTCTACCGCGACCGCGACGGCGACCCGGTCGCGGTGCGCTTCGGCGCCGGCCGCTTCATCGACGGCAAACGCGGCGGCATCTATCCGCCGGGCTACACGCAGAACCCGAACATTCTCGACTCGCTGCAGAATCTGCCGAACCACGCCGCGATGGCGCGCACCGTCACCCCGCGCGACGTCGTCTGGTTGATGAGCACCGGCGTCGCCACCGACGAGGTCGCCTTCGACGACTTCCTCGACCCGCAAGCGCTCATCGTCTCCAACATGCAGGCGTCGATCACCCAGTACTACGACGAAAACGGCGCATCGCTGTCGATCCCGCGCCACTGGAACGGCCAGGTCCGGCGCTTCGACGATCCGATCAGCCTGATCCAGCTGTCGATCGTGCCGGCGACCCTGGTCACCGACGCCGCCTCCGACATCCACATCCAGAACGGCGCGACCTCGCTGACCCTGGAAGTCCCGCCCTACGGCCTGGTCGAAGCCGGTACCGGCCGCGCCGAGCCGGTCGCCCTCGGCGGCATCCGCGGACGCGGCTTCTGGCTCTCCGGCGAGAACCGGATCCGCTACGCAATGCCCGACAACCCCGGGATCGAGCAAGCCGACATCTACGTCGGCATCTTCGTCGACCCGCGTACCACCGAAGGCGCGTCCCGCGCACTGTCGAGCTTCGCCGACGGCAGCTCGTTGCGGCTGATCGACGGCGCCACGGTGCAGTACTTGCGCGACGGTCGGCGGCTGCATCGGGTCGAGCTGCCGGCAGCGACCGGCTGGCTTCATCTCGGTCTGCGCGTGCGCGACGGCGGACACGACATCACTCTCCTACACGACGGCTTCGCGCTCGACCGCTACCCATCAGACGAACCGCTATTCCAACCGCTGACCGGCGAGCTCGTCGTCGGCCGCGCCGGAGACGACGACGCCGGCGTGCGCGGCTGGATCGACGACTTCAAGGTTCTGGCGCACGACGTCAATCCAGAGGTCGCCTGCAACCACGCCGGCGGAACGCTGATCCGTGTCGACGACAACGCGACCTGGCAGGCGGTGGCCTCGCCCTACCCGGCGTGGGCCCACGCCGAGATCGCGGCGCTGCTCGGAGACCCGGAGGGGACGACCTACGCCTGCTT
The DNA here is from genome assembly GCA_030430165.1 of bacterium. Classification (GTDB taxonomy): domain Bacteria; phylum Desulfobacterota; class Binatia; order HRBIN30; family CADEER01; genus CADEER01. The sequence continues at coordinate 2,605 of JAUIGL010000101.1, read as the reverse complement.
CCACGACTATACCGGCGACTACGCCGCCCACCTCGGCAACATCCCCAGCGGCACCACCTCGTTGCGCGAGGCGATCAACTTCCCGGAGGGACCGCTGCACGCCGGCGCGCCGCGACCCGACTCTTCCGGCAACCCGTTCTGCCTCAGCTGCCACAGCGCCGCCGGCATCGGCGGACTCGGCCTCGGCGCGCTCGAGTATCGCCCCAACGTGGTCGCCGAGAACGATCCGCGGCGCCAACCGCTGCAGGCGCCGCGCCGCGTCTTTGGCAACGTCCCCGGCGATTGGATTCCGCCCGGCGACGGCCCGGGTAGCCCCGCCCGATCTTTCCAGGCGCCGCCGCAGGGCACACTCGTCGACCCCTGGCTGCTACCCGCCGCCGGACCGGAGAACCCGAGATGACTCACTCCATTCTTCGCGTTCTCGCCGCAGCGCTCGTCTTCGGCGGTCTCGGCTGCTCGAGCGACGACGAAGGTAGCAGCGGTCCACCCAACATCCTCGTCGTCATGGCCGACGATCACGCGCTGCAGGCGATCAGCGCCTACAGCGGACTGCTCAACAGCACGCCGCACATCGATCGCCTGGCGCGCGAGGGAATGATGTTCCGCCACGCGCTGGTGACCAACTCGATCTGCTCGCCGAGCCGAGCGACGATCCTCACCGGCACCTACAGCCACCTCAACGGTCAGTTCACCAACTGGGAGCAGTTCGACGGCGCGCAGGTCACCTTCCCGAAGCTGCTCCAGCAAGCGGGATACCAGACTTCGCTGATCGGCAAGTGGCATCTGCACAGCGACCCGACCGGCTTCGACCACTGGGAAGTCCTGTCGGCGCTCGCCGGACAGGGGACCTACTACGACGCCGAGTTCAGAGACGGGAACGGCACGATCACCCGCGAAGGTTACGTCACCGAAGTCACCACCGACCGCGCCCTCGAATGGCTCGAGCAACGCGAGCGTGATCGGCCGTTTCTCCTCATGCTGCAACACAAGGCGCCGCACCGCGATTGGCAATCGAGTCCGGCGCACCTCGACCTCTTCGCCGACACCACCCTGCCCGAGCCACCCACGCTGTTCGACGACTACCAGGGTCGCGCCAGCCCCGCCGCCGGACAGACGATGGAGATCGGACGCGACCTGAGCGAGACCGACCTCAAGCTGATCCGACCGCCCTTCCTGCCGGAGCGCATCTGGCCCGAATGGGACGCCGCCTACGATCCGCGCAATCGCGCCCTCGAAGAACTAATGCTCGAGGGAGACGACCTGGTTCGCTGGAAGTACCAGCGCTACGTCAAAGACTACCTGCGAACGATCGCATCGGTCGACGAGAACCTCGGCCGCGTCCTGCGCTACCTCGACGAGAACGGCCTCAGCGACAACACCATCGTCATCTACACCTCCGACCAGGGCTTCTACCTCGGCGAGCACGGTTGGTTCGACAAGCGATGGATGTACGAGGAGTCCCTGCACACGCCCCTGATCGTGCGCTGGCCGGCAGCCGTGCGCGCGGGGAGCGTCGACGACCACCTGGTTTCGAATCTCGACATCGCCCCGACGCTGCTCGACGCCGCCGGCGCTGAGATCCCGGCACACATGCAAGGGCGCAGCATGCTGCCGGTCCTCGCCGGCAGCGCGCCGGCGGACTGGCGAACCAGCTTCTACTACCACTACTACGACTTCGACTTCCCGCCGCTCACCTTCCACGACGTGCAGCGCCACTACGGCGTGCGCACCGAACGCTACAAGCTGATCTACTACTACTTGATCGACGAGTGGGAGCTCTTTGACCTGGACAACGATCCTACCGAGGTGAGCAGCGTATTCGAGGACCCGAGCTATGCCGAGATCGTACGTGAGCTGCAAGCGGAGCTTACACGGCTGCGCACCGAGCTCGCCGTGCCACAGGATCCGTAGGGAGCTGGCCGTCCCCCAGATCCTAGATCCTAGATCCCAACAAGCCTCAACTTCTCAGAGGACGCAGCCCAGCGATCGCCGTTCCGATCTCGAGCATCCGCTCCTCTGGAATTCGTTCCTGGCACGCCGGGAAGATCTCTCGCTCCTCGCGGCGGACGTGTCGCTCGAGCAAATCGGCGAACTGCCCCATCGTGTCAGCGTCGGAGCCGGTGGCGAGACGGGCGAGCTGGCGGTGCTCGTCGATCAACTGGTCGATCGCAGCGGCGTCGACGACCTCGAGCTCGCGCAACACTGGAACCAGGTGTCGTTCTTCGGCGGCAAAATGCGGCGTCAGCTCTTCGGCGAGAAATGCTCCATTGAGCCGCGCCTGCTCGTCGAGCGAGCCGCCCTGTTTGATCGCCTGACGAATCTCGAACACCCGCACCAACGCATGGTGATGATCGTGCGACAACGGAATCAAACTGGCATGGCGCTTGAGAGGCATCGAAAGCAGCCTAGCACGACAAACGAGGGTTAGCAGAAGTCAGGGGCTGTTGGCTTCCGCTTAAAAGATCAACGCGAAGGAGCGAAGGGGGTAAGTTACCATGTGCTGGGTGACCAGCAGGAAGTTGCAAAGAAAGGATGGGAGCCTAACCCTTCGGAGATACCAAACAACCGACTGCGGTAGCCGCCGCAGTCCGAAGGGAGGCTCCCA
>JAUIGL010000100.1 GCA_030430165.1 bacterium | reverse complement strand
CGAGAAGCAGGTCCGGATCGACGTCGACCTGGTATTGTTTGACGAAACCACCGATGCTCGCGACTTCGGCGACACCCGGCACCGACTGCAAGCGATAGCGGATGTGCCAGTCCTGGAGGCTACGCAGGTCTGCCAGATCGTGGCGACCGGAGGTGTCGGTGAGCGCGTACTGATACACCCAACCGACACTGGTGGCGTCGGGACCCATCTGCGTTTCGACGCCGTCGGGAAGTCTGGACAGGACCTTGCTGAGGTACTCCCAAACGCGAGCGCGCGCCCAGTAGAGATCGGTGCCGTCCTCGAAGATGACGTACACGTAGGAGTAGCCGAAGTCCGAGAAGCCGCGCACCGCTTTCACCTTGGGCGCCCCCAACAATGCACTGACGATCGGATAGGTAACCTGGTCCTCGAGCACGTCGGGACTGCGGTCCCAGCGAGAATAGACGATGACCTGCGTGTCGGACAGGTCGGGAATCGCGTCCAGGGGCAGGCGATCGAGCGTCCACACCGCGGCAACGCAGGCACAACCAGTGAGAAACAGAACCAGGAACCTGTTCCCGGCGCTGAGCTCGATGATCCGCGCAATCATCGATCGGCGGACTCGAGTGCGCGCGCCGTATCTATTCCGCGATCTTTCGAGGGAGCGGCCAAGGAAGCCAACGCCGCTCGAAAGCGAGACTCCGAATCGATGAGGAAGTTGGCCGACGTCACGACTTCTTCGCCTGCGGACAGCCCCGAGAGTACTTCGCGATACTCGTCCGTCTCGGCCCCCAGCACGACCTGGCGCGGTTCGAAGTAGCCGGCCTCTCGACGCACGAATACGAGCTGGGTTGCTCCGGTATCGAGAACGGCGTCGAGCGGAACCGCCAAGCGGCGGCCCAGAGGTACCGACATTACGAGATGGACGCGCATCTTCGGGCGCAAGCCACCGCCCGGGGTGTCGACGATGGCGCGAATCCACGCGCCGCTTGCCACCGGGTCCTCAGTCGCGTCGACGGTGACGACGTGTCCGCGAAACTTGCGCCCCGGCGCCTCCGGCGTGGTCACGTCCACCGCGTAGCCGCTGCGCGGGAGATCGAGATCGCCGGCGTAGACACGCGCGTACACCCACGCGCTCTGCCCCGGTAGCAACATGCTGACCGGATCGTCGCCGGCCCGCGCCAGAGCGTCGAGCTGAGCCCGCGAGACACCGAGGCGCCGCAGCGTCCGCGCCAGGGAGCGGCTGCGAGTGTCGGCCAGTGCACGGTCCGCCTCGAGGCCGGAAACCGAGCTGGCGCGCTGGGCACGGACCGTCGCGCGGTACTCACTCAAGAGGCCGTACAGCTCCTGGTCGTAGGCGACCGTCGCGGCCGTGCGCACCTTGCGGCTCAGCTCGCGAAACCCCACGCTAGTCGTCGTCACCCCGATCAGCTGTTGCCGGCCGGCGGAGAGCCGCAGCGGCGCGTGTTGTGGCAATCCGTCGTCGGAGACGGCCCCCGCAGGCAGCTCGGCCTCAGCCTCGACCTTCGACAGGTGCATGCCGCAGATCGGGCAGTTGCCCGGAGCAATCTCCACCACCTGCGCGTGCATCGCGCATTGGTAGGTGGTCGCAACTGGCGGTTCGGGCTCGACTCGCGACAGGTTCATGCCGCAGATCGGACAGTTGCCGGGAGCGCTCTCGACCACCTGCGCGTGCATCGCGCATTGGTAGGTAACTCCTCTGCCCTCCTCGAGCGGCCGCCAGCTCGGGGCCTGCCAGAACCAGATCCCGGCAAGAATGGTTGCCAACGACGCAGCGACCCCGACACGCCGTAGCCACTGCGCCGCTGGCAAGGTCGTCACCGCACGATGAGCTTGTCGGTGCGACCAAGCGTCGGATCAGCCTCGTCATTGGTCATCAGCACGGAGATCGCGCCGCGCAGGGCGCGGGTCATGGCGTGATCGACGATGGCGTTGTTGGTCGGCCGATCCGCGGGGGGAATCAGGTCGAAGATGGCGCCCGAAGCCGGCGGGATGGTGAAGGTCTGAACGCCTTCCGACACGTTGCGCGGGTTGCCGTGATCGTACACCCGGTCCCAAATCCCGGCGATCGGGTGCAGCGCAACCGGATTGTTCACGTTCGCATTGACGTAATAGAAACGAACTCGCTCTCCCGGCTTCGCCTGCAGCGTTTGAGTCGCCTGCGGATCGTGAACGGGGTCGTACTTGAACACCCGACCGTTGATCAGGGAGCCGACCCAGTTCTTGCCGTCGAGCAGATCGTCGACCGAAGTCCCCTCGCGGTAGAGGTCCCCCTGCACCAGCACATACTCGCGATCGGGCTTCGGAAAGGCCTTCGAGTATCCCTCCTTGGGGTCGACGATGATGACGCCGTACATGCCGCGCGCAATGTGCTCGACCATGGCGGCCGCACCGCAGTGGTAGATGAAGACACCCGGGTACTTCGCCTCGAAGGTGAACTTCTTGGTGTCGCCGGGTTTGATCTCCGCGAACTCATCGAGGACATCGACGATCGCGGCGTGAAAGTCCATCGAATGACTGTTCTTGTTCGCAGCGTCGTTGGTCAGGGTGAAGTCGACCACGTCTCCCTCGGTGACCCGAACCAGCGGCCCCGGGATCGTGCCGTCGTAGGTCCACATGTTCTGCTTCGTCCCCTTGTTGTCGACCTGGACCTCGACTTCCTTGACCGTCATCTCGACTTTTACGGTCTTGGCCCAGACCGGGGCGGCAAGCGTCGCCGCCACTGCGAGTGTCGCGGCAAAGAGTTTCGAACATACGTAGTGCCTGGTGATCATCATCCCTCCTTCGGTTCGCCTCGATTGCGGAACGCAACGCGACGATGGTTGCGGCCTCAGTTGCCGTCGAGCTCGCCGGCGCCGCGGAATCCAGCGTGGTCGAAGATTCCAGCGCCAGCCGCGAGGCTCTCGCTGTAGTAGAAGTTCGGATCGTACTGTTTGTCTTTCCAGACGTACCAAGAGGGTTTCTCGATCTCTTCGTACTCGACGATCAGCATCGAGCCGCCCATGTCCTTGCCGGCGTTGGTGACGTGGTAGTCGACGTGGTCGTGGGTCATCCAGATGCCGGGATTGTTCATGCGGACGATCGCGTCGTATCGCTGCCCCTCGCCGACATGGATGACATCGGCCCAGTAGGGGCTCGCCAACGGCAAGCCGTCCTGGTGCGTCACCAGCATGTCGTGCCCGTGCAGGTGGAAGGCGAGATCGGTCCCGGCGCCGAACAGCCGCAAGCGGAGGACGTCGCCTTCGCGAACCCGCAGAGGCTGCGTCATCGGGAAGGACTTGCCGTTGATCGAGTAGTAGTCGCGCACCTCTCCCGGATGACCGCCGACGCCATAGCGGTCGGCCGCAGCGGAGCTCCAGCCGGAGAACATCAGAATTGCGTCCTTGGTCACTTCCGCCTCGAGTAGAGTCGGCTCGAGGGGATCGACGACCAGCGGCCCCCACATGCCGCGTAAGCCGACGTGCTCGGCGACGTTGACGTGGCAGTGGTACCAGAGCGTTCCGGGACGCGTGGCAATGAAGTGGTAGAGGAAGCTGCCGCCCGGCTGCACCGGCTGTTGCGTCACGTTGGGAACGCCGTCGCTTTGCCAACTGTCGTGCTGGTGCACGCCGTGCCAATGGATGGTGTGCTCCATCGAGCTCAGGTTGACGAATTTGACCTTCACCTCGTCCCCCTCGCGGACCCGGATCAACGGCCCCGGAACCTGTCCGTTGAACCCCCAAACCTTCGCGCGGAAGCCGGGTGCGACGTCGATCTCGACCTCTTCGACGCGCACCTCGAACTCGTGAAGCACACTCTCCGGATACTCGTCCTTGAGCTCGCTGGGCGGTGGGGGTGCGACCACGTCGAGAGGACCCGGGTCGACGGCCGCGGGCGAAACTGCGGCCGCGCGCGAGTCACGAGCAGGGGTCGCCGGTGCCGAGTCGGCGGCGGCGAGCTCCACCCCGCCGGCACCTCCCTCGCTGTGAGACAGTACGCGCAGGTACGCGACCAGTCCGTGGATGTCCTCGTCACTGAGAACCGAGCGCCACGGCGGCATCAGCACGGACTTCCCCACCGCAGGCCCGCCGTTCTTGATCGCGTTGAACAGATCCTGGTCGGTGCGCGCGCCCATCTCGCGCGTGTCGGTGTGGTCGCGCGGCTGCACCGCCATCGCCGCCACGTTGATTCCTTTTCCGTTGCCGGCGACCCCGTGGCATGGCGTGCAGTACGCGCGGTACGCAGCTTCGGCTTCGCTCTCCGAAGCCAACGCATGCTCAGCTGCGAGGGAGACGAACACCGTGGCATACAATGCGAGAAAGCCAATCGCAGTGGACTTCCTCATCGTCACTTCTCCTCACTCAGAAGTCGCAAGTACTCGACCAACTTGCCGACCTCTGCGGGCGCGAGTCCGTACCCCGGCATCGGGGCGACCGGGTCCCACTGTTCGGGCTGGGAGATGTAGCTGAACAGGAACTCCTCTCGGAGGCGGGTGTACGCACCTTGCAGGTCGGGTCCGGAGAGCGGCGGCATACTGTCGTTGGTGCGATGGCAGGAACCGCACCCCTTGAACTTGTCGAAGTTCAGCTTCGCCAACGGACGCGGGATCTTGGTTCGTTCGACCGTGGCAGCATCGACCAGGTCGCTCTTGGCAGTGCGCGACCGCAGCGCGTCGACGACACCGTCGACCTCTTCGGGAGAGATGCTGGGGTGCTGGAACGGTGGCTCCTCGACGACGTCGCCGGAGGTCGACGCGGTCGTGCTCGAAGCCGGGTTGAGCCCAGCCGGGCGGATCGGGGCCGGCTCGAGAAGCCAGCTTTGCAACCATTCCGGGCGATATTTATCGCCCGCGTAGAAGAGATCCGGCCCCTTGCGCGTCGTATACCGCTGCAGCGTACGGTCCTCGGCCGGGGGCTCGTCTAGTTGGTGGCAACCACCGCATCCAAGACTGGACAGATCCGCCGCGGGTGCCTGCGAGGCGATGCCGGCAAAAGCTGCGATGCAACAGCACGACAGCAGAAACAAAGGTCTTGCACACAGCGCGGCGGGCCGTGCTCGCCGGAATCGGGTCTTCGTGGTAAACAAGAGTCGCTACCTCCAGCAGTGGGCGTTCCTTGCAGACAGGACTGCCCAACCAATTGTGGTATTCGGGATGCGACAATAGGAAGACCGGTTTTGCCTGTCAAGTAAGTCCCGCACCGAGCGACGATCGGCCGACGAAAAAATGCGCCTCACACACTTTTCCGACTACGCCTTGCGCGTCTTGATGTACCTGGCGAGCAGGGAGAGCGAACACGTCACCAGCGCCGAGATGGCCGAGCGTTTCAACGTTTCGTGGAACCATCTCCAGAAGGTAGTGGGACGGTTGAACGAGCTCGGATACGTAGCGGCGAAACGCGGTCCGCAGGGCGGCGTTCGCATACAGCCGACGAGTCTCGACCTCACCGTCGGCGAGGTCGTGCGCAATCTCGAGCCTCAGCGCGAGCTCGTCGAATGCTTCAACGAAGCGACCAACACCTGCCCGCTCACCGACAACTGTCGCCTTGCGCCGGTGCTCGAACGCGCAAGCGCGGCCTTCCTCGACGAGTTGGACCAGGTCCGAGTGCGCGATCTGACTCGAACGCCCGTGCGAGCAGCGAAACCCCGCCGGCGTTCGGGCTCGCGGAGTCGCTGAGCCACGCTTCTCCGATCAGCCCCGGGTCGTGTCCCGCCCAAGTCCCAAGGGGCATCGCTTGGTTGGTCTAGCCCGCCGCGAGTAACAAGTCCGCTTCGGCGTCATAGCCGGCCCGCCGTATCGCGCGCGCCAGCGCTGGTCTCACCTTCGGCCCATCATTGCACGGACTCAGCGGCACTTCCGGAGCGACTCTCAACTGCTCCACCAGATCCGCCGCGGCACCACCCGCTAGCCGATCGCAGGTCGCGTACAAACCCTCTCGGCCTTCCTCGATCCGGTTGTGGCGCTCGAGAATCGAACGAAGCACCGCGACGATTTCGGCGGTGGGCGAAGGCACCAGCAACGCAGCGATCGCACCATGGTCGAGGCGCAGCTTTGTGGCGATCGGCAGTGGCTCGCCGCCGCGGAATCTCGCCGCCGCCGGCAGGAGAATCTTCTCCTCCATACCGATGTGCTTGAGCAGCCCGGAGCGGAATCGCCCGTACGTAACTGCGTCGAACTCTCCCGGAACCACCGACGCCTCTCGCAGCAAGTCATCGAGTCGGCGGTGGTCCGCCGCCAGAAACTCCTCGACTCCCCCCATCGCTTCAGCCCTCACACTTCGCCGCTACCGGACTTCGCCCATGCACCATGCCGTCGCCGCGCAGGATTCGCTTCGCCAGGCTGCTCACCAGCACTACACCCACCGCCCCCAGCGCCAGGACGGAGCCGCGAAACACCAGCACGTTCGCAGTGATCAGGCTGCCCGCCATGATCACCACGGCGCCGTTGAGCAGAACGAATACGGCCGCCGCGCTCCGGCCAACCAGCAGCGGATCGCGACCCAAGCCCATTAAGGGCGGTGCCATACGGTTACCAATGCCGACGATGTAGTTGGAGATCCAACCGACCAGCACCAGCAAACCATACGTCGTCGCCAATCGGCTTCCCAAGCTCGAGTGAGGATCGACCGCGAACAGCAGAAGGCCGCAGAGTAGGCCCGCAAACAGGTGGATCATCGCTGCCACGACGTGTCGCATGGCCCAATCGATCTGCATGCGGCGCGTCTGTGCGATGCGGAACAGGATCGCAGCGTACCAGACCAGACAGGCGACCCCCGCCAGCGCCGGCGCCGCAGCCCAACGACTGCGCGCCAACAGAGCAATCCCGAGAATCGGCACGACGCCAGCCAAGGCCAGGACTTGCCACCGCGCAGCGGCAGGCGACGGCGTAGTCGGCAAGAGAAAAGCGGTCACTACGCGGTACGACACCGCGCATATGGTCAACGTAACCCAGCCGGCCAGGCCAAACTGCGCATGCCCGGCGATGTTGGACAGGACACTCCCGCCAAGAAAGCCAAAAACCTTGTCCCAAGCATAAGTGAGCCCGAGAAGCGCGGTCGTCGCGTAGAACAAAACCGCGCACAGCACGCCGACCGCGGTCGCGTCCGCGCGCCGCGCACCGAGCAACGGCGGCACGATCTGGGCAGCAAAGAGAAGAATCGCCGCCGCCACCAGTGTCGCGCTCAGCGCCGTGCCCCCCAGTCTTCCGACCCAGAACGACACGACCATGCCGGTCACACCCGCGAGATAGAGCGCGACCTGGAACATCGCGCCGCCGGACCACGCCACTCTTCGCTTCGTCAGCGCAGGAATGAACTGGTACAGGACCCCCATGATCGTCAGGCTGGTCCAACCCAACGTCAGGGAATGAACGACCGCCAGAACCCGCGGCTGATAGAAATACTCGACGACGTCGTTGGCCGCGATGAATGCCAACACCCACGCCGCAGCGAAGTACGCGGCAGCGCCCGCCAGACAAACCACGGATACGCTGCGTGGTGGCCTGAGCTCGTCCGCTACCTGGTAGGAACGGACATCTCCCGTCTCACGACCAGACATCGATATCCCCGCGCTACGCTTCCGCGGTCAGGACCTTGGGGAAGAGCACGTTGTTCTCGAGGTGAATGTGCCGCATCAGCTCGAGCTCGAGCTCTTCCAACCCCTGGTAGAGTGCGCGCCACGTGGCGCAGGCTGCGTCGGGGGGACGAAAGTCGTTGGTGAGTTCACGGGTCCGCTCCAGGTTCGAGCCGTGGTCTTCGTGCTCGCGGATCATCACCTGAATCGGCATGCGCGCTAGATGCCCGCGCCCCGCCTGAATCGCGGGAAACAGGATCCGCTCCTCCTTCACCAGGTGCTCTCCGACTTCCCGCTGCACACTCTCTAGATGAGGCAGCAAGGCATTGGGCCAGTCCGGCTTCGCGCCATGGACCCGCGCCGCCTTGCGCGCCATCCCGACCAGACGCGCGAGCTCGGGCCGCAAGGGCTCGTGGAAGCGGACGAGAATGTAGTCGACGAGCTCGGAGGACGGAAGCACCGTCGCGTCCACATCGTCGACGGGCCCATCGCTCTCCAACTCACCGAGAACCTCGGCCGGGTCGAGATTCGCCCGCGAGCAGGCCTCGGCCAGGGTCTGCTTGCCGCCACAACAGAAGTCGAGGCCGTGTCGCTGCAACACTCGGGCCGCTGCCCCGCTCCCGCTCACTAGGTCTGCCAATTTCGTCGTCGGGTCCATTCTTATTTCCTCCATCGAGAAACCTCAGCCTCTTGGCAAAACAAGACGGGTGCCACCCCGAACCCACCCCTTTCTCCCGCTCCAAACAGCCCCAATGCTATCGATTCAACAACAATCCCCCGTTGAACAAACGACTACAGTTGTTTAGGAATTGACAACATATGGATGCAATCGGAGCACTGGTCGAGATTGCCCTGGATCTGACCAAGGCGCTGAGCGCGGAGGATCGGTACGATCGGTTGCTCGAGGTCTGGGGGCGGGTCGTCCCCTTCGATGCAGCCACACTGTTGCGCCTCGATGAGGGCATCCTGGTCCCCGTCGCCGCGCGCGGATTGAAGCCCGATGCGCTGGCGCGCCGGTACCCCCTAAAGGAGAACCCGCGCCTGGAAATCATCTGCAACTCGGAGGAGCCGGTGCGTTTCCCCGCCGACTCGTCATTGCCCGACCCCTTCGACGGCCTTCTCGAGCACGACCCGCATGCGTTGCACGGCGTGCACGCCTGTCTCGGCTGTCCGCTGCGAGTGGGAGATGATCTGATCGGAGCGCTCACCGCCGATTCGCTGACCGTCGCGGCGTTCGACAATCTGGATCAGCGCTTTCTTGCGGCGACGGGCGCCCTCGCCGGGTCGGCGCTCCGGACGACCGCACTGATCGAAGCACTGGAGGAGAGCGCGGAGCGCCAGGGCCTGATCGCGCGTGACTTGATGCGGGACATACAGTTGCGGCGCGGGCACGAGCTCATCGGTACCAGCGAACCGATGAAGCGTCTGCGCAAGGAGATCGATCTCGTAGCGCGATCCGACTTCGCGGTGCTGATCACGGGCGAGACCGGTAGCGGCAAGGAACTCGTCGCTCGGGCAATCCACGGGGCATCGTCGCGGCGCGACCACCCGTTGATCTACGTCAACTGTGCGGCGTTGCCGGAGTCGCTCGCCGAGAGTGAGCTGTTCGGGCACCTGCGCGGGGCGTTCACGGGCGCCGAGTCAGACCGGCCGGGAAAGTTCGAGGTCGCCGATGGCGGGACACTGTTTCTCGACGAAGTGGGCGAGCTCCCGCTCATCGTCCAACCGAAGCTACTGCGGGCCCTCCAAGAAGGCGAGATCCAGCGCGTCGGCGCCGACCGGCCGCATCGCGCCGACGTCCGCATCCTCACCGCCACCAACCGAGACCTCGAGGCGGAAGTGCGGGCCGGTCGTTTTCGCGCCGATCTCTTCCACCGGCTGAACGTCTACCCACTGCGCGTGCCGGCTCTCCGGGAACGACGAGAAGACGTCGCGCTGCTCGCCGGATACTTCTGCGATCTGGCGCGGCGGAGGCTCGGGTTCGGGCCTGTCCGACTCACCCCCGGAGCCATCGCCGCCTTGAAGAATGCTCCGTGGCCCGGCAACGTCCGCGAGCTCGAGAACGTTTTGTCACGCGCGGTTCTGCACGGATCCAGCGGCATCGTTCGCGGGGCCCCACTCGAGATCGCGGCATCCCATCTTGCGGGCAACCTCGACAACGCGGCCGCCGAGGTTGCGGCTGTGGAGACGGGCAGCCCGAGCTCGGACACGGTCCACCTCCGTCGCGCGACCGAAGAGTTCCAGCGATCCCTCATCCGCCAAGCGGTGGCGGCGAACGGCGGCAACTGGGCCGCGGCTGCCCGCTCCCTCGGCATGCAGCGCAGCAATCTACACCACCTCGGCAAACGCTTGGGCCTGCGCTAGCGTGCGCGGCCCCCTAGCCCCCCTGCGCCACCGCGGGCTCGGTGCCACGCGAGAGAGGTCAGCCCGGATGCGGCGGCCGCGGCACATGGTCGGCTTTGTCCCTAGCCCGGACGGCACCACTGTCCACGGCAACCTGGGCGGCCTGACCCTGGCCGGCCTGACCCTGGGCGGCCTGAACCTGGGCGGCCTGAACCTGGGGGCCGACGACGACGGCGACGACAAGAAGCCGTTCGCCGGCCGACCGCGTCGTGCCAGCAGTCGCCGCCTTCAGTTCCTGCCCGCGTCGCCGCCGCGTCGAATCACCGGCTCCTGCGGCGGCGCCTCGATCACGCTGCAGGCCGCCCGCCCCTGCGACGAGGGCAAGCGCGCCAGCACCGGTTTCACCGCCCAGTTGAACGGACCGAAACGCCCCCACTTGTTGCGGCAATGGCGGCACAACCAGCGCGGCGCGTAGTCGTCCACGACGAAGCCGCCGAGAACGACTCCACCGAGCCGCGCCTCTTCGGCGAGCTCTTCGTCGACACATCCATAGACGATCGGAATCCGGGCCTCGGAGCCGCATTTCGGACACGCTCGAATCGAGACTACGGTCGCCATCGTTGCCTCAGTGCACCGCGCCCGGCTGCTGTTTGCGCGCCTGGAGCCGGCGCAGGTTGTCCAACTCGGCGCGCAGCCGCGCGCTGCTGCTCAACAGGCGGTCGCGCAGGTCCGCAGACGGGCAACCCTCCGCGGTTTGCTCGATGCTGGTCACCACCAAGCGCAAGGCGGACAGCGTGCCGAAGAGCGGTGCGATCCGTGGTCGATCGTTCTCAGCGCGACCACTGTCGGTAACGTCATCCACGAGATCAATCTGGGCCATGGCTTCTCTCCTCAACACGCCAACTTCGAATCCGGATGCCGTGGCGCCCCGCGACTCTTTCCCATTTCACAGCACCTGCGGAGCCGCAGGGCCACCACGCAGCACGAACCAGAACCGGCACGCCTCGAGAGCTCATGCAGGCTCCCGAGAACACTTCAGATCAGCGTGCGATCAATACAACGCTAAAAGATGAATTCGTCAATTTGGAGGATCCACGTACAGACTAGTACGGCCGGCGATACGGGAATCTACGTACCGGACCGTGGCAACCCCTGTGTCGGGAGGTGAAACTGCGCAGTATGTCGGGCCTGTCGCTCCATGACGACGAAAAGCGAAGGCGATACCGAGTCGATGGCAACCTCCACTGGGAACGGCTACGAGACGCGATGCAGGTCGTCAACTCGATCCCGGCTCTGTGCGCCGCCGAGCCGGGCATGCGCGGAGCCTTCGAGCTCAACAACGTCTACGCCGGAATCGGCTATCGGCGAACCTGACCTCAAACTCGCTTCGCTCGTAGGCAGAGGCATGGGCATGGGCACAGGCAAAGGCTGGTGGTCGCTGACGCGACTGCCCGGTTGATGGGCGTTGCTTGCAGCATATCGGGACAGGCTAGCTACAGGTCGTAGGAGACGCCGGTCAGATCCTCCGACACGGCCCACAGCTGCTTGGCGACCTCGCGATCCTGCGAACGCCCACTCGGCGCGACCTTGACCGGTGCGCCCCACGCTTCCGCGAAACCACCCGGGCCGAGATAGTCGCCGCCTTCGACGCCGGGGTCGACCATCGCTCGCAACGTCGGCAAAGCTCCCATTTCAGCCGATTGCGCGAACACCCCGTTGATCCACGGCCAGATCGCCTCGCCAAGGGACGACCCGGCCATCTTCGGGCCGGCCGTCTGCAAGTTGGTGCTGGCGTAGCCGGGGTGGCAACCGACCGCGATCGTAGCCGCCTGCTTCCCCTCCAAGCGGCGCTGCAACTCGAAAGTGAACAGCAGGTTGGCCAGCTTGCTCTGCGCGTAGGCGCCCCACTTCCAGTAACCGCGCTCGCCGTGCAAGTCCTCGAAATTGATCTTGCCCGGCTTGTGCGCGGTGCTGCTCACGTTGACGACCCGCGAGCCGGGGGTCGCCAGCAGCCGGTCGAGCAACCGGCCAGTGAGCGCAAAGTGGCCGAGATGGTTGGTGCCGAACTGCATCTCGAATCCGTCGGCGGTCTTGCCCTTGGGCAACGCCATCACTCCCGCATTGTTGCAGAGGACGTCGAGCCGATCGCGAGCGGCAGCGAACGCGGCGGCAAACTTCTCGACCGAGTCCAGGCTGGCGAGGTCGAGCTCCATCGCCTCGACCTTGGCCTGCGGGTGACGCTCGACGATCGACTCGACCGCAGCACCTGCCCGCTTCGGACTGCGGCAAGCGAGAATCGTATCGGCCCCTTTCGCGGCCACCTGGAGCGCCGCTTCGTAGCCGATGCCGCTGTTGCCGCCGGTAATGACGACGGTCTTGCCACTGAGATCGGGGATGTCGTTTGCTGTCCACGCCATACCGGCCACTCTAGCTGAGGCGAGAGCGGGCCCCAAACGTGATGCGCAATCGGCGCGGCATGGTGTTCAGACAACTGAACAACGCAAAGGAGCGAAGGAGGGAAGGAGCAAAGGGGTGGTGCGTCGGCTTCGCCGACGTCGTCTGAGATTCCCTCTCCTCAATCCTCCCCCATAGGGGGAGGAAGTTTTTGGCCGATTTCAGTACAAAAACTTCTCCCCCTACGGGGGAGATGCCCCGGCAGGGGCAGAGAGGGCACATGAGATGACTTCACCGCTAGCGGTGAAGCACCAGACGACGAAATCGGCCCAAGCCGATCTCAGTACAAAAACTTCTCCCCCTACGGGGGAGATGCCCCGGCAGGGGCAGAGAGGGCACATGAGATGACTTCACCGCTAGCGGTGAAGCACCTTAGGACGAACAGCACACCGCCGTCGCGACCGGCGCGATGGGATGATACTGAACTCCGCATGGTATCGGTGGTTCTTCCGCATCATTCCTACGAAGTCGTAGTCGAGCCGGGCGCGCTGACGCGGCTCGGTGAGATCACGCGCGGCTGCGCCAAGGCCGATCGCTGCGCGCTGATCACCGACTCCAACATCGTCGACCTACACGCCGGCGCAGCCACCGACTCGCTGCGCGGCGCGGGCTACGAGCCGTTGGTCGCGGCGATCGATTGCGGCGAGAGCAACAAGAACCTGGACACCGTGCGCGAGCTCTACGATCGCTTGCTCGACGCCCGCCTCGAGAGGAAGAGCCCGGTAGTCGCCCTCGGCGGCGGCGTCACCGGCGACACGGCCGGCTTCGTCGCCGCGACCTATCTGCGCGGCGTCCCCTTCATCCAATGCCCGACGACGCTGTTGGCAATGGTCGACTCGAGCGTCGGCGGCAAGGTCGGGGTCAACGTGCCGCAGGGCAAGAACCTGATCGGCGCCTTCCACCAGCCGGTCGCGGTGGTCGCCGACCCGCTGGTACTGCGCACTTTGCCGGCGCGCGAGCTGCGCTGCGGCCTCGCTGAATGCGTCAAGCACGCGATCATCAGCGACGAGAGTCTGTTCACCTTCATCGAAGAGAACGCCGACGCGATCGGCGCGATCGACCTCGAGGTGACCAGCGAGCTGATCCAACGCAACGTCGCCATCAAGGCGGCGGTCGTCGCCGCCGACGAGCGGGAAGCGGGGGTGCGCGCCCATCTCAACCTCGGCCACACCTTCGGTCATGCGATCGAAGCAACCAGCGGCTACGGATCGATCCAGCACGGCGAGGCAGTTGCCCTCGGCCTGGTCGCCGCCGCAACTGCCGCCGGACACGCCGGGCTGTGCGACGCCTCGCTGGCGCAACGGGTTTCGCAGCTGTTGCAGCGACTCGGTCTGGCGACCGAGGCAAACCTGGCCGACAACGACGCTCTGTTCGCCGCGATGCAGCTCGACAAGAAGGTACAGAACGACCGCATCCGCTTCGTTCTACCGACCCGGATCGGCGCGGTGACGATTCGCGACGACCTCGGGCGGAAGACGATCGACGCCGCCTGGGACACCATCCGCGCCGGTGTCCGGAAGTAAACCGAGCCACCGGCATTCTTCGACGCCCTGCCCCTGCCTTTGACCCAACTCGCCCGGGGGAGCACGATGGAGCAATGAGAATCATCGCGATCACGGTCTCGGTCGTCGTCGCAAGCGCTCTGGTGGCGGCACCTGCCATCGCCGACCGAGCGACCCGCGGCGAGCGGCGCCACCAGAATACACAACGCCGCGCCGACGTGCGGGCCAGCCAGCCGCGACGGCCCCCCAGGCGCGACCACGATCACAGGCGCTACCACGGCGACAAGCGACACCACGACCACAAACGCTACTACAACGGAGGCTATCGCTACCGCCCCTACTATGGCTACGGCTACGGTTATCGGTACGGCTACTGGCCGGGATATTCGCTCTACTACTTCGACGACTATTCGTACCGGCGGCGCCACCGTTGCGACGAAACCTGCACCGAGCACGGCAAGCACGGCAGCGAGTTCGGCGCCGGCTGGAAGCTCTTCGGAGACGGGAACAACGAGCGGGCGCTGAGTGCGTTCTCCGACGCCGCCGGCAAGGATCCCGAAGACGGTGTGGCGCGGATCGGCGTCGCCCTCGCTACCGCCGCCGGCGGCAACCTCGAGCGCGGGGTGTGGGCGATGCGGCGGGCGCTGCGAGTCGACGCTGCCGCGGCGCGTTACGCGCCGATCGACGACGACGTCGCCGAGCGCATCGACGCCGTTGCCGGCACCTACCGCAACCTGCCCGAGTCGGCACTCGATCCCAAGGACCGCGCGTTCATGCTGGCCGCCCTCTACTACCTGGTCGACAAGAAGCAGCTCGCCCTGACCAACGTGCGCAATGCCGTCGCGGCCGGCGACGACAGCCGCAGCGCGAGCGAGCTGGAGTTGTTGTTGCGCCAGCAGGTCGTCGATGTCTGGGAGGGCTACCCGGCGCGCGGAGAAGCGCGCGGTGTGCGTTAGCGCACGCCCCAAGCTGGATCCATTCGGGGGTGTGCGATAGGTTCGCCGCTTGGTGAACCTATGCATCCAAAACTCATCCTCTTCTCGGTCGGATTGACCCTCGCCGCGGCGTCGGGCGCCGAGCCTCTCGCGACGGTGGGCAGCCGCACCATCGAGCGATCCGCGGTGGAAAAGGCGATGGCAGGCGAGTTGCTCGCCATCGAAACGCAGCGCTACGAGGTTCTGAAACGGGGCGTCGACGGCCTGGTCAACGAGGCGCTCCTCGAGCTCGAAGCCGCAGACCGAGGCATCTCGGTCGAAAAACTGGTCGAGGAGGAGATCTTCGCCAAGGTCGGCGAGCCCACCGAAGCGGAGGTACAAGCGCTGTACGGCGAGGCCAAAGACGACCTCGACGGCGCGCCGCTCGAGCAAGTGCGGCCACAGATCCTCACCTTCCTCGAGCAAGTGCAGCTCGGCCAGCGACAAAAGGCGTTCTTCGTCGAGCTGCGACGCAAACATCCGACGAAGATCGCCCTGGCACCGCCGAGCATCGAGGTCGCAACCGGCAACCGGGTGCGCGGTCCGGCCAAGGCGCCGGTCACGATCGTCGAGTTCTCCGACTACGAGTGTCCGTTCTGCAAGCGCGCCGAGGCGACGGTGCAGAAGGTCCTGGAGACCTACGGCGAACAGGTCCGTTTCGCCTACCGCGACTTCCCGCTCGACATGCACGCCAACGCTCGGGCGGCCGCCGAGGCGGCGCACTGCGCCAACGCCCAGGGAAAGTTCTGGCAGTACCACGACCAGCTCATGGCGGCCGAGGCACTGTCGGCCGCGTCCTTCGGCGAGATCGCCGACCGCGTCGGGCTCGACCGCGAGGGCTTCGATCTCTGCGTGAAGGAGAAGACCTTCGCAGCCGAAGTCGACGCCGATCTCGAGGCCGGCGAGCGCATCGGCGTCAGCGGCACTCCGGTTTTCTTCATCAACGGCCGCATCGTCGACGGGGCGGAGTCGTTCGAAGAATTCCAGAAGATCATCGACGACGAGATCTCTCGCCGATCCGGGCCGGGTGCTTAGCTCGGCTGAGAACGAATGAAGCGAACCGACGTAGCCGACCCGCAAACCGAGCAGACACGCTTCCGCCTGCTCTACGACCTCGGCTGCGCGTTCGCCGCCTTGATCGAGCTCGATGAGCTGTTTCCATTCATCGTCAACAAGTGCTGCGACGTTTTCGACGCGCAAGGCGCGTCGGTGATGCTGCTCGACGAGAAGAGCGACGAGCTCTACTTCCCGTACGTCTCGGAGGGCGACCCGGATCTCACCAACCGGCTCGCGTCTCTGAAAGTTCCGGCCGACAAGGGCATTGCCGGCGCGGTGTTGCGCAGCGGCAACGGAGTGCGGGTCGACGACGTCCACGCCGACGAGCGCTTCTTCCCTCTCATCGATCAGGCGACCGGGTTCACGACCAAGTCCCTCATCTGCTGTCCGCTGCGCACCCACCAGGGGGTGATCGGCGTCATCCAGGTGGTCAATCACAAGGACGGCCACGCCTTCAGCGACGAGGATCTCGCGTTTCTCGAGGCTCTTTCCGGGGCTACCGCAGTCGCTATCGAGAACGCGCGTTTGTTCGCCCGCGCCAAGGAGTCTGAAGAGCGACTGCGGGTTCAGGTCGGCGCGCTGCGCCGCAACATCGCGCGGCGCGAGGGCTTCGGCGGCATCATCGGATCGACCGACGCGATGAGAGAGGTGTTCGATTTGATGGAAAGCGCCGCGGCGGCGCCGATCACCGTGCTCATCGAAGGGGAGACCGGAACCGGCAAGGAGTTGGTCGCCCGTGGCATCCACCAAGCCGGATCGCGCGCCGACGCGCCGTTCCTCGCCGTCAACTGCGCCGCCGTCACCGAAACCCTGCTCGAGAGCGAGCTGTTCGGCCACAAGCGGGGCTCGTTCACCGGCGCAACCCAAGACCACCGAGGCCTCTTCGAGGCTGCCGAGGGCGGCACCGTCTTCCTCGACGAAGTCGGCGAGATGCCCGGTTCGATGCAAGCCAAGCTGCTGCGCGTGTTGCAGGAGGGCGAGGTGATTCCGGTCGGCGAATCGAAGCCGCGCAAGGTCGACGTACGCATCATTTCGGCGACCAATCGCAACCTCGAGTCGGAAGTCGAAGACGGAAACTTCCGCGAAGATCTCTACTACCGCCTCGCCGTTTTCCCGATCCACGTGCCGCCGCTGCGCGAGCGGCGCGACGACATCCCGCTGCTGTGCGAGCATCTCGTCGCCAAGTATCGCGAGAGCAGCGGCTGCACCGGGATCACCGAAGAGGCGCGGCACACCCTGACCGCACACCACTGGCCCGGCAACATCCGCCAGCTCGAGAACGAGCTCGAGCGCGCCGCGGTCCTCGCCGGCCGCGGCAACCCGGTCGAGGCGAGGCACCTGAGCAACAAGATTCGCGGCGGTACCAGCCGCGGGCAGTCCCCTCCCCAACCGTCCGCGCCGCCCGCCTTGGCGCCGGACGAAGAGCCGCCACCGCTGCGCGAGGCACGCGCCGAGTTCGAAGCCAACTACATCCGCGAGATGCTCAAACGGAACGACCGCAACGTCTCGAAGACAGCGAGAGCTCTCGGCCTGTCGCGAGTCATGCTGCAGAAGAAGATGAAGGAGTACGGGTTGAGGGAGGAGTGAGGTCTGGGATCTGGGCGCTGGGATCTGGCATCTAGGGAGGGCAGGTCTCCCGAAAGCCGATGCCAGCCAACCACCCCCAGATCCCAGCTCCCAGTTCCCAGCTCCCAGTTCCCAGTTCCCAGTTCCCAGTTCCCAAAGAAAAAATGATTCAGATCAGCAGACAAGACAGTGTCTTCATCCTTTCCATGGATGCCGAGGAGAATCGGTTCAATGCGACGTTCGTCGACGCTTTCAATGCGGCACTCGACGAAGTCGAAGCGGCGGAGGGACCGGCGGCGCTGGTGACCACCGGCACCAGCGCGAAGTTCTACTCGAACGGGCTCGACCTCGAGTGGATTCAGGGAGCGGGGGCCGACGGGCCGGCGATGATTTCCGACGTTCTGCGGATTTTCGCCCGGTTGCTCGAGTTTCCGGTTGCGTCGGTAGCGGCGATGAACGGCCACGCCTTCGCCGGCGGCGGCATGTTGGCGGTGGCACACGACTACCGGGTCATGCGCAGCGACCGCGGCTATTTCTGCCTTCCCGAAGTCGATCTCGGCATGCCGCTGGCAGACGGAATGACCGCCCTTCTGCAAGCCAAGCTCTCGGCCAGTGTGCTGCGCGACCTGGTTCTCACCGGTCGCCGCATCGGCGGCGACGAGGCGAAAGCGATCGGCATCGTCGACGACTCCGCCGAGGCCGATCGGGTGCTGCCGCTGGCGATCGAACGAGCCCAGGCTCTGGCGGCCAAGAACCGCGGCGCATACAGGGCGCTGAAACGCGGGCTGTACCGCGAAGCAATCGCGGTGCTGAAAAAGGCGGAGCTTCCGATCTGAGGTTTCCAGCCGTCCAGACGGTACGGATCGAGCCAGAAAAAGAGAAGGGCGGCCCGTTTGGGCCGCCCTTCTTTCGCTGAGAGCACGGGGCTCCGTCAGGGAGTCGCCGTGGCAGTGGCAGTGCTGGTCGGCGTCGGCGTGTCCGCCGGCGCGTTGGTACCCGTCGCCGTGCTGGTCGGCGTCGGGATTGGCGCGGCGAGCAGCGTACCGATCCGCTGCACCGAGGTAGAACCGTTGCCACCCGGAGCGTTGCTGCTAGGCGACGAGGTGATGTTCACCGTCACCGAAACCGTGTCGGCTTCGCCAGCGCCCGGTTCGGCGTCGACCACCGTGAAGGTGAAGAGGTTGAATCCGTTCACCGTCTGGCCGAAGGTCTGGCCGTCTTCCAGCTGGAACGAAGCGGGGATGCCGAGCAGCTCGAGCCCTTCGCTGACCTCGACCGCGATCGTCGTCCCGCTGACCAGCGGGTTGTTGAGCGAGTCGGACACGGTCAGGGTGAACTGCTGGCTGCCGCCATCGGGGATGGTGAAGCCGCTCGGCTCCAGCGTGACCACCGTCGGCCCCGAGAACGTCACCGGGATTACGTCGAAGATCAGCGCGTTGCTGTCCCAGACACCAGGCCCCTGGGCGGAATCCCAGACACCGTTGTCGTTGACGTCGACCAACATGTCGAACGGATTGGTCGGGTCGTAGACACCGTTGCCGTCCGAGTCGATGAACGGCTCGGGCAGATCCTGGAAGACCTCACCCGGGTTGTAGATCCCGTCGCCGTTGGCGTCGACGAACGGCTCCTCGCCGCGGGTGAATCCCATGACGCGGACGATGCCGTCCGGCGGGAACCGGCCGCCCTCGGTGATCAGGGTCGCCGAAGCGCGCCCGTCTTCGTCGGACACGGTCGGATTGACGACCGAAGAAGCGTTGGAGAGGAAGCTCACAACGGTTCCCTCGGGCACCGCGTTTCCGAATCGGTCGTTGAGGAACGCGGTGATGGTGTCCTCGAGACCGAGGGTCACCGCTCCCGCCACGTTGACGAAGTTGGCCGCCATGCTGAAGCGGTCGGCCGCCGGCGGAGCGCCGACGACGTTGACTCCGGTCGACTGGGTGAAGATCGAAGTGTCCTCGACGAGCTCGGCGCGAACGCGAACGCTGGAGGTGCGGCGCCCCGAGGTGAGAACGGTCGAAACCATCCCGTTCGCATCGGTGACCGCCTCGCCCGGCGAGACGGACTCACCACCGAGGGTCTGGACGCTGAAGCGAACGGCGACGCCTTCGCGCGGCCGCGCCTCGTCGTCGGTGACGACGAAGGTCACGATCGACTGCTCGGAGATACCCGAGCCGCGGACACCGACCCGCGCCGGGTCGGCCGAAACGAATGCCATTGCCGCCGGACGCGGGGTCAGAGTCGGCGTCGGCTCTTCGACCGTAGCGGTCGCCGTGGCAGTCGGCTCCGGCGTCGTCGTATCGGTCGGAACCAAGGTGACGGTCGGAGTCGGAGTGATGGTGAAGGTGGAAGTAGCCGTCGGAGTCGAGGTCGGCCGCGGCACGACCTGCCCGGAGATCGTCAGCAGGCGATTGCCGTTGGAGCCGACCTGGCCGGCATCGACCGCATCCGAAGAGACCTCGATGAGAATCGTGACGTTCTCGGCCTGCATCGGATCGTCCAGCTGTCCGCTGAAGGTCAGCGGGAAACGGTTGAGCCCGGTGACCGGCGCGTTGAAGGTCTGCGAATCCGGCAACTGGATGCTACCCGACGAACCCAAACCGATCAGGCTGTAGCGAGAGCTCTCCGGCTCCGTCGAACCCGAGATGATGGTCGCGGTCGTCAGGGGGTTGTTGTTGCGATCGGCCACCGACAGCAGGAGCTCGACGACTTCGCCATCGAAGGCGGTGAAGCTGCTCGGCTCGGCCGTGAGGATGGTCGACCCCGAGAAGGTGATCGGAGTCTGCGTGAACAGAAGAGCGTCGTCGTTGTAGACACCGGGGCCCTGGGCGGAATCCCAGACTCCGTTGTCGTTGACGTCGATGAAGATCTCGAACGGATTGCCTTCGTCCCACATTCCGTTGCCATCGAAATCGATGAACGGCTCGGGCACGTCGGCAAACGGCTCGCCCTCGTCGCGCACGCCGTTCCCGTTGTTGTCGAGGAACGCTTCCTCACCAATGACGGTGGCGAGAACGGTGACGATTCCATCCGGCGGAACCGGCGACTGCGTAATCAGGCTGGCGGTGGCGACACCGCTCTGGTCGGTCACCGTCTGCGAAGCGACGGCGCCGCCGTTGGAGGTGAAGTTCACGACCGTGCCCGGAGCAACCGGATTGCCGAAACGGTCGTTGACGAAAGTCGTGATCGTGTCGTCGAGACCGGCAAGGCGCAGTCCGGCCACGTTGAGGAACTCGACCACGGTGCTGACCCGGCCAGCGTTCGGCCGGCCGCCGACCACGTTGATCGGCTGCGATCGGGTCACCAGGTCGGCCGTGCCGTTGTCGTCCACGTCGACCGCGGCGGTCACCTGGATCGGCGACGCCCGAGTACCCGACAGGACCGAGGTCGAGGCGACGCCGTCGCGATCGGTCTCCACCACGTTGGGGACGACCGAGACACCGCCGACGCCGTTGGCGAAGAAATCGACCAGAACTCCGGCCAGGCCTTCACCGTTGGTGTCGACCACCGTGAAGCTGACCAGGGACTGCTCGGCACCGCCGCCGCCGCGAACACCAATCGTGCTCGGCGAGGCGCCGTTGAAGAGAACTGCTTGAGGATCGTCCGCTCCGGGGATGAAGCCCGAGGCGGTGAAGCTGACCGTCGTCACCCGCGAAGCGAAGCGCGGGATACCCCCGCCGAACACTTCGACGTCGACTTCGCCTTCCGGCGTCCCGGCGGCCACCTCGAGAGTCACGGTGGCGACACCGTTCTCGTCGGTGAGTGCGCGCGAGATCCAGGGCGGAGTGTTTCCGGGACCAAAGCTACCGATCAGAGGATCGGTCAGGAAGCCGAGCTCGACGTTCGGCACACCGTTGCCGTTGCCATCGAGAGCGACCGCGGTGACCAGGGACACACCCGGAATGTCCGGCGTAACCCGCACCGAGCTCGGATTGGCCGCGACCAACAGGTCGTCGATCGAACCCGGCAGATTCACCGTCGCACTACCGCTGATTCCGGCAGAAGTCGCGATCAGGGACACCTGCGCGCCTGCGAGATTGATCGGATAGTT
>JAUIGL010000099.1 GCA_030430165.1 bacterium | reverse complement strand
GGCAGTAACTCCTTGATCACTGCCCACTCGTCCGCCGCCACCCCACCACCGCTCATGCCCCACAGGCTATGCCAATCAGGCAAATCCTGCAATCTTTAGGTTAACGCATATGCCCCTACCCCCCCTTGGCAAGGACGGGGGACTCGAGGGTGCGTCCGTCGTGACGGCACGCCATTCAAACTGACGAAGTACCGTCGCGCCCGGCAGCTCTCAAGCGGAGAGTCCGGGGAGCACGAAGGTAGCCAGGCGCAGCAGGACGAAGAAGCCGCAGACGTCGGTCACCGTGGTCAGGATCGGGCCCGAGGCGAGCGCCGGGTCGTAGCCGGCGCGCCGCATGGCGAGCGGCAGGAGCCCGCCGAGGGTGACCGCGACCAGGGTGTTGATGCCGAGGGCGCCACCGACCACCAGTCCGAGCAGCGGATTCTGCTGCCACACCAGGGCGGCGACCGCGAGCAGCCCGCCGAGGGCGAGGCCGTTGATCAGGCCGACGCTGACCTCCTTGGCCAGCACGTGACCGAGATCGCTCGGCTTGATCAGGCCGAGGGTGAGCTCGCGCATGCTCACCGCGACCGCCTGGTTGCCCGAGCAACCGCTCATGTCGGAAATGATCGGCAGGAAGACGGCGAGCACGATCGCCTGCTCGAGGGTGTCCTGGTAGTAGGCGATGACGCTCGCCGCCAGCAGGTTGAGCAGCACGTTGATGCTGAGCCACGACAGACGCCGCCCGGCGCGCGCGTGCAGCGGCATGCTGCGCAGCTCCTCTCCCCCCTGGATGCCGGTCAGGCGCAGCAGCGTACGGCCCGATTCGCGTTCGATCGCGTCGTCCACCTGGCGGCGGTGCACCACTCCGACCAACTGCTCGTTTTCGGTCACCGGGATGCCGAGGAAGGAATGTTGCTCGAACATCTCGCGCAGCTCGCTGAGCTCGACACGGGCGTCGACGTGCACCGGCTCGGTCAGCATGACCTCGGTGACCGCCGCGCCGCGGCGCGCGAACAGCAGGTCGCGCAGGCGCAGCACGCCGCGCAGGTGGCCGCTCTCATCGACGACGTAGGCGTACTGGATCTCGTAGTCGGAGAATTCCTCACCGCTGTGGCGCAGCTCGTCGAGCACTTCGGCGACCGACTTGCGGTGCGAGAAGGCGACGAAGTCGGGCAACATGATGCCGCCGGCGGTGTCCGGCGGAAACGCCAGGATGCGCCGCACCTCGGCCGCGTCTTGCGACGACATCTCGGTGAGAATCGCCTCGGCGTTTTCCTGATCGAGCTCGCCGAGGATATCGGCGCGCTTGTCGGCCGACATCTCGTCGACGATCGCCGCCGCGCGCTCGCAGCTCAGATCGTCGAGGACTTCGGCGGCTTGTGCTTCCGGGATCGACTCGAGAACGTCGGCGGCATCCTCGCAGGCGAGAAGCTGGAACAGCGCGTTCTGTTCCTCCGACTCGAGCCGGGAGATGCCGCGCGCCGTCTCGGCCGGGCCCAGTCGTTCGAGGACGCCTTCCAGCTCCTCGCGGTTCGCCCGCTCCAGCGCGGTGCAGATTGCTTCCCAGGGTTGTTCGCTGCTCTGCTCGGTCTCGGTCGCCATGACCGAATGTCTACATGCGATGCGGCGGCGGCGCACCCGGAGCGAAGATCAGAGCAGGGAGCGAATCGCGCCGATCAGGCTGCCGATGACGAGGATCGCGTTGCTGGCGAATCCGATGAGGAAGCCGGCGCTGCGGCTCTTCGGATCTTTTATGTAGGAGGCGGCGTAGATCGGGCGTCCGATCAGGAACAGCGCGCCCACCGCCGCCGCGCTGGTAGGGCTCCAGAAGTGGGCGAAGATCCACAGCGCGGGCAGGAACACGAGCAGCTGCTCCATGGTGTTCTGCTGTACCCGGTAGGTGCGCTCCCACACTGGATCCCCCGAGATCGCGGGCGCGGCGACTCCGTATTTCTCGCGCCCGAGGCCGACGTTGAGAGTGAAGGCCATGTACTCGAGCAGGGCGATGAGGGTCACGATTGCCGGCAACTCCATGTTGGTTCCTCCGCTGGGTTGCGACTACGCTTAGCAGCCCGTTGAAAAACAGTACACGTGCTGCAAATGGCCGGCGCCTGTAACCTTTTGCCGCCGCCGATCGTGTAGGGTGCAAAAGCATTGGAGGCATCGATGACAGAAGAGACTTCGGGATTGGACGTCGCCATCGTCGGCGGTGGGCTCGGCGGCCTGACCGCGGCGGCCCTGCTGGCTCGCCAGGGGCGCCGGGTCGCAGTGTTCGAGAAGGCGCCGCGGCTCGGCGGGCGCGGCGCGACGCAGGTCGAGTCGGGGTACTCTTTCAACCTCGGCCCGCACGCGCTCTACCGTGCCGGCGACGCGATCCGCATTCTGCGCTCGCTCGGCATCGAGCCGCGCGGCGGTATGCCGAGCCAGGTCGGCGGCTTTGCGGTTCGCCAGGGGCGCAAGCACGCACTGCCGGCCGGTTTCCTGTCACTGCTGAGCACCGACTTGCTCGGCGTCGCCGGCAAGATCGATGCGGCGCGCGCCCTCGCCGGACTGCCGCGGGTGGCGGCGGCGCCGGTCGACGACGTGTCGTGGTCGGATTGGTGCGCCGGCTACGCGCGCGATCCGATCGCGCGCGAGCTGCTCACCGCGATCGTCCGCCTGTCGACCTACACCAACGCGCCGGATCAGCTTTCCGCCGGCGCCGCGATCCGCCAGCTGCAGTTGGCGTTGTCGGAGAACGTTCTCTACCTCGACGGCGGATGGCAGACGATGGTCGACGGACTGTCCGAGGCGGCGCGCGCGGCCGGCGCCGAGGTGCGCGCGTCGGCGCGGGTTGACGCGGTGCGCGTCGGCAGCGGCAGGGCGCGGATAGAAGTCGACGGCGAAAGCGTGGAGGCGGCCAAGGTGATCCTCGCGCTGCCGCCGAAAGCCGCGGCCGATCTGGTCGAGGGCGACGTTTCGACGACGCTCGCCGAGTGGGCGGCGGCGCAGCAGCCGGTGCGCGCTGCCTGTCTCGATCTCGGGCTGAAAACCCTGCCGCGCTCGCGCAACGTGTTCGCCCTCGGCATCGACGAGCCGCTCTATTTCTCGGTTCACACCGCCGCGGCGCGGCTCGCCGAGTCGGGCAAGGCGGTGGTCCAGGTGGCCAAGTACCTGCCGGTCGGCGAGCCGGTCGACGCCGGATCGGTCGAGGCGGAGCTCGAGGCGCTCGCCGATCTGGTGCAACCGGGCTGGCGCGACTATCTCGAAGAGCGCCGCTTTCTGCCCGAAATGGTCGTGACCCACGCGGTGGTCGAGGCGCGCCGTGGCGGCTACGCCGGGCGGCCCGGACCGGCGGTGCCGGGAGCCGAAGACCTGTTCGTGGTCGGCGACTGGGTCGGCGCCGAGGGAATGCTCGCCGACGCCAGCTTCGCCAGCGCCGAGCGCGCGGCGCAGCTGGTGCTGTCGGCGAGCGACGGGAGTCGCAGGGCTGCCTGAGCGATGGCCGAGACCGACTACGCCGAGCTCTTCGCCGCCGACCGCGGCCTGCTGTGGGGCATGTGCTACCGCATGACCGGCAGCGCCGCCGACGCCGAGGATCTCGTCCAGGACACCTTCGTGCGCGCGATCGAGCGTCCGCCGGCGCGAACCGACGAGCCCTGGCGCCCGTGGTTGGTCAGAGTCGCGATGAACCTGGCGCGCGACTCGCTGCGCCGTCGCCGCCGCCGCGGCTATCACGGACCTTGGTTGCCGTCTCCGGTCGAGACCGGAGACGGCAACCCGCTGCCGGCGGTGGAGATCGCTTGCGGCGACGAGCAGACCACCGAGGGGCGTTACGAGCTCATGGAGAGCGTCTCGTACGCTTTTCTGGTCGCACTCGAGGCGCTCACCCCGCAGCAGCGCGCGGTGCTGCTGCTGCGCGACGTGTTCGACTACAGCGTCGCCGAAACCGCCGACGCGCTCGACCTCAGCGCCGCCAACGTCAAGACCTCGCTGCACCGGGCGCGCGCGGCGATGCGCGTCTACGACGAGCAGCGCTCGCTGCCGACCGGCGCGCTCGCCGAGCGCACCAGGGCGGCGCTCGAGTCGCTGTTCGCCGCGCTCGCGGCGCAGGACTTCGCAACCTGCCGCGCCCTGCTCGCCGACGACGTCATCGCCTTCAGCGACGGTGGCGACGAGTTCCTCGCCGCCAAGGTGCCGTTGATCGGACCCGACCGGGTGCTCAAGTTCCACGGCGGATTGATGAACAAGCTCGGCCACACCATCCGCAAGCTCGAGCTGCGCCAGGTCAACGGTCTGCCGGCGATGCTGGTCGAGTTCGCCCCGCACGGCGAGCGCTACGCGCCGCGCGTCGTAGTGCGCTGCGATCTCGATGCGGAAGGGCGGATCGCGCGGACGTATTCGATCCTGGCGACGCGCAAGCTGACGGCGGTTAGGTAGGTCGGGATCTGGGCGCTGGGATCTGGGATCTGGGCGCTGGGATCTGGGATCTGGGAGCTGGGGGTGGTTGGTTGGCATCGGCGAGCGGCAAGCCAGCGGGCTCCCCAGCCTTCAGCCTCAGCCTTAGCCCCAGCCGTAGCCCCAGCCCCTCGCTCGGCGCACAATCTGAAGGAAGCCGGTCGCGCGAGCGACCACCACCCTCTGCCCGTGCCTCTGCCTCGCCTATGCCTGCGAGCGTCCTCCGAAGCTCGTCTAGCGCAGGAGGACGCTCGCTCAGTACACCCGCAGTGGCGCCACCGCGAAGGCGAGGTCGGCGCCGGTGTCGGAGAGGCGGAACACCCGCGACGGCACCGGACCGGGGTCGCGTTCGAAGCCGAGCACGACGATCTGGATCTCGGTCGTCGGCTGTGCCGCGAGCGGGGTCATCTCGACCCGGATGCCGGCGGCGTAGCTCGGTCCGGCGTTGCTGCTCGCCGACAGATTGGCGGCGCTGATCGTCCACGGTTCTTCGACGCCGATGCGCCGCGAGGCGACGCGGAACGCGGTCTCGGCGTCGAATCCGATCGCGCTGAAGCGGAAGTCGACGAGACAGGAGCTGGCTTCGACGCCGGCGCAGACGGCTTCGCCCATGTCGAGGCTGGCGCGGTTGGTGAAGATCTCCATCATCGGCACCACCGTCGCCGTCGGCGAGTTGGAGGGCTCTTCCGTTGGAGTCCGGGTGCTGGTCGCCCGCCTGGTGGGGGTTCGCGTGTTGGTCGGAAGCGTCGTCGGCGTTTCACTCGGCGGCACCGACAGCTCGTCGGTTGGAGTCGGCGTCGCCGCCGGCGTTTGGAAGCCCTCGGTGGTGGTCGGTGAGGCGGGTCCGGTGGTCCCCGCTGGTGTCGGCGTTGCCTGCGGACCGACCGGGCTCCCGGTCGCCGTCGGGATGCCGGCCGGCACGGTTTCGGTCGGCTGCGGCGTTCCGTCGGTCTCGGATTGGGTCGGCGTCGCAGTCGCGACTGCGGTGCTGGTCGCCTCGGCCGGCGGCTCGGTCGGTTCCGTCGTCGGGGTCGCAACCGATTGCGGGATCGAGTCGGCCGGGCAGAGCACCAGGCCATCGAACTCTTCACATTCGCCTTCGTCGACGACTCGCTGGATGGCGGCGCTCTCGGCGATGTTGAAGCCGCTCGATCCACTGCCCCCGCAGCCGTTGGCGACGAAGGCTGTCGAAAGTGCGACGAGGCAGATGACGAGCATGCGTACGGCGGTCATGACTCCTCCGAGTCGTACGGCGTTGCGGTAACCAGGATGTTCATGAAGCGATTGTCGCTGGAGGCGTCGTCGGCGAATTCCTCGGCGATCTGTTGCAGCGCTTGGTCGAGCTTCTTGTGAAACTCGGGGATGCGCTCGGCCGGGATGTTGAAGTAGTGATCGCGCAGGTAGGTGCCGGTGTCCTTGTCGGCGAGCGCGAGCTTGTCGAGCAGACCCTTCGAGAACAGGGCGCAGAACTCGAGCGCCAGCGCCTGGCGTTCCTCGGTCGTCTCGGCGACGAAGTGGCGGCCGCGGCGCCGCACCTGGTTCGACTCGATCTCGACCAGCTCGCGGTCGCGCAGGAGCTGCTCGACCTTGCGCGCGACCTCGATCGGCACCCGTTGCTCCTTGCGGCGCTGGCCGCGCACCGAGCGGAACGAAGCGCGCCACTTGGCGAGAGAGATCGCTTCGCCGTCGTCGGGCAGGGCGGCGATCGCCTGGCTGGTGAGCACCGCCAGATCGGCGTCCTCGATGTCGGTGAGCGAGCGCGGCGCCGCCAGCACGCGGCGCAGCTCCTTGCCGAAGCCGTGCAGCATGCGGTCGCGCCACAGCAGGGCGAGCAGCTCGTGCGGATCCTGCTTGCGCACCGCGGCGAGCCGCCGCACCAGGGCCTCGCTGGGGAAGCGCTTCCCCTTCTCGATGTAGCCCAGCATGACCGGATCGATCGCCGCGCCGAGGATCTCCTCGGCGAAGCGGCGGATCGTGAAATCGCGGCCCATCAAAACCCGGGTTTCGTAGAAAACGTCCCGGATTCGCTTGGGCGCTGACTTGCTGGCGGCCATTGCCGAACTATAGCAAAACAAAAACTGTTGACAAGCTAACAAGAGTTGTTTATTCCGGAGCCGGGTGCACGGGAGAAGGGCAGAAACTGGAAATGGGCGCGACACTCAGAAACGCTATGCAGGCGGTTGCGGGGCTCGCCTTGGCGACTGCGGTGGTGGCGCCGGCGTCGTTGGCGTTGACGCCGACTCCCGGCTTCGTGCGGCCGTCTCTCGACTTCGAGTTGGTGATCGATCCGCCGTATCCGCGGGTTGGGGACACCATCCGTCTCGAGTTCTCGGCGACGCCGGTGAACGTGCCGGCCGGCCTGCCGGCATGGTCGATCGACGCGGGAGAGCTCGCGCTGGTCGGTGAGTCCTACGTCGAGCACCACAACTTTGCTCAGCCCGCGGTCTTCGAGGTGCGGGCGGAGAGCGAAGGGAGCTATTCGGTCGGCGTCCTGGTCAGCTTCGAGTACGGCAAGACCGACGAATCCGGGACCTGTTGTATCTGGCAGTTCGGCAGCGATTCGTCTCCCGACTACGAAATCCAGGTGTTGCCGAAGGGCGCGGTGGTGCCGCACCCTTCGCCGACGATCCAGCCGACACCGACGCCGACGACGATGCCGCAAGAGGTGCTCGGCCAACGCGCGGTCTGCCCCGGCGACTGCGACGAAAACTACGTCGTGCTGGTCAACGAGCTGATCCTCGGCGTGGGGATCGCTCTGCGCACGACCGACAGTTCGAGTTGTGAGGTCTTCGGCGATGCGCCGGTGACCGAGCTGATCGCCGGGGTGCGCTCGCTGCTCGACGGCTGCGGGACGACTGCGCGGCTCGAGCCCGGCGAGCTGGTGCCGGCGCGTTGCGAGCGTTGCTGTGAATCGTGCGTCGACGCCAGCTGCGTCTCCGAGTGCGTCGGGCGCGACCGTTGTGTGCTGGTCGCGGAACGATTCGGCCAGGTGGTCGACGCCGACACCGGCGATCCAATTGCCGGGGCCGAGGTGCGGCTCAACGGCATTTCTTCGTTTACCGACGCCAAAGGCTTCTATCGCGTGCTGTCGCGCTCGGATGAGGCGTGCTCCGGGCTCGACTATCGTTATACGCTGGAGGTTGCCGCGCCGGGGTACGTGACCGCGACCGAGGAATTCTACCGCACGCCGGAGCCGCTTTCCGTCCAGCGGATCATCGAGCTGGCCAAGGACAGCGGCTCGGCCGTGGTCGGAATCGTGCATTACGGAAACTGAACCAGCTCGCGCCGCGAGCGAGGAGAGGTATCGAGATCATGCAAAGGTGGGCAAAGAAGGGTTTGTATTCGATGGGGCTGCTGCTGGCGATATCGCTGGCGGTCGGCTGCAGTGACGACGACGGCGGCGGCGACGGTCCGCAGCCGACGGCGACGCCCAGCGCGATCCGCAGCGACACGCCGGCGGCGACGCCGACACCGACCGAAGGCGTCGGCGACCCGACCGCCACGCCGTCAGAGAACGCGGCCTTGCGGGGGATCCTGCTGGTCCACCGGGAGGTGCGGGCCGGCGCGGGCGATGCCCTGGCGGCTGCGCCCGAGCTCGGCTTCGTCGAGCCTGGCTTCGTCGGGCGCGGCTTCGACCGCTCCCTGTCGTTTGCGGACTGGTCGCTGACCTGCGACGGCAGCGACGAGGTCCTCGCCGGTACCACCGACGCCGACGGCCGTTTCGCGGTCGAGACGATCGAGGCCGGCGAGTGCTCTCTCGAGGTCACCAAGACGGTTGGCGGCAATCTGATGTTGCTGGAGATGTCGATCACGGTCGGCGACGACGGCGCGGAAGTGGTCGCCGAGGTGTCGTGGGGACGCGTGCGGGTGGCGTCGCTGTACACCTTGGACGGCATCGAGCACCGCACGATCGCCACCAACGGCGGCGCCAAGGTGGTGCTGCGGCAGGGCACGATCGTCGAGATCGCGGATTACGCCCGCCAGCTGGTCGATGACGACGGCGACGGCACCTTCGAGACGCCGCAGTGCGGCGAGTCGGTCTGGCAGTGCAGCGATTTCGATGAATGCGGCGACCGCCGCTACTGCGCTTGCACCGCGAGCTGTCCGTTCTGCGACGACTGCGGGCCGCCGGTCTGCGTCTTCCCCGGAGCGAGCGGGCTCAATCCCTACCAGTGCAACGAGGACGGCAGCTGCGCCAATGCCGACGATGTCTGCGTCTGCGCCAGCAGCAGTCCGGATAGCACCGACTGCCCGCAGCAGGTCTGCGTGTCGCCCTGCCAGCCGGTCGAGCTCGGTCCGATCACGGTCTACGGATCGGCGGAGATGATCGACGGCCAGCAGGGCTCTTTCACGGCGCTGATGGAGCTCTCCGATGGCTCGGTGCTCAACGTCACCGGTGTTGCCGACTGGGCTTCTTCCGACGATACGATCGTATCCGCCTCCTCCTGGGGCGCCGTCGAGGCGCTCGCCGCGGGTACCGCGCAGGTGACGGCTGCGCTCGGCGAGGAGACGAGCGCACCATTCCAGGTCGTGGTGCGGCCGCGCCCGGCGCTGCGTCTCATCCACTTGCAGAACTACGACTGCTACCCGGTTCCGTTCTACGGCCCCGAGCCGGCGCTGATCGACGAGGCGTTTCTGCCGCCCTCGTGCGGCGACGCCGTCGAGATCGGCGGCACCCTGCAGTTCCACGCCTTCGGTGAGTTCGACGACTTCTACTACGAGGACATCACCGACGAGGTCACCTGGTCGGTCACGCCGGCCGGCGTGGCGACGATCGAGGGCGGCCTCTTCACCGGCGCTGGCGAGGGTGCCGCGACGGTTCAGGCGAGCCTCGACGGGGTCGACAGTGACTCGCGCGAGATTCGCGTCGTCACCGAACGCAGCGTGGTCGACCTCAGCATCTATCCCGACTCGTATTATTACCTGGACTTCGTCGCCGTCGCCGACATCGAGCCGTGTTTCGGTCCGGTTTGTCCCGGCGTGGTCAGCACCTTGACCGGCGACGAGATCCGCTTCCACGCCACCGCGCGCTACGACATCGGCGGTTGGGAAGACGTCACCGAGCAGGTGGAGTGGGTTGCCGATGCTCCCGCAGTGGTCCAATTCGGCGAGGCCGGGGTGGCGACCGCCGCCGGCGAAGGCGAGACCACCGTTCGGGCGACCCTCGGCGAGGTCGAGAGTCATCCCTACGGCGTCCGTGTCGTCGCCGAGGCGACGGTGCAGCACATCGAGATCTACCAGCAGGGCGCCAACGCCCAGGACCGCGTCATCGAGGTCGGCGGCAACGCTTATTTCCACGCCAACGGCTACTACGACGTCGGCTTCAGCCGCGACGCCACCGACGATGCCGACTGGCACACTGGCGACGAGTCGGTGGCTCGCTTCGACGAGCCCGGTGTGCTGACCGGCCTCGCCGCCGGCTCGGTCGCGGTGTGGGCGGAGATCGACGGCGTGCGCAGCCAGGTCCTGTTCATGGAGGTGTTCGAGCAGACCGACATCGACTTCTGCGATATCGAAAACGTCAACCGCGGCACCTGGACCGATGGCTTCAACCGGGTCTTCCTCGAATCCGACTGCGCCGACTACGAGGTCGCCTCGGACGTCGTCCAGCTGCGCTTCACCGTGACCGAGACCGAGCGCCCGGGAGGGATCTTCGACCCGTGCCTCGATCTCTACGCGTTCCGTGTCGACGGCGGAGTCGAGACCTTCGTGCGCACCATCCGCGAGGAAGGCTGCGGCGAGCCTTTCCTCGAGGCGGGTGCGCCCGAGTTCGAGGATGCGGCGCTGCGCTACCAGCTGCAGGCGTTCTGGGATCTCAAGGACGACAGCGGCGCGGCGGTGACGCCGGGCACCTACCGCATCAAGGGGCGCTTCTATCTGTACTACGACCCGGTGGTGACCATCGACGTCGAAGTGCGCTGACCGCTCGTACGCGGAAGGAAGGACGAAAGGCCGCGGGATCTCGATCCCGCGGCCTTTCGCGTTTTGCGAGACCGCGGCGCGAGTGGTAGAACGCGGTCAGCGGCTCGGTTGCAACAAAACCGAGGCTTCGGCCGTCTATTCGGTTCGAAGGAGCGCTACCTTCGCGTCGCATGATTGGCGTCACTCACACGACTTACCGCTTCCCCGGGCTCGTCCTGCTGGTGGTGCTGCTGCTGCCGCCGGCGGCGCCGGCGCAGTGCGCCGGCGACTGCAACGGAGACGGCAGCGTGGCGATCAACGAGCTGATCACCGCGGTCAACGTCGCCCTCGGCGTATTGCCGCTTTCCTCGTGCCAGAGTCTCGACACCAACCAGGATGGCGAGGTCGGTATCAACGAGCTGATCGCCGCGGTCAACAACGCACTCGACGGTTGCGGCCCGTTGGCTACGCCGACAGCCACCGCCACCGCGACCATGGCCGGACCGACGTCGACACCCGAGCCGGCGGTCGGCCCCGCCATTCTCTATTTCGGGATTACCACGCCGGACGATCGAGCGATCGAGCCGACGACCTTCGAGGACGGAATCCCCGTATTCGTCTTGCCGCAGGGGCGGGCGTTCCACATCGTTGCCGAGGCCGGCCGCGGTGTGTCGGACATTCCCCCGGGGATCGACACCTTCTCCGATTCCGGGCCGCCGTCGTTCCAGATCCAGGCGGACCACCCGCTCGGCAACGCCAGTACCGCGGTGTGCGACGTCGAGGAACCCAACGCCGGCGGAGTGCCGGCGGTCTCGCCGCCCTCGTTCGACTACACCGGGGAGATCGTCGACACGCTCAACGACCTCGGCTGCCGCTTTCAGAACGGCGACCCGACCTCGCCGCCGGTGACCTCGGGCCGCGCCTGCACGCCGGGCACCGCCTGCATCCGTTTCGAAGACGGAGACTTCGGCTGCATCTCCCCGATGGCGAGCCGCCAGTACTGCTCGACCGACATCAGCGTCGTCGAAGAGTTCCCGGTCGGCGACACCGTAGTCAGCGCCCGAGTCCTCGAGACCAGGGTCAGCGACCGTGTTCCCATGCCGGGTCCGGTGGAGAGGATCATCATTCGGGTCCAGCCGCCGTTTCCGGGTTAAGAGACAGGGGCTAGGGATTAGGGGTTAGGGGTTAGGGGATGTGGTCGGCCTTTGGCCGACAGTTTTTTCTGGAGCCCGATGCTGCCAACCGCCCCTAGCCCCTAGTCCCTAACCCCTAGCCCACCCCTAGCCCCTAGGATCGCGGCAGCGATCCTCGCCAACCCCGGCACGAACTTCGGCCGCAGTAGGCGGTCGTCGAACGGGGCCAGCCGGGCGTCGTTTTCCCGGATGCAGGTGGCGACCACCTTGGCCGGGGAGCTGCTGATGTCGAGGGCTTCCTGGACGCCGAGCATGAAGTCGTCTTCTTCTTCGCCGTCGTCGCCGCCCATCGCCAGCCCGGCGGCGGTCTTGATGCGGGTCCACACCTGAGCGCCCATCGCCAAGCCGCAGCGTCCGGCGTGAATCGGCTGCGCGTACCAGGGTTGTTGGGCGCGCTCCCAGGCGACCCAGTTGACGAAGAACAGAATGTGGCGCGCTTCTTCCTGAACGACCGGTTCGAGGACGTCGATCAGCGGCTTGGGGAAGAGCTCGACTTCGCGCGCCAACGAGAACAAGCCGAAGGCGAAGAACGAATCGAAACACTCGCCGTAGCCGGTCCGCAGGAAGCCCCAGTACGGGTCCGGACCCAACGGATCGAAGGACACGGTCGGTTCGGCGAGCTGATAGTGGCGCAGCATCTCGGCCAGCAAATTGGCGTGTCGCTCCTCTTCGAACCCCTGCAACGCGATCGCCTCGCGCAACAGCGGATCGGTCTGCACCGGCACCAACGCCTCGACCTTCTTTGCCACCTCGGTCTCGGTCGAGATCGCCTCGCTCCAGAACGGCATGCCGCGCAACCGTTCCAACGCATCGCCGGAGAGCTCGGGCCAAGGGGTCTTCTTCGGGTCGTAGGGGTCGTGGGTGTCGATGAACTGCCGACAGAACAGCTCTTTGTGCTCGTCGGTGCCGATGAACGTCCTGCTCATGCAAAATCCTCTTGCTGCCGATCGACGATTCTAATTGCAGGTAACCGGGGGCGCGATCAACGCCGGTAGGCTAGCGAGGGGCGGGATGGTCGGCCAGGCGGGCGCCGATGATGCGCGCCATCTCCTCGTGGATCTTGTCGTTGGTGACCAGGGTCTGTGTGCCGTGGAGATCGAACGGAGCCAGCGCGAAGTCGCTGACGCGGGCCCCGGCCTCGCTAGCGATGAGGACTCCCGCGGCGGTGTCCCACGGCTTCAGCTTCCACTCCCAGAATCCATCGAGACGGCCGCAGGCGATCGCGCACAGGTCGAGCGCCGCCGAGCCGCCGCGGCGAATTCCGTGCGTGGTCATCAAGAAATCGCGGACGAAGCCGAGGTAGAAGTCGACGTGCTCGCGCCGGTCGTAGGGAAATCCGGTGCCGACCAGGGCGCTGCCGAGCTCGGCGGTCGCCGACACCGAGATCGGACGATCGTCGAGCCGAGCGCCGCCGCCGAGCTCGGCGGCGAAGGTCTCGCGTCGGGTCGGGTCGTGCACCACCCCGGCAACCAGCTGCTCGCCACGCGCCAGCCCGAGCGAGAAGGCGTACTGCGGATAGGAGTGCGCGAAGTTGGTGGTCCCGTCGAGTGGATCGAGATACCAGGCGAGCTGCTCCGCCCCCGGTCGCGGCAGCGGCGCGTCGCCGCTGCTCTCCTCGCCGACGATCAGATGATCCGGGAACTCCTTGCGCAGCCGCTCGCATGCGAACGCCTCGACCGCCCGGTCGGTCTCCGTCACCAGATCGATCGCCCCCTTGTGCTCGAAGCCAACTCCGCGCGCCGCCGCCTCGCGAATCCGCTCCCCCGCCTCCAGCGCAATCGACAGCGCCACGTCCAGAAAACCAGCCACATCCCCCGGCTCGCACACGCGCGCCGACCGCGCAAGCGCCGCCCGCGCCGCCGCCCGCGGCGGCGGGTCCCAAAGAATCGCCTGCGGCGATTCGTCCCAAGTCCGCGAGTCGCTTCGCTCTCGCGGACGTCCCAAGCGAGGCTCGCACCTCGCGTCCCAAGCCGGCTATGCCGGCGGGGCTAACTGACTCTCCCGACGGCGCAAGCCGTCTTGGGACGATCGGCCGCAGGCCGATCTTGGGACCGAGCGCGGAAGGCGCTCGCTGGGACGAGCGGCGCAGCCGCTCTTGGGACTAGTAGTTGCGGCGATTCGTCCCAAGTCCGCGAGTCGCTTCGCTCTCGCGGACGTCCCAAGCGAGGCTCGCGCCTCGCGTCCCAAGCCGGCTACGCCGGCGGGAGGGCCAGTTGGCCCCGACGGCGCAAGCCGTCTTGGGACGATCGGCCGCAGGCCGATCTTGGGACCGAGCGCGGAAGGCGCTCGCTGGGACGAGCGGCGCAGCCGCTCTTGGGCCTAGTAACTGCGGCGATTCGTCCCAGGTCCGCGAGTCGCTTCGCTCTCGCGGACGTCCCAAGCGAGGCTCGCGCCTCGCGTCCCAAGCCGGCTACGCCGGCGGGGCTATCTGGTCTCGGCGACGGCGCAAGCCGTCTTGGGACGATCGGCCGCAGGCCGATCTTGGGACCGAGCGCGGAAGGCGCTCGTTGGGACGAGCGGCGCAGCCGCTCTTTGGACTAGTTGTTGGCCGTAAGGCCGAGTACGAGTCCGAGCTGGCCGAGGTGGTAGGTGACGATGATTGCGAGCGGGGCCTGGTCGAAGGGTTTGACGAAGCGGTTCCAGCCGATCATCGAGTCGGAGGCGAGGAAGAGCAGGGCGCCGCCGATCATCATCGGGTTGCCGGTGGTGGCGGCCGACCCTACCATGGCGACGATTGCCAGGATGTAGATGGCGACCGGCGCGCGCATCGCCGCCGGGGCGGCGCTGACGACGCGATAGCCGATCGGCGAAGCCAGCAGCACGATGCCGGCGGTCCACAGGATCCGCGCGCCGAGCTCGGCGTCGATCGCGCCGACGTAGGCGACGTGGCCGACCAGGAAGGCCGACAGACCGAACAGGAAGAGGTCGCCCGGCAACATCAGGTAGACGTCGCCGAGCAACGAGAACATCAGCGCTGCCAACAGGGCCCAGCCCGTGCCCGGTTGCGCCGCCGCGTACAGCAGCAAAAACGCGAGAGTGGCCGGTTTTGCGACGAATTCCGCCGGCTTCGAACGGCGAGCGACCGCCCACCAATCGACCACCGCCGACACTGCGAAACCGATCAGACAGACGAACGCCATCAAAGCCGCGCCGCCTGCAGCGCCGCCTGCGGCGCTGGTCCCAAGAATCGCCGTAGGCGATTCGTCCCAGGTCCGCGAATCGCTGCGCTCTCGCGGACGTCCCAAGCGAGGCTGACGCCTCGCGTCCCAAGTCGGCATTCGCCGACGGGGGTATCAGGTATCCCCGACGGCGCAGCCGTCTTGGGACGATCGGCCGCAGGCCGATTTTGGGACCAAGCGCGGAACGCGCGCGTTGGGACGAGCGGCGCAGCCGCTCTTGGGACGCTCTGCATGCGCGGCAGTATTGCCACGGCGCTCGGCGGTGGCAAGCTGGTCTGGGGAGAGTCGTTTGGTGTGCGGCTGGCGCGATCGTTCTCCTTTTGACAGAAACTTGACAACCGCATAAGTGAATTCTGCTGGTGTGCCGCCGCAACTTATGGCGTTCGTGCCGGCATGTCCGAACAAAGAGGGTGGAACGGGAGGCTGGGCGAGGTCGCGCAGCCAAGCCTTGGACGCGCGACGCGTGGTCCCGGGCGATGATCGAAAAGTGACCGACAGGAGGGTCTCGATGATTGTAGCAAAGGATTCGGGGGCGCGCGCTTTCGCGCGGCTTGCAGTGCTGAGCGGCGCGTTGCTCTTGGTGCTCGGCAGCAGTGCCTCGGCGCAGTGCGTCGGCGACTGCAACGGCGACGGCAACGTCGCCATCAATGAGCTGATTCTCGGCGTCAACATCTCGCTCGGCAGCCAGGACGTCAGTGCCTGCACGGCGATGGACGGCAACAGCGACGGCACCGTTTCGATCAGTGAGCTGATCACCGCGGTGAACATCAGCCTCGCCGGTGGTTGCGACGCTCCGCCGACGCCTACCATGGTGCCGACGCCGGAGCCGGTGACCGCGAAATGTACGCTGGACCCGGATGAGAGCACGCTGACTCTGGCGACGGCTCTGTTCGCGATTCCAATCGACGGCGTCAATGCGGAAATCGACATCGAGTGCGAGGAGCCGCAGGGCGCGACATCGGGTCTGACCGGCGATCTCTCGTGTTCGTGCGCCGTCGATAACTTCGACGCCCTGAGTATCCCCGGTATCGGCGACGTCTGTGTCGCGCCGTTCTCGCCCTGCGAGTCGCGCACCCTGACCTGCGACGGCGGCGCCTCGATCGACGCCGACGTGGTCGCCGACCACAACATCGGCGAGTGCACCGGCGCCGCCGATTGCGTGTCGCAGTGCGAGGACTACTGCGGTGAGCTCGGCGCCGGTTACCAGCGCCAGCTGTCGACCTGCGAGGACTTCTGCATCGGCGGCGAGAACGACGGCCAGACTTGCATGTTGGACACCGATTGCCCGGACGGTTCCTGCGGTGGCCCCGATGGCGGCGCCGATGGCCACATCTGCGAATGCGTCTGCGCCGAGGCTGGCCGCGGCGATCCGGCTCCGGCCGGCGGCTTCTCGTGCGCCCTCGGTGTTGCGATCACCGTCGAGCTCGACGAGAGCGGCGTCTGCGGCGACGTGCCGCCGACCATCACCCTCGACCCGGTCTGCGGTGAGCTCACCAGCGAAACCTCGGTGGGTGTCCTGCTCAACGCCACCAACGCGACCGGTGTGACCATCGGTCCGTCGACGCTGACCGGCGTCGGCACCAGCTGCACCGACCTCGCATCGGGATCGGTCAGCGGTCTCAACATGATCGGTCACCTCGCCTTCTTCGGATCGGCGGTCGGCGACATCCTCGTCGACAACAACTTCGTCTGCCAGTAAGGCGGACGCCCCCCGGGGCGGCCCATGCGGGCCGCCCCGGGGATTCGCTTCCGCTCTGGGGGCTAGGATCTAGGATCTAGGATCTAGCGGGCGGTTGGCTGCACGGGAGTGCGGATGGGGGGCGGGGGATTTTTTGCCGCAGATGGACGCGTATGAACGCTGATTCGGGTTCCCGGTTGCCGTTCGCTCGCGGGTGTTTTGTTGCGGGGCTTTGGGTTGCGGGTTTCTTTTTGCCGCAGATGGACGCGGACGAACGCTGATTCTGGGTTTCCGGCTGACCGCACTAGGATCGCCAGAGCGGTGCTGGAGAACGGGCGTTCGTGATAACAGAGACTTCTGTTTATCCAGCAATGCTCGCAGCCCAACCGCGCAGGCGCTTTGCCAATATTCAGCTCATGGCACCGATTGTGTTGAAGAAACCGTTGGTCAGTATGCTAGCCTTTGGGTCGATATGAAGCGAAGTTTGGCAGGAATAACTTCTTACGCAGACCTGCCTAAATGTAGGTTGATCAACGACATGCCGATGCTTGGACGATTGTACTGCTTACTGATCGAACGCGGCGGGGATTACGAGCACGAGATGCCGCAACCAAGCACTATTACGTCGCGTCGCGTAGGCGGCGAGGAGCACCTTGTCCTATCGAATGCGAACGGTCAGATAGAAGTCCGACTCCCCAGCGGGGAAATGGACTTGCTTCCCAATGACCATCACGCGGTTGAGGCAGTCCTGGCTAAAGTTGATGAGCTGGATCGACAAACCTAACTGGCCGTTGCACCTGACGGCCTCAAGCGGCCGCAGGTGATCGGCAGAGACGTTAGCGCGACGAGATCCGGCGTGGCAGTCTTGCGCATGTGCCCGGTCGTCGTTTCGAGATTCTCAGCGAGATTACGGAAGTCGAAACCATTGCCGTCGGTCGCCGAATTCGGGATCTGTCTCGTCTTCGGAAACGCTACGGAACTGGGCGGTGGCGGAAGATGAAGGGAGTCGCTACGATCCGAACCGCAAGCGGCCGTGTGCGTCGGGCTGAGCTCCATTGGTACGAGGCCCATGGCCACGGGCGCAAGGAGCTGAAACGCAAGAGTTACATTCGCGAGGTCTAGACAATGTCCCGATCAACTCGAAAGCGATTTGCCGTCTGTGTAGACAACGAGGACTATCCGTCCTCGTTGGAGCTTCACAAGATCTACCGGGTTCTT
This sequence comes from bacterium, assembly GCA_030430165.1. Lineage (GTDB taxonomy): Bacteria > Desulfobacterota > Binatia > HRBIN30 > CADEER01 > CADEER01. Next base: position 3,903 of record JAUIGL010000099.1, on the reverse strand, counting down.
TCGGATCCCGAAGCGGAGGCTGAGGGGGAGATTCGGGTCGTCGATGAAAGCGGCGAAGACTATCTCTTTGAAGCGGACCGCTTCCTGGAGCTGGAATTTCCCCCAAGAACGGTACGCGCTCTCAAGAGGTCTTTCGATCGCCTTGAAGAGGCGCGCTAACAAGCGCGTGCAGCCGACGGCCGCGAACGGCCGCAGCTGCCGCGCAAGACGTTGGCCGGCCCCATAGCAAATGTACGATCCCAGTCTCGTCTCTTCCCTGAGTCGACGGGCTGGCCTGCTGATTGGCTTGGCCGCATTCGTAGGTTGTGCGGGACCTCGTCAGATTTCTGCAATCGACAACAGCGCGATGGTCCGAACGGCCGGAACCTTCAAAGTCGCGCTATTCGTCACCAACGACCTTGAACTGCTCAAAGAGCGGTGGGCTCAACCAACACCACCCACGTTTCCCGCGATCTATTCTGCCGAACTTGGCGACGAGCTGCACGCTGTCATCGTCTTCGCAGGCTGCGCTGCCGATTCCTCGGGATATTGCCGGGTCGTTTCCCGGTTTGCGATCACCGCTCCCGATGGTGCGGTTCACCCGTTTGATATCGAGTACACGGTTTTTGCGGGCAAGGCCCCGCCACCGGGGCAGCTTCGGATCTCCGACTATGCTCACACGTTCGGAATCACGAATGGCCCCCGCGGCGAATACACTGTATCTGCCACAGTCGACGATCAGGTCAGCGAAACCCGCCTCAATGTCGCAGCTCCCCTCGTCCTACAGTAGCCCGCCGCGACGTGCACTATCCCAATCGGCCGAACATAGGATTTGTAGGGGAGTGGGGGTAGGAGGCGACTTGGGCGACCGCTAGTCCCGAGTAGCGCGAAGCGCGTATCGAGGGGCGCGCTACTCGGGAGAACGGAGTAGTGGGCGCACGGGAACTGGCGGGGGCAAACCCGCTAGTCCCGAGTAGCCCGAAGGGCGTATCGAGGGGCGTTGCGTCTCAAGCGAGTAGCGAAACCCCCGCTGCGAGTAGCATGACCAGGACGGCGATGCGGAAGCTGCGCTCGTCGAGTCGGCGGTGCAGCCATTCGCCGAGGACGATGGATGCGGCGACCACCGGTAGCAGGGCCGCTATGTACGGGACGTTGTCGCTGCCGATGCGGTTGCTGGCGGTGTAGGCGACGATCAGCGTTCCGTTGAGCACCAGCCAGACGCAGGCGAGGGTGCTGCGGAAGGAGCTCTTGTCGAGGCCGAGGCGGTTGAGGGCGTAGACCAGCACCGGGCCGCCGGTGGCGGCGATTCCGTGCACCACGCCGGCGGCGACCGAGGTCGTCGCGAAACCGACCGGCGAGATCGGTGCCAGCGCCACCGCCGCCGGGCTCGACAGCTGCCACAGCTGAAAGCTGGCGACGCCGATGACGAAGACTCCGAGGAAGGTGCGCAGGAGAGCGTCGGGCGCGTGCACGAACAGGGTGTAGCCGGCGATCATGCCGATCCCCATCGCCGGCAGGATGCCGGTGAGGAGGACGCGCCAGGCGACGTGGTCGTGGTGGCGGACGACGATATAGGACGTCAGCATCACGTTCATGCACACCGCCAACGGCAGCACGATCGGGATCGGGTAGAGATTGGCGCCGAGGGTCAGCGCGATCAGCACGCTGCCGAAGCCGATCGCCGCCTCGGTGGTGACGGCGAGCGCGACGAAGCCGAGCATCGTCGCGAACAGCGCGTCGGCGGCGAACAGGGAGTGGGGCTCGACCATCTACAGCGAACGCGCCCCGCGCACCAGGTGTCCGGGAAGGGCGCCGGTGGCTTCGCCGTTCTCGAAGGTCACCTCGCCGCCGACGATGGTGGCGCGGTAGCCGCGCGCTCCCTGGAACAGGCGGCGCCCGCCGGCGGGGAGGTCGTAGCGCACTTCCGGCTGCTCGAGCTCGAGCTTGTCGAAGTCGATGAGGTTGACGTCGGCCTTGTACCCCGCCGCCAGCCGGCCGCGGTCGCGCAGGCCGTACTGCGCCGCGGTGTCCCAGGTTTGGCGCTTGACCACCATCTCGAGCGGCAGCCGCTCGCCGCGCGAGCGGTCGCGCGCCCAGTGGGTCAGCATGAAGGTCGGAATGCCGGCGTCGCAGATGGCGCCGCAGTGGGCGCCGCCGTCGGCCAGGCTGAGCCCGGTCTGCGGGTGGCAGATGGTTTCGCGAATCGCCTCGAAGTCGCCGCCGGCGTAACCGAACAGCGGGAAGTAGAGGAGTCCGCGCCCGTCGCTCGCCATCATCGCGTCGTAGGCGAGCTCGAGCTCGGCGCGTCCGCTCGCCGCCGCCTGCGCGGCGAGCGACTTCTCCGGCGCCGGCTCGTAGTCGTGGCGCTCGCCGAGCGGATACATCTTGTGGAAGCTGGCCAGCAGGAACTGCAGGAAGATGACCGGCACCACCGCGTCGGTCGGCGGCTCGTCGGGGATCGCGCCGCCGGCGAGGAGGCGCGCCCGCACCTCGGGCTTGCGCAGCTCGGCGATCATCTCCGGGCGCGGCAGCTTGGCGACGCGGCGGAACTCGGGGTGGAGAACGAACGGGTGGACCGTCGTCTCCCAGCCCATGAGGACACCCACCGGGCGTCCGGAGAACTGGCCGCGCACGTTCTCGATGCCCTCGGCGCGCGCCTCGTCGAGCAGGCGCAGCCCCTCTTTGTAGAGGGTCGGGCTCTCGTCGATCTGTTGCAGGTTGAAGGTCACGGTGCGGCCGGTGCGCTTTGCGAGCTCCTTCATCCAGGTGAACTCACCGGGGACGTCGCGGTGGGTGACGCTGATCTGGAAGACTCCGGTGCCGAGCTCGCCGAGGACGTCGCCGATGCCGAAGATCTCGTCGCGGTCGGCGAAGGTTCCCGGCACCGCTTCACCGTCGAGGGTGCGGTGCAGCTCGGTGCGCGAGGTCGAGAAGCCGAGCGCGCCGGCGTCGATGCTGTCGCGGACGATCGCGCGCATGCGCTCGATGTCTTCCGCGGTGGCGCGCTCGTTGTCGACGCCGCGCTGCCCCATGACGTAGGCGCGCAACGCGCAGTGCGGCACCTGCACGCCGAAGTCGATTGCGTGCGGGCGCCGCTCGAGCGCGTCCATGAACTCGGGAAAGGTCTCCCATTGCCACTCGATGCCCTCGTGCATCGCCGAGCCCGGGATGTCCTCGACCGCTTCCATCAGGTCGATCAGCTGGTCGTGGTCCTGGTCGTGCACCGGTGCGAAGCCGACGCCGCAGTTGCCCATGACGACGCTGGTGACGCCGTGCAGCGACGACGGCATCAGGTATGGGTCCCAGGTGGCTTGCGCATCGTAGTGGGTGTGGATGTCGACGAAGCCGGGAGTGACGAGCAGTCCGCGCGCATCGATTTCGCGCTCACTCTGGTCGGCGATCGAGCCGACGCTGGTGATGCGTCCGTCGTCGATGGCGACGTCGGCCTCGACTGCCGGCGCGCCGCTGCCGTCGACGACGTTGCCGTTGCGGATGACGAGATCGTGTTTGGACATGGCTCGAGCTCCTTACTTCGCCGCGCGCATCGAGCGCGGGCTCTCTTCGCTGGGTTTGAGTAGGTCGTCGGGCGAACCGGCCAATCGATCGAGCTGGTGGTCCTCGACCAGAGCGATCGCGCGGTCGAGCGATTGCGGGTTCGCGCCCCATCCGGCGAGCAGCGTGCGCACCAGATCGCGCGCCAGCGTGTCGACGGTGGTCGCGCTCGGCTCGGTGCGCGCCGTCTTGCGTGTTTGCAGCACGCCCTGCAGCGCCGCCCACGCCGTGCGCGCGCGGTCGTTCTCGTCTCCGTCGCCCAGCGCGCCGCGTTCGGCGGCGGCGCGCAGCGGCGCCGCCAACTCGGCCAGCGCGGCGGTGGTCGCCTGGTGCACGTAGCGCGCTTCTTCTTCGGGCAGCCGAAAGGCCGGG
>JAUIGL010000008.1 GCA_030430165.1 bacterium | reverse complement strand
ACTCGTCCTTGTTGCGCTTGTCGACGCACTTCTGGGCTGCCTTGAGGCTCTTGGTGAGGAACTTGACGCCCTCGTTGCCGATCGTCTTCTGGCACTTCTGGAGATCGGAATCGGCGGACTCTACGAGGTCTCCGTACTGCAGCTGGATCAGGTCGTCGACCACCTGCCAGTGGTCGTCGATCAGGCAGGCCTGGACTCCGGACACCGTGGTGTCGCAGGTGTCGAGCTGGCCGAGCAGAGCGTCGGTGCATCTCTTGGCAATCAGATCAGCGGTCTTGGTCGTCGCCTTGGCGACCTTGGCGGCGGTCTTGGCGTCGCCTGGTGCGGTGGAAATGGTTCCGCGGCAGGCGGTCACCGGGTCACCGATGATTTTGCCCTTCTGGTAGTCCTTCAGGCACTTCTGTACTGCCTTCATCTTCTTCTTGACGTAGAGCCCGCCGGCCTTGGCGACGAACTCCTGGCACTTGCGCAGCTCTTTGTCGTCGATCGGCGCGGGGTCGAGCGGCGCGATGTCGTCCTGGCAAACGGGTTCCGCGGTGTCCGTTGCCGTTGCCGTCGCGGTTGCGGTCGGCGTGGCGGTTGGCGTTGCGGTGGGGAGGGTGCTGTCGAACACCGCCAGTGTCGCCATCGCGGCGCGGTCGCCGGCGGTGCTGCTGTTGAGATTGACGGCGTTTCCCCACCCGGTGAGCGTGACGCTGGTGAAGCTCGCCGGAGCGGTCCACAGAAACGTGAAATCGGTGAATCCGCCAATCGAGGGTTTGCCGCCGATGTGGGTGATTTCGTCGAGCCCGGAAACCGCGTTGGCGATCGCCTGGGTTTGCGCGCTGTCGGCTCCACCGGTGGCGAGGACTCCGTCGGGAGCCTCGACGTTCAGGCCGGCGTGCGTCTGGCTACCGACCTCGAAGACGCGCAGGGTGTATACGTTAGTCGAGGACGGCGCGACGCTGGTCGGGCCGAGCAGCTGCACCGTTGGTACGGTGCCGCCGACGTGGCAGAAATTGCACCCCACCGCGGGGTTCGGAAAGTTGTTCGAAGATATGCCGCCCGAGAAGGCGAGCGCTATGTTGGTCGACAGACAGCTTGCGAACGCAATCGCGATACCGGCGCGGAAGTTCGACATTCGGTGGGCTCCCCCAAATCTTGGTTCCGAGAGGAACCGTAGTCGCCCAGTCGCCCCTGAAGCAAGCGATCCTTGATGGCGCCTGTGCGCCGGGGGCGAACTAGAGGCCTGGCCGAAAAATGGACTCCTGCTGCAAATCGCCATCCATCCGCGATCGCTGCGTTGCCGAGCGCTCGACGTATCGCCCGATACGCCGTCGCGCCCAGCTCCTTGCGCTCGCGGCGGCTGACGATTTTCGCTACGAAGCCACTTTCCGGCCAGGCCTCTAGTCGCTCGAGGGGAGCGGTTTTGCCTCTTTGAGCACCATCGGCTCGCCGTCGTAGCGGAGATCGCAGTTGCCGGGCTTGTTGATCAGCACCTCGACCGCTTCGTCGGCCGACTTGTAGCGCTTGCCGAGTTGCAGCGCTTCGGCGCCGCTCGCCGTGCCGTCGGGAAAGGATTCCCCGGAGTCCTGGCGCAGAAGGGCGACGTCGCCGTCGCTGAGGGTTCCGGGACCGCCTTTGGTGACGATCAGTTGCGCGCCGCCGGGTGCCATGTAGATTTTTCCGAGATCTGCTGCCATTTGCGAAGGCTCCTTGAGGGAATCTGGCGACCCATACGACGGCCGCGCAGTCAGGTCAACGCACGGCCGGCGGTGGGGATACACGCTTCGCCGACCGGGCGAGGGCGTCAGAAAAGCGTGTAGATCAGCGGCGCTAGGCCGGTTCCGGTCAACGTGACGAAGACCCCGAGCAGGGCGAGAGCCAGCAGGATCGGAATCAGCGACCACCGTTTTTGGGTTCGCACGAAGTAGGAGACCTCGGCGAAGAGCGACCGCCTGCCTTTGCCCGCAGCCTGGGCGAGCTCGCTGTGTTTGTCGTCCTGGTTCGACATCGTCGGACCTCTACTCTTCGAGGATCGATCGGCGCGAATCAAGGCTCGGCTCGTCACTGTGCAGGGTCTGGCCCGATTAGGGGAGCCGGCTCATTTTCTAGCCGCAGATGGACGCAGATTCGGTTTTCGGGCTTCTGGAGTCTGATCAGCGCGGATCAGCGTTCATCTGCGGCTAGTAGGGACGGATTGCGGGTTCGTCACTCTGAAGGGTGTGCCCCGATGAAGGGGGCTGGCTCAATTTCTTATCCACAGATTTCGCAGATTTTCACAGATTTGGTTTTCGGGCTTCTGGAGTCTGATCAGCGCGGATCAGCGTTCATCTGCGGCTAGAGATCTTTTCGCCGTGAGCCCTCACGATTGGCGCAGGTAGTCTTCGACTCTTGGAGGCGGTGGGCGGCGTTGCCAGTAGGATTCTGCTTCTCGGTCGATGTCGGTTTCCATCGACGATCGACCGGTGAGGCGCAGGGCGAGTCCGATCGGTGTCACCACGGCGAAGTAGATCAGGCCGAGGATCAGGTGCGATACGACCCAGCCGATCGGCGCGGTGATCGCGCTGAGCAGGACGAAGGGGACGCGTAGGCGCTGCGGCGCCAGCGCTGCGCTCAGGCCGAGCAGCGCGGCGAAGAGGAGCCAGCCGATGGTCGTCGGCGAGGTCGAGACGCCACCGAACCAGAATCCGGCCGCGCCGGCGAGAATGGCGGCGGCGAAGCCGAACTGGCGAAGATGCGATTGTTGGATTTTGACCGGCTCGATCATGTGCTCGCCTGTTGGCTCGGCTTGCGCGCGACCATGTCGAACAGCGCTCCCTCGCGCGAGATGGTCCAGATCCAGGAGGTTTGCACGAGGAGGTGCTCGAGCCGCGATCCCGGCTCGGTGGGCTCGAAGATTCGCGTCGCGGCGCTGAAGCTGTCACCGGCGCGGATGCTGGGCACCGCGTTGACGTAGTCGAGCTGGTTCTCGGCGAACCAATCGAGAACCTCGTCGACGGTGTGGCGGGTCTCGTGCGGGTGCAGGTACTGATCGAAGAACCAGCTGCGCGCTTTCTCGTCCGACTTGGCGATCTGCCGCAGAACGTAGTCGCCGGTTCCCTCGCGGCGCGGCCGCAACTTGAAGTACCAGCGCCGCACGCTGGTCGGGATGCGGCCGATGCGGTTGTAGAGGCCGACCAGCACGTAGCCGCCCGGGCGGACCATCTGCGCCGCGGCGCGGAACGCGGCACGCGCGTCGGCGGTGTGGTGCAGCACGCCCTTGCAGATCACCAGGTCGAACGCTTCCTTCTGCAGCGGCAGCTCGAACAGGTTGCCCTGCACGAAGTTGCAGCTGGCCAGGCCGTGTCGCGCGCGAAACCGCGTCGCCAGGGTCAGCGACGCGTTCGACATATCGACGCCGACTACCGGGCGCCCGCCGATCGAGAGGAAGGCGCCGAGCTGTCCGGTGCCGCAGCCGATCTCGAGGATGCGCGCGCCGACGGGGATCTGGCGGTCGAGCATCGCCGCGTAGACACTGCGCGAGGCGCGCGCCAGCAGGTCGCCGACCGACTCGAATCCGTCGTAGTTGGGAAACGGGTGCTCCTCGTAGAACCGTTTGACGATGTCGGTCACCGCCGAGAGCCGATCACCGTTGCTGGTGGAGGATTGCGGCGGGCTGTCGGGCAGGGCGCGCAGGTAGCCGGTCTCGCTGATGTCGAGTGCGTGGCCGCAGGCGCCGCAGCGAACCCGTCCTTCGACCCGCTCTAGGGGGTGGTGTCCGCAGCGGGCGCAGAGCAGCAGCTCGTCGACCCACTTCTGCGGCCACGCCTGCGCCGCCTCAGTCATCGAGACTGTATCCCGTCGTCACCGCGTCGGCCGGCGACCACTCGCGCTGCACCGGGGGGACGCCGCCGAACTGGAGCGCGTCTTGGTCGGCCTTGTCGAGGACGCAGCTGCCGAGCACCAGGGTGTCGATCTCGGTGCGGAGAAAGCAGTGCAGGGCGTCGATCGGCGAAGCGACGATCGGCTCGCCGCGCACGTTGAAGGATGTGTTGATCAGGACCGAGTGACCGGTGCGCTCGCGGAACGCCTCGAGCAGCTTGGCGAAGCGCGGATTGGTTTGCGGCGAAACCGTTTGCACCCGCGCCGATCCGTCGACGTGGGTGACCGCCGGAATCTCCGGGTGCGTGCTGGCCAGTCGCGCGAACCCGGTCCCGCTGTCGCCGTTGTCGCCGCGGTTCAACACCGGCGAGACCAGCAGCATGTACGGGCTCTCGCAGTCGAGATCGAAGTAGCGCCGGCAGTCGCGCTCGAGAACCGCCGGAGCGAAAGGGCGGAAGCTCTCGCGGTATTTGATCTTGCGGTTCATCGTCGACTGCATGCCGGGTTTGCGCGGGTCGCCGAGCAGGCTGCGATTGCCGAGGGCGCGCGGACCGAACTCCATCGCCCCCTGGAACCAGCCGATCACGTCGCCGCGGTCGAGACGCTCGGCGATCTCGGCGCACAACCCTTCCTCTTCGTCGATCCGGCGGAACGGCACGCCGAGCTCCCCGAGCATTCGGGCGATGGCGTCGTCGGCAAAGCTCGGTCCGAGAAGAGAGCCGAGCTGGGCGTCGCTGGCGACCGGGTGGCGCGGGTTGTCGAGGAGCTGGTGCCACACCAGGAGTGCGGCGCCGAGAGCGCCGCCGGCGTCGCCGGCGGCCGGTTGCACCCAGATGCGCTCGAACGGCCCCTCGCGCACGATGCGGCCGTTGGCGACACAGTTGAGGGCGACGCCGCCGGCGAGCACCAGGTTCGACATTCCGGTTTCGTCGTGCACGTGGCGCGCGCAGCGGAGAACGACCTCCTCGGTCACCGCCTGGATCGATGCCGCCAGGTCCATGTCGCGCTGGCTGATCTCGGATTCCGGATCGCGCGGCGGTCCGCCGAACAGCGCGTCGAACTGCGGCGAGGTCATGGTCAGACCCTGACAGTAGTTGAAGTAGCGCATGTCCATGCGGAAGGAGCCGTCGTCCTTGAGGTCGATGAGGTGGTCGGTGATCAGCGACGCGAAGCGCGGCTCGCCGTAGGGCGCCAGTCCCATCACCTTGTACTCGCCGCTGTTGACGCGGAAGCCGGTGTAGTAGGTGAACGCCGAGTAGAGCATCCCGAGCGAGTGCGGGAAGCGCAGCTCGTGGGTCAGCTCGACCCGGTTGCCGCGACCGGTGCCGTAGGTGGCGGTCGACCACTCGCCGACGCCGTCGAGAGTGAGGATCGCCGCTTCCTCGAAAGGGGAAGGGAAGAACGCGCTCGCCGCGTGCGACTCGTGGTGCTCGGCGAAGACGTAGGCTCCTTCGTACTTGCCGCGCAGTCCGCGGTCGATCTCGCGCGGCAGATGCAGCTTCTGGCGCAGCCACACCGGGATCGCCTTCTTGAAGGAGGCGAATCCCGCCGGCGCGAAGCGCAGGTAGGTTTGCAGCAGCCGATCGAACTTGCGCAGCGGCTTCTCGTAGTAGGCGACGTAGTCGAGGTCGGCCGCGTCGATACCCGCCGCAGAGAGGCAGAAATCGATCGCGTGCTCCGGGAAACCGGCGTCGTGCTTGACCCGGGTGAAGCGTTCCTCCTGCGCCGCGGCGACGATGCGCCCGTCCTGCACCAGGGCGGCGGCGGCGTCGTGGTAGAATGCCGAAATTCCGAGGATGTTCATGGTTTCGCTGGGTTTGCCCCTGCCGCTGCTCGGTCGCCGCGTGCCGGGCTGAGCCCTCTATTAGAACACGGATAAAGGGAGAGGAATACGGAGTTGCGCCTCCACGTCGGACGCGCGTTGTGAAACCGAATATCGTCCCCCCTTACCAAGGGGGGGCTTCAGGGGGGTCAACCGGTTTGCCGTGAATTCGCACGAGGACGCGTCAGTCGGCACAGCCAGCCTCCTCCCAACCCACTCCTCGGCAAGGAGGGCGGAGCACGGTTGGTGTACGCGAACCAGCTACTCACTGGCCGGTGCCGCGTTGACTCGGATTTTCTGAAGTGATTGCCTCGCCCTCATGAGCGAAGAGCAGCCGCGCCGCCGCTGGGTGGTTGTCCTGCTCGCGGTGGCGTACAGCGGACTGATCTTCTTCGCCGTCGGAGAGATTGGCACGCGCGCCTTCGGCCTGCTCGACCGGCTGACCGGCACCCCGCGCGACCTGTATCAGCCGACCGGGGTTGCCGACCTGGCTTACCGGCTGACCCCGGGTACCGAGGTCGATCTCGGCGACGCTTCGATCACGGTCAACCGCTTTGGGTTGCGCGGACCCGAGATCGAGGCCGAGCCTGTCGCCGGCGTCGCGCGGGTGCTGGTGCTCGGCGACTCGATCATCTACGGGCAGGGGCTCGACGACGACGAGACGTTTTCGGTGCAGCTGGAGGGCGAGCTGCGCCGGCGCGGTCGCTCGGTCGAAGTGCTCAACGGCGGGGTGCCAGGCTACAACAACGCGGCCGAGCTGGCGTTCCTGCGCGAGTACGGGCTGGCGCTGAAGCCGGACCGCGTGATCCTCGGTATCAGCCTCAACGACTTCGGCGAAACGCCGGTGCTGTCGCAATCGGGAGTCCTGACCAACGACCGATCGCGCGCTCGCGATCCGGAGCGACTGCTGCCGGTGTCGGAGTTCTGGCTGCTGTTGCGCTGGATGGCGACCTACCGAACCGCCGGCCATTGGTTCCAGGGCGATCGGGCCGAGACCGGCCGCAAGATGGAAGAGGTGGCCGAGACGCTGGTCTCGCGGCGCCACCGCAGATTCTACGAGAAGCCGAATGCCGCGCGGTGGCAGCAGATTCGCGCTTCGCTCGCCGCGATACGCGATCTGTTGCGCCAGCGTGGATTGCCGCTGACGCTGGTGGTGTTTCCCGAGAAGTACCAGCAGTCGGCGGACGACACCGAGCCGCAACGGCGCTGGCTCGACCTGTGTCGCGAGCTCGATCTCGACTGCATCGATCTCTGGCCCGCGTTTCACGAAACCGGCGGCGACCTCTACCTTGGCGCGCAGCACCACACCGCGGCCGGGCACGCGCTGGCAGCGCGCGAGGTTGCCGACGCCGTTTGGCCGTCCGCCGACTGACGCCGCTGGCCTACAGTCGTAGCGGCAGCGACGAGAAGCCGCGCACGTTGACCGAGTGCACTCGCGCCGCGTTTTCGGTATCGACCTCGAAGTCCGGGAAGCGGCGCCACAGCTCCTCGAGCGAGACCCTGGCTTCGAGCCGGGCGAGCGACGCGCCGAGACAGAAGTGGGCGCCGTGGCCGAACGACAGCATGTCGCGCTGCTGGCGGCGAACGTCGAAGCGGTCGGGTTCGTCGAACACCGCGGGGTCGCGGTTGGCGGAGCCGATCAGCAGGAGAACGCGGGATCCCGCGGGGATCTCGCCTTCTGAAAATCGGAGATTTCTGGTGGTGCTGCGCGCCATGATCTGGGTCGAGTTGTCGTAGCGCAGCGTTTCCTCGACCCAGTCGGGGATCAATGACGGGTCCTGCGCCACCAGAACGCGCTGGTCGGAGCTCTGCGACAACCAGTAGACACAGTTTGCGATCAGCTTGGTGGTGGTTTCGTTGCCGGCGACGATCATCAGGTTGCAGAAGGCGACGACCTCGTTGTCGGTCAGTTGCTCGCCGTCGATCTCGGCTTCGAAGAGCGCGCTGATCAGGTCGCTGCCGGGTTGCTTGCGGCGCCGGTTGATCAGCTCGGTGAAGTACTCGCGCAAGCGCAGGAAGCCGCGGACGCCTTCCTCGGTCACGTCTTGCATGCCTTCTTCGCGGTGCAGCATCGCGTCGGCCGCGGTGCGCAGCTCGTCGCGGTCGGCGGACGGAACGTCGAGCAGCTCGCTGACCACGTCCATCGGCAGCCGCGCCGCGAAATCGCCGACCACGTCCATGTCGCGGCGGCCTTCGAACGGAGTCAGGTAGTTCTCGGCGAGAGCGCGGATGCTCGGCTCGAGCTGGGCGACGCGGCGCGGCGTGAAGGCGCGCGAGACCAGCCCGCGCATGCGCGTGTGGCGCGGCGGGTCCATGGCGAGGAACGACGACGAGTACTCGGCCTGTGGACCGGTGGCGGCCGGATCGAGAGTGACGCCCATCGCGTTCGACATCCCCGCCGTGTCCTTGAAGCCGGCGAGCACGTCGGCGTGGCGCGACAAGGCAAAGAAGCCGAGCTCCGGGTTGTGGTAGAGCGGGGCCTGCTCGCGCAGCAGCGCGTAGGTCGGGTAGGGGTCCTCGTGGAATTCGTAGTTGTAAGGGTTGAAGTCGATGCGCGTCATGTCCGATCTGTGTTGGCGCCGAGCTCTCGGCGCAGAGTGTCCTTGAGCAGCTCGAGCTCGACCGCCGGGTCGCTCGCTGCATCGCCGGCGATGAAACGGAAGGAGGCCAGTCCGGACAGCGTCGAGATCGTGTAACGCTGCACGGCGCTGACGCGAGCGCGGTCGAGCTCGACGTCGCCGAAAAGGGAGGCCCAGGTTCGCTGCAGTGCCTCGAACAGGGTCGACTGCCAGGGCTGCGGCCCTAGGCCGTTCTCGCCGGCGTAATTGAGAAGGATTTCGAAGGTGCTGCGGTAGTGCGCGCTGTCGAAGTGCTCCCAGGCGCGGTCGACGAAGTCGGAGATGCGGCGGTCGAGGGCGAGCTTGGGATCGACACTGCCGACGCGCTCGGCGAAGCGGTTGAACGAGTCCTCGAGAACCGCGACCAGGGTGCCGTCCTTGCCGCCGAAGTGGTGCTGCACCGCGCCCCAGGTCACCCCGGCCCGCTGCGCGATCTCGTTGGCGGTTGCGTTGCGAAATCCGCCCTTGGCGATTGCCTCGATGACCGCGGAGATGATCTTGCCGCGTGTCTCCGCGGTGCGATCGGCGTGCGACCGCCGGACCCGCCGCGGGGTTTCGAGCTGGATTCGCTGCATGGGCGGAGCCTACCTACCATTTACCTTGCACGCAATAGGTAAATGGGTTAGGTTCCGGCTTTCTCAACTCTTACGTTCGGGAGCATGCCGATGACTGACGCGGAGCTGGTTTACGATCCGTTTTCCTACGAGCTCGACGAAGATCCCTACCCGGTGTACCGGCGGATGCGGGACGAAGCGCCGGCCTACTACAACCCGCAGCTCGACTTCTTCGCGCTGACCCGCTTTCAGGACAACTTCGACGCGTTGTGCGATCACGCGACCTACAGCTCGACCTACGGCACCAGCCTCGAGTTCATGGACTCGCCCAAACCCGACACCGGGTTGATGATCTACATGGACCCGCCGCGCCACAATCGCTTTCGCGCACTGGTCAGCAAGACCTTCACCCCGCGCCAGATCGACGGCCTCGCCGACGAGATTCGCCGCATCGCCATCAGCTACCTCGAGCCCCTGGTCGGTCGTTCGCGCTTCGACGTGATCAAGGATTTCACCGCGCGGCTGCCGATGGACGTCATCAGCGCGATGCTCGGAATCGCCGAGAGCGACCGGCAGTTCGTTCAGGACGGATCGAACTCGATTCTGCACCGCGAGCCGGGCAATCCGAAGCCGACCCAGAAGGCGGTCGAGGCTTCGCTCCGCGTCATGGAGTACTTCCAGGAGCAGATCGACGACCGTCGCAAACGCCCGCGCGACGACATGATGACCCGGCTCACCCAGGTCGAGCTCGAGGAGGACGGAGTCACCGCGCGACTCTCCGACTCCGACATCCAGTCGTTCATCCTGCTGCTCGCCACCGCTGGCAACGAGACGGTGACCAAGCTGTTGGGAAGCTTGTTCCTGGAGCTGTGGCGCAATCCCGACGAACGCCAACGCCTGCTCGACGACGCATCGATGATCCCGAATGCGGTCGAGGAGATTTTGCGCTTCGACCCGCCGTCACAGTACCAGGGACGGGTGACGACGCGCGAAGTCGAGCTGCACGGTGTGCGCATCCCCGCGGGGGCGCGGGTGCTGCTGGTGAACGGCGCCAGCGGTCGGGACGAGCGCAAGTTCGCCGACCCAGATCGCTTCGACGTCGGTCGCAAGATCGATTTCCACCTCGGCTTCGGTTACGGCCGCCACATCTGTTTGGGGGCGTCCCTGGCGCGTCTCGAGTCGCGCATCGCGACCGAAGAGCTGTTGGCGCGCTTCCCGGAGTACGAAGTTCCGGCGGACGGCATCGAGCGCATGCACTCGAGCAACGTGCGCGGCTTTTCGGGGCTGGTCCTCGAAGCAGCCTGACGGCTCACTCGGCCGCGGGTGGCGGCGGCGCCAGGCGCGTCATCTTGTCGATCGGAACTTCGTGGACCAACTCGATCTGAGTCGAGATCTCGCGCTTGCCGGGGGTGAAGGCGACGCAGACGACGCGGTCGCCCGCCTGCAGGGTCTGCTCGGACGACGCGATCATCGCTCGGTCGCGACGCACCAGCACCGTGGCGAATTCGTCCTCGCCGTAGGGTAGCTCGGTGATCGACTTGCCGACGACGTCGGCGTCCTCCCCGACCAGATACTCGCGCAGGCAGGCGGTGGTTCGCTGCAGCAGGCGGTTGGCGTCGTACGGCCCGGGAAAGTTGCCGGGAAACGGGGTGGGGTCGGTGTCCTCGGCGCTGCGGTCGGCGCCGGCAACGACCAGCACCCGCTGCGCCAGAAAGTTGCGGTGGAAGCGCTCGCCTACCAGGACGTTCAGCGAAGTGTTGGTGGTCGTAGCGAGAAAGGTGTCGACGTAGCGTGCTCCCGCCTCCTCGAGGAAGTCGAGCGACATGGCGTCACCGGTGAAGGCGACCATTCCGTCGCGCTGAGCCCGGCGACAGAGCACCGGGTTGCGGTCGATCATCACCACCTGGCGTCCGTACATGCCGAGCAGGCGCCCGAGCAGTCGGCCGAACGAGTCGGCGCCGACGACGATGGTTCCGGTCAGTGTCGGCAGATCGATGCCGAGCAAACGCGCCACCGGTCCGACCGTCAGACCTTGCAAGGTTACGGTCAGCGCGACGGTCACGAAGACCAGCGCCTCGAGCTCGGTTCCGCCGCTGCGCCCGGCGCGGTCGAGCAGGATGCCGAACAGGCCCGCGACCGAGGCGGCGACGATTCCGCGCGGGCAGACCCAGGCTATGAACAGCCTCTGCCGCATCGTCAGGTCGCTGCCGATCGTGCACAGCAGGGCCGACAGCGGACGCGCGATCCAGATCAAGACGGCGACGACAGCGACGGCGCGCCAGCCGAGGGCCGTGACCGCTGTCATCGGCAGGTTGGCGGCGAGCAGCACGAAGATGAACGACAGCAGGAGGACGGTCATCTCCTCGTTGAACTGGCGCAACCTGCCGACCGCGCGCAGCCCGGTGTTGGCCATCCAGACGCCCTGGACCACCGCCGTCATCAGACCCGCTTCGCCGCCCGCCACCTGGTTGGCGATCGAGAAGAAGAGCATCACCGACGACAGCACCACCGGGTTCCAAAGCTCCTCGGCGATCCAGTCGTGGCGCAGGATGTAGGACACGGTCAGCCCGCCGATGGCGCCGACCACGCCGCCGATGCCGAGCTGCCAGACCGCCTGGCCTCCGGTTTCGAGGACACCGTGCTGCTCGAGCACGTACTCGAGTGCGACGATGGCGACGATGGCGCCGATCGGGTCGATCAGCACGCCCTCGCTGACCAGGATGTCGCGCACCGACCGGTCGACGGTGAGCCGAGCCAGCAGCGGTGTGACCACGGTCGGCCCGGTTACGATCATCAGCGAGCCGTAGAGCGACGCGATCGACCACGGCATGTCGAGCAGATAGTGCGCCGCGAGCGTGCCGCCGAGCATCGAGATCGCGGCGCCGAGGGTCAGCAGCAGCGAGATGCTTCTCTGCTGCTGGCGCAAATACTCCATCTGCAGGCCGAGGCCGCCCTCGAAGAGGATGATGGCGACGGCCAGCGAGACCAGCACCTCGCGCGATTCGCCCAGGGTGTCGGGGTCGAGCAGCTGGAGAAAATCCGGACCGATGGTGACTCCGGTGATCAAGAGCAGAACGATGCCGGGGACCCGGAAGCGGAAGGCGATGGCCTGCGCCGCCATCCCGAAGGCGAGCGCGATCGATGCGTGGTAGAGCGGCATGTTCGCTTATCGCACCGGTAGGGAGATTGGGTTGTCGAGAGGGGAATCCAAGGGAAGCTCCGTGCGCGCTGGTCGGAAGTCGCGCCGCATAGTTGCCAAAAAGCGTATCAGCCCGCCAGGGGGTGGGAAACGGCAGCGGCCGAAGCGAAGCTCAGCTGGGTGTTTCGCGTTCGTCGACCGCCAGCTCGAGCGCCTCGAGCTCGCGCACGTACTCGATCGGCAGTTGGTTCTCCCGGGCGCCGCGGAGAATCAGCCCGATGTAGCGCGGCGACGGCTTGCGCCCCGGGGCGGAGTGCCGCGAGACGTAGGTGAACGCCTCGACCGACTGCCCGGAGCGGTCGACTGGGCGCACCGCGTGGCGGTCGTAGGCGCCGAAGTCGACTCCCTCGGATTGGTCGAGCCGGCGACCGTCGTCCCGGCTCAGCTGAAAGGCCACTCCCCACACCGATCCGCCGTCGGCGGGCTGCAGGTTGGCGACGCCGCGCTCGCCGGGGCCGACCGGCAGATCGAAGGTGATGCGGTACCCCGCCAGACGGCAGACACGCTGCTGCAGCGGGTTCATCCGGCGCCGCTCGATGAACGTGATCCGGTCCAGGTTGCTGCCGTAGGCGAAGTACCAGACCGGGGGGGCGTCGGTCATTGCCCGCCGGCGGCGTCAGCCAGATAGCCGGTGAAGCCGCCGCCGGCGGCGGCGGACAGGGTGAACGAGCGGCCGCAGTGCCAGTGTGGCGCCACCACCTGTGCTGCGGGGGGCGTCGCGCCGAGACTTGCCTCGTCGCACTGGCCGTCGCTCGCCGACCAAGCTGCGGTGACGACCAACAGCTTGCCGCTGGGCACGTCGTAGCGGATGCGGCAGGGCTCCTTGGCCGGACACGACTGGCCGACCGCTGGTCCGCCGATTGGTTTGTTCTGCACGACCGGCAACGGCAGCGGACCGCGCAGCGTGATCGGCCGACTCGGGCGGCGTTGCGAGCGTTCGGCATCGCGCTCGGCGCGCCGGGTCGCCAGCGCCTCGGCGCGTTCGGTCGGGTCGAAGTCTTGCGCGAGGAGTGGTGGGCAGCCGATTGCCAGGGCGATTGCGAGGGCGGTGGGGAGCTTCATGCGGAGTGTCCTTCTGTTTGACGATTGCCTTGCCTCGACCGGGAGGCTAACACGGATCGAGGATGGATGGGTTGCCAATCCAGTCGCGTCGCTCAGTTTTTGCCTGGGGGTTGGCGGTGTTCGTCAGCGCCGCCGTCGTCTCGTCGGTCGGCGCGCGCTGGGTCGAGCCGCTCGAGTCGTGCAAGAAAGAGTGGGTCGAACACTGCAAGGGGGAAGCGATGGGTAGCGGCGGTGTGCTCGCCTGCCTGCTCGACCATGCCGACCTCGCCGGGCCCGAATGCGGCCGTGCCCTGGCGATCACGCGAGAGCGCATCGAGCTCGGCGATCGCATCCACACCTGCCGGCGCTCGATGCGAAAGCTCTGCCCGCCCGAGGCTGACGCCGAGGGCGTGTTGCTCTGTCTCGACCGCAAGCGCGCCGAGCTCTCCAACGCCTGCCGCCTGCAGCTCGACGAGGAGCTCAGCGGTATCCGCGTCTGCGATCCGGGCAACCCGCCGATTCCCATCTGAGTCGTTTCGGTCGTTCTGCTCTCGGGCTCAGGAGTAGCGCGCCTCGACGCCGCGCGACGCTCCGTGGTTGTCGACGGCGTTCTTCAGGTCCTGCAGGAACTGGTCGGCGATGCGCTCGTGCTCCGGCGACACCATCATGTGCAGGGCCGAGGGATTCTCCTGTCGGTCGAGGTGCCAGCCGTGGTCGTCCATGACGTCGCCGATTGCCATGATGTCGAGCTCGTCGGAGCCGAAGGCGACCAACGACGCGATCGGGTCGCCCCAGATGCGCAGGCCCGGAATCGCTTCGATGCCCGCGCGCAGCTTGCGCGCCGCGTCGTACGCTCGACCGGCGAGCCGGCAGTAGCCCTCCTCGCCGAGGAAGTTCATGATGCCCCACGCCGCGGCGATCGGCGCCGCCGGCCGCGCCCCGGCCATGGCGAACGACCCGTAAATTCCGCCCGGCCATTTGTCGTAGAGAAACATCTGGTATTTGCCGGTGTCCTTGTGGCGATGCGCGATCACCGACGCGCCCTTGGTGCAGTATCCGTACTTGTGCACGTCGGCGGAGATCGTCGTCACCCCGGGCACGCGGAAGTCGAAGGGCGGAATCTCGTGACCGAGCTTCTCCAGGAAGGGTAGCAAAAAGCCGCCGACGCAGGCGTCGGTGTGGAAGTGGATGTTGCGCTCGGCGGCGAGGGCGGCGAGCTCGGGGATCGGGTCGATCATGCCGTGCGGGTAGTTGGGGGCCGATCCGACCATGATCGCGGTGTTGTCGGTGATCAGCTTTTCGGCAGCGCCGACGTCGGCGCGCAGGTCGTCGGCGAGCGGGATCTGCACGTGCTCGAGCTGCAGATAGGAGCAGGCCTTGGCGAATGCCGGGTGCGCCGAAACCGGCGCCAGCAATTGCGGCTCGGTGATGCCGCGTTCCTCGCGGGCGCGGTCGCGAGCGGTCTTCACCGCCATCAGGATGCTTTCGGTGCCGCCGGAGGTCATCGAGCCGCCGGCGTTCTCGTCGCCGTGCAGGAGGTTGGTGGTCATCGACACCACCTCTTTCTCCATTTCGTGCAGGCTCGGGAAGCGGAACGGGTTGAGCGCGTTCTCGTAGAGGTAGAGGTTGTTGAACTCGTGCAGAGCCCGGTCGACCTCTTCTCCAGCCGGGTAGATGAGGCTGAAGGTCTTGCCACCGCGCCAATCGGCGTCGGCCGCCTTGCGCTCCTTCATCTTCCCCAAAATGCTGTCGACGCTCGATCCCTTGCTCGGTAGCTTCATTGATGGTTCCTCCCGGCGGCGAAGATAGTAGATTCGCTCTCCCGGGACGAGTCCGCCACGTCTTGTCTGTGCTCGCCGCCGCCGATAGGCTCGGCGGTCGATTTCCCCGGAGGTGATTCCCGTGAGTGAACGTCCGTTTTCCGTCCTCAGCATTCAGCAGATCGCGATCGGCGCTCGTGACAAAGGCGCCCTCAAGAAGCTCTGGGTCGATACCCTCGGCCTGACCCCGACCGGCAACTTCAAGAGCGAGAAAGAGAACGTCGACGAAGACATCGTCAGCACCGGCGCCGGAGCGTTCAAGGTCGAGGTCGACCTGATGCAGCCGATCGACCCGGAGAAGCGCCCCAAGGTGCACGAGCCGGCGCTCAACCACATCGGGCTGTGGATCGACGATCTGCAGGCGGCGGTGGCCTGGCTCACCGAGCAGGGAACCCGCTTCACCCCGGGAGGCATCCGCAAGGGCGCGGCCGGCTTCGATGTCTGCTTCATCCATCCGAAGGGCAACGAGGAGTCGCCGATCGGTGGCGAAGGTGTGCTGATCGAGCTGGTGCAAGCGCCGCAGGAAGTCATCGACGCCTTCAAGAGCCTGGCGTAGCAATGCCGCTGTCGGTGTGCGGCGAGGTCCTGGCGCCGCTCGAGCTCGAGTACGACGACCTCGCTGCGCTTCCCGATCAGGTCGGCGACATCTCGAGCGAGGTTCCCGGACGCGAGGGTGGCGGAGTTCGCTTGCGCGCGGTCCTGGCGCGCGCCGGGCTCAAGCCGAACGCGACCCACGTCACCTGCGAGTCGAGCGACGGCAAGTTCTCGGCCAGCGTGCTGTTGAGCGCGGTGCGCGACGCGATCGTCGCCTACCGACTCGGCGACGCGCCGCTACCCGACGCGAAGGGCGGTCCGGTGCGCTTCTTCATTCCCGAGGCAGCCGCCTGTGCATCGGACGAGATCGACCAGTGCGCCAACGTGAAGTTCCTCGGCCGCCTGCGCGTGACCAGGGGCGCGGGTGACGATACCCGCCCGACCAACTCCGAGGAACACGCCGAGCTGCACGAGCACTGACGGAGGGCTTGGGGGGCCCGCAGAGAGAAATTTTTCTCGCGCCAAGACGCCAAGGCGCCAAGGGGTTCACTGGTTGCCTGGTCTTTTCTTGGCGTCTTTGCGTCTTGGCGCGAGAATCCGCTTTCTCCAGCTGGAATTCCTCGGAGCTTGCTACTCCGGTGGACCGCTATCGTTGGTTCGGATCGTTGCGCCGAGGTGTCGACGGCCTCCGTGTCGACGTCCTTCTGCATGCTCTAGCGATCGGTGTCTGCACGGCGACATGCCGCGGCGGCCACGTCGAGGTCGACACCAGCACGCTGCCAGGGTATTAGAACGGTCCCGTCCCCGGATGATACACCTCCGTGCTGCGGGGCCGGGGTGGCGCGAATATGGCGAGGGAGGGTGTCCGTTGAGTCATCATCGGTGGCAAGGAGAGGTTGGTTCCAGCCTCTCGGGTGGCCGGGCCAAGCCGATCCAAGTGTCGACGGACCGCGCGTCATTGGTGGCGTGCATCGCCGCGATCGCGGCGCTTGCCGTCTTGGTGCTGACGATGATTCCTCGCCCGGTTGTGGCGCAATGCTGCTGCGCGTGCTTCGAAGGGTCGGGTGCGGCGTGCAACAACTGCATCTGTGTTGGGGCGCCGACGACCGGCTGCAGCTCGTCCTCGTGCCTCATTCTTTGCGCGGCCCAGGGTTGCAGCAACGGCATCCTGACCACCTGTGGCAATTGCCCCGTGGCGATCGACGAATGCGCTGGCGACCCCGCCTGCTGTGAGCAGCCCACGGCGACCGTGACTCCAACCGTCACGCCGACGGATACGCCCTCGGGTACGCCGACGGATACTCCGACGATCACGCCCACCGGCACCCCGACCGACACGCCCTCCGAAACACCGACGGATACTCCGACTGGGACGGCCACTGGCACGCCGACCGACACCCCGACGGACACGCCGACCGGCACCCCGACCGACACCCCAACTGAAACGCCGACCGGCACCCCGAGCGACACTCCGTCGCAAACGCCAACAAGCACGCCGACGAACACTCCGTCGCAAACGCCCACCGATACGCCGACTGCGACGGCCAGCGAAACGCCGACGGCGACGGATACGCCGACCTCGACGCCGACGCGGGCACCCGACGGCTCGGAGTGCGACGGGCCAGGGGAGTGCGCGTCCGGCAACTGCGTCGACGACGTCTGTTGCGATCAAGCGTGTACGGCGCCAAACGAGTTCTGCGATATGCCTGGGCTAGAGGGAACCTGCACGACGCTGGAACCCGCCGAGGCTCCGGCGGTGTCGAAACGCGCTCTCGTCCTGGCCATGCTCACCTTGGTCCTGGTCGCGGCGCTCGCCCGGACGAGGACCGTCCCACGCGGAACCCCCCGTCGCTGATCCGAAGCCTTTGGCCATGGAGCATTGAGGGGAGGGTCGGCAGGGAGAAGATTTTTCTCGCGCCAAAACGCCAAGGGGTTCACTGGTTGCCAGGTCTTTTCTTGGCGTCTTTGCGTCTTGGCGCGAGATGAATCTTTTTCTGTGAGCCCGTGCAGCAGTCCTCGGATTGAAGCCGGCTCCGGGCCGTGTCATACGTGACGTATGACACGGCTCAACGCGCGCCTCGATGCGGATCTGGCGAACAAGCTGGAGCTGCTGAAGCAGCGGACCCGGAAAACCACCTCTGAGATCATCCGAGAGTCCATCGAGCTATACTATCGACAGACCGAGAGGGGCGGTGGTGCCTCGATCGCCGCGGCGTTCGAGGGGGCTGGCTTCGTCGGTTGCGCGGACGGAGAAGAGAACCTCTCCGAGAGCTACAAGGACCAGCTCGCCGAGCTGATCCAGCGCAAGGGCGAGCCCGGGTGATCATCGCCGACACGGGCTATTGGCTCGCCCTGGCCAATCGGCGCGACCGTCACCACGCGGAGGCGAAGGCGATCCTCGCACGGCTGAGCGAGCCGCTGGTCACGACTTGGCCGGTGATGACCGAGACCTGCCATCTCCTCGCCGCCAGGTTGGGAGTCGATTCCGAGCTTCGATTTCTGCGCTCGGCGCGTCACGGGGCCTTCTCGGTCTTCGCCCTCGAAGAGCATCATCTCGCGCGAGTCGAAGCGCTGGTCGAGAAGTACCGGGACCTCCCCATGGACCTCGCCGACGCCTCGTTGGTCATCCTCGCCGAGGAGCTGGGTTCGGGGCGGATTCTCTCCACGGACGCGCGCGACTTCCGCACCTATCGCTGGAAGCGGAGGAAACCGTTCCGAAACCTCATGTCAGCCAGGTAGAGACACTGCGCGCCGCCCCAGCATCGAGGTGCACTCGCGGGGTTGCAGGGCCAAAGGTCTGCAGCGAAAAGATTTTTCTCGCGCCAAGACGCCAAGACGCCAAGGGGCTCTCTGGTCGTCCGTCTTTTCTTGGCGTCTTAGCGTCTTGGCGCGAGATATCCCTTTCCGTGAGCTGAACCCCTGGGGGCCCATCTTTTCTTGGCGCCTTAGCGTCTTGGCGCGAGAATATCCCTTTCTGTGAGCCGACCCCCCTGTGGACCCCGTTCCTGCTGTGAGGTGAGCCTCAATCCTCGAACACGTACTCGCTCATCGGGTGGGCATCGACGGTATCGAGGTCGATGAACTTCTGCACGCTCTCGAACATCCTGCCGGCGTTGCGTTTGAGCGCTTCGTCGTCGTCGGCGGCGTAGAACACCTTGGGGTCGTCGAGGGCGCCGGTTGGGAAGGTTTCCTCGACGATCGCGCGCCACCGTGGCGCGTCGGCGGTCAGCGGGCGGACGATCTCGTTGCGCACGTAGCCGGTGGTGCTCTGGGTTTCGATCGCGACCTGGCGGTGGACGTTGTACCAGTGGTCGAGGAACTCCTCGTCGGCCAGGTGCTTCTTGGCGCAGATGCCGGTGACCTGCACCCAACCCGGCGAGCGCTCGCCCGGCGCCTTGCCGGTCTCGGCGAGCATCGGCCGCGACTCGACCACCAGGTAGCCGGCGATGCGGTCGGCGGCTGCGGCGACCAGGTCCTCGACGGCTTGGCGGTCCTGCGCTGCCTCGAGCCAGAAGGATACGAACCCTTCTTTGTGGGATGGTTCGGCGGTCATGCGCAGGCCGGCGCCCGCATCGACCGCGGCATCGGCGACGAAGATCCGCAGTCGCTTTGCGCCGCTCGCCCGTAGATCCGCGGCCAGCGGGCCGCGCAAGCGGTCGGCGAACCGGTCGCGCGACTCGGCCTCGTCGCGCCAGAGGCAGTACACGAGTTTCTCCATGGACGTACTTCTAGCCCCGACGGGAGAAGAATTCACGAAGCAACGACTGTCGCGCGCCGGCGCCGGTGCAGACTCTTGCGATGGCCGAGCCTTTGGCAATGCCGCGACTGGCTCTATGGAGCCGCGCCCGAGACGATCCAGGCGCGGATGAGATCGATCTCGGCGTCTTCGAGCGGGGGACCGATCTGCGGCATGCGGCTGCCCTGGCTCGGCGGCGGGCCCTCGAGCTTGATCAGCAGGAAGCTGTTCTCGGGATCCTCGGGGTCGACGCGGAGTAGCCCGGCTTCGCGGGCAATCTCGATGTCGGGCTCGACTCCGACGAGCTCGTTGTAGGAGGCACCATCCTCGAGCGACAAGTTGCCGGAGCGCGTGGTCGCATCGTGGCAGGCGGCGGTCGCGCAGCGCGGCGAGAAAATGCTGGCCTGGATGTTGCCCAGCGTCGCCGCCAGGGTCGGCGTCGGCGACGGCCCGGCTGTGCATCCCTCGAGCGCGGCGTTGACAGCGAGGATCAGCTCGTTGATGGCGATTGCGCCGTCGTCGTTTCGGTCGAAAGCGGCGCAACCAGCGCCGCCGAGTGACCCGTCGACGCCGCGCACCAGCTCGGCGATCGAAACGCTTCCATCGTCGTTGCAATCGCCAGGGCACTGCGCCTTCGGAGCGACGGTGGGAGTCGGCGATGCCGCCGGTGTCGCAGTCGCCGGGGGAAGGTTCGAGATTCGCGCGGTGAAGGTCTGCGAATCCTCGTAGGCGGGCGAGTCCGTGGTCAACCGGAACTGCAGCTCGTAGTCGCCGGAGTCTCCTTCGGGTATGCGCAACTGCCACGCTGGGTGGTTGTGGAGGTCCGGCGAGGTGCCGATCAGTGCGCTACTGCCTGGGTCGACCGCCTCGCCGTTGATGCGGATCGAGGCGCCGGCGGCTTGGGCGATCACTTCGAAGCTCACCCGCGTGCCTTCCTCCAGGGGATGAAAGCCCTCGGGCGCGGGCGGAAAGCCGGCGATGAATCCGGGGTCGATGGCGTTGAACAGGCAGGTCTCGTCGACGCAGAATACTTCGAAGACCGGCATCTCGCGCGTCGCGAAGTCCCACGTCGTGGTGAGTGCCCCACTGCCGGCGGCGGTCGAGTAGATGTTGATGCAGCCGTCGCCGAAGCATGCCTGCGCCGGTGACCAAGCGCAGGCCAGCGCCGTGGCGAGGACGACCGGGGCGAATGCTGCGCGCAGTGAGCTTCGACCCATGACTCGGAGGGTTGCCCGCCGGTGAAGGCTAGATCAAGCCGACTGCCGCGCCTGCGACACTAAACCGCAGGTGGGTGCGGCGAATTGTCGCAGTAGGGTGTGGGGTACTAAGTCCCACTTGGGTGCGGCGCTTTGTCGCAGCGAGCGGTGCGACACTAAACCGCATTGCGTCTCGCGCTGCCCGGCGACTAGCTTCGGCGAAAGTTCGCTGCGGCCCGCCTTGCGGGGTCTGCGGAGCCGGGGCGAGGCCGCTCCGAGCTCGTCAGTTCTGCACGTCAATCAGGAGGAACCATGAAGGGGAACAAACTCGTATGCGCGGCGGCCGGTGTTGCCGTGCTGATGATCGCGCACTCTGCTGCGTGGGGGCAACACAGTCACACCGTGTTGGTGACGTCCGACGCCGACGGCGGCGGGCAGTTGGAGATGGAGTGGGACTTCGACGGCCAACCGATCGCGCGAACCACCGATTCGGGTCTGCCTGGAGTGTTCACCGGCAACATCCCGGGCTTCAACGACGGCGTTGGCGACGACGTCGATACGTTCACTCTCGAGGACACCACCGATGTCGATGTCGAGATCATGGCGATCGACGATGGGATCCGGTGGATCTTCGGCGGTACCCCGGTCGAGGAGTCGGGCGACACCGCCCTGATCGGGACCATGCCGAGCCTGCACAACCATGCGACGTTCGAGATCACATCCGACGACGAGAACACCTTTGCCGAAGGCAAAATCTCGTTTCGCGTCACGGAGAGCACGGCTGTTCCGTTTGGCTACACGCCCTCCGACGTGCGTTCGCTAACGGTGTCGAACGGCTACCTCTCGCCGCTCGAGGCTGCGTCCAAGGACGACCTGAAGTGCCAGAAGACGGTTGCCGGATCGGTGCGCAAGTTCCACATGAAGGCGTACCAGCTGATCGGCAAGTGCATGGACAAGGTGCTGGCGCACACGATGCTCGGCAAGCCGGCGAAGCCGGCGGTCAAGAGTTGCGACGTCGACGATCTCGACGAGAAGTCTCTGGTGGGCAAGATCGCGTCCGAGCAGGCGAAGGCGCTTGCCAAGATCGGCAAGAAGTGCGGTCCGTTGAGTGACTCATCCGAGCCGTACACGCTGAGCCAGATCAATACCCACCTCGGCATGGCACGCTGCCGAGCCGAAGAGCTGGCTGGGGCGACGTACAACCATGCGGCGGCGTCGATCGGTCACGTCCTCGAGGAGGCCGGTGAGGGGAACCACCACGCCGTGCAGCACGCTTTTCCCTGCATGAAGGCCAGCTTCGATTAAGGCCGTGGGACCATCTCCACTCCCGGCGGGCGAGGCGCGATGCGCTTCGCCCGCCGTCGCGTTTGGTCGCGACGTGGTTGCCTGCGCGTGACTGCGACGCACTCCGGGTCGCTTGCGCGGCGGCGTGGTTCCGGCGATTCCGGCTCGATGACGCAGACCCTCGCCAACGCGCGCAGGTTCGCCGAGGCCGCAACCATCGGTCTGTTGTTCGTCGCCTCCGGCGCCGCCGCGCTGATCTACGAGGTGTTGTGGCTGAAGGAGCTCGGGCTTCTGTTCGGCAACACCGCTCAGGCAGCTGCCGCAACCCTCGCGGTGTTCTTCCTCGGGCTGTCCCTCGGCGCGCGCGCCTGGGGCCGGCGCGCTTCGCATTCGCCGAACCCGCTGCGCGCCTTTGCCCTGCTCGAAGTTGCGGTGGCGGTAACGGCGTTGTCCTACTTTGAGCTGCTCGATCTCTACGCCGCCGTCTATCCGTCTCTCGCCGGGGCGCTGCGCGGTGTGCCGGCGGCGTTCACTGCGGCGAAGCTGGGGCTCGCCGCCTGCATTCTATTGCCGCCCTCGTTCTTCATGGGCGGCACGTTGCCCTATGTGAGCCAGCACATGGTGCGCCGACGCGACGAGCTCGGCAGCACGGTGAGCTTGCTGTACGCGTGCAATACGATCGGAGGTGCGATCGGCGCTTTCGCGGCGGCGTTCGTACTGGTGCCGGCGCTCGGCTTCTCGTACTCGTACGCTGTCGCGATCGCACTCAACCTCGCGGTGGCTGCGATCGCTTGGACGAAGAGCGCGCGAGCGGCACTGCCGCCGTACGAGGTTGCCTCGCAGCGAAACGAGGCGGAGCCGGATTCGCGCCGCTCTGGCACGGCGGCGACCTTGTCGGCGGTCGCCTTCTTCTCCGGTGCGGCGACCCTCGGACTCGAAGTCTTGTGGACTCGCATGTTCGCCCAGGTTCTCCACAACTCGGTGTACTCGTTCGCCGCCATTCTGATCAGCTTCCTGGTCGCCATCGCGCTGGGTGCGGTTGGCGCGCATCGCCTGTGCCGCGTCCGAGCCGCACCGGCGAGCGTGCTGCCGCTACTGCTGATCGTCGCGGGGATTGCGGCTGGAGTGAGCCCTTTCGTCTTTCACGCGGTGACTGACGGGTTGCAGTACGTCGCGCCAACCGCCGGTTGGTGGATGTACGTCGCGTCCGTGTTCTCCAGCGCCGCCGCCGTGGTGGTGCCCCCGGGGATCTGCCTCGGCCTGATCTTCCCCTATGTGCTGTCGATGGCGGGCGACGAGGAGGGGGTAGAGGTCGGCGCCACGGTGGGACGACTCGCTTCCTGGAACACTCTGGGCTCGATCGTCGGATCGTTGGCGTGCGGCTTCGCGATGATCGAGCTGTTTGGCCTGTGGGGGAGTGTTCGCGCGGTTGCCGCCGCCTACCTGGCGCTCGCGGTGTTGCTGCTGCCAAGTGGCGCCGCCGGCGATCTGCGAATTCGCGCCGGGCTGGCGGCGGCGATGATCCTGGTGCTGGTCTTGCTCGACCCGGCCCGGCTCCCGGTGGTCAGTGTCAGCAGTGCTGACGAGCTGGTGCGGGAGAAGTGGGAGACCGGTCACTCGGTGGTCGCGGTGACCCAGCTGGGCAGGCACCGTCGGCTCAAGCTCGACAACTACTACTCTCTGGGGGGCACGTCGGCGACCGCCTACGAGGAGGCGCAGGCGGACATTCCGCTGGTGATTCACCCGAAGCCGCGCAAGGTCTTCTTTCTCGGACTGGGTACCGGGATCACCGCCGGGGCGGCGCTGCGCCACTCGGTCGAGGAGGTGACCGTCGCCGAGCTGATTCCAGAGGTGGTCGAGGCCTCGCGCCGCCACTTTGGTCCCTACGTCAACGGACTCTTCGAAGATCCGCGCGTCGACGTGGTGGTCGAGGACGGGCGTCAGTATCTGCTGACGACGGACGATCGCTACGACGTAATCGTCTCCGACTTGTTCATTCCCTGGCAGTCGGGCGCCGGCAGTCTCTACTCGCGCGAGCACTTCGAGCTGGTGCGCTCGAAGCTGCGCAGCGGTGGGGCGTTTGCCCAATGGCTGCCGCTCTATCAGCTCTCGGAGCGCGACTTCATGGTGATCGCCCGTACCATGCTCGAGGTCTTTCCCGAGGTGACGATGTGGCGGGGCGACTTCCTGCCT
Organism: bacterium; assembly: GCA_030430165.1. GTDB lineage: Bacteria > Desulfobacterota > Binatia > HRBIN30 > CADEER01 > CADEER01. Next base: position 110,793 of record JAUIGL010000008.1, on the reverse strand, counting down.
TCGCATCCGATCGTTGCGCTGATCGGTCAGGAGGACGGCACGCGGCTCGACCCGGAAGCGGTGACCTCGAACTTTCGCGTGCGGCGCAGCAGCGACGACCTGTCGCGGGACCTGGCGATGGCGTTCACCGGGCTCTTCTACGCCGGTAACATCGGCGCCAACCGCGCGCTGTTCGCCGGCGCGCCGATCAACACCGACGACCGCCCGATCATCGAATACGAGGCGCCGGTTGCTCAGCGCGAGCAGGCCGGCGGCGCCCGCCCGTGGTTCACGTCGTTTCCGCTCGCCGAGTTCGAAGCGAAGCTGTTGCGCGGGTTGCAGCCTGTCGACGACCCGTACCTCGCCGAGCTGGCGCCGGGCGAACGCGACTACGCACTGGCAGGGATGGATTTGTTCAGCGCCATTTTGCAGCGCGACGCGGGCAACACGACGGAAGCCGACCGGCACGCCGAGACGTTTCGCCGCTCCGTGCCGCCGCAGGTTTATGGGGTGTTCCGCAAGAACCTCGAGATCGCTGAAGCGAGTGAGGAGGAGACGTCATGATGGGAGCGCGCGCCGTCGGGAAGTGGATCGGCTGCCGGGGTAGGACTGCCGCCCGGAGCAGGGCGGTGCTGGCGATCGTCACCGTTCTCGGAGTTTTGGCCATGGCCGGGCAGGCGTTTGGCCACGGTTTCGTGATGCGGATCGGGTCTTCGCAGGAAGGCGCCGGCCAGATCCTCATCGAGCCCGAGTTCGAGTTCGACACCGACGTCTTCTACATTGCACCGGCGGCACAAGCCGGCGGGCTCACTCTGTACACCGACATCTTCCCGAGCTTCGCCTGGATCCTCGAGTCCGCGGGTGGCTTCCATCCGCTCGACGAGGAGGTCACGGTGGAGTTCGCCATCGAGGAGCCGATCAGCGACGACGCGTCGGTTCGGCTGGTCGGGCGCACGCTCGACGAGCCTGGTGAGTCGGCGACGCTGGGTTCGTTCGAGAACGACCCGGAGGCGCACGTGCACCCCGAGTGGCGTCTGTTGTTGCCCGACGACACCTTCGGTGACTTCCAGGTCTCGTTCTCATTGTCGGCGGAAGGATTCAGTGACTCGCCGGTGTATACGCTGTTGATCACCAACCGGGAGCCGGCCAGCACGCCGACCGCCACGGCTACGGCTTCTGTCGGCGAACCGACCGCCACTGAGGTTTCGACGGCGACCGCTACTGCCAGTCCGACGGAGCCAGAGCCGCCGACCGCGACCCCACCCCCGAGCCATACCGCGACTGCGACCGAAGAGCCGACTTCGGTGGCGACCGCGACAGCGGAGGACACGGCGACGCTTGCCGCGACTGCTACGCCGGCGCCGCCTTCTTGTCCGGGGGACTGCGACGGCGACGACGAGGTGTCGATCGCCGAGCTGATACGCGCCGTCGGTCTGGCTGGAATGGGGACGGCGGAAGGATGCGCGGCGGCCGACGTCAACGGCAACGGCCAAATCGAGATCAACGAGTTGATTCGCGCCGTGCGTTCGGCGCTCGACGGATGTGCGGCCGGGTGAGGGCCTCGCTCCCCGATGCCCGTCCGGCGCTGCGCCCTACGTTTTCGGCGGTCGCTTTTGCAGCTTGCGCTGCAGCGACCGTCGGTGCAGGCCGAGGCGCCGAGCCGCTTCGGAGATATTACCGTCGCAGTCGGCTAGGACGCGGTTGATGTGCTCCCACTCGGCGCGGGCCAGCGACGGTGCGGGGAGTGACTGCTCGCTCGCGTCGGGCGAAGCGGACGGGTCGAAGGCTGCGAGGATCTCCTGGATGTCGGCTGGTTTCGGCAAGTAGTTGACTGCCCCCAGGCGCACCGCTTCCAAGGCCGTGGCGATGCTGCCGTACCCCGTGAGCACGACGGTTTTGATGTCGCTGTGGTGCTCCGCCAGGTGACGCACGAGGTCGAGTCCGTTGGGTCCCTGCATGCGGAGGTCGATGACGGCGAGCTCCGGCCGGTGTTCTGCGACCGCGGCGACCGCTTCGTCGAAACAGCTTGCGCCGTGAGAGTCGAAGCCGCGCTTGGCGAACGCGCGCACCAAACTTTCTCTCAGGACCCTGTCGTCATCGACGACGAGGATGCGCTTCGTGGCTGGGAGGGCGGCGGTTGGAGAGTTGGACTGGTCGGTCATGATCAGAAGAAGTCGGTGTCGCGCTCACACGGGTTCGTTCGGGATACTCATCGCGACCCGAGTGCCGCGCCCGGGTGCCGAGGTTACGGTGAACTCGCCGCCCAGGTGCTCGATGAGCTCGCGCGCCAGAAACACGCCGAGGCCCATTCCGCGTCCCGGTCCCTTCGTCGTGAAGAATGGCTCGCCGATGTGGGCGAGAACGTCGGGCGACATACCGGTGCCGGTGTCGGTGATTTCGAAGCAGCATTGATTGCGCCCGTGGACCGCGATCGCGACGCGACCGTCCGACGAATCCGAGGCCTCCAGGGCGTTCTTGATCACGGCGCGCAGCGCCTGGGTGACGGATCGAGCGGGCGTTTGCAGCTGTCGCCCGTCGGCGGCAGCGTCGACTTCTATGTCGACGCGCTCGCCGCCGTCGAGATCGGCCAAGGCGGCGCCCACCAGGTCGCGCGGCTTCACCACGCGGCAGGATTCGCCCGGGCTCTGCCCGGCCTCGGTTGCCATATGGGCAAGAATCTCGCGGCACCGCTCGACTTGTTCGCGAATGGTTCGGGCATCGCCGATGACACTGTCGTTTCGCTCGGTTTGTGCCAGCTCGTTCTCCAGCTCCTTCGCGATCACCGCGATCGTCGAGAGAGGAGTTGCGAGTTGGTGAGCAGCGCCGGCGGCGAGGGTGGCGAGCGAAGAGAGCTTTTGGTGGCGCGCGCTCAGATCGCGGGCGCGGGCGAGCTCGGCTTCTCTTTGCGCCAGAGCCTGGCGCACCCGCTGAACGAAGTACACGATGAACGCCGCGGCCGTAGCGAACGCCAGCCACATGCCCTCGAGGTGACTTCGCAGGTGCCCTGCGTGGGGGTCGTCGCCGGGCAACGGGTCGAGCACGAACAGTCCGCGGAAGCAGGCGATCGAGAAAACCGCGACCGTCCACGCCCAGCCCGACGACAAGACCACCGATGCCAGGGTGACGTAGATCAGGTAGAGAAAGCTGAAGGGGTTGTACGATCCGCCGGTGAGCAGCAGCAGAACCGTGAACAGGGCGACGTCCAGGATCAGAATCGCGCCCGCCACTCGCGCCGGGTCGTGTTCGAGGCTGGTGGAGCGACCCGCCAGCACCATGTTGCTGGCCGCCTCCACTCCAACCACCAACAGCAGCCAAGGCCACGGTACATCGATGCCGAGGCCGAAGAGGACCACTGCGATTGCCGCCAATTGAGTGACGACCGCGCCCCAGCGGAGCTGGACGAGCCAGTTGAGACTCGACAAGGTCGGCCCCGAGCGCGGCTCTGAGGTGTCGATCTCCCCAGCCATTGCCGAGCAGCATATGCCGATGGCAGGTGGATCGACAGGATATGCGCGGCATTTGGCCTGCGGCTAAGTGTCGCAGGGAGCAGTCGGCAGACCGTTTCGCGCGGTGCTCCCGGGGTTCGGCTCGTACCGGTCCTGGTCGAGGTCGCCGAGGTGGTACTTTTCAAGCGGTATGAGGTCGAGCACGATCTTGGTCCACCGATGGAGGGGAGACCATGAAGCTCTATTCCGGACCACTGTCCCTGTTTTCCGCCAAGGCGAGGATCGCTCTCGCCGAGAAGGGGCTCGAGCACGAGCTCATCCAGGTGGGATGGAGCCGCGAGGATCGCTACCTGCCACATCATCCCGAGGTGGTGAGGCTCAACCCCAAGCGCCAGGTGCCGTTGCTGGTCGACGGCGACGTCGTCGTCTACGACTCGACGCTGATCGCCGAGTACCTCGAAGAGAAGTACCCGCAGCCGCCGCTCTTCCCCGCGTCGATCAAAGAGCGCGCTCGCTGCCGCCGGCAGGAGGCGGCGGTCGACGAGATCTGGTTCCCGCACATCTGGGATCTGATCGAGACCGTCTTCTACCCGACCGACGATCCGCACGTCGCCGAGCGCGCGGCAGCGGCGCAAGCCGAGCTGGCGCGACTGTACGAAGAGCTCGACCGCGACCTCGCGGGGCGCGACTTCTACTGCGATCGCTTCAGTGTCGCCGACATCGCCATGGCGGTAATGATCTTCGCCGCGTCGACCCTCGGCGCCGCTCCCCCCGAGGCAGCAACGAATGTCGCTCGATGGTCGGATGCGGTGCGTTCGCGACCTTCGGTGGCGGAGGTTTCGGCGGATCTCGCCGCGGCCGCGGCTGCCGCTTGATTGGGATCTAGGATCTGGGAGTTGGGATCTGGGGGTGGTGCGCGCTTCGCGCGAGTATCTAGTAGCTGCCTACCTCCCCTAGATCCCAGCTCCCAGCTCCCAGATCCCGCACCTCACGGATCCAGATTCTCCAGCGCGCCCGAATCCCAATCCAACCGCCGATAGTAACAGTTGCGCGGCTCGCCCTTCTCGTTCTTGGTGTGGCAGATGTCACCGCGGCGCGGGCGCACGATGTAGACCAGCGAGTTCTGCTCGCAGTTGACGCGTACCTCGAGCAGGTCGAACATCTCGCCGGAGGTTTTGCCCTTCTCCCACAGCTCGTTGCGCGAGGTGCTCCAGAAGACCGCCGTGCGGGTGTCGATCGCCGTCTTCAGCGCCAGCTGGTTGGCGTACGCGACCAGGATGATCTCCTTGGTGTCGGCATGCTGCACGGCTACCGGCAGCACGTCGGGCGCGTTGGCCGCGACCTTGGCGAGCTTGTTGAAGTCGAGTTGGAGCTCCGATCCCTCTTCCAGTTCCTTGCTCATCCGATTGCCGTATCATCGCTGGTTGCGGGCTCCAATACGGCCCGACCGGGATTTCACGAGCGTCGGAACCACGGTCAGATATGCGGGTATGTCGGCCGGATCATTCGGTGAAAGAAACGCCGGTCAAACGGGTAGTCGCGTCGGCGACCACCACCCTTTGCCTTTGCCCATGCCCAAGCCTCTGCCTACGAGCAAAGCGAGTTCCGAGCTACACTTCGATGCCGATTGCGCGCATCAAGCCGAGGGCGTTGCTGCGCCGTACCGGGCCGTCGTGCATCTTGTAGTCGAACACCATCTCGCCATCGACCAGCCGATCGGCGAAGTGGACGTTGCGCGCGCGTGAGCCGAGGTCGTCGGCGATCTCGGCGAGCGTCAGGTCGTGGGTGGTCACCAAGCCGATGGCGCCGTTGGCGATCAGCGCGGTGACGATCGCTTCGGCGCCGATGCGGCGGTCGTGCGAATTGGTGCCGTGCAGCACCTCGTCCAACAAGAACAGCAGGGGAGGCTGCCCGCCGGCGTGATCGATGATCTGTTTCAGTCGCTTGATCTCGGCGTAGAAGCGCGAGGTACCGTCGAGTAGCGAATCCTGGGTTCGCATCGAGCTGGCGACCTGAAGCGGCGTCATCTCGAGCTGCGCGGCGCATACGGGTGCGCCGAGCTGGGCGAGCACCGCGTTGCTGCCGATGGTGCGCAGCAGCGTGCTCTTGCCCGACATGTTGGACCCGCTCACCAGCAACAGGGCCTGCTCCGAATCGAGTCGGACGTCGTTGGCGACGCACTGTCCGGTGGTCATCAAAGGATGGCGCAGATCGCGGGCGACAATACGGGTCGAACCTTCGTTGATCGTCGGGTAGGCGGCCGAGTCGCGTTCGAAGGCGAACGCGGACAGCGAGCACAGCGCCTCGTACTCGCCGACCGCGTGCAGCCAGGCCGGGAGGCGTTCGCCGTAGCGCTCGCGCCACCCCTCGATCGCCATCGAGAGTTGGCTGGTCCACAGGAAGAAGATCGAGATCGGCGCGAACAGCATGTTGCGGCGCGCGTCGAGCAGCTGGATCGAGCTGTGCAGCTCGGCGATGGCGGCGGAGGCGTCTTTGCCCTCGGTCTCCAGCACGGCTTTGAGAGCGCGCAGCTTTTCGCTCTCGAAGTCGCTGCCCTCGATCTCGGCGATCAACAGCGTCAGTGCGCGCAGCTCCGCGGCGGCGAGCTCGAGGCTGCCGACCACGTCGTGATTGGCGTGGCGTCGCCACGCGCCGAAGGCGCCCTGCGCCGCGAGAGCGACCAGGAAGACGTTGGGACTGATTGCGCCCAGCCCTTGCAGGAAAAAGGTGGCGATGGTGACGGCGACCAGGCCGGCGGCGAGCGGCCGCGCTGTGGCGAGGTGTGGAGACGTGCCGCGCGCCGCCCACTCGACGAGGTAGTCGGGGTCGATCGCGGAGACCTCCAGGTCGCCGATCAACGCCAGGTGCTCACGCCGCTCGTTCTGCGGTGTGAGCTCGCGCACGGCCTGCTGGCGCTCGCCGACCTCGCCGGGGTGACTCGGATGGCGCAGCCAGTCGGCGAGTGTCTGCAACCCCGCCGAGCTGCGGGCGCAGCAGAGCAGTTGAAACAGAGACCCGTGGCCGAAGATGTCGAGATCGTCGGAGTAGGGGTGGGAAGGGTCGCGGAACTGCTCGCCGCGCAGCCCGCGTTCGGTCCAGGTGCCGTCGATCCGCGCGATTCCATGGTCGTAGAACTGCTCGCGCCGCTCTGCGCGCTGGCGCTCGGTGATGACGCGGCCGTGGCGGACGACCAGCCCGATGAAGCCGATCACCGGCAGCGCGATCAGGGCGAGCGGCAGCAAGGCGAAGTCGATCGCCAACCAGGCGAGGGCGACGCCGGCGATGAAGAGGTAGAGGCGCATGCTGCCGATCGAGCGCTCGCGCCGGCGCAGCGAGTCGACGTCGCTGCGGGCTCGGCCGCGTCGCTCTTCGTAGAGCTCCCGTGGGCTTGGCATCTGGATCGGTTGGGCCGGAGTGGCGCGGTCTCAGACCAGGAGATCGTCGTACGGACCGGGATCGGAGCCGGGGATGACGATGGCGCCGACCGATCGTTCGTAGAACTCGGCAGGGCCGACTCCGCCGATGATCGAGTAGGCGTACCCCTGGGCGCGTTGATCGTGGAGCGCTGCCAGCAGGAGGGCGGTGCCGATTCCCCGCCCTTGCGCGTCCGCCGCCACACCGGTCGGTCCGAAAAAGTTGGGCGCAAAGGCATCGTGGCAAGAAAAACCGACGACCTCGGTGTCGCGCACCGCGATGTGGCAGCTCACCGGTGTGTGGGCGAAGCAACGTTCGACCTCGCTCGACCAGAAACCATAGTGCTCGCCGATCCACTCGAGCAATCGCGGTCGCTCGGGCGGTCGGGCGCGGCGGATCGCGACTCCCTCGCGGCGACACGCGGCGAGGCTCTCGTCGAGCGGGGGGAGGTCGTACAGCTTGACGATCATGTCTGGCATCACGGCGCACTATTCACGAAAATCGACACGATACCACACCATTCGGTAGTGGGTCGGTTTGGCGCTCCGCAAAGAAACAGAGCCTCGCTACGCTCGGTCATCCGAGGGACCCTCACCCGGCCTTCGGCCGACCTCTCCCACAGGGAGAGGCGTCTGAATTCCCTTCTCCCTGTGGGAGAAGGGCAGGATGAGGGTCCCTCAGATAGGGGCGAAGCCCCACCGATGTATCTGGAGAATGTTCGATTAGCTCGCTCCCCGAGGTTCAAACTGACCCACTACCCACCATTCGGGGGCCCTTTCGGCGCTGGCGCACCCGCTGTAGTGTAGGAGGTTGCCCGCTGAGGCACCCTCCTGCCAGAGAATCGCATGTCACCTCAGTCCCTATACCGTCGTCTTGCGGCACTGATCGGACTCGCGGTCGCCGCGGCCGTATGCGCCAGCTGCGACGGTAGCCCGGCCGGCGGCGCGCCCCATTCGTCGTCCTCTCCGGTGGTGGTGGAGACGATCGCCCTCGAGCCGAGCGAGCTGCCTCGATTGCTGACCGCGGTCGGCACGCTCGAGAGCCCATACTCGACGATGATCGCCGCCGAGGCGAGCGGTGTCGTCACCTTCCTCGACCTCCCGGAGGGCGCGGAGGTCGAAGTGGGCAGGGTGCTGGCGCGCATCGACAGCCGCCAGGAGAAGGCCCAGCTGGTGGTGGCGCGGTCGCGCGTTGCCAACGCCAAGGCGACCTACGAGCGGATTCGGTCGCTGCACCAAAAGAATCTGGTGTCGCATCAGGAGCTCGACGACGCGGCGGCGGCGCTCGACCAGGCGCGCGGCGAGCTGGAAGAGTCGAAGACCTCGCTCAACCAGACCGAGGTGCGCGCGCCGTTCACCGGCCAGCTCGGCCTGCGCGACATCAGCGTCGGCGCCTACGTCGACCAGGGCGATCCCCTGGTGCGGCTGACTCAGGTCGACCCGCTGCGGCTGGTGTTCACGGTGCCGGAGCGCGACGCCGGCCGGGTTCGCGTCGGCCAGAAGATTCGCGGCGTCGCCGGCGACTGCACGCTCGAGTTCGAATCGGAGATCGCGGTCATCGATCCGAGCATCGACCCCTCGACGCGAACCGTTCGCGTGCAGGCGAGAGTGCGCAATCCCGAGCGCCTGTTGCGGGCTGGCATGTCGGCGCGCCTGGCGCTCGAGATCGGTCGCAGCCAACGCGCGCTGTCGGTGCCGCAGGAAGCGGTGGTGCGCCGCGGCACGCGGCAGCTTCTCTTCGTCCTCGCGGCGGACGGCAAAGCGGAAGAACGCGAGGTCGTGCTCGGGCAGCACTTTCCGGATCGGATCGAAGTGGTGTCCGGAGTACAGGCCGGCGAGAGGGTCATCGTCACCGGCCACCAGCGATTGCGCCCGGGCTCGGTCACCGACCCGCGGCCTTATGAACCGGTGGAGAACCCGAAACTCTCGCTGGGATTCCCGCACCTGCCCGCCTGTACCCTGTAGCCGCCGGCGATGACTCTGTCCGAGCTGTCGCTCCGCCGACCGGTTCTGGCGACCGTTCTCAGCCTGCTGATCGTTCTCGCCGGCCTGGCGAGCTTCGGCCGGCTGCCGGTTCGCGAGTATCCCGACGTCGACCGGCCGATCGTTTCGATCTCGACGACCTACGCCGGTGCGAGCGCGCAAACGGTCGAGAGCAGTGTCACCGAGCCGCTCGAGCAGGCCCTCAACGGCGTCGACGGCATCCGCAGCATCGTTTCGGAGAGCCGGTTTGGCGGCGGCACCGTCACCATCGAGTTCGAGGTCGGGCGCGATCTGGACCTGGCGGCAACCGACGTATCCAACGCGGTACAGCGCGCCGTCGATCGTCTGCCCGACGAAGCCGGGCGGCCGTCGGTTCGCAAGTCGAGCGCCGACGCGCGGCCGATCATCTGGTTGCAGGTGCGCAGCGAAGAGTTGTCGGCGATCGACCTGACCGACATCGCCGACCGGTACGTGAAGACGCCGTTGCAGATCTTGCCCGGGGTGGCCGGGATCCTGGTTGGCGGACAACGCACCTACGCGATGCGAGTTTGGCTCGACCCCGAACGCATGGCGGCGCGGATGGTCGATCCGCGCGACGTTCGCCGCGCCATCCGCGACAGCAACCTGCAGTTGCCAGCCGGTCAGATCGAGGCCGAGACGCGGACGTTCACGGTGTTGGCCAACGCTCAGCTGTCCGAAGCCGAGGAGTTCGAGAACGTCGTCGTGCGTTGGGACGGCGCCGCGCCGGTGCGACTGCGCGACATCGGCCAGGTCGAGCTCGGCTCGGCCAACTACGACACGATCACGCGTTTCGACGGCCGGCCGATCATTGCCATCGGCGTCATCCGCCAGTCCAATGCCAACGAGCTCGAGCTCACCGACCGGCTGCGCCAGGAGATCCCGCGCATCCAGAAGACTCTGCCGCCGGGAGTGACGCTCGCCACCGCGCTCGACAACACGGTGTTCGTCGAGGCTTCGCTCAAGGAAGTCGTGCGCACGCTCGGCATCGCCTTCGCGCTGGTGATCCTGGTCAACTTGTTGTTCCTGCGCTCGCCGGTGGCGACCACCATTCCGTCGATCGCCATCCCGGTGTCTCTGGTCGGTACGCTCGCCGTAATGGGCGTTCTCGGCTTCTCGATCAACGTCCTGACGCTGCTCGCTTTCGTCCTGGCGATCGGGCTGCTGGTCGACGACGCGATCGTCGTGCTCGAAAACTCCTACCGCCGCCAGGAGCTCGGCGAGGATGCGGAGACGGCGGCGCGCCGCGGGTCCAACGAGGTGTTTTTCGCGGTGATCGCGACCACGGTGTCGCTGGTCGCGGTGTTGGTGCCGCTGTCGCTGATGACCGGCGGCACCGGACGGTTGTTCCGTGAGTTCGCCATCACCATGGCCTCGGCGGTCACGGTGTCGACCTTCGTCGCGCTCACCTTGGTGCCGGTGCTGTGCGGCCGCTATCTGCGCGTCTCGCGCCAGCACGGACGCGTATGGACCTGGATCGAGAACGTCCTGGCCGCCCTCAACCGCTGGTACGACCGAGCGCTGGCGGTCGCGGTGCGCCACCCGCTGGCGATCGTCGGCTTTCTCATCGCCAACGCCGTCGGCTCGGTGCTCCTGTTCGCGAGTCTGCCCGACTCGCTCGTACCCACCGAGGACCGCGGCAAGATTCTCACCATCCTGCGCGCGCCGCAGGGCTCGACGCTGGCCTATACGAGGGAAAGCTTGTTGGCGGTCGAGCGGATGATGGGCGAGAACGAGGCGGTCGGTCACCTGTACTCGGCAGTCGGGCTTTCGTCCGGCGGTTCGCGCAGTACGTCGAACGGCTTCGTCTACGCCAGGTTGGTACCGTGGGAAGAGCGCGACGTCAGCCAGCAGGACGTCGTCGGCGAGCTCTACGGAAAGCTGCGCCAGCTGCCGGCGCTGCTCGCCTACCCGATCAGCTTGCCGTCGCTCGGGCAGTCGTCGTTCTACGACATCGAAGTCGTGCTCAAGAGCTCCTCGGCGAGCCTGGACGAGTTCGACCGGGTATCGCAGGCGGTTCTCGACCGAGTGAGCGAGGTCGACGGCGTCATCAACGTCGACCGCGACCTGCGGCTCGAGAACCCCGAGGTCGAAGTTCTCTACGATCGCGACCGCGCCGCCGAGCTCGGGGTGACGGTTTCGGAGATTGCCGACGCGCTGCAGATCGCGCTCGCCGAGGGCGAGGTCAGCGAGTTCGTCTTGCGCAACCGGCAATACGACGTCATTCCATCGTTGGCGCCGCGATACCGCATGGTGCCGGAGCAGATCGGCGATATCCACGTTCGCTCCAACCGAGGGGCCATGGTGCCGCTGTCGAGCCTGGTGCGGTTCGTGACCGGGACCGCGCCGGAGGCGCTCAATCACTACGAGTTGGAACGAGCCGTGAAGATCAGCGGCAGCGTCGCTTCCGGGCACTCTCTCGGACCGGTGCTGCGCGAGATCGAGCGAATCGCTCTCGAGGAGATGCCTCCACAGTTCACGCTGGCCCTGGCTGGCAATTCGCGTGACTTTTACGAATCTTCGGCCGAGCTCTACGCGACGTTCGCGGTGTCGCTGCTGTTCATCTATCTGGTTTTGGCGGCGCAGTTCGAGAGCTTCGTCGATCCGCTGACGATTCTGCTGAGTGTTCCACTGGCGTTGCTCGGCGCCCTCGCCGCGCTCTACGTCTCCGGGCACACCATCAACATCTTCACCCAGGTCGGCATGATTCTGCTGGTCGGGCTGGTGGCGAAGAACTCGATTCTACTGGTCGACTACGCCAACCGCGCGCACGATCGCGGCGCCGAGTTGCTCGATGCTGCGCTCGAAGCCGGGCGCACCCGATTCCGGCCGATCCTGATGACCAGCCTGACGTCGATTCTCGGGGCTCTGCCGTTGATCCTGGCGAGCGGCGCCGGCGCCGAGACGCGGCGGCCGATCGGCGCCGCGGTCGTCGGCGGTCTGGTTTTCTCGACCGCGTTCACATTGTTGATCATTCCGGTGGTGCACGTGTTGATCGTGCGCGGCGCGGAAGCGCTGACCGGGCGGCGACACTGATTGCGAGAGCTGGAGTCGACGTTTCCGTCTGCCCCGAGTAGCCCGAAGGGCGTATCGAGGGGTGTCGCGATCGGGGTAGGCTACTCTGCGGGTTGGATCAGCACTTTGAGACGGCCCGGTTCGGCAGCTCGTTCGAATGCTTCGACGCCGCGTGCGAGCGGCAGGCGGGCGTCGATCATCGGTTCGACCTGGACGATTCCGCTGGCGAGCGCGTCGATCGCCGGCGCGAATGGTCCGCAGCGCGAGCCGACGACCGAGATCTCGTTGATGACCAGCGGCGCGAGGTCGAGCTTGGGCTGATCGGCGACGGTCGACTTGAGCACCAACGTTCCGCGCGGGTTGGTCACGCTGCAGGCGCGAGCGAAACCGGCGGCGGAGCCGGTCGCTTCGACGACGACGTCGGCCGCCGCGCCGTCCCAGTCTTCGAGCAACGCGGTGCGGATGTCGCGCGCGGCGAGGATCGCGAGCTTCTCGGGATGCTTGCCGACGGCGACGACATCGGCGCCGGTGGAGGCGAGCACCTGGGCAACCAGCAGCCCGAGCTTGCCGTCACCGAGCACCGTGCACGAGGTGTGCGCATCGACGTCGACCTGCTCGAGGATCTCGAAGGCGGCGGCGAGCGGTTCGACGAACACCGCTGTGTGGTCGTCGAGTTGGTCAGGCACCGGGTGCAGATTGGCGACCGGGACGCTGACGTACTCGGCGAAGCCTCCGTCGGCGTCGAGAATACCCATCACCGTTCGCGTCGGACAGTGGCGCTCGAGCCCCTGCGCGCACAGGTCGCACTTTCCGCAAGCGAAGTTGATTTCGCACACCACCCGTTGATCGAGCCACTGATCGGGACCGTCGACGACGGTGCCGACCACTTCGTGTCCGGGGGTGCCCTGAAATCCCATGTAGCCGCGAACGATCTCGAGATCGGTGTTGCAGACCCCGCCGAGGTGGACACGAACGACCGCGCGACCGGGGGCAGCGCGCGGTTCGTCGCGTTCGACGAGCGCGAGCCGCTGGCCGTCCCAGAGCAGTGCCTTCATTGGCCGATCTCGCGCGCGATCGCCGGCAGGACTTCCTCGAGCGGCGTCTCGATCTTGCAGGACGCCTGGGCGTCGAAGGGCGTCTCGGATCCGGTGAGGATAGCGGTGAAGGCGCCGGCTCGATGGGCGAGCGAGAACATCTGGTTGATCGGGCCGACCACCAGGGAGGTACCGGCGGCGACGAAGACGTCGCTCGACGCCGCGCGCTCGAACGATTCACGCAGGTCGGCTTCGATCAGGCTCTGGCCAAACGAGATCGTCGACGGTTTCCAGGCGCCGCCGCATTCGCAGCCGGGGACCTCGGCGCCGCTCTCCCATGCCGCCTGGGCGATCGCGCGCGGCTCGCGGCGACCGCACGACATGCAAGTTACGGAAGAGTCGGTGCCGTGGATGTTGATGAGGCGGTCGGCGGGGAACCCGCTCCGTTCGTGCAGTCCGTCGACGTTCTGCGTGACCAGCAGGTCGATTCGTCCGGCCGCCGCCAGCTCGGCCAGAGCCAGGTGCGCCGGATTCGGTTGCGCGTCGAGGATCACCTTCCAGGTCTCGCCTTTGTAGCGCCAGTACTCGCGCCGCGCCGACTCACTGGCGATGAAGTCCTGGATTGGAACCGGTTGGTAGCGTTCCCAACGACCGCCCGGCGAGCGAAAATCGGGAATTCCCGAGGCGGTCGACATGCCGGCCCCGGTGAGCACGGTGACGGAGTCGGCGGCCCGCCAAGCCTGGATCAGTTTGTCGAGCGCGGTCGGCATCCAGAGTCTCGTCACACCGGAGGGGCTGGGTTGTCAATGCCGGCCCCGGCCCCTGGCGGCCCCACGCGATGGAATTCTGATCGGCGAAATCGCCGATGCTGATGGCGCGGCGCTCAATCGTTGAGCGCCGCGCCCGCGGCCTGCCTAAACGACGGGCGCCGTGCCGCACGGCTTCGCTGCGGAGGCTCGATCTAGCGGCTGCCTAGGATCGGGCATGCGGCTTGCTGATGCAGTCCATCGAGTCCGGGGCGCCTTGCGCCCTGGTGAATGAGAAGGAGAAATCGACATGAGCGGCAGCACGGCGAGACTGGAAGCGATCGAGGCGGTCACCAACTACAAGCCGATTACACATCCATTGAACTTCCACGATGTGTCGACGGGAGCCCTGTTCGGATCGAACGTATTCGGGTTGTCCGTGATGCAGTCGCGCCTGCCCAAGGCAGTCTACAAATCGCTCCTGAATACGATCTCGAGCGGCTCGACCCTGGATCCGGGCATCGCCGACGTCGTCGCCAGTGCGATGAAAGACTGGGCGATCGAAAAGGGCGCGACCCACTATGCCCACGTCTTCTATCCGCTGACCGGCTCGACCGCCGAGAAGCACGACAGTTTCCTTTCGCCGGACGGCAACGGCGGCGCGATCGCCGAGTTTGCCGGCAAGACCCTCATCCAGGGCGAACCCGATGCGTCGAGCTTTCCCAATGGCGGAATCCGCGCGACCTTCGAGGCGCGCGGCTACACCGCGTGGGATGTCACCAGCCCGGCGTACATCCTCGAGAACCCGAACGGCACCACGCTGTGCATTCCCACTGCCTTCGTGTCGTGGACCGGTGAAGCGCTCGACAAGAAGACTCCGCTGCTGCGCTCGATGCAGGCCCTCAACAAGCAAGCGCAGAGGGTGCTGAAGGCGTTCGGTCACGAGGACGTGGCGACGGTCGTCTCCTATGCCGGCGCCGAGCAGGAGTACTTCCTGGTCGACCGCCACTTCTACTTCTCGCGGCCGGACCTGATTGCCGCGGGTCGTACCCTGTTCGGCGCACCGCCGCCGAAGGGACAGGAGTTCGACGACCACTACTTCGGTGCGATCCCGGAGCGAGTGCTGGCGTTCATGCTCGAGTGCGAGCGCGAGCTCTTCAAGCTCGGCATTCCGGTGAAGACCCGCCACAACGAAGTGGCTCCCGGCCAGTACGAGGTGGCGCCGGTGTTCGAGCAGGCCAACCTGGCCACCGACCACCAGCAGCTGATGATGGTGACCTTGCGCCGCGTCGCCGAGAAGTACGGCATGACCTGCCTGCTGCACGAGAAGCCGTTCGCCGGCGTCAACGGGTCGGGAAAGCACGTCAACTTCTCGATCGGCAACTCGACGCAGGGCAACCTGCTCGATCCGGGTGATACGCCGCACGAGAACGCGCAGTTCCTGATCTTCTGTGCCGCGGTGATCCGCGCCGTCCACCGGCACGCCAGCTTGCTGCGCGCGGTGGTTGCCTCGGCCGGAAACGATCACCGTCTCGGAGCCAACGAGGCGCCGCCGGCGATTCTGTCGATCTTTCTCGGCGAGCAGCTCGCCGACGTGTTCGCCCAGATCGCCAAAGATGGCGGCGCGACCAGCTCCAAGTCGAAGGGGACCCTCACCGTCGGTGTCGATACCCTGCCCGAGCTGCCGAAGGACGCCGGCGACCGCAACCGCACCAGCCCGTTCGCCTTCACCGGCAACCGCTTCGAGTTCCGCGCCGTCGGCTCGGGCCAGTCGATTGCCGGTCCGATGGTAGCGATCAACACGATCGTCGCCGAGTCGCTCGACTACATCGCCGATCGCCTCGAAGCCGCCCTGGCCGCGGATCCGGACGGGCTGGTCGAGGAGGTGCAGAGCATCCTGCGCGACATCATCGCCGAGCACGGCAACGTGATCTTCAACGGCGACGGCTACTCGGAAGAATGGCACGCCGAGGCCAATCAGCGCGGGTTGCCCAACTTGCGAACGACGGTCGACGCGTTGCCGAGTCTGGCCTCTCCCGAGGTCGTATCGATGTTCGAGAAATACGGGGTGCTGACCGAGCGCGAGATGCTGAGCCGGCAGGAGGTCTACCTCGAGCAGTACTGTCTCACCGTCGGCGTCGAGGCGCGCACGACTCTCGAGATGGCGAAGACGATCGTCTTCCCTGCCGCGGTTCGTTACCAAGGCGAGCTCGCCTCGACCTGCAGCAGCCTCAAGGCGGTTGGTTACGATCCGGACACCTCCACGCTGGACGAGCTCAGCGGGCTGGTGAAGCAGCTGCACGAGCGGGTCGGAGCGCTCGAATCCTCGATGGGCAACGGCAATGGCAACGGGACTCTGTGCCATGCCGAGCACTACTGTCAGGACGTGATTCCGGCGATGGCGGCAGTGCGGCAAACCGCCGATGCGCTCGAGGGAATGGTCGCCGACGACCTCTGGCCGCTGGCGACCTACCAGGAGATGCTCTTCATCAAGTAGAGACGTCGCGTCGTGGAGGCTTCGCAGCGACGCGGCGGTAACCCGCTGCGGCGCGTGCTGACCGGGATCGGCTCGTTCCTCGGGATCTGCGTCGCCGGAGTTCTCGGGTACCGGGTTGCCGGCTGGGAGGTGATGGATGCCGTCTACATGGTCATCATCAGCATCTTCGGAGTTGGCTACGGCGAGGTACAGCCGGTCGATACCGCTGAGCTGCGCACCTTCACGATGGGCCTCATCGTCGCCGGGTACGGTGCGGCGATCTACGCCGTCGGCGGGTTCGTCCAGTTGGTCACAGAGGGCGAGATCAACCGCGCGCTCGGAGCGCGGCGGATGACTCGAGACATCGACAAGCTGAAGAACCATACGATCCTGTGCGGCTACGGCCGGGTCGGTCGAATTCTCGCCGTCGATCTCGCCAAGAACGGCGTCGATCTGGTGGTCGTCGACCGCGATCGCGAGAAGATTCTTCTCGCCGAGTCGCACGGCCACCTGACAGTCAGCGGCGACGCCGCCAGCGAGTCGGTGTTGCGCGATGCCGGCATCATGGAGGCGGAGCACCTGGCGGCGGTGCTGCCGAGCGATGCGGCGAACGTTTTCATCACCCTGACCGCTCTCGGACTCAATCGCAGCGTGCTGGTCACCGCCCGCGCCGAGGACCCGGCCAGCGAGTCGAAGCTGCGCCGCAGCGGCGCGTCCAACGTCGTGCTGCCGGCGGCGATCGGCGCCCAACGCATCGCCAATTTGATCACGCGGCCGACCGCAGCCGACTTCCTCACCCGGCGCAGCGGTCTGCGCGGCGATCTCAGCGACGAGCTGGCGCAGATCGGGCTCCAGGTCGAGGAGCTCTTGCTGCCCGCCGGCGGACCACTCACCGGCCGACCGGTCGGGGCGATCGAGGTCGGCGGCAACCACGGATTCCTGATCGTCGGGCTGCGCCGTGCGGATGGGGAGGTTCTCGCCAATCCGGACGACGACGAGGTCCTGGCCGACGGCGATACCGTGATCGTGCTCGGCCACAAGAACGACCTGCCTGAGCTGCGCCGGCGCTACGAGCTCACCCGAGAGACGTACTACCGCGGCGTTCGCGTGAGTTGATCGCGAACCACCCCGCCGGGCCCAGTAGAGCAGGCCCGGGGACGCATTCCATCCGCGGCGGTCGTGCGAAGCTCGCCGCTCGATGGATCCCCGTTTCTTGACAATCTTCCGCCCAACTCGTTACGTCAGTCCCCAGGGGGCCGCCGGAACGTTCGGCGGGGAGATCGAATGGGGAATTTCATGTGGCGACCCGGTTCGCGCGAATACGGCAGCCGAGGGTCGAATAGAGAGGTATCGATGTCGAATCGAATCCTGCTCGGACTGTTTGCCGCCTTGCTGGCATCGAGCGTCGGCTGTGGCGGCACCAACGACGAGAAGAACTTTTTCCCGACTCCGACGCAGGGGCCGCCGACGCCGACACCGCTGCCGATTTGCCGCGGCATCCCGGTGCCTCCGGGGCTTGGTTGTCGTCCGTTCACGTGGAACCAGCCGACGACCAGCACCACCTCGGGTACGCAGCTGTTCTCGACCCTGCCGATTCCGAGCGGCGGCTTCAACTTTCTGCCGTCCTTGCTCGCCAACGGGATCGACCCGGGCGGCGCCTTCGACGAGCTGCCGCCGGGTATGGCACTGATCGCCGGGACGCCCGATGCCGACGGGGTTGCCAGCGTGACCTTCGCGGTCGCCGAGGAGAACCAGTTGGAGCCCGGGTTCCTCATCATCGGGGTCAAGCCGATTCTCGACTACATCTGCCTCAAGATCGAGCTCGCGACGATCGAGGGGACTCTGTATTGCGACGGCACCGAGGAAGGTCTCGACACTCGGATCACGGCCGGAGCCGGGATCACGCCGTCCCAGGACGACGTCATCGAGCTCGGGCTCGGCGGGCCCTCACCGCCCGGATCGGCGTTCTTCAAGGTGGTCCAGCAGCAGGGGCGAATTTCGCAGGGGAGCGATCCGCGCTACGAGACCTGTTTCACTCTTCCGGAGTGTGGGCCAGGGGAGCGTTTCGACTGCTATCGCCCGGCGCAGGAGGTCGGCTTTACCACCACCACCGTGTTCGGAATGAAGGGCGACACCCCGTTGCTCAACGCCGACGGCGGCGAGGGAATTTCCGGGGAGCCGTTCAATTGCGCCGACTGGACGATGGTCGATGGCCCGGGGCAGTTGGCGCAGGGCCTGGTCGACTTCGACACTGCCGGCGGCGACGTGGCGACGGCGTTGCGAATCGACGACTGACGACGCGACTGGCAGCGGTAGCGGAGCGCTGTTTGCGCTCCGCTACCGCTCGTTTACGCAGCCCGACCCGCCCACAGCAGGATTCGGTTGAAGGTCAGCACGTAGGGCGAGTGGTCGCCGAGCTCGGCGATCAGACGACGGCGGTACTCGGCGACGAAGCGCTCGAACGTCGCTTCGTCGAGGCGGTCGCGGTAGGCGGTCAGCGCCGCTCCCTTGACCCACTCGACGATGCCGGCGGTGCTGTCGAGCTGGTGGACGTAGACCCGCAGCTCGACCCGCTGGCGCGCGAAGCCGAGCTCCGCGAGGAGCGCCGCGTAGCGTTCCGGGGGCAACACGTGCGTCGGTAGCACGTAGCCGTCGAGGGCCGAGTGAAAAGGCTCGCTGCCGGCAACGTCGCGCGCCACACTGTGGGTCGGTTGGTCGTGGTTTGCCGGCATCTGCACCGCCAGCTGACCGTTACTGCCGAGCAGGCTCGCCAGCCGTCGGAACAAGTCCGGATGATCGGGCAGCCAGTGCAGCGCGGCGTTCGAGAAGACCAGATCGAGCGGTTGGCTGGCGGTGAAGGTGGCGATGTCGTGGCTTGCGAAGCGCAGGTTGGGCGCGGCCAGCGCGGCGCTCTTCTCGAGCATTGCCGGCGAGCGATCGATGCCGAGGGTTTCGCTCGCCTCCAGGGTGCGATGTAGGATCGCGGTCAGCTCACCGGTGCCGCAACCGAGGTCGACCATCCTCATCGCCGGCCGCGGGTCGATCATCGACAACAGATCGAAGAACGGGGCGCGGCGCTCCGCTTGGAACTTGTCGTACTGGTCGGGATTCCACGAGTCGGCTGGTGGCACGACACGAGTTTGCGTCGCCGCGACATCGATCACAATACCCTTGCGGGTTTGCGCGAGGCCTGGCATGGAGCGCTCGATGCATGGCCCGATTCGCATCGCCGGCATCCTCTGTATCGGCATCGTAGCGGCGCTGCCGAGTGTCGCGCAGCCACTGCCGACGCCTGGTGGCGATGCCTGGCGCGCGGTTCGGATCCCGACCGTCGATGAGATGACCGTCTACCGCGTGGTGCCGAGCGAGGCCGGGCGCGCCTGGCGCGCCGAGAGTGATTGTGGCGCGTCGGCAATGGCGGTTTCTCTGGAGGGCGTCGATCTGCAGAAGACGCCGCTGCTGAGCTGGGAGTGGCGCATCGAGCGCGGTCTCGACGTCGACGCCGAGCGAACCCGATCGGGAGACGATTTCGCCGCTCGGGTGATCGTAATGTTCGAGTACGACTCGCAGCAGGCGAGCTTTCTCGAGCGTGCCCGACACGCGCTCGCCGAGACGGTACAGGGGCGCGAGCTCCCCGGTCGCTCGCTTGCCTATGTGTGGAGCAGCCGCCAGCCGGTCGGCAGCGCGTGGCGCAACCCGTATCGTGCCCCGACCATCCTGATCTCGCGCGGTCGCGGCCAGAGCTCGGGCTGGCAGAGCGAGAGCGTCGATCTGGCGGCCGACTACCGGCGTCACTGGCAGGCCGAGCCGCCGCCCCTGGTGGGCCTGGCGGTGCTCACCGATGCCGACAATACCTGCACCGAGGCAGTCGCCGAGTACCGCGGATTCCGATTGCGCGAGCGCCCCTGAGCGCAGGGGCGGGGTGGGTTGCCGGGATTGCTGGAACGATCGGTCTCGCATCCCGGTTGAGGCTGCGAGAAGGCGATGACGGGCGCCGGCTTGCCCGATCGCCTGTAACATTCACACTGCGGGTGGGTATTGGAGTGGCATGAGCGATCTGGATCTGATCCGTCCGATGGACGAGCACAACCAAACGCTGGTGGCGAACGTTCACCCGCCCGACTGGGTCAACCCGCAACCGGCCGATCGCTACAACCTGGTCGTCATCGGTGCCGGCACCGCGGGTTTGGTTGCTGCCGCCGGCGCCGCCGGGGTCGGCGCGCGAGTCGCGCTGGTCGAACGGCATCTGATGGGCGGCGATTGCCTCAACGTCGGCTGCGTGCCGTCCAAGTGCATCATCCGATCGTCCCGCGTGATCGGTGAGATCGAGGGCGCCGCGCGATTCGGGATTCGCGTTCCCGACGGCGTCGAGGTGGACTTTGCCGCGGTAATGCAGCGGATGCGAGAGCTGCGCGCCCGCATCAGCGTCAATGATGCCGCGGGCACCTTTCGCGACCAGAAGGGTGTCGACGTCTTCATCGGCGACGGCCAGTTCACCGGCAGTGATACGATTTCGGTTGGCGCGACTACGCTGCGCTTCAAGAAAGCGGTGATCGCCACCGGCGCTCGTGCTTCCGCGGTAGCGATCGAAGGGTTGGGCGAGGCCGGCTACCTCACCAACGAAACCATCTTCGAGCTCACCGAGCGGCCGCGCCGGCTCGCCGTGATCGGCGCCGGCCCGATCGGTTGCGAGATGGCGCAGACCTTCCGCCGTCTGGGTTCCGAGGTCGCTCTGATCGACATGTCCGATCACATTCTGCCGCGCGAAGATCCGGACGCGGCGGCGGCGGTGGAGGAGGCCTTCCGGCGCGATGGCGTCGAGCTGGTGGTATCGGCCAGAATTCGATCGGCGCGGCGCGACGGCGCCGAGAAGGTCGTCGTCGTCGAGCGCGGTGGAGTCGAGAGCGAGATCCGCGCCGACGAGATTTTACTTGGAGTCGGTCGCTCGCCGAACGTGGAAGGGCTGGGCCTCGAGCGGGTCGGCGTCGAGCACGATCGCGAAGGAATTCGCGTCGACGACAACTTGCGCACCACCAATCCGGCGATTTTTGCCGCGGGCGACGTCTGCATGAAGCACAAGTTCACCCACACCGCCGACGCCGCCGCGCGCATCGTCATCCAGAACGCGCTGTTCTTCGGCCGCAAGAAGCTGAGCGTGCTGCAAGTGCCGTGGTGCACCTACACCGAGCCCGAAGTTGCGCACGTCGGGCTGTATCCGAGCGAGGCAAAGCAGCGCGGGATCGCGATCGATACCTACGTTCAGCGCTTCGACGAGGTCGATCGCGCCATCGCCGACGGCGAGGAGGATGGGTTCGTCAAAGTCCATTGCCGCAAGGGGTCGGACGAGATCCTCGGCGCGACGATCGTCGCCCGGCACGCCGGCGACATGATCAGTGAGATCACCCTGGCGATGGTCGGCAAGATCGGTCTCGGAACCATCGCCTCGGTCATCCATCCCTATCCGACCCAGGCCGAGGCGATTCGCAAGCTCGGCGATGCCTACAATCGGACCCGGCTGACGCCGACGGTGAAGTGGTTGTTCGACAAGATTCTCAGCTGGAGTCGGCGATGACAGCCTCTGCGGAAACGCCGGGCTCCGGGAGTGGCGGGAGTGCCAAGCCGTTTCTGCTGGCGCTGGTCATCGGTGCGGTGCTCGCCGTCGCCTACTACTTCGACCTGCCGAGCCATCTCAAATCTGCACTCGATTGGATCGCCGGACTCGGCGCGGTCGGCATGGTGGTTTTCGTCGCCTTGTACATCGTCGTGACCGTGCTGTTCCTGCCCGGCTCGATTCTCACCCTGGGCGCCGGGGTCGTATTCGGCGTGATTCGCGGCTCGATCCTGGTGTCGATTGCGGCGACACTGGGAGCGACCGCTGCATTCTTGGTCGGTCGATACTTCGCGCGAGACTGGGTGGCTGCGAAGATCGAGGGCAACGCAAAGTTCAGCGCGATCGACCGGGCGGTTGCCGACGAGGGCTGGAAGATCGTCGGACTGACGCGGCTGTCGCCGATTTTCCCCTTCAATCTGCTCAACTATGCGTTCTCGATCACCCAGGTGTCGCTGCGCGACTACTTCTTCGCATCGTGGATCGGAATGATGCCGGGGACCGTGATGTACGTGTACATCGGCTCGTTGGCGGGTGATCTCGCGACTCTTGGCGCCGATGGCCGCGAGCGTGGAGCGGCGGAATGGACGCTCTACGTGGTTGGCTTGGCGGCGACCGTCGCCGTCACCCTGTTCGTCACGCGGGTCGCGCGGCGCGCCCTCGAAGAACGCGGTGCGGCCTGAGAAATTTCACTTGGTAGAAATCTCTCCCTTGACTATGGGCTGGTTTTTTTGGATCGGTCCTGGATGGGTAATGGAGACGAAGCAGCGGGTCCGTTGCTGCAGAAGGCCGACTTCACCGCGTATCTGACCGAGAGGGCGCGGCAGATCGCGCCTCGCGATGTCGAGGTGCTGCTCGCCGATGCCGAGCGTGCTCGCGAACGCGCCCTCGCCGATTCACACCCGCGGCTCGGCCCGCAGATGATGCTCGCGCTCGACCTGCTGCGCGACCACGCCGTCGGCAACTGTCCCCAGATTCCGTTCTACACCGTCAGCCTGCTCACCGAGGCGGTCTACTACTACCTGGACCCCAACGACGTCATCCCGGACTGGATCCCCAGGATCGGCAAGCTCGACGACCTCCTGGTGATGGAGATCGCCTTCGAGCTCGGCGCCGAGGGAATCCAGCGTTACTGCGACTGGAAGGGCATCGACGATGGCGCGCCGGCCGAGCCGAGAGCCGCGGCGGCGGCCGTACCCAAGAAGTCGAAGCGCGCGGCCGGGGCCAAGAAGGTGAAAGGCGCAGCTCGGTCGAAGATGAAGAGCGCGGCCGCCAAGAAGGCCAAGCGCAGCGCCAAGGCTGCCGCAAAGCGGGAGCCCGCCACCAAGAAGCGGTTGGCAAAGAAGAACCCCGGAAAGGTCGCCAAGAAGTCGCGCCGCAAGAAGTCCTGATTCGTCCCGATTTCTCGGATCGAGCTGTTCTCAACGTTGTTTCGCCGGATTTAACGGCTTCTTGGGTGGGAGTCGAAGATCGTCAGTCGGGGGTGAAACATGTCGAGATGCGTGGTGTCGATGGTATTTGCGCTTGCCCTGGTCGGGTGCGGAGGGTCCTCCGACGATCAGGCACAGGTCGTCCGCGAAGGCGAGGAGGCGGTCCAGGCCGCGGTGTCGGCATCGGTTTCGATCGCCACCGCCTTTGAGGCCCTGGTCGACCCTGCGGGGACGGGGATTCGCGGTGTTTTTGCCGGCTTGGCGGCTTCGGGCAATCGTTCGACGTCGAACCAGAGTGCCAGGGCCGTGGAGCAACCCTGTCCGGCCGGGGGGTTCGTCGACGGCGACTGTCGCGAGTCGGGTGGGCGTACGGTCGTGAGGTCGGTATCGCGTGGTTGCGCGGTGGTCGACGAGTTTGGGGTGCGTACGGTGGCCGACGGCGAGCTCGTGGCGACGATCGACCTGATCGACGTCTGCGGCGGCCCGGGGATTCCTCGAGGGGCTCCAGCCACCTTCGAGTTGCGTGATTATAGCGAGGAGTCGAGCTTGGATGGCCAGGCGTTTCTGCGCATCGAGGCGGGCCGTCTGGTTCAGAGGGTGGTGCCGGAAGGTGGCGGGTGCTCGCCGAATCAGGGTCTGACCTCGCTCGACGGTGACTATCGAGTGCTGGCGCCTGGGTTCGCGATCGGGCTCGGGATGTCCGGGCTGGTGCTCGACACCGACTCGGCGGGGTCGCCATGCACCGAGAGCATTGTCGCCTCGGGCCGGCTCCAGATCGATGATCCGGGGCGGGGCGCGCGGTTGGTTGCGGACCTCGACGACCTCCGAGTGGGCTATCGGCGCGGGTTCGACGGCGCCGCGGAGGTAACTCTGGACGGCCGCGGGAGCATTGATTGCGTCGGTGAGGTCGAGCTGTCGACGACGGTCGAGCTGGCGCTGTTTGGGTCGTGTCCGTTCCAGGGTGAGCTCGGCATCGAGACGCGAGAGCAGGTGGCGGAGGCCGTCTTCTCCGACGGCGTGGCGTTCGACTACGGCGCCAACGGGTCGATCGACTTCGAGGCTGATTTCTGTGGCTCGGAGTCGCTGACCGTTTGCCGGTAATCGGCCTTTGCTGCCCGGATACGCGGCGGTCGCATATGCCGCGGCCGTGCTGCTGGCTATCGGCTGTGGAGCTTGGCTGGGGCGGTCGCGGCTGTCGGCGGCGGGGCTGACGCCGGCGGAAGCGGTCCGCGGCATCGGTGTGCTCGCCGTACCGGCGCTGGCCGGCGCCAAGCTCGCATCGTACCTCGAGCGCGGTGATCTCGCTCCGCTGGCCTGGGAGGTGGTCAACGGCTACCGCTACCCCGGCGCCATTTTTGGCCTTCTTTTCGGCGGGTTGGTGCTGGCGCGGTTGCGTGGATCGGGGCGCCGCACGCTGGCCATCGGCGACGCCCTGGCGCCGGTGGTTGCCCTTTCGGCTGGATTGGCTCGGCTCGGCTGTTTCGCGGCCGGCTGCTGTCACGGAAGGGCGGCGGATTTACCCTGGTCGGTGCGCTTTCCGCGGCAGAGCATTGCCTGGTCGGCTCATCTACACGCCGGTCTGGTCGGTCCCGCCGAGCCTTGGAGTGCGGCGGTCCATCCGCTGCAGCTATACTTCGCGGCCACCTCGGTCGGAATTGGTCTGGTGTGGCTGGCCTGGTCGCCGCGGCGAGCCGGTGTCTCCCTGTTCTCCATCCTGATCGCCGATGGGCTGGTCAAGTTGTCGCTCGAGCAGCTGCGGATGGGCCAGGTGCCGATGCTCGAGTACGGGGCGCTGGCGGCGATTTCGACCGGCGCAATCGGGTTGGCGTGGATTCTGATCCAGGATCGCGAGGGCGGCCTACGTCCCCGATATTGACACTCATTTTCAATTTCAATAGTGGTCGAAGTTCCGTTGGGACGAAAAAGGAGCAGGGGAATGATCGATCGAAGATATGTGCACTGGTGCCGCGCGGCGCTGGTTGGTTTGGGATTGTGTGTGCTGAGCGCCTTGCCGGCGGTTCCGGCAGGAGCCCAGACCTGTGCGGGGGATTGCGACGCAGACGGACGAGTGACGATCGCCGAGTTGGTTCGCGCCGTCGGCATCGCGCTGGGCAATTCCGAGGTGGCGGATTGTCTGGCTGCGGATTTGAACAGCGATGGCCGGATCACGGTCGACGAGTTGGTGCGGGCGGTCAATGCGGCGCTCGGCGACTGCAGCGCCGGACCGGTCACCCCAGCCGACGTGGTCGAGGCCTACGCCGATCTGCTCTACGAGAATTACTGCGACTCGGTCGATCTCGCCGAGGATCTGCAAGTCGCCATCGGCGACTTCCTCGCCGATCCGAGTGAGTCGACCATGACGGCCGCCAAGCAGGCCTGGCTGGCGGGACGCCCCACCTACCTACAGACCGAGGTAGCTCGCTTCTACGACGGGCCGATCGACAACGAGGACGACGGGCCGGAGGGGTTGATCAACGCCTGGCCTCTCGACGAAGCGTACATCGACTACGTCGAGGGCAATCCAGACGCGGGGATCATCAACGACCCCGATGGGTTCCCGAGCATCACCGGTGAGGTGTTGGAAGCGGCCAACGAAGTCGGCGGCGAGACCAACATCGCGACCGGCTGGCATGCGATCGAGTTTCTTCTCTGGGGGCAGGACTTCAACGACGACGGTCCGGGGATGCGTCCGTTCACCGATTTCGTCGACGGCGGAACCGCGGCCAACCAGGACCGGCGCCGCGAGTACCTCGCGGTGGTGGCGGAGCTTCTCGTCGAGCACATCGAATCCGTCAAGCAGCAGTGGGCGCCGGGTGAGGACAACTTCCGCGCCGACTTCCTTGCCCTCGATACGGATGATGCCTTGCGCATGATTCTCACCGGAATGGGTACGCTCAGTGGTGGCGAGCTGACCGGCGAGCGACTGGCGGTGCCGTTCGAGACCAAGGACCAGGAAGACGAGCACTCGTGCTTCGCCGACAACACGCACGTCGATCACCTCAACGACGCGATCGGCATCCAGAACGTGTACCGCGGGCGTTACGGCTCGGTCTTCGGTCCGGGCATCCGCGACCTGGTCGCTGCCGAGGACGCCGCGCTCGCCGAGGATCTCGATGGCCAGATGCAGACGGCGATCAGCGCCCTGATGGCGATTCCTACACCGTTCGATCAGGCGATTCAGGGGGCGGATACGACCCCCGCTCGCATGGCGATTGCTACCGCGATAGATGAGCTGAATACCCAGACTGACCTGATCGCCGACGCGGCAGAAGCGCTGGGGATTTCGATCTCGACGACCCTTCCTTGAAATTCGGGCAGTTGGGAGGCCGGTGGCGGCCTCCCAACTGCAGATCTTCCGTATGAACTCGGTCCCAACCGCTCAGGCCTCTTCGATTCGTTGGCTTTTGCTGGTCGCAGGGTTGGTCCTGTGCGTGAGCGGATGTAGCGACGACGAACGCGACGTTTACGTGACGGCAACGCCGGCGGCGACGGCAACCCCGTCGTCATCGGCGACGGCCGCAGCGCCGACCGTGACGGAGCCGCCGGCTACTGCGACCTCGAGTCCGACGGCGACGGCTACCGCGACCGAGCCGGTGCCGACCGCCACCGCGACCGAAACCGAGGTCGTCGCAACCGCCACTCCTTTGGTCGGTCCGCTGCTGGGCGGCGAGACCACCGTCTTCGACGACACCCGCAACGCCTTCGGCCAGCCGGCGCGCAACCTGCCGCTCGACCAGCGCACCGACTTCTTCGTTGGTAACTCGTTCTTCAATCGCAACTGGGTGACTGCCCCGTCCTCGAACACCGGGCTCGACGGGCTCGGCCCGGTGTTCAACGCGCGCTCGTGCTCGGCCTGTCACTTTCGCGACGGGCGCGGTCGACCGCCGGTCGAAGAAGGGGAAGATGCCCTCTCCTTGTTGTTGCGGCTCAGTGTTCCAGGGATGGACTCGACCGGAGGCCCGCTCGGCGATGCTGCCTACGGCGGACAACTGGGCCCCCAGTCGGTGCTCGGAGTGCCGGCCGAGGGGCGACTCTCGATCGAGTACGAGGAAATGCCGGGACAATTCGCCGACGGTACCCCGTACAGCTTGCGGGCTCCGACCTACGTCGTCGAGGACCTCGCCTTCGGGCCGTTGGATCCCGAGATCATGACCTCGCCGCGGGTTGGGCCTTTCCTGATTGGGCTCGGATTGCTGGAGGCAGTTCCCGAGGAAACCATTCTCGCTCTGGCCGACCCGGAAGACGCCGACGGAGACGGAATCTCGGGAAGCCCGAACTACGTTTGGGACGTGCGTCTCGGGGCTTCCGCTCTCGGGCGATTCGGTTGGAAGGCCAACCAGCCGACGGTCGAGCAGCAGAACGCCGGCGCGTTTCTCGGTGACATCGGGCTGACCACCTCGCTCTTTCCGGAGGAGGACTGTCCGGACGTCCAGTCCGAGTGCCGCGCGGCGCCCAACGGAGGGGCTCCCGAGCTCGACGACGACAAGCTCGCCTTCGTCACGTTCTACAGCACCCTGTTGGCAGTACCGGCGCGGCGCGACTTCGACGACCCGATCGCGCGGCGCGGCGAGGTCGTCTTTGACGACATCGGATGCGCGAGCTGCCACCTGCCGCGCCTGGAGACCGGCGACCACCGGTTTTCGGAACTGGCCGACCAGGTGATCCATCCCTATACCGACCTGTTGCTCCACGACATGGGTCCGGGATTGGCCGACGGCCGCCCGGACTTTCTCGCCTCGGGAAACGAGTGGCGTACGGCGCCGCTGTGGGGCATCGGGCTGGTCGAAACGGTCAACCGGCACACCCTCTTCTTGCACGATGGCCGGGCGCGCGACCTGACCGAAGCCATCCTCTGGCACGGTGGCGAAGCGGGCGCATCGGCCGAGGCGTTTCGCCAGTTGCCGGTGGCCGATCGCGATGCCCTGATTGTCTTTCTCGAGTCGCTGTAACGAGGTCGAAGAGATGAGGAGATCTTTGCGAGGCGTTCCGTGGTCGCTGCTCGTCGGCGCCCTGGCTATGTCGCTGTGGAGCGCTTGCGGGTCGGGTGGTGGCGAAGAGGCGCCGCGGCGTGCCGCGCTGATCGACATGGCCGAGTACGTCATCATCCCGAACTACGCGGATCTCGTCGACGCGGCGGAGGCCCTGGCCGACGCGGCGCGCGCCCTGGAAGACGCGCCAACGGCGGCAACCCTCGACGCCACGCGCGACGCGTGGCGATCGGCGCGCCGCTATTGGAAGCGGTCGCAGGCGTTCGAGATCGGTCCGGCGCAGGAGCTACGGACCGCGGCGCAGATCGATTGGACGCCGATTCGCGCCGCTCGTGTCGAGAGCGCGATCGATACGGACGAGGCGATCGACAGCGCCTACGTCGAGGTGTTGGGTGCCAATCAGAAAGGCTTCCTCGCGCTCGAGTACCTGCTGTTCGACGGTGCGGACGACGAACCTCCCGCGCTCGCCCTACTCGGCGGGGACGAAGGCGCAGGCCGCCGTCGTTTCGTCGTCGCGTTGAGCGAGAACATCGCCGACCAGGCCCGCTTGTTGCTCGATGCCTGGCTGCCCGAAGGCGGAGACTTCCTCTACCAGTTCTCCGAGGCCGGCCGTGGCAGCGACGTTTTTCCCACGTTGAAGAGCGCGCTCGACGAGGTCGTGAACCAGATGACCTTTCTCGCCGAGGACATCGCCGATGCGCAACTATTGAACCCGGCTGGCCGTGACGGCGACGACCCCAGTCCAGAGTCGATCGTCACCTTCCGCAGTGCCAACGGCAAGCGCGATCTGATCGACGGAATGTTCAGCCTGCAGAACACGTTTCTCAACATGTACCCGGGGGCGGCGCCGCACAGCCTGGCGGTCGTCGTACGCGGGTTGAACGCGGATACCGAAGCGGCGATCCGCGCTTCGATCGTGCGCTCGATCGAGCTGGCCGCAGCGCTTCCCGAACCGCTGCAGGTGGCGGTCGTCGAGGATCGAGACCAGGTGATCGAGGTACAGGCGCAGGCAAAGGAAGCGATGCGGCGTCTCGAGATCGATCTGATCACGATTCTTGGTTCGACCCTGCGCTTCAATCCCAGCGACGGAGATTGACCGGCCGGCGATGCCCGATCGATTCGTCGTCGCGCTGGCTTCTGGCAACGACTCAGCCGACGATGCGCCTGCGTCGGCAGCGCCCGGCACAACCTTTGGTTCGCGCGTGTCGGCTCGACTGAGCCGCCCGGTGGCGATCGACTCGCTCGTCGCTTTCCGTATCGCCTATGGGGCGATCACCGCCTGGGCCAGTCTCCGCTACTTCCTCAACGGCTGGATCGAAGAGCTGTTCGTTCGCCCGCGCGTCTACTTGCCCTTCTTCGATTGGGCCGTGCCGCTGCCCGGCGCGGCGATGTACGGGCTGTTTGCGGTATTGCTCGGGCTCTCGCTGTGTATCGCTCTCGGATACCGATACCGCTTGGCAGTTGCCGCTTTCTTCGTCGGCTTCACCTACCTCCAGCTGGTCGACCGGGCCAACTATCTCAATCACTACTACCTGATCAGCCTGGTTGCCCTGTTGCTTCTGGTGGTTCCGGCGCACCGAAGTTGTTCCCTCGACGTGCGCGCGCGTCGAGTCGCACGCGCGACCGCGGTCCCGGCTTGGTGCGTGTGGTTGCTTCGCTTTCAAGTCGGCCTGGTTTACGTCTTCGGAGCGATCGCCAAGCTCAACCAGGACTGGTTGTGCGCCGCCCAGCCGGTTCGCATCTGGTTGGGGGCCAACGTCGACCTGCCGCTGATCGGTTCGTTGTTGCAGTCCGCCGAGGTCGCGTTCGTGGTCGCGTACGCCGGTCTCCTTTTCGACCTCGCCGTGGTGCCGGGACTGTTGGTGCGGCGGACTCGTCCACTCGCCTACGCGGCGATGCTGGTGTTTCACGTCAGCACTCGCGCGCTGTTCCCGATCGGTGTGTTCCCGTGGCTGATGATTGGGCTGACGCCGATCTTCTTCGCGCCGAGCTGGCCGCGGCGGTGGACGGGCGCGGCGCCGGCCGAGACCGAGCTGGTTGCGGATCCGTGGCCGCGCGGGCGTCGCTTGGGGGCAGCGCTGCTGCTCGTCTACGCGGTTCTACAGCTCTCATTGCCGCTGCGG
Source organism: bacterium (assembly GCA_030430165.1). GTDB lineage: Bacteria > Desulfobacterota > Binatia > HRBIN30 > CADEER01 > CADEER01. The sequence continues at coordinate 80,534 of JAUIGL010000008.1, read as the reverse complement.
CACTGGTTGCAGCCGGGCGATCTCTACTGGCACGAGGACGGCTTTCGCTTCTCCTGGCAGATCATGGTGATGGAGAAGTACGGCCGAATCTCGTTCACGGTCACTGACCCCGCGACCGGGCGGAAGTTCGCGGTGAATCCCAGCGACCATCTGCAGCCGGCGCAGTTGCGGATGATGACGACCCAGCCCGATATGATTCTCGACTTTGCGCATCGAATCGGCCGCAGGTACCGCGAGCAGCTGGGGCGACCGGTCGAGGTTCGCGCCACCTCCTTCGTCAGCCTCAACGGGCGCCCCAGCCAGCCCTTCGTCGACCCCGGCGTCGATCTGATGCGCGTCGACTCGTCGCAGCCTCGACCACAGTGGATCGCCCCCCTCAATCGCTGAATTTCGCTATTCTGAAGTTGAAAGTCATTTTCAATTAGAATAGGGTCCCCTGTATCTGAGATCGTCGAGGGAGGCACCAGTGAGACACAGCGAAACCGACACGGAGCGCCGCGGCGTGCACGCGCAAGCCCACATCTCCGTGTGTCCCAATCAGGAAATGCACCTACGGATTGGCAACGTCTGCCTGCACCTGTGCAAGCACGACTTCCGAGAGTTGGCCAAAGCGGTGATGAATGCAGTCGCTACCGCCGACGACTCGGAACGCAGCGCGATTCTCGGCGCCTTGCACTAGTCACCGCGCCCCCTTGTCCGATGCCGCGCCCTCAGGTGCTGGCCTGGACCAGGCCGAGTGGCTGTGGAGTGTAGCCAGGGACGACCGTTGCGAGGTCCTGGTTGCCGAGATGATTGGTGACCACTTCGGCGAAGACGTCGCGGAAGTCGATCGAGTGGTCGAGGTAGCGGCCGCGGACCAGGCTGTCGGTGTCGAGGCCGGGCCAAGCGCCGAAGACGCCGCCATTGACGCTGCCACCGGCGGCAAACCACGCCGCGGCGTGGCCGTGGTCGGTGCCGCGGCTGGCGTTTTCCTGCGCGGTGCGTCCGAACTCGGTCATCGTCATGGTCAGCACGTCGTCGCGTCGCGACGGACCGAGATCGGTGTAGAGGGCCGCGATCCCCGCCGCGAAGTCGGTGTGGCGGCTCGACTGGCGGCCGAATGCCGCCCCCTGATCGGAGTGGGTGTCCCAGCCGCCGATGCTCATTGCCGCGATCTCGAGCCCGACTCCCTCCTTGATCAACTGGGCCACCTGCCGCATCTGTCGCCCGAACGTCGAGCTCGGGTAGTTGGCGCCGTTCTCGGGGGTGTAGGAACCGGTGTCGATTCCCGAGAGCACCGCCAGGTCGTTGACCAGAACCCGACCGAAGCCGGTGACCAGGTCGCGGTAGGCCTTGCTGCTGTCGGGCTGCTGGCTGTAGACGCGGTTCAGTTGCGTCAGCAATTCGTCTTCGTCGCTCTCGCTGAGACCGAGGTTGAAGCTGCCGATGTCGCGGAACGAGGAGACGATCTCGGACCCGCGCAGCGAGTGCGGCAGCGACGACTCGAAACCGACGGCGCGCAGTGACGTCGGCTGCGGCAAGGTGACCAGGTGTCGGTTCAACCAGCCGTCGAGGTCGGTCGCGTCGGCTGCGCTTTCGATGTTCTGCTGACCGTCGAAGTGCGAGCGGGTCGCGTTTGGGTAGTGAACCGCCGGCATGACTCCGAGATTTCCGTCGTCCCAGATCGTCTGCAGCGGTTGCAGCCCCGGGTGCAGTCCGAAGAACCCATCGAGATCGATGGCGCTGTTCGGATCCGCTCCGCTCGGTGGGGCGATCGCGATCGTCGGCCGCAGCTGTGCGTAGTCGGGGTCGCCGTAGGGGATGACGGTGTTCACCCCGTCGCAACCACCGCGCTGAAAGACGACGACGAGCGTTTTGCCCGAAGATGCCTGGGCGAATCCCAGGCGCGGGCGGAAGGGGTTGGTGAAGGCGACCGCCGCCGTACTTGCCGACAGCCGCGCGAGGTAGCCGAGGAACTCTCTTCTCTTCATCGTTGGAATCCTTCGCGTCGTTTCTTACTGGAACTGAACACCCGGGAAGCTGGCGATGGTGGCCATCATCCGGCGCAGTCGGCTCTCGGCGTCGCCGGCATCGATGTCGAAGACGACGCTGCCGGTGTCGGTGAGAACATCGCGCGCGGCTTGCTCCTCGAGCGCGGTGTAGTCGTCGTGAAAGAACAGCCGCATTGCGAACGGCACGATTCCATCAGCGGTCACCTGGCCCCGCGCGAGGAAGAAATCGCGCATCGACACGGTGGTCCCGTTGGTGAACCCGCGCGCGATGCGGTTGGCGTGCTTGGTTCGCTGCAGCGACTGGTCGGAGCTCGTCCAGTCGTCGCCGGTCTCCGAGTAGCCGGTCGGCACCGGGTTGTAGAACAGGCGCATGTTCATGTCCGACATGGCGCCGAGCAGTCCGTAGCCGTTGGTGTCGATCCCCATCGTGCGGATCAACGAGGTGACCTGCTCGAGCGGTGTCCGGACCTTGTTGCGGAAGTTCGACGCGTCGGCGAACTCGGGCGACGTCAGCAGTGACCGAACGACCTCGCGCAGTTGGCCGGGATTGTCTTCTTCCTGCAGGAACGTAGCTGCGCAGCGCGCGATGGCGGTTGCCGGCGGGGTGTCCGAGATGAAGAGGACGGCCAGCTTCTCGCACACGAAGTTTGCGGTCGAAGGGTGGGATGCGAGGATGTCGAGGGCTCGCTCTCCCTCCGCTTGCCCCTGGCCGGCGGGGAAGTCGAGTCCGAGAAAGACCTTGGCTCCGAAGTCGTGCATGTTCGGGTCGAAGGCAAAGCTGCCGCCGTTCAAGGTCCAGCCGGTGAGGATTCGTGCCAACGCCTCGACGTCGTCCTGGGTGTAGGGGCCGTTCACTTTGAGGGTGTGCAGCTCCATCACTTCCCGTGGGTAGTTCTCGTTCGGGTTGGCGGCGACGCTGTTGGCCTGATCCAGGTAAATCAGCATCGCCGGGCTCTTGGCGCTGGCATCGAGCAGGTCGCGGAAGCGTCCCAGTGCGTTGGCGCGGAACGCCGCGTTCTCGCTCGCCTCGTAGCCGACGTCGTCGTGCGTGCCGAGGTTGGTGTTGAAGTGGTTGTCCCAGAACTGGGTCAAGACCTCGAGCAGCTGGCGCTCGCTGTAGATTGCGCGCAGCAAGGTCGCAGCCTGCAGATCGTCGTCGTCGGCGATCTGCGCCGGCAGGCGTCCGGCGAGTGCGCTGTCGTCGATCGCGGCCGGATCGAGTTGCTCGGCCAGGAACGCGCTCGCTCCCATCGCTTCGGCACGGATCAGGAGATCGGGAGTGGCGCCGAAGGTGATTCGATCGATCAGGTGGCGGGTGGCAAAGTCGACCGCGATGACGTCGAGGCGAACCGCCGCGGTGGCGCTGCGGCCCGCCGCGTCGAAAGCGGTCACCGTGACGTCGATCGAGTTGCCCTCGGTGATCTGTGAGCTCGACACCGCGAGCGTCCAGCGACCGTCGTTGGCGACCCCGATCGTCACCGTGCTGAGGCCGATCGTCGGATCGGCGATGGTGGCTTCGATCGACGTCACACCGATGTCGTCGGTGGCCGTCCCCGACAGCAGAAACCCGGAGGATCCGACGTCGTCGCCATCGGAGTGCGAGCCGATGGTGACCTGGGGCGGCAGTGAATCCGCGATCGGATTGACGGTAACGGCGGCGCTCGCCTGGTTGAGGGCCTGGTCCGAAGCGGTGGCGACGATGGTCGCGACCTGGCCGGCCGTCACCGCGGCGGCCGGCACCGCGGCGCTCCAGCGCAGTGTGGCGGGGTCGTAGGTAGCTGCAATGACCGTCGCACCAACGACCGGATCGACGATCTCGACCTCTACCTGGGTCAGGGTTGCGTTGTCGGCGGCGATTCCGTCGACGGCGAAGCCGGCGCTGTTGACGTTGGCGCCGTCGGTGGGGGCGGTGATCTCGATCTCAGGCGGCGTCAGGTCGAGCGGCGCTTCTCCCTCGCGGGAGACGCGGAACTCGACCGGTCCCTCTTCGGTGATCAGCTGGCTGTAGTACTTGCGGCCTTCGCCGAATGGCTTGTAGGCCTTGAACACGTAGATCGCGCCGCCCTCGCTGGTGCCCGGCGTCAGGTTGTCGCTGACCCCGGCGAGGTCGAAGTGGACGATCCCCGAGTCGTCGGTCGTCCCGGACGTCGTCCAGCGGAGCTTGCCATCGGCGAGCTTCTCGTACGCGGTGAGGCTCGCGCCGGGGATCGCGACATCGTTGTCGGCATCGATCAGGGTGACCGGGATGGTTCCGAGGCGTAGCCGATAATCGCCGGGGCCGGGGATCATCTCGGTGCGAACCGTCCCCCCGTTGTAGGGTTTCGTCTCGAGGAGGAAGTGTCGGCCGGCGTCGTCGATGCCGTCGATATCGAAGCTGACGCGGCCGCTCTCGCCGGTGTACAGGCTCGAGACCCAGCGGCTCTCTTTTTCCGCGAGGAGCTCGCGGACCGTAACCCGCAGATTGGCGATCGGTTGGTTCGAGATTGCGTTGACGACCGTCAGGTCGACGGGCTTGGCGCCGACTTCGAACTCGAAGATGCCGAGCGCTGAGATTTCTGCACTGCGCTTCTTGGTTCCGTCGATCGGGCTGGTGGCTTCGAGAACGTAGTTGCGGCCCGAGCCGAGGCCGGGAAGATCGAAGTGGATGATTCCGTCTGCGTCAGTGGTGCCGCGTGCCCGCCACTTCAGCCCGTCGTCGGTGACTTCGCGCGCGTCGACGCGGTAGTCGACCAGCGCCTCGCCGGTCGCTCCACTGGTGACGAGGACGCGCAAGGTGCCGACCGGGAACTCGAATTTGCCGGGAGAGTCGATCTCCTCGGAGTAGACGGTGCCTCCGTTGTACGGGTTGATGCGGAGGACGTAGACACGGCCGGTGCCGAGACCGTCGAGGTCGAAGATCGCAACTCCGCCTTCGTCGGTGTAGGAGCGCCCGCGCCATTTGAGTCTCTCTTCGCCCGGAACTCGCTCGTAGGCATCGATCCGAGTCTCACCGACCGGGGTCCCGTCGACGCCGTTGGCGACGTGCACTTCGAGTGGGGCGTTGCCGACCCGGAAGATGGCGGTGCCGGTCGAGTCGTAGGGGTCGCTGTACTTGTAGGTTCCGTCGACCGGGCTGATCGCCCGCAAAACGTGGGGGACACCTTCGTCGAGTCCGGGTAGGTCGAAGCGTACGACTCCCTCGGCGTCGGTCTTGCCGGATTTGGCGTAGTCGAGCTTGCCCTCTTCGCCGAGACGATAGGCCCAAACCTTGGCGTCGGCGAGAACGCTGCCGTCGCTCCCGGCGACCACTTTGACCTCGAAGGTTCCGACGCGGAACTCGAAGTGACCGCCCTCGCGGATCTTGGAGCTCTGCACCCTTCCGCCGTTGTAGGGCGTGGTCTTGAGCACGTAGTAGACTCCGTCGCCGAGTCCGTCGAGGTCGAATCGGGCGAACCCTTCGGCGTCGGTGATGCGGCTGGCGGTGTACACCAGCTTCTCTTCCGTGACGCGGTACGCGTAGACGCGTTTTCCGGGGACGGGGTCTCCGGTGATTCCGTTGACCAGTGAGACGTCGAGCGGGCGGTTGCCGACGACGAACTTCTTGCGCGCGGGCTCCTTGATGTCGTCGCTCAGCTTGCGCGAGCCATCGAACGGGCTGTTGGCCTGCAGGACGTACGTCGCTCCCTCACCGAGTCCGGGTGGATCGAAGCGGATCATGCCGAATTCGTTCGTGTAGCCGGACGCGCGGTAGCGTAGTCGACCGTCGTCGAGGCGCTCGCGCGCATAGATGCGAACGTTCGCCAGCGGGTTCTGTTCGACGCCATCGACGACCGTCACCTCGAGCTTGCCGACCGGCCAGAGCAGCTCGCCGGCCGAGTCGATCGCGCCGGTGGTGATCCTGCCGCCGTTGTACGGAGTCGCGGCGAGCTCGTAGGTGCGTCCGTCGCCGAGGCCGTCGAGATCGAAGCGGGCGATGCCGGCCTGATCGGTGGTTACGGCGAACACGCCGCGCGTCGACCCGTCGGCGAGCTGCTCGCGCGCCCAGATGCGGATACCGGGGAGACCCTGCTTGGTGAAGTAGTTGGCCAGCTTGACGACGAGCGGGGCGTTGCCCACCGGGAATTCGATTGCGCCGGTGTGTGTCAGCTGGTTGCTGTATTTGGTCGAGCCATCGACCGGGCTCTTGGCGCGCAGGACGTAGGCCGCCCCGTCGCCGAGTCCCGGCAGGTCGAAGCGAATGATGCCATCCCCGTCGGTGTAGCCGCCGCGCCGGTACTTCTTCGCGCCGTCGGAGCCGAGCTCGTAGGCCCAGATCTTGGTCTCGGGAAGTGCTTCGCCGCTGCCTCCGTCGACGACCGACACGGCGAGGGTACCGACCGGAAAGTCGAGGTCCCCCGGCGACTCGAGGTCGGGTGTATAGGACGGACCGCCGTTGAAGACGGAGGCGCGCAAGTAGTAGACGCGGCCGTCGCCGAGTCCGTCGAGATCGAAGACGGCGTTGCCCTCGTCGTCGGTGGTGCGCGAGGTGATGCCGCGTGAGCCGCCGTCGGCGAACCGCTCGTAGGCCGTCACCCGGGTTTCGCCGATCGGCGCGCCGTTGATGCCGTCGTGCAGGTGTACGTGTAGCGGCGCATTGCCGACGACGAACGTGATCTCGCCGCCGCTGCGGATGTGATGGCTCCGTTTGCGCGATCCGTCCCACGGGCTGCGCGCCTCGAGCAGATAGGTTTGGCCTTTGCCGATCCCGGGTGGATCGAGACGAACGATCCCGTTGTCGTCGGTCGTTCCGCGGCCGCGCCACTGCAGCGATCCGTCGTCGCGCACCTCGCGCAAGTCGACGCGCAGGTCGGACAGAACGTCCCCGCTGCCGCCGGCGACGACGCGCACGGCCAGCTTGCCGACGCGGAACTCGAACGGCCCCGGTTGGGTGACGTCGGTACTGTAGACGGTGCCGCCGTTGTAGGGCGCGGCCGAGAACACGTAGGGGACGCCCTCGCCGATGCCTTCGAGTGAGAACGATGCCTGGCCGTTGTCGTCTGTATAGGCGCGAGCTGCCCATTGCAGATCGTCGCCGACGCGGCGACGGGCATCGACTCGTAGATCGGTCAGCACTGCGCCGCTGATCGCGTCCCGAACCGTGACGTCGACGCGTTCCTCTACGACGGCAAGTGCCGTGCCGATGGCGCAGCAAATGATCCATCCGGCGGCTGCCGCAATTCGCATGCGTTGGTAGACCGGCTTGCGCGACACGTTTTCATTCGCATGCCTCGTAGTCGTTGCCCGCATGTTGCCCCTCCCAGGTTCGAGTCGCCGCGCGTGTCGCGCTCCCCCGTCGTGCGGATGGATCAGCGACGAGATTTGCGGCGAGGGAAGAGCAAGACTCGGGCCGAGATCGGCGCGGCCGCGTGTTTGGTCGCGGCAACGCGGCGGCGCCGTGTCGGATGCGGGGGCGATCGGCGAACTTTCGACGGCGGTGTCGCGTCGTGTCTGCGGGCTGTCGCCGGCGCCTGGCGAAGACGAATGCGACATCCCAGAGCGCCATGCAGGTTAGGCTGCATGGCGGCCTGACTTCCTGCGTCGGCTGCGTGCGCAAGCGCGTGTCGGCCTGCGCCGGAGGGCGAGCATTCGAGCGCGAGCGCGATAGCGCGAGTGGCGCTGCTCGTGACCGGCGGTTCCGCAGGTCAGCCCGGCCCCCGGCGTGCTACGAGCGAAGCGAGTTTCGAGCAGCGGCGAAGAGGTAGGCTGGGCCTACGCCGCTCGGCCAACGCCGCCGAAGATGGCGCGGGTGCGGTCGCGGCGGTAGCGGAAGATCTCGTCGACGTCTCTGCGAACCAGCCCGCCGGCGACCGCGCGCCCGAGCAGGCCGAGCGGCAGGTCGTAGCGAACGATGTCGCGTACGATGGTCCCGCCGTCCCGGGCCTCGAATTCGTGGGTGTGGTGCCACAGCCGATAAGGGCCTTTGATCTGGCGGTCGACGAAGCAGACGCCGGGTTGCCATTCGTCGATCCGGGTGCGCCAGCGGAACGGCACGCCGTGCAAGCGCAACTTGTAGTCGATGGTGGTTCCGCGGCGAACCCTGCGGTCACTCACTCCGACGACGGCGAACCGCAGGAACGGCGGAGTGATTCGCTCGAGGTTGTAGGCGTCGGCGAAGAACTCGAAAACCTCGTCGAGCGGGGTCGGCAGCCAATCCTCGCAGCGCAGCGTCTCGTGACGGCCGAGGCTGCCTGTGGCGGGCCCGGATGAGGTGAGTGCGGTGATTTCGTTGCTGTCTCGGCGGCTCATCCGACGGCAACCTCCGAGCGTTCGTCGCAGGGATGCTCCTCGATGTGGCCGGCCACCCAGCGGTCGACCCGCTGCCACTGCTCGTACAGCCATACGCGAAGGTCGGCGATATCCTGCGGAATTTCGCCGCTCGGGACGCGCCACAGCTCGACTTGGATGGCGCGCCCGATCATCGAGCCGTCGAAGAGATCGGACAACGCCTTGATCCCTTCGAAGCCGCGGTGCGCCAGGAACACGACGTCGGCCCCGCGATTCCTGCGGATGAGTGCGAGCGGGCCGCCGAGCCGAGGTGGGAGCACGTTCTTCATCGCCGAGGCCATCGACGCCAGGCGGCGTTCGCCCTGCGCTTCGAGCCTGTCGATCGCGCGGCGGCGCTTACTTTCGCTGAAGCGCGTACCCTCCGGGTAGATGAGGACTCCTTCGTCCGTGCCGAGGTCGTCGGCGAGCTCGGCGACGTGCGCGATCTCCTCAGCCGAGCGGTCGCTGTTGCGGGCGACGAAGACATTGCGCAGTCGGTGGCCGACGATGTCGAGGCAGGGATCCCAGAGCAACTCCCGCTTGAGAACGTAGCGCAGGACTACGCCGAATGGGTCCGAGATGATTGCGGCGGGCAAGATCGTGTCGCCGGTGGACACGTGGCGCGGGAAGAGGATGTAGGGGCCGCGGCGCACCACCTCGGTGCCGCGAACTTCGGTGGTCAGGGAGAATGTCGCCTGCAGGGTGTGGTGGAGGGTGGATGCCCAGAGGCACTGGAGGCGGAAGTTCCGTCGTTGGTATTGCGCGGGCGTCCAGCGACCGCCGATCGTGTGCCCGGTCCAGAGTGCAGCCGCGGCGATGATCCCGAACGCTTCACAGAGGAAGTAGACCGATAGAAACACCAGAGCGCGGCTAGTTGCCCACCGGTTGGACCGCGCGAAGTCGAAGGCCGCGGCGAGCGGCAGGCCGACGAGTAGAGTCGAGGGCGCGAGCAGGAACGCGGCGGTGAAGTAGGCCGGTACGGTGACTGCACGGCGAAGCCAGCGCCGGCGATCTCGTTCGCGCGCGCTCACGAGCCCAGTAAAGCCGCTTTGAGAGCCCTGTCCAGAGGCGAGTCTCCGAGCCAGATGGAGAACATCGCGGCGGCGAAATCGAGCCCGGCGACGGTTCCGCGGGGCTCGCCGTTGAGCGAGAGCTCCGTCCCCTTGCCGGGGAGGTAGGTCAGCGCGTAGCGGTCGCCCGGCTCGACGTCGGAGTAGAAGGCGTTGAACGACCGGATCGCCGGCTCCAGCTCGTCGACTTTGTCAGCGGGCAGGTTGCGGGCGATTCCTTCGATCGTCGCCTTGCGGAAGTCGTCGGCGGAAATGCCCCAGAAATACTCGATCTCGAGGCGCTTCGGCTCGTCCGCGAGCACCGCCTGCGATGGTGAGTCGGGCTGTAGATACAGCGCGGCCGCATACGCTTTGAAGATTCGCTTGTAGTGGAGGACGGCGGCGCCGCGGAGAGTGAGATCGGCTTCCCCCACGTCGATCCGGGGCGAGAAGTGCGTTCCGCCCACCGTGGTTGCCGCCGCCGCCGTGGCCCACCACAGGAGGGCCACGGCGGTGCATGCGGCGGCCAGATGCGAAGTGTGCTGCCGAGTCATCTCAGGCTGCTTGACGATACGGAGTAACCGGTCGCTTGCGCTGTGAGGGCGGAACCGCGATCCAGCCGTCGACCATGGTGCGGACCCAGGCCGTCTCGAGGTTCATCAGCTCGCAGATTCGGACGAACGAGAAGGGCCATTCGGCGTCATCGGATTCGATCCACTCGAGATCTTCCTGGATGCGGCGCTCGTAGGACTGGTCGTGAGCGTGGTCGCGCACCTCGACCAGGGCCGAGGCGAGCACGGCGACTGCGAGCTTCTTGCACGGCGACCACTCGCTCTGGATCGGCTGCTGGGATGCGAGGATCTGTCCGCTCGCCAGCAGGTGCTCGAGCTCGGGGAGATCGAGGTGCGAGGTCGTGCTGTCACGGTGATTGGCATTGGCTTCGGTGTGGATGCTCATGGTGGGCCTCCTTTTCTGAACGCTCGTAGTACGAGAGCTCTCTTCTATCTCCCGAGGGACGGTGCTTCGGCGCGCAGCCGAACCAGCTCCGCGCGCACCATGTCCAGGTCGGTCAGGAGCTTGATCGATGGGTTGGCGAGTGTCTGACAGGCGTCGCTTGCGCAGCGTCCGCCGAGCCAGAGCTCGGTGGTGAGGGGCAGCTTCTTGGCAACGCTTTCGGTCGCGGCGGTCGCGCGGTCCAGGTTTTCGCAGTTGCAAACGCCCAGCCCGACGACGCGCGCGTCGCAGCGGTTCGCCGCGTCGATGATTTCGTCGGCGGGCAGATTGGCCCCCAGATAGACGACGTCGATACCCGCGTCGGCAGCCAGGAGCGCGACGATCAGCGTGCCGAAGTCGTGCTCCTCTCCCGCCGGCGTCGCCAGTAGCAAGCGCGGCCCCGAGGATCGGCCGCGCGAGTGAAGCAAGCTGCTGAGAAGGCCCCGCAGAACCCCGGATACGAGATGCTCGTCGGCCACGGTCAGATCGCCGCGACTCCAGCGCTCACCTACCTCCTCGAGGAGCGGCGTCGCGACGCGCTGGATGAAGCTCACGGTTCCGAGACCGATCAGCGCCTCCGACAGGGTCGCGTGTAGCCGATCGGGGTCGAATGCCTCGATTGCGGCGAATGATCTCTCGATGACCTCGGTTGCGACTCCGGGGAACTCCTTGTCGTCGTCGAGCGCCGCTGCGTTGACGGCCAGCCTCTCCAGCGCGGCGCGGTCGAGGTGGGCGATGTCGCCGATCGATCGGCCCGAAGCGACCGCGCTTGCCAGCAGCCGGAGGTGCGCGACCTCCTGATTGGTGTAGAGACGGGCGCCGCGGGGGCCGCGTACCGGCGAGACCACCTGGTAGCGTTTCTCCCAGGCCCTGACGACATCTGGGGACAGGCCGGTCAGCTGACTGACTGTGCGCAGCGGCAGGTGAGCTGTGTTGGGCATGGCCGCACTATCCCTCGGACGGCAGCCTTTGTCAACTCTTGTCCAGGCAAAACCCGAACAAATCTGTATCCGATTGTTATTATTGGATTATTTGGATGCCCCGTCGTCAGTTCTGGTCTTTCGCGGCTGCGAAGCGGGCGATCGCGACCACCCGTCGCTCCGCGTGATCGACGATCGGTTCGGGGTAGTCGCCGGGTCGCTGCGAACCGGGATCATGGATGTGTTTGGAGGGGAGATCGGCGAGCTCGGGGACGAAGCGGCGGACGTAGGTTCCGTCCGGATCGAACTTGCGCCCCTGGGTGGTCGGGTTGAACACGCGGAAGTAGGGCTGGGCGTCGGTACCGGTCGAAGCGGCCCACTGCCAGCCGCCGTTGTTGGCGGCTGGGTCGCCGTCGACGAGATGTTCCATGAAGAACCGTTCGCCGCGCTGCCAGTCGATCAGCAGGTCTTTGACCAGGAAGCTGGCGGTGATCATCCGGGCTCGGTTGTGCATCCACCCGGTGCTCACCAGCTGGCGCATTCCGGCGTCGACCATCGGGAAGCCGGTGCGACCCTCGCACCAAGCGGCGAAGCTCTCTTCGTCGTCGTTCCACTCCACCGCGCGAGTCTCGGGCCGGAACGATCGTTCGAGGACCTCGGGGTGGCTTGCCAGCAGTGCTTGATAGAACTCGCGCCAGACCAGCTCGTCGACCCACTTCGCCAGACCGTCGACGGCTCTCTTCGACTTGCGGGCTTGCTTCCGCGCCGCTTCGATACAGGTTCGCGGCGAGACCGCACCGAATCGAAGCGCGGCTGAGAGGCGCGAAGTTGCGTCACGCGCCGGCAGATCGCGCCCCGTTTCGTAGCTGGCGCCGTCGCCGGCGACGAATTCCCGGAGTCGAGCCAGAGCCGCGCTCTCGCCGGCAATGTGCTCGGATGGTTCGCAGTCCAGTGAGGCGGGTTTGGCGCAGGCGGGGAGCGCGACCGGCCGCGGCAACTTGGGCGGGCCGCTCGGGCTCGGCGACTGCGCCCGCGATTTGGCGAGCCATGCTCGCCGGTAGGGTGAGTAGACGCGGAACGGGGTACCGTTCTTGGTCAGCACCTCGTCGGCTTCGAAGAGAACCTTGTCCTTGAAGCTTTCGACCTTTGCACCCGCGTCTTGCGCGGCGCCGCTCACCCGTTGGTCACGCCGCACGGCGTATGGCGAGTAGTCGCGGTTGAAAGTGAGGAGATCGGCTCCGCATTCGCGAATCAGGCGCGGGATGATCGCGACGGGATCGTCGCGGACGATCAGCAGCGGGCAGCCGGCCTCGGCAAGAGACTCGGCGAGCTCGTTCAGGCAGGCGCCGAGATAGTTGCGTCGCGCCGCCGCGGTGTGGGTTCGCAGCAGGCGCGGATCGATTACGAAGATCGGCAGCAGCTCGTCGGCTCGCTCTGCGGCGGCTCGCAAGGCGGTGTTGTCGCGCAGCCGCAAGTCGTTGCGAAACCAGTGGATTGCTCTCATACGTCTCGCTTCCTCAGCTCCTGTCGATGTGACCCGTCGGGCTGCAAATCACCTCGCTCGACGCCATGGGCGCGATTTGACCGTCACTGCCGTTGCCGCGTCGAAACCCTTCGCACCTTGCATGCGGTCACCGTAAGGCGAGCTTTTCCTATGCTCTCGTCGAAGTAGGTACGTAGTTTGCAGAGTATGTCGGCAGAACAATCGCGCAAGCCGCCGTGGGGGGCGGTGATTCCCAGGAAGAGAGGGGCAAAACGGATGAATACACGGAAAAAATCGCAGGGTGCCGAGGGGTTCACGCTGATCGAGCTGATGGTGGTCGTCGCGGTGGTGGCGATCCTGGCAGCGATCGCGATCCCTCAGTACCTCACCTACCAGACCAGCTCCTTCGATTCGCGCGCCGTCTCCGACTTGCGGAACGCGGCCAACGCGCAAGAAGCCTACTTTCTCACGGTCGGCGGCTACCTTTCCTGCGCCAATGCCGTCTGCGATTCAGGCCTGCCCAACTTCCGCCGCTCGGCGACTGTCGACATCAACATGACCGCCAACAACGGGATCGGCAGTCCGACGTTCCTCGGAGTGGCGAGCTCGACGCGCGGCGCGCGCACCTTCACCTGGGACAGCTCGTCCGGCGGCCTCGCGTATCCTCAGTAGGAAGCCCGACCGCGTTGCGCGTTCGCCTCAGGCCGGTCTTGCTCGCCGCCGGCGCTTGGCCCTGGTTGGCGGTGGCTGGTTGCCCGGCTGTGCGCGCATCACCCACGCTCCGGCGATGACCGCGGCGATGCTGGTGACTTGCGCGGCTGTCATCCCGAGCATCCACACCGAATTGGTGCGCACGAACTCGACCAGGAAGCGCTCGACGCCGGACAAAATCAGGTAGAGACCGAACAGCGCACCGCCCTCGGCCCAGCTGCGATCGCGGAAGCGCCACAGAATCCAAGTCGCGACCCCCATGGCGACCATTTCGTAGACCGGGGTCGGGTGGACGCGTTCGGTGGTCGGCACGACGGCGTCGGGGTAGGCCATCGCCCACGGCACGTCGCTCGGTATTCCGTAGTCTCCGTCCCCGGCGAGCTGACAACCGATGCGGCCGATTGCATAGGCGGCGGCGAGCCCCGGAGCGAAGGCGTCGCAGACACTCCACAGAGGTTGGTTTCGTCTGTGGGCGAGAAACAGGACGGCGAAGGCTCCGAGGGCGGCGCCGCCGTACCAGGTGAAACCGGCGCCACCGAAGAGGGTGGCGAACGGGGCCCGTTCGAACTTGTCGAGGTGCTCGAATACCCAGTACAGGCGGGAGCCGATCAGACCGGCGATCATTGCCGTGAGCGGATACCCCTCCATGTGCGATGGCTCGAGGCCGCGTCGGTCCAGCTCGCGCGTGACCAGCCAGCTGGCAGCGAAGAACGCGAGGGCCATCATCAAGCCGAAGCTGTTGATCTTGAAGAATCCGAAGTCGGCGATGACGGGATACATGCGGGTTCAGTCCTCTCGGAGGGCCGGAGCGATCGTCGATCAGCCGCGGCCCGTCAGCTCTTGGAGGCCGCGTTGGCGCTTTCGAACAGCGCCATCGCTCGCTTGATGTCGTACGGCTCCTCGCGCAGTGACAGCGGGTCCCACTCGCTGCGCTCCTTCTCGAAGAAGTTGCCGCCGTAGACGTGGATCGCCGCGGTGTAGGTCGAGGTGGGGTTGGTAACGGAGTGGATGACGTTGATGCCGAGAGGTTGGGTGTCGCCGACGCCGAGGGATTTCGCGCCCGCTGCCTCGATCAGCTCGCGATCGTCGCTGCGCCGTCGCCAGAAGATGTTGTCCTCGCGTCCGGCGTAGACGCCGATGATCGCCCACATGTGGTGATCGTGAGGCATCAGGGTCATTCTCGGCGCCCAGATCACGTTGAGGATGGTGAGCTGATCGGACACGTGCAGCGCTTGCACGCCCCCCTGTTCGGGTTTGCCGAGCGCGTCGATGATCTCGCCAGGCTCTGCCACGGCGCCGGCGAGCCGCTCGAAGATCGCGTGCTCGCCATCGTCAGCAGCGACCGCCGCGACGCAATCGTTGACGAATTCATCTCGCTCGAACGTCATTCGGATCTCCCGCTCCCGCGGATCAGCTGCTATCACCGGACCCGCTGCCGCGTCCACAGATGCGCCGTCGTTTGAAGGCACCGTCGAACCTGGGGCATCCTCGCACGCAGCCCGAACCCGCGACTGGCCGGGGGCGGTTAGACTAGGGGGGAGCGTGATATGGCCAACCGATTGTGTGAGGGCAGGGTCGCGATCGTCACCGGCGGCGGCCGGGGAATCGGTCGCGAGCATTCGCTGATGTTGGCGACGCACGGCGCCAAAGTCGTGGTCAATGATCTCGGCGGCGCGCGCGACGGCACCGGGGCGTCGGCTTCGCCGGCGCAGCAGGTGGTCGATGAGATCGTAGCGAACGGCGGTCAGGCGGTCGCCAACGGCGCCGACATCAGCGACTTCGAGCAAGCGCGCCAACTGATCGAGCAGGCGGTCGACGAGTTCGGGCGACTCGACGTCCTGGTCAACAACGCGGGCATTCTGCGCGATCGAATGCTGGTGAATATGACCGAGGAGGAATGGGACGCGGTGATTCGGGTTCACCTCAAGGGGACCTTTGCGCCGAGTCGTTGGGCGGCCGGACACTGGCGGGAGCTCTGCAAAAAGGGCGAAGCGGTGGATGCGAGGATCATCAATACGACCTCGGTCTCCGGGATCTACGGAAATCCCGGACAGACCAACTACGGCGCGGCGAAACAGGGGATCGCCGGTTTCACGATCATTGCCGCCCGTGAATTGCGCCGCTACGGCATCACCGTGAACGCGATTGCGCCTGGCGCGTTGACCAGAATGACCGAGGACCTGGGTAGCGGCGAGCGCAGCGAGGAGCAGAAGGCGGCGCAGCATCCGCGCTGGATCGCCCCGATTTGCACCTGGCTGGCGAGTGAGGAGTCGCGCGCGGTTACCGGCCGCGTGTTCGAAGCGTCTGGCCGCATGCTGGCCGTCGCCGAGGGGTGGCACCGCGGCCCGACTGTCGAACCGACCGCCGATCCGACTCAGCTCGGGCCGGTCGTTCGCGATCTCGTCGAACGGGCCCGCAAGAACGCCGGAATGGACGGCAAGGATCTCGACTGACGGCCTCGGAACGGACTGCATACCATGGACTGGGACGCGCCGATCTCCGGCTTCTGCCCGCGGCGGTTCGAAGAGGTGCGCGAGCGGTTCTCCGCAGACCGCTGCAACGACGGCAGCGGCGCCGCGGTTTGCGTGATCGTCGGCGGAGAGGTGGTGGTCGATCTCTGGGGCGGCTTCCTCGATCTCGAGGGAGCGGCGCCGTGGGACGAGCATACGATCGTCAACGCGTTCTCGGTCGGTAAGGGGCTACTCGCAATGTTGGCTCTGCAGGCGGTCGAGGCGGGTGAGATCGACCTCGATGCGCCGATCGAGGCGGTGTGGCCGGAGCTCGTGGCGGCGCGCCGCGCGAGGTTGTCGTTGCGCGACATCCTGGCCCATCGCGCCGGGTTGCCCGCCGTTCGCAAACCGTTGGCGGACGATGCGATGTACGATTGGCAGCGCATGTGCGGGCACCTCGCGGAACAGGAGCCGTACTGGGAACCGGGCTCGGCGCACGGCTACCACGTCAACACGCAGGGCTACCTGATTGGCGAGGTGCTGCGGCGCGCCACTGGCTTGGCGGTTCGCCAGCTTCTACGCGAGCGGCTCACTGAGCCGTTCGCGGCCGACTATCACTTTGGGGTCGACGACTCGCAGCACGCGCGAATCTCGCCGACTCATTCGATGGGCGAGGGTCTCACCGTAGAGGAGGCGCGGTTCGCGTTCCCGCCGACCGGCGATGCCGAGCACGACGTCATGATCCAACACGTCTATTTCAATCCTCCGGGGTTGAGCGGCTTCACCACGGTCAACACCGCGCAGTGGCGGCGCGCCGTGATTCCTTCGACCAACGGACACGGCAACGCGCGCTCTCTCGCCAGAGTCTACGACGCCTACGTGCGCGGGCGCGCCGGTGTCGGCAGTGCGCTTCGCGCCGAGGCCACGCGGACCCAGGCGGAAGGGCCAGACCGGGTGCTCGGACGCGCTTCGCGCTTCGGTCTCGGCTTTCAGTTGCCGTTTCCCGGACGAACCTTCGGCCCCGGGCCGGATGCGTTCGGTCATTTCGGCCACGGTGGATGTCTCGGCATGGCCGACCCGGCGCATTCCCTGGCGTTTGGATACGTCGCCAATCGGCCCGGCGCGCGCTTTCAGAACCAACAGACCCTCGGCCTCATCGAAGCGGTCTACGCCGCGCTCTAAACGCAGGCGGCCGAGAATGCGTCGGCCGCCTACTCTCGCAGGCGGCCGACAGGGGAACCACGGCGGGGAGGACACCCGCCTTTTGGGGAAGGAGGTCCCTTCAGCCGGTACTTCCGGAAGCCTCCCACGACCGAGATAATGCTCTTTTCGGCTCCGAACCCCAACGCAGAAGTGTGTTGCTGCGCACAGGCAATTTCGATTTCGTGTGACATGTATCACACGAGGCGGCGCGCGACTTCGGGGGTCACGTTCGCCGGTAAGTGGAATCCCGAACTGGTCGGCTCGTTTGGAAAAAACTAGAAATGTTCCAGCCGCGGTTCGGGACTTGGGGAACCATGGCGAAGGCCTCGACTGAGGAACGCTTGTGGGGACAGACGATCGCATGGACACGGGTGAGCGCCGGCTGCGGGCGGTGCTAGCCGATTCGGCCGCCGAGACCGGGCTCACCACGAGAGCGATCGACGTCATCGCCGAGAGTGCGCAGATCGCGTACTTCCGTGAGGGCGCAGTCATCGAGCGCGCCAACCGACCTTCGGGCCTGACCAAGTTCGTCATCTCGGGGGTGGTTCGCCTCACCTACAAAGGTCAGCGACCGGAGCCGGTCATCGTCCGCTTCGTCAAACCCGGTCTGCCGTTGGTCACCGTGTTCGAGCGCGGCGGGAAGCCGTCCTTCACCGCCTATGCGCACCGTCCGTCGGGAATCGCCTTCGTCGCGCACGAGCTGGTCACGGAAGTAGTCGCCGGACTCGGCGAGGAAGGCGCGCTCAAGTTCGCTCGCTACTCGTGGTCGGTGATGTCCGACCTGCTCTGCGACAAGTGCGAGTTGCTGACGCGCAACGTCGGCGAGCGTTTGCTCCACGAGCTCGGAGTCCTGGCGCGCGACTTCGGTCGGCCGCACGACGGCGGAACTTTGATCGATCTCTCGCTGACGCAAGACGATCTGGCGCGCTTGGTCGCGGTCGACCGGTCCACCGTGAACCGCAACCTCAAGCAGTTCGAACGCGACGGGATCGTCGGCCGCAGCACGGGGCGCTACGTCCTGATGCGCTCGCGCGGCGCCAAGGTCGACCGCCGCGCCAGCTGAGCCACCGACAGTTGTGGTTGCCGGGCTCGATTCGCTACTCAGTGCGGAATGTTGATTCCGGCCCTGCGACGGTCGACATGGCGTGCGCGCGAGTTGAGACTTCGGTCGAGGGCTGCGATCGGAGCCGCGGCTGCGATCACCATGGTGTCGCTGACACCGCTCGCCGCGCCAGCGGACGACGGGTTTGCCGCCGAGCTGCGCCGACGCCCCACCGAGAAGGTTCGTGTTCGCGGAGTCGCGATTCACGCCGCCGAGTTGATCCATCGCGTCTACCAACTCGCCGGATCTCGGCCGCTGTGGGATGCGCGGCGGGTCGACGCCCTGATGGACGCGATCGACGGCGTCGAACGCGACGGCCTGACGCCCGAGGAGTACCGCTTTGCAGCCGCCGACGATCTGATCGCCAGGCGCGATGCCGGCGGGTTGTCCGCCGCCGAAAGGGTCGATCTCGAGCTCCTGCTGTTCGAGGGGTTGATCCGCGCGGTCTACAATCTCGCCTTTGGCAAGGTCGACCCGGCTTCGCTGGACCCCAACATCAACTTCGCGCGCCCTTTCTCCGGCCAGGATCCGGCGCCGCGGCTGGTCGACGCGATCCGCGCGGCCGAGATCGAGGCTCTGCTGGATCTCGCTCGCCCCGAGCCGCCGGCCTACGAGGCGACTCGCAAGGCACTGGCGAGGTACCGCGCCTTGCGCGCCGCGGGAGGTTGGAAACCGATCGCCCCCGGTCCGACGCTGAAGCCCGGCGCTCTTGGTCCGCGAGTTGTCGCGCTGCGTTCTCGCCTGCGCATCACTGGTGATCTAAAGGGCCCGGCCGCGGCCGACCCCGCCCTCTACGACGGCGATCTCGAGACTGCAGTGCGTGCCTCGCAGATGCGGTTGGGGCTGGAGGCCGACGGGGCCGTCGGGCGGGCGACGATTGCCGCCTTGAACGTTCCCGTCGAACGCCGGATCGACCAGATCCGGGTCAATCTCGAACGCCAGCGTTGGGTGGCGCACGAGGCGCGCGGGGAGTTGATCGTCGTCGACGTCGCCGGGTTCGAGGTACTGTGGTTGAGTGATCTCGCAGTCGTCTGGCGCTCGCGAGTGCAGGTAGGCAAGCACTATACGCAAAGCCCGCTGTTCAAATCCGAGATCAACCGGATCGTGCTCAATCCGGACTGGACGATTCCTCCGGGGATCATCCGCCGGACTGTAATTCCGGGGATGCGTAGGAACCCGAGATACATCCAAGACAAGGGGTACGTCCTGCTCACCCGCGATGGGAAACGGGTCGACCCGTCGTCGGTCGATTTGACGTCGTCCCGAGGCTTCCCATACATCGTGCGCCAGCCCCCTGGGCCCAACAACGCGCTCGGAGCGCTCAAGTTCGTCTTTCCCAATCCACATGCCGTCTTCATGCACGATACCAACCACCGCGACTTGTTCGACCGCGCGACGCGGACGTTCAGCGCCGGGTGCATCCGCGTCGAGCGTCCGTTCGAGCTGGCAGAGCGATTGTTGGCTGGTCAGGGCGATTGGACTCGCAGCAAGATCGACGCCGCGGTCGCCACGGGCAGAACGCAAACGATCAATCTGAAGAGAAGGGTTCGAATCATCATCGCCTACCATACGGTCGTGGTCCGCGATGAAACGGTGGAGTTCCGCCCCGACGTCTACGAGCGCGACGGCAAGTTGTTGAAGGCGCTCAATGGCCCGTTCCGGGTGCGTTCGGAAGACGAGGGCACGTCGTTGGGTATTTCATGACGGGGGATTTTCGATGAACGAGACGAGGGATCACTTTTGGCTGCGGGTTGCGCTGACCGTCACCTTGGCCGAATTCTTCGGTCCGATGATTCGCGACTTCGGCGCTAGCCACGCCTTCCACCCGGATTGGGTAGGGCACGCGCGGGTGCATCTGGTGTGGCTGCTGGGCTTCATGTTTCTCTCGGGGCTGGTCAATCTGTATCTGCTGTGGTTCCGTCGCCCGCGCGGCGTCCGAGACCTTTGGCTGTCGGCAGCTTGGCAGTGCTGCAACCTCGGCGGGTTCTGGATTGCCTACGTTCTCGCGCCGGTCTACGACGGCGAGATCGCCGTGGAGGGAGTTCATACGGAGATTCTCGGCTACGACGAGAACGTATTCGTCTTCACGCTGCTGTCGGTCGCGATGGCGGGAATCCTTTGGGTACTGCGGAGGGCCTCCGATGAAGTCGCTTGAAACGCCGGTGCTCATCGTTGGCGGCGGGCCGACCGGGATGATGGCCTCGCTGCTCTTGCATCGCCTCGGTGTCGACAATCGCATCGTCGAGAGGCGCGCCGTCTCGCAGCGCGCACCGGCGGCGCACGTGATCAACGCACGCACGCTGGAGATCTGTCGTGCCGCCGGAGTCGACATGCAAGCCCTGGCCGCCGCTGCAGCCGATCCGGCGGATGCGGGGCGAGTCTACTGGGTGGACAAACTGGGCGGCCGCGTCTTCGGCTACCAGCCATACGAGCGTCAGGGCGACGACCAACTGGCGCTGACACCGACTCCTCTGCGCAACATCTCCCAGCATCGTTTCGAGCCGGCGCTGCTCAATGCGCTCGACGCGGCGGGAGCGCCGCAACCGCTGTGGAGTCACCAGTGGGAGTCTGCCACCCAAGATGCGGAGGGGGTGGTGTCGACCATTCGCGACCGGCAGACGGACCAACCGAGCGAGATCCGTAGCCGGTTTCTCATTGCCGCCGACGGCGCAGGCAGTCGTGTCCGCAAGTCGCTGGGTATCGAGATGACGGGTCCGGCGCAGATCCAGACCTTCGTGATGATCCACGTGCGAGCCGACTTGCGGCGCCTTGCCGGTGAGCCTCCGGGGATTCTCCACTTCGTCTGCGATCCGCAGGCCTCGGGAGCCTTCGTCCTGCACGACCTGGACCACGAATCGGTCTTCATGCACGCCATCGACCCCGCCGTGGAATCGGTCGAGCAGTACGACGCCGCTCGCTGCGAAGCGATCGTGCGCCAAGCGATGCACGACCCCGACGTCGATCTGGAGGTGGAGACGATCTCCACCTGGACGATGACGTCGCAAGTCGCCGATCGCTACCGAGATCGGCGCATCTTCCTCGCCGGCGATGCGGCGCATCGGTTCCCGCCCACCGGCGGCCTCGGTCTCAACAGCGGTGTGCAAGACGCGCACAACCTGGCGTGGAAGCTGGCTGGAGTGTTGGCAGGCTGGGCGGGGGACCCGCTGCTGGAGACGTACGAAGCGGAGCGCCGGCCGGTGGCGCAGCAGAACGCCGAGCAGAGTCTCGCCAATGCGCTGCGTCTGATCGAGGTTCCGCTGGCGATGGGGCTGTCGGAGGACGTCGAGGCGTCGCGCGCCGAGCTGGAGCGCGTCTGGGCCGATCCTGCGCGGCGCCAAGCGGTCGAGTCGGCGATCGACGGCCAGGCCGAGCACTTCGACATGCCGGGGCTGCAGTTGGGCTTCCGCTACCAAACGGGCGTGGTTTGCAGCGACGGCACGGCGAGCGATCCGCACGCCGTGCGGGAGTTCGTTCCCAGCGGCCGGCCTGGGGCGAGACTGCCGCACGCCTGGACTCGCGACGGAGGTTCCGTCCTCGACTGGGTGCCGCTCGATCGATTCATTCTGTTGGTGGGTCCGGATGGCGATTCCTGGAGCGATGCGGTCGGACAGGTGGGAAGGATTCCGCTGGTTTTCAAGCAACTCGAGCAAGGTGAGCTGCGCGATTCCGAGACCTGGCTGGCGGCCTGCGGCATCAGCCGCGACGGTGCGTTGCTGGTGCGCCCGGACCAACACATCGCCTGGCGGTCGTCCGACTGCAGCGACGCAGCGGCCCGCCTGGCGCGCTGCGTCGACTCGTTGCCGATCGAGTGATGTGAAGCTCGGGAGTTGGTCCGGGGCTCGAGCCGAGCCCCGGACCAATCGGCTCATTCACGGCAACCCGGGTCGTCGCAGCCGGCGGACCAGAACCGCAGCAGGATCGCCAGGTCGGCTCGGCCGACGTTGCCGTTGCCGTTGAGATCGGCGACGCACTCGGGATCGTCACACGGCCCCCAGTCCTGCAGCAGTTGGAGGAGGTCCTCGGCGTTCACCAAACCGTCGCCGTTCAAGTCGGGGCAGCATGGCCCCCATCGGTTCAACAGTCGCGCCAGGTCTTTCTGGTCGACGACTCCGTCGTCGTTGAGATCCTCGACGCAATCGCCGTCGCACGGTCCCCAGGCGGCGAGCAGCTGCGACAGGTCGGCAAAGTTGACGTGGCTGTCGCCGTTGAGGTCGCCCGGGCAGCAGCTTCCCCAGTTGGCGATCAGCGCGTCGAGATCGATCCGGTCGACGTTGCCGTCGCCGTTGAAGTCGGCGGGACAATCCCCGCTCTCGCACGGACCCCATGCGCTCAACAGAATCACCAGGTCGGACGAGCCGACGCTGCCGTTGCCCTCGAGGTCCCACGGGCAGCACTTGGCTACGCACCCGCTGGCGCGCAAGCGCCGGATGTTGGTGCGCAGCTGGCTGTCGAGCGCGCCGCGTCGGTCGCGACGCAGCGAATCGGACCCTGCCTCGGGTTCTTGCGGCGCGGCGTCGGCAATCTCGCGGGCCTTGTCGCGGACCATCGAGTCGAGGTCGACTGCTGCGGCCGGACTGAGTGCCAGCGCGATCAACGCGCAGCCCAGAGTGATCGTTTTCATGTTCTCTCTCCTCTTCGAGTTGGTGTCCCCGGCATGTCGGAGGCGAGAGAAAGATTCGTGCCACGCGATCGTCGCGACCGATCGGGCCCCTTGGATGCGACGGTCGCGCGGCGGTGCGGACGCCGCTTCGCGGTCGCGGCGAACCGCGGTTCGGGCGGCGTCCCTCGATACGCCCTTCGGGCTACTCGGGAATTCGGAGTATGCGTATCGAGGGGCCTGTCCCGAGTCCCTCGATACGCCCTTCGGGCTACTCGGGAATTCGCAGTGGGAGAGGCGCAAATCCAGCCGCTCTAGAACTCGCGGGCGATCGTAGGCGCAAGTCCCGCTGCTTTAGAACTCCCAGGCGATTGGCCGGTCTTCGTCGGCTTCGTAGGAGCAGACGTTGCCGGTTCTGATCGACTTGATCAGGCGGCGTCCGAGGGGTGGGTGGGCGTCGGCGATCTTCCGCACCGAGCTGCGGATGGCGCGGGTTACGTTGACGCGCGCGCGCTCGCTGTCGGAGGCCGCCTTGCGCTTGCGGCCGCCCAGACCGAGCCCTCCGCCGAGCTGGTCGGCGACGAACTCGAGCTCCTCGCGCAGTCGATCGGCGCGGCCGCGGTCGTTCATCTCCTCCGCCTCTTCGAGCTCGCTGCGCAGGTCTTGGATACGCATTCGGTATTGCGTCACCGCTTGCGCGTCGAGCGTTTCGCCGGCGTCCCCGGCCCGGGGCTGGCCGGAGTCGGGGGGCGCATCGCTCAGCAAGCCGACCAGCTCGAGGGAGAAGAACTCGCGGCCGGGGTGGCGCAGTAGGTGCTCGAGATAGGCGAGTCCCTTGCTCTCCTTCAGTTGTATCTCCTGCGTCGCGAAGGCGATCGTGCGGAATTCTCCCTGGCGGCGGTACACCGCTGGTTCGCCGCGTTCGGCGCTCGATTGGTCCGGCCTTGGCGCGACCGCCGGCGCTTTCCGGGCGGTCGTCAGGGCGTCGAGTCGGCCGAGTACCGCGGTCATTCCGAAACGATCGGCGTCGGCTCGCGTGCGCGCGGCCAAGTCGTCGAAGTCGGCGTTGCGACAGTCGCTACGCGCTTGGAACTCGATCCAGTTGGAGCGCGTCTTGGTCGCGAGCGGCTGGCTACCGATGCCGGTCTCGAGCGTGATCGCCTTGGCGAACAGGCGGTTTGCTTGCGCGGGGTCGCCGGCGAGGCCGGTCAGCGCGGCGAGGTAGCCGGCGACACTGCCGTGACAGGCGACGGCGTTGCCGACGACGACGAACTGGTCTTCGCTCGCCGCGAGCAAGGGCAGCATGAGCTTGGCGAGCACCGGATCGGCGAGTCGATGCGCGGTCTCCGCCAACAGGGTCATCGTCGTCAGGTAGGTTGCGTCGCGCGGAATCGATTCGAGCCCGGCGGCGGTCAGCAGGTCGATCTGTTCGCGGGCGAGATCGGCCTTTCCGGTTTCGGCGCAGATCGTCGCCAAGCCGGCGCGCCAGCCGGGAACGATCGGCATCTGGCTCATGATGTCGCGCAACGGTTGTTCGTGCGGCGCCAGACCGCCGCGCCACCAGGCGAGCGCGAAATTGAACGCGCCGAAGATCGCTCCGGCGTCGGTCGGGTTGTGCTCGAAGCCGGCGTTGAAAGTCGCTTGCGCCCGGCTCTCCGCTTCGGCGAACGCGCCGCCGAGCATCAGCCACATCGACTCGATCACCCCGAGCTGCCACAGGAAGAAGGGGTTCATGATCTTGTTGGCGAGAACCCGGTAGTGCTCGGTTTCGTTCTTGGCCTCATCGGCTGCGCCCGATTCCAGTAGGTCGATGATGAGCAGCGGCAGGAATGCCGCGAGGTCGACGACTTCGCCGGCCTGGCGCGCACCGTCGACCGACTCCCGCGAGAGATCGAGTCGCTGGCTCAGATTGTCCGGTCTCCAGTCGGCGATGCGCAGTGCGCTGCGCGCCGTCCCGAAGATGCGCGCATCGTCCTGGCGCAGAGCGAGATCGAGTCCCTCGCGCGCGGTTTTCGCCGCTGACCCAGGATCGTAGGTGGCGCGCTCGGCGCCGAGTCGCGCCATCAGCGTCGCACGCAGGGTGAAGTCGTCGGCGTCGGCGCGCTCGAGTGCCTCGAGGATCAGCGCCTCATCGCGACTCTCACCGATGCGCACGACGCTGTTGGTGGACCACTGAATGCACATGCCGTAGACGCACCAGCCGAACAGTCCCCAGTGCTCGAGGGCGCGCGCCATCTCGAGCGCGTCGGTGAACTTCTCGATCGCCTCGTGGCCCCGCCCCGCCATCGAAAGACTCTGGCCGACGCCCAACGTCAGCTCGGCCTGGCTCCGTTGGTCGGACGGGTTGTGCAGTCGGACGATCTCGATCGCCCGGTTGAACCAAAGGGCGGCCTCGTCGAAAGCGAATGAGCTGTAGGCGCGGCCAGCGGCGGACGCGGCGTAGCTGGTCGCTTTGTCCGCCCCCACTCCGGTCGCACTCTCGTAGCTGTGCAGCGCCAGCTCCGGCAGGTGGGCATCGATCTGCGCCGCGTGCACGGTCTCGATGGCGGCGACGATGGCGCCGTGAATCATGCGCTTGCGCCGCGCCGGGATGCTGCTGAGCAGCGACTCGCGAATCAGCGCATGGCTGAAGCGGTAGCTGGCCAGGCCGCTGTCTTCCTCGACCAGCCCGGCATCCGACGCTTCGTCGAGGCTGTCGAGCAGATCGCCTGCTTCGGTCCCCAGCTCGCGCAGCGTCGCCTGCAGTTGGGCGTGCTCGAAGACCGAACCGCTGCAGGCGGCTGCCTCGAGCGCCTGGCGGGTCGGCGCGGCGAGTCCCTTGATGCGCTGGAGAATCAGCTCGCGCACGTCGGTCGGCAACTCGGCCGTCACCGCGGATCGTCGACCCGACGGCGCGTCGATCGGTCCCGTCGCCTCGAGGATGTGGCGCACCATCTGGATCAGAAGCAGGGGATTGCCGCCCGACTTCGCGATGAGATCGGGGGTGATCTCGCGCGCCACCAGGCGCGCCGCTTCTTGCTGCACCAGGGCGGCGGCATCCTCCGGGCCCAGCCCCTGCAGGTCGAGGCGGACGTGCAGAGGCTCGCTCTCCCAGGCGCGCATCGCCCGGGTGAACGGGCGGTCGGCGTAGATCTGCTCGGGGCGATGGGTGACCACCAGAACGATGCCGCGCGCGGCGATCTCGCGCGCGGCGAAGCGGAGCAACAGCAAGCTCGCCGAGTCGGCCCAGTGGACGTCCTCCAAAACGAGGACGACCGGCGCATGATCCGAGTAGTCGACCAGGGTGCGAACCACCGCGTCGAAGAGCTCGATCCGATTCTTCAGGGGGGTCGTACCTTCGGCGAGACTGGCAGCGTCGCGCGGCGCTTCCTGGCTCTCCTCGATTCCGAGCACTTCGTAGAGGGAGCTTGCCGACGGCTGCTCGAGCAGCGTGCGAAAGATCTGCAGCCAGGGCCGGAACGCGCTTTGCGTGGCTTCTTCGTGGCAGCGGCCGTCGGCCACCCGCGCCCCCTCGGCGCGCGCGATCTCGAGGACCTCCCGAGCCAGCAGCGTCTTGCCGATCCCGGGATCGCCGACCAGAGAGACCAGGGCGCTCTGCCCCGAGTGTGCGCACCTCACCAACTCGGTGAGGCGACTGATTTCGCTGGTCCGCCCAATCAAGGCACGTCGCTGCGAAACCTTGGGTTCGTCACCGCCGGCGTCGCTCACGCCGGAAAAATATTGCGGCTCCGGCTCGGAAGCAAACGTGGTGGCGGGACTCGGTCAGCGCGCCTCCAGGGACAGCCAGCGCTCGAGCCTGGTGAGGCTGGCGCGAAACTGGGCCAGGCCCAGCCACAGCAGGACGGCCGCCATCAGATGGGCCAGCGTGGCGACGATCAGGAGCGAGTAGCGCAAGGCGGAATCGTCGGCGAACAGGTAGTCGGTACACAGCGCGACGGCGGTCGGACCGAGGCCGAGGCCGATCAGGTTGATGACGAACAAGTATACGGCGGAGGCCTGACCGCGCATTCGGTTCGGCATCATCTCCTGGATTGCCGCCGCCGCACAGCCGAACGGCATGCTCGAGGTGAAGCTCGCCAGGGTGAGCAGGAGCAGTGCCGAGCGCAGGTCGTCGACCAGGGGAAACAGGATCCCGGCCGGCAGCCACGCGATCGCGGCGGTCAGTCCGGACGCCATCTTGGCGTCCGTGCGTCCGCGGCTCGCCAGCCAGTCGGCGAACCGGCCGCCGAAGACGATGCCGGCGGTGCCGGAGAGCATTACGATGGTGCCGAACCAGATCCCGGCGTCGCGCGCCGAAACCGAGTGCGTGCGTTGCAGGAACTCGGGGATCCAGGCGCCGCTTCCGTAGCTCGAGAACGACAGCAGCGCGAAGCCGACGTTGTGGCATGCGAACGTCTTCCAGTTGGCGCGCATGTAGTCGGCGACCTCGCGCACCGGCACGCTCGACGTTGCGGCGCCGGCGATGACTCCGCGGCGCACTGGCTCGCGGACGGTCAACAGAGCCAGGGTCAGAACGATGCCGGGCAGGCCGACGACCAGGAAGACGATCTGCCAGGCGCGGATCGAACCGACGATCGGCAAGGAGATCTCCGACTCGCCGGCGACCGCGCCGACGACAATGCCGCCGAGCAGGTAGGCCAAGCCGGAACCGATGTAGATCCCCATCGAGTAAACGCTGATTGCGGTCGCCAGACGCTGCGGTGGGAAGGAGTCGCTGATCAGAGAATACGCGGAAGGCGACAACGTGGCTTCGCCGACTCCGACACCGATCCGCAGCAGCAGTAGCTGCCAGTAGTGTCGCGCCAGCCCGCAGCCGGCGGTCATCACGCTCCAGACGAGCACCCCGATCGCAATCAGCCCGCGGCGACTGCGCGAATCGGCGAGGCGGCCGATCGGAATTCCGCACACGGTGTAGAAGAGGGCGAAAGTCGTGCCCATCAGCAAGCTCACCTGGGTGTCGCTGAGGTCGAGGTCGCGCCGCATCGGGCCGACCAGGAGGCTGAGGATCTGCCGGTCGACGAATGAGAAGACGTAGATCACCATCAACACGCCGACGACGTACCAGGCGTAGGACTCGGCGGGGTAGGGTGGCTCCTGCTCCCGGGTGAT
Source organism: bacterium (assembly GCA_030430165.1). Lineage (GTDB taxonomy): Bacteria > Desulfobacterota > Binatia > HRBIN30 > CADEER01 > CADEER01. Next base: position 52,644 of record JAUIGL010000008.1, on the reverse strand, counting down.
TGGTTTGCCGGTGGGCTCACTCGACATCGTATTTCACCTCGATGCGCTGGTCGGGGGCGACCGATTCGATCCGGCGCTTCGATCCGCCGGGCCAGCGAATCGTGAGAGCAACGGGTTCGGGGTGCGCGCCAAGGCCGGCGTAGATTCGGTAGTGCCCCTGGGACCAGTGCGCGCCTTCCGCTTCGCCGACGACGTGGCGCACGCGTCGTTCGCCCTGTTCGATCAGCAGGGACGCGCCGATCGCTTGGCGGTTGCCGCGCTTGCCGACGAGGTCGATCTGCAGCCAGTGCCCGCTGCCGCTCTGGTTCGTAGCGGCGCTGTGCTCGACCACGAGACCCTCGCGACTGACCTCGCACAGCGGATCGCGATCGCCGTCGTCGTCCAGATCGATCCAAGCGCAGCGCGCCAGTCGGGGGCGCCCCTCGACCAGGTTGCCGGCGAAGAGGAAACGCCCGCCGGGCACCTGACGGCGCACTCCGCCGGGCACCAGGTGGATGTCGAGAAGACCGTCGTTGTCGAAATCGACCCAGTTCGCGGTTGCGCTGCGTCCGGGCAGGCCGACCTTGATCGCCTCGGTTCCGGTGAAGCCGTCGGCGTCGGCGACGAAGAGTCGGTTCGTCTGAGCGTCGGCGACGAACACGTCGACGTCGCCGTCGCCGTCGAAGTCGGCGAGCGCCAGGTGCGACGGATTGTTGGTCGGACAACTCTCCAGAGCTCGCTTGGTGAACCGGCCGCCCTCGTTGACGAACAAGAGGGACGCGTAGCCGGGGATCGCGGCGAGCAGGTCGGGATCGCCGTCCGAGTCGACGTCGAACCAGCGGAAGACCTCGCCCTGGCGCAGGCCGAGCTGGTGTTGCTCGGTGACGTCGCTGAAGGTTCCATCTTCGTTCTGTCGCCAGAGACGGTTGGGGCTGTCGGTGTTGCCGACGTAGAGGTCGAGTCTGCCGTCGAGATCGAAGTCGACCCACTCGACGCGACGGGCGCGACCGCGGCGCTTGCGGATTCCCGAGCGGTCGAAGACGTTGTGGTATCGGCCCTCGCTGTTGCGGAAGAGCTCGTCGCCCAGCGTGGCCGGTGCCATGCCGACCATCGCGCCACGGCTGATGAACACGTCGAGATCCTCGTCGCCGTCGTAGTCAGCCCAGGCCAGGCCGTGCCGGTCGACCTGCCGCAACAGGACTTCGCGTGCGGTCGGAGATCTCCCCTGTTGGCCGAGGAAGACCCGGTCGAGTGGCGTGCCGGCATCGAGGCGCAACTCGATTTCGTGTTTTGGAAACCAGGGCTCGATGGTGAGAAGTCCCTCTCCTTCGGTTTCGAACGCCAGCTCCGCAACGGCTTTCGGCCGTGCGCCGCCGCCAATGCGCACCCCGCCCTCGGATTCGAATTGGACGGGTTTTGCGAAGTGCAGCACGCCGGCGAAGCTCGGCGGCGCTTCTCCAGGAGCGGCCGTCGCCCGGACTCGCAGGCGTTCCTCGTCGAAGTAGACGTGAAGTCCCGCCGGCGTCGTATCGGGCGCCGCGAGCGAGGCTTCGATTCCGGGAAGCTCGGGGTCGGCGTCGAGCCCGAGCCGGGAGAGGGCGTCGACGAAGCCGCGGTCGTCGCTGGCGACGTACAGCTGCGCCCTCATGTTGTGGTTGGAGGTGAACAGATCGAGCCTGCCGTCGCGGTCGATGTCGGCGACGCCGAAGTCGGCGAGGTTGTCGCTGCGCAGCGGGCTGGCGAAGGGTTCGACGGTGATGCGCACCGGAGTGGGAGGCGCCTTTGGCGCCTGTGCCGAGACGGCGGCGGCGCAGAGCAACGCGAGCGCCGGGACCCAGCAGACGGCGCGCCGCTCGGCGCCACGGCCGATCGGGTGAAGCGATGCCGCCTTATCTTGAAGCATGTCGTCGTCTCTCCGCCGCGCTGGCTTGCGCCTCGGGTGGTTAATGCAGGAATTCGGCATCCTGACCAGGGTTGCCACCGGGGTAGTGGGGCAGTTTTTGATTCGCACCTGCGTTTGCTCGCGGAGCACGGCTCGAACCCGAATTCCGTCCCCCCTTGGCAAGGGGGGACTTCAGGGGGGTCAACTGGAGCCGCCGCTGGCCTGTAGACAGAAGCTTCTTGCGGCCTCAGTGACCCCCTAACCCCCTCCTTGGTAAGGAGGGGGACCCCAGGGCGCGGCCTTCGGCACTGCCCGGCACTCAAACTGACCCACTACCGCCACCGGGTTTGCGTGGACTGGGCCGGGATTGATTGGTAGGGAGGGCGGATGTTGTGGAGAGTTGGAATGTCCCTCATCCTCGCCACCTTCTTGGCGGCGTGCGGCGACGACGACGGCGGGTCGCCGCCCGAGTTCGATTTTTCGGCTGCCGAGGCCGAGGTGGAAGCCTTCCTCGATGAGACCGACGAAGTCGACGGGGTCGGCGCGATCATCGTGCACCGCGACTACGGCGTCATCTACCAGCGCAGCTTCGGGGCTTTCACCGACGATCGCATTTCGCTGATCGCCTCGGCCAGCAAAATGATCAGTGCCGGCGTCTTGCTGCGCCTCCAGGACGAGGAGCTGCTCGACATCGACGAGCCGATCATCGATGTCGTCGGCTGGGGCGAGCACAACCCGACGCTGACGCCGGCGCAGTTGGTCTCCAATAGCTCGGGGCTGGTGTCGCTGACTCAGAACCCGGCGTACGCGCCCTACCTTTGCCAGTATCTGGCGCGGGGCACGCTCGAGGATTGCGCGCGAACCATTTTCGCGACCGACCGCGACGACGACGACATCGTCGAGCCGGACACCCAGTTCAACTACGGCGGCGGCCAATGGCAGTTGGCGGGAGGGGTCGCCGAGGTCGTCTCCGGCAAGAGCTGGGCGGAGCTGATCGACGAGATCTACGTCGAGCCCTGTGGGCTGGAAGTGCTCGCCTACAACAACCATTTCACCCAGCTCACCTCCTCGTCGCCGTTCGGATATCCCGACGATTTCGACGGTGACCCATCGGTGTTGATGGCAACCGACAATCCCAACATCGAGGGCGGTGCCTACTCGACGATTGGCGACTACGGAAAGCTGCTTCTGATGCATCTGCGCGGCGGCGTTTGCGGCGACCAGCGGGTGCTCTCCGAAGAAGCGATTCGCCGGATGCATACGGACCGCATCTTCGATGCATACGGCGGCAGCACGGACGGCGGTACCGGCGGATACGGGCTGGGCTGGTGGCTCGATCGGACGGAACCGGACGTCACCTGGGATCCGGGGGCGTATGGCGCATTTCCGTGGATCGACGAGAGCCGGGGCTACGCGGCTTATTTTCAGCTCGAGGCGACCTCGGGGCTGGGAGCCCAGCTGTTTGGGCGAACCGTAGACCTCATCAACGAGGCGATCGACGACGCTGGATAGAAACCCGAAGCGAGGGCGGCGCTTGCGACCGCCGGCGGCTCCGCGAAGGTCGTCGTGAACCCGACGCTGGTCCTCGTTGGTGGCGGCACCGGCAGCTTCAACGTCTTGATGGGGCTGCGCGATCACCCGCTCGATCTCTGCTCGATCGTCACGATGATGGATTCGGGTGGCGACTCGGGAGTCCTGCGCGACGCCTTCGGTGTGTTGCCTCCGGGCGATCTGCGGCGCTGCCTGGTTGCACTGTCCGACGAATCGGAGGTGCTGCGCGATTTGTTCTCGTTCCGATTCGACGAACCCCCTCTCGAGGGGCGCAACTTCGGCAACCTCTTCTTCCTCGCCCTCGCCAAGGCCCTGGGCTCTGAGAAGGAAGCGGTCGATGCGATCGGCAGAATCCTGAAGATCCGCGGACGAGTCCTCCCGGTCACCTGGGACCACTCTCACCTGCGGGCGCGACTGAGCAACGGGCAGGTGATCGACGGCGAGGCGAATATCGACGCCCGCGGCGTTGCCACCGCCTCGCCAGCAGAGATTGCGATCTCGGCGATCAGCCTCGAGCCGCCGGCAATGGCGAATCCGGAAGCGGCGGCGACCATCGAACGCTGCGACTACCTGGTTCTCGCGCCGGGAGATCTCTACACGTCGACGATCCCCAACCTGCTGGTCGAAGGGATACCCGAAGCGATCCAGCGCTCGCGCGCGCCGTTCGTCTACGTCGTCAACCTGATGACCAAGCACGGTGAGACCGACCACTTTTCGGCGTCGCGCCATGTCGAGGAGATCGCCAAGTACGCGAAGCGCATGCCCGACGCGGTTCTGGTGCACGACGATCCGGTCCCGGCCGACGTCCAGAAGCTCTACGAGTCGGAGAGCTCGGTGCCGGTAGAAGTCGACCAGGATCGCCTGCGGGCGATGGGGCTCCGCGTCTGGCGACGCGACATCCTGTCCTCGTTCCCGCTGGTTCGGCACGATCCGGAGCGCACCGCGCGCGCCCTGGTGGATCTCTTCGACGAGCTCGACGCCGGCAACTGCGGGCTTTGATCGCGACTTGCTTCCGGGTAGTAGTTTTCGAATGCCGTCCCAATCCAGCGACGACGCGGTCGAGACCATCCGCCTGCGTCCGGAAGACCTCTCCTCCTCGCCCGATGCCGAAGCGCGCGAGGATCTCCTGCGGCGAGTCAGCGCCGGCTTCGCCGACCTCAGCGTCGCTGAAGGACACAAACAGGCAGCGCTCGCCAACTTGCGCGATTGGTTCGCCATCTCGCACGAGACCCGCGCCCAGATCGAATGGTTGGCGCAGCAGCGGCAGTGGTCGGTGCTGCTCGACAGCTTCTACCGCGTTCTGCCGTTCGGGACCGGCGGCCGGCGCGGTCCGGTCGGCATCGGCACCAACCGGTTCAATCCGCTGTCGCTCGCCGGATCGGTGCAGGGGCACATCGAGTACCTGCGCGACCGATTCCCGGATCAGGACCTCTCGGTCGTGATCGTCTACGACGTTCGCCAGTTCTACGATCTGCGCCGCGTCTACAATGCCGATCTCGGCAACCCCGTGCTCGGCAAGTCGTCGCGCGATTTTGCGATGATCGCGGCGGAGGTCTATGCCGGCAACGGTGTCCGGGTGCACGTCCCCGCCGAGAACACGGATCTCTATGTCTCGACCCCCGAGCTGTCGTTCGCCATCCGCGAGCTCGGCGCGCACGGCGGTCTCAACATTTCCGCTTCGCACAATCACCCGGACGATAACGGCGGCAAGTTCTACAACCAGTTCGGTGGCCAGGAAGTGCCGCCCAACGACGAAGACATGGCCAAGCGCGTCGAACGCGCCACTTCGCTCAAGCGCATGCCGTTAGTCAAAGCGCGCGAACGCGGCCTGGTGTTCGAGATTCCGCCGACGGTTCACCAACGCTATCTCGAGGTGAACGCGCGACAGGCGCTGAATCCCGACGTCCACGATGCGAAGATCGTCTTTACTCCCCTGCACGGCGCGGGCGACTCCTCGGTCGGCGCGGTGCTGGCGCAGTCGGGGTTCGATGTGATTCCGGTCGCCGAGCAGTCGACACACGACGGGCGCTTCCCGGCGGTTCCGTTTCGTGCGCCGAACCCGGAAGTGCCCGAGTCGATGCAGATGGGCATCGAGGTGGCTCGCCGCGAGGCGGCGGATCTAGTCATGGCGTGTGATCCCGACGCCGACCGCATCGGAATTTGTGCGCGGACGGCGACCGGCGACTACCAGTTTCTCAACGGCAACGAGATTGCCGTGCTGGTGGCGCACTACAAGCTCGCCCAGCTGGCGGAGCAGGGGCGCCTGCCGGCGAACCCGTTGGTCATCAAGACCGAGGTGACGACCGAGCTGTTGCGGCCGATTGCCGAGAGCGTCGGCGGCAACCTGATCGGCGACCTGCTGGTGGGCTTCAAGTATCACGGTTGCATTCTCGAGCAGATCGAGTTTCCGCCCGGGCCCGACGACCCGCGGCCGCAGCCGCTGCGGCGCCACGGCATCCAGGCGACGCTCGACGACTTCATCATCGGCGTCGAGGAGAGCCACGGTGTGTTGGTGACCGCCGAAGTTCGCGACAAGGATGCGGCGGGCGCGGCTGTGCTGCTGGCCGAGTTGGCGGCGATGCAACGCAAGAACGGCAGCACCGTGCCCGAGTACCTCGAGAGCATTCACCGCCAACACGGCTACTATGCGAACCACCTGACCTCGATGGTGATGACGGGTGCCGACGGCTTGGAGGCGATCAAGAAGATCCAGCGCTCCCTGCGCGAGGATCCGTCGGCGGCGGTGCTCGATTGGAAGGTTGCCGGCGTCACCGATCATCTCGACCCGCAGGGGATCCACGGCCCGATCTTGTCCGAGACCGATCGCGCTTCGCGCGACGTGATCGTCTTCAGGCTGGAGAACGGAGCACGCGTCATCATTCGGCCATCCGGTACCGAGCCGAAGAACAAGGTGTACGTCGAGGTACCGTCGAGCGAGACGCTCGGGCCGGATGCCGATGCCGCCGCCTATGCGGAGCAGAAGCGCGCGACCAACGAGATCGCGCGTAGAATCGCCGACGACTTTACGTTGCAAATGCTGGCGAGGATCGATGTCGATCTCCCCGCGTTCGCACTGCGTGTCTCGGGCCTGGTGCCGCTCGACAAGCGCCTCTATTTCGCCGAGACCTTCATGCCGGAGCTCGCCGCGAAGGCGCAGCAACTCGCGGCGGATCCGTCGTTGCGCAGCCGGGTCTCGGCGTGGATCGACGACGCTCTCGCCAGCTTCGGCAACGACGCCCGCGGACTGGTCGCCGACGCGGTTCGGGCATTCGTCGAGGACCAGCGCGCCACCGGAGACGGCGCCCACCTCGACGCGCTGCTCGACGTATTCCTTTCCCCGCCCGAGGCGGCGTAGGTCCTCGCTCGCCGCCGCGCTGCGTTCGTCCTGAATCTGGGAATGCTGCGGGGTTTTCAGCGAACCCGGAAGTTTGGTGTATGTTGGCGCGCAGATTGCTTGCTCATTGGGCAAGGGAGAGATGGGTCCGACATGAAGACACGACGATTCTTGGTCCTATTGGCGCTGGTATTGGTCCCCACCGGCCCGGCCGCCGCGGCGGACGATGCGCCGGCTGCTGCTGGGCGTGGCCTGTACATGCGCCACTGCGCGCCGTGCCACGGCCAATCCGGGAAGGGCGACGGACCGAACGCGGAGTTGTTTCTGTCCAAGCCGCGCGATCTGACCGACGGAGTTCTCGATAACTATACGACCGATGCGCTGGTCAAGCGCGTCCTCGATGGCAGTCGCTTGCCACTCGGGCTGGATGTCGCGGCACTGCGCCGGCATTCGGACGAGGTCGGCGCCATCGAGCGCCACGTGCGAAAGTTTCCCCAGCTCGACTGGGTTGCGGTGGAGAACGGATGGGCGATTTTCGCCGAGCGCTGCGCCGTGTGCCACGGCCCCTTCGGCGAGCCGCGCGCGGCCTTGCCCGACGGAGTGAAGGCGCCCGGAAATCTGCAGTCGGAGGCGTTTCAATCGTCGGTCACTGACACGCAGCTGATGGATGCAGTTCGCCACGGGCGCAAGGGCATGCCGGCGCTGGTGCCGCGGCTTCGCGAGGACGAAGCGGCGAATGTCGCCGCCTTCGTGCGTGTGCTGAGCCCGGGGTTCCAGAGCTACTCGATGTTCTGCGGGCAGTGTCACGGCGACGACGGCGTCGGTGTCGGCAACTACGACGAAACCGTCGCCGCTCCCGCCGTATCCTTCGATGCCGAGTACTTCGAGACGGTGTCGCCGGACCACTTCCGTGAGTCGGTCTGGCACATGCTGCGCGACGAGAAACCGTCGATGCCGCATTTTCGCGGGCAACTGAGCGAGGCCAACGTGCGCGCGATCATCGAGTACCTGCGATCGGTGACCAAGAAGAAGGTTCCGTCGCAGTGATCTCGCAGCTTCTCGCCCGGACTAGTCGTCCTTAGGTCGCTTGGCCAGCGCGGCGCCGATGATTCGCGGGAAGTTCACCTGTCCCGCGGTCGCGGTGATGCTGCCGTCGATGACATCGGTATCGTCTTCGCTTTTCGATATCGATGGCGAGTCCAGGGCTTGCGATCTATCGCAAGCCGACTTTGCCAGGCACCGAATCGCGGCCTATCGTACGGGGGCGCGGGCGGTTTCTCGCGCGACGAGGAGACGAGGAATGGGATTTTACGATCGATACATCTTGCCGCGTTGCATCAATCTCGCTTGCGGCTCACCGCCGGTGCTCGAGCAGAGGGCGAAGGTCGTGCCCCGCGCCTCCGGCATCGTCCTCGAGGTCGGCATGGGCTCTGGGCTGAATCTCCCATTCTACGATGCCGACAAGGTCGAGCGCGTCTTCGGCCTCGAGCCGAGCGAAGGCATGCGCCAGTTGGCGCAACCCAACCTGGCGCGGAGCCGGATCGAGGTCGAATGGCTCGACCTGCCGGGCGAGCAAGTGCCGCTCGAAGACGACAGCGTCGATACGGTTCTGCTGACCTACACTTTGTGCACGATTCCCGACTTCCGCGGCGCCCTGGCGCAGATGCGCCGGGTGTTGCGCCCCGGCGGCCGTCTGCTTTTCTGCGAGCACGGTGCGGCTCCGGACGCCTCGGTGCGTCGATGGCAGGATCGGATCAACCCGCTCTGGAGTATGGTTTCGGGTGGTTGCAACTTGAACCGGCCGGTGCCGCAACTGATCGGTGACGCCGGGTTTGACGTCGGCGAGCTCGAGACCATGTATCTGCCCGGTACCCCGCGTTTTGCCGGGTTCAACTACTGGGGCAGCGCGACGCCTGCTTGATCGGTTGGCGAGGGTAGCGGGATGAAGGATGGCACGCCAACCAAGGTCGTGGTCGCCGGCGCCGCGGGATTCGTCGGCCTCCCCTTGGTGGAACGGTTGGCGCGCACCCATCACGTGATCGCCCTGTCGCGCAGCCAGCGTGAGAGCAGCGAAGACGTCGAGTGGCGCGAATGCGATCTGTTGTCCCAGCGCCAGGCGATGGAGGCGGTGCGCGGCGCCGATCTGGCGGTCTATCTGGTCCATTCGATGCTGCCGTCGGATCGATTGGTTCAGGGGAGCTTCGAGGACTTCGATCTTCAGGCCGCCGACAATTTCGCGCGCGCCTGCGCCGCCCACGGTGTGCGGCAGATCGTCTACCTCGGCGGACTGCTCCCGGCGGATGTTCCGCGGCAGAATCTGTCGCGGCACCTGCGCAGCCGGGCCGAGGTCGAGCGGGCGCTTGCCGATCACGGCACCCCGGTCACCGTCCTGCGTGCCGGCCTGATTCTCGGTCCGGGCGGCTCCTCGGTGCAGATCGTATTGCGACTGGTGCGCCGATTGCCGCTGATGGTTTGCCCGAGCTGGACCAAAACGCCGTCGCAGCCGATCGCGCTGTCCGACGTCCTCGAGCTGCTGTGCTGGGTGCTGAACCGCGACGAGACCTTCGCGCAGACCTTCGATATCGGCGGTCCGGACGTCGTCACCTACAGGAAGCTGATGTCGCTCGCCGCCCGCGAGATGGGACGCAGTCCGGTCACCCTCGGGGTGCCGCTCTTGACCCCCACCCTGTCCCGCTTGTGGATCTCTCTGGTTACCGGAGCGCCTCGCGCTTTGGCGGCGCCATTGGTCGAGAGCCTTTCGCACTCGATGGTCGCGCGCGACCGTCGTCTGCAGGAGCGTGCTGGGGTTCCCGGTTTGCGCATCGAGGAGGCCCTGCGGGCTTCACTCGAGGAGGGGCCGGCGGGGCCGCCGCGGGCGTTTCGCGCGTCGGCTCGAGAAGACTTGCCGCTGGTGCGCTCGGTGCAACGGATGACCGGTTCGACGGCGAGCCCGGCGCTTGCGGCGGCGGAGTATCCGCAGTGGCTGGAGCGGGCGATGCCGTTTCTCGCAAGCGAGGGGGATACGGGCTCGCGTTGGTCGATTCGATCGGCGGGAGTGAGCTTGCTCGCCTTCGAGCTCGACGAGAGTGGAACTTCCGATACCCGTGTCGCCTTTGCGATCACCGGCGGTGAGCTCGCGGCGCGGCCGGCGCGCGGTCGTTTCGAGCTGCGTTCGGTCCTCGGTGGAGACGCCTTGTTGTGCTCGGTGCACGGGTTTCAACCGCGCCTGTGGTGGCCGGTCTACGTCGCCACCCAGGCACAGGCACATCTCTTGGTGATGCGAGCCTTTGCCCGGCACCTGCGTCGGCGCTTTCCGATCGCCGGCGGCAAGGCAGGCGGCGCAGGGTCGCCTACTTGCCGCTGAAGCTCGGTGTGCGGCGCTCTGCCATGGCGCTCACTCCCTCGCGAAAGTCTTCGGTGAGCTGCAGCCGTTCCTGCTCTGCTTTCTCGCGATCGGTGGCGGCGCGGATGCGCGCCGGAAGGTCGCCGCGCAGGGTCTCGCGGATCGATCGCAGCGCCAGCGGCGCCGAGATCGCGATCTCTTTTGCGAAATCGGCGGCGGCCTCGCGCAATTGGTCACTCGGGACGACGCGGTCGCAGAGGCCGATCTCGAGAGCCTCCTCGGCGCGGATTCGCTTGCCGGTGTAGAGTAGCTCCATTGCCTTCTGCCGGCCGACGAGATCGGGCAACGTCACCGAAAGCCCGAAGCCGTGGTGGAAGCCGAGCCTGGCGAAGTTCGCTGCGAAGCGCGCTTCGGGCGCGGCGACGCGAAAATCGGGCATCAGGGCCAGGCCGAGCCCGCCACCGATCGCCGCGCCCTGGATGGCGGCGACGACTGGCGTCTTGGTCGAGAACAGGCGGACTGCTTCGTCGTAGAGATGGCGTGGCGGTGCGTCCGAACCGTCCGATTTGGCGACGATCGCCGCCTGCTCGAGGGATGGCCGCGGTCCGCCCAGCTGGGCGCCGGCGCAGAAGTTCTTGCCCTGCGAGCAGAGCACGATCGCCCGGCACGAGGGCTCTTCGTCGAGCGCTTCGAAGGCGCTGGCGATGTCTCTGATGAGATCCAGGTCGAAGTAGTTGTGCGGCGGTCGCCGGATCTCGGCCGTAGCCACGAAGGATTCGCCGATCTCGACGCCGAGGTCCCCGAAGGTCTGCCAATCGCTCACGCTTTCCGTCTCCGTTGTCGGTCGCGCGAAAGTAGCAGAGAGGGGTAGGCCGCTGAAGGGCGTGCCGGGTGAACGGCGGCGATCGCTCGGCTCCTCGCTCCAGCCGGGAATCGGCGTGCCCAGCTTGCGACTGCGTGCGCAAACGGCGAAGGTGCGGGCTCGCGATGTTCAGTTTCGTCGACCAGATTACATCCATCGACGGGGGCGAGATCCGGGGGCGGTTTGCGCTACCGGAGCACTTCGGCGGCGCGAGAGATTGGTTGCTTGCCGAAGCCATCGGGCAGCTCGCTGGCTGGCTCGGGATGCGCGACTCCGAGTTTCAGTCGCGACCCGTCGGTGCGACGGTGCACGAGATCCTGCTCGCCGAGGATCGCCGGGTCAGCGGAGTCCTCGAGCTGAGTGCTTCGATCCAGCGCACCGACCGGCGTGCGATCCTCTACCGCGGCTCGGTCGCCTCGGCCGGGCGCGAGATTGCGGCGATGAACCGTTGTATCGGTCCGTTCCTGCCAATGGATACATTGGAGAGCTCGGACAGCGCGCGATCGCGTTTCGACGCGCTGCGATCGGGGCAGCCCCAGGTTCTGTGGAAAGACACCGACGCCGTGCCGGCCTACCAGCTCGACTGGAACGACGACCGGGCGGTCGCCGAGTTCTGGGTCGAGCGCGACGCAGACCTGTTCGACGAGCACTTCCCGAGGCAGCCGGTGGTTCCGGCGACACTGATGATCGATGCGATGGGCCGGACTGCCTGCGCGGCGTACGCCGCGGCGCTCGGGTGCGCCGTGGACTCGGTGCTGTTCACCGAAGTGCGCCAGGTCAAGGTTCGTCGCTTCACCAAGCCCGGCGACCGTTTGCAGCTGCGCGGCGCGATCGAGCAGCCGCACACCGGAGAGGTGAAGGTGCAGGCGCAGGACGGCGGCGACAAAGTCGCCACGGTCAGTGTGTTCTGCCGAGAGCGCGGTTGAAACATCTCGAGCGAGTCCTGGTACGCCAGGTCAACTGGCTGGGGGACCTGGTGATGAGCCTGCCGGCGACCCGCGCGGTGCGCGACGCCTACCCGAATGCACGACTCACCGTCCTGGTGAAGGAATCGCTTGCCGGGTTCTACGACGGCGCCGACTGGGTCGACGAGGTGCTGCCGCTGTCGTCGCGGACTGGACTGGCGGCGCAGATCCGCCTCGCCCGCCAGCTGGCCGGGCTCGACCTCGATGCCGCGATCCTCTTCCCGCGCAGCTTCAGCTCGGCGTTGGCGCCCTGGCTGGCACGGGTGCCCTGCCGGGTCGGCTGGGCCGACGATGCGCGCGCTTGGCTGCTGACGAAGCGCTTGCGCCGCTCGCCGGAGCTTCTCGAAATGCACCAGGTCAACGATCACAGCGAGTTGGTGCGCGCCGGCCTCGGAATCGAGGTGAACACGGACCAGCCGAGTTTGCCGGTTTCGGCCCGGCATCGCCAGGCGATGCGGGACTGGTTGCGGCAACGCCGGCGCGGCTCGGGTCGCTTGATCGGGCTCGCGGTCGCCGCCGCGTTCGGACCGGCCAAGGAGTGGCCGGCCGACTCGTACGCGGCGCTGATCGACCGCCTGGCGGCAGAGCACGACACCGAATGCGTGTTGGTCGGGGCGCCAGGCGAGCGCGAGCGATGCCTGGCGATCGCCTCGTCGACCACCGCCGCGCCTCTGGTGGCCGCCGGTGAGACGAGCGTCGGCCAGCTGATCGGCTTGTTGTCGCTGTGCGATGGCTTCGTCGGCAACGATTCCGGGGCGATGCACGTCGCCGGCGCCCTCGGCCTGCCGACGGTGGGGATCTTCGGCTCGACGCGGGCGTGGCGCACGGGCCCGCGGGGGCCTCGGACCGCGGTGGTTCAGCATCCGCTCGAGTGTAGCCCCTGCATGCAGCGAACCTGCCGCTACGGTCACTACGACTGCCTGCGAGGAGTCTCGGTCGACCAAGTGGTGACCGCTCTCGAGCGATTGTTGCCCGCCGGCTCCTGATCCGCGCCGCTGGTTGAGCCCTTTACACCGAGCCCGCGAAATGGTTAGAGATTCGAAACTTCCAGCGGGGGGGAGGGTCGATGCGAATGCGCAGAAACCTTTGGTTGGCGGCTCTGGGCGTCACTGTACTGACAATATCGGGCCAGGCTTTCGGTGATGACACTCCTTCGGGAGCGGTCGTCGGCGTGGACGTGGGTGCCGGCATACCGGTCTCCGATTTCCAGCGGAGCTCTCACGTCGGCGGCGTGGTTGCGCCCTGGGCAGGCTATCGGATTCGCTGGGACAGCCTCGCGATTACTCCGATGGTGCGCACCCAGTTCGGCTTCTTTCCGGCCAAGGACCAGGACATCCAGTTCACCGACGACAACGCGCCGTCGGTCGGCAACAACCGGGTCATCCGCCGGCGAATCCAAGAGAGCGACGTCCAATCGCTGTTTGCCGGAAGCGGAGGTTTCCGCGTCTCGTTGATCGACGGCACGCGCGAGATCTACGGCGGGGCGCTGGGTGGGTACTACACCGATCTCGGCAGCGGTCCGACTCGCGGAGCCGGGCCGGGCTATACGCTCGAGGCCGGAATCAATCTCGGGATTGCCGAGAATACCGCCCTCGGGATCTTCATTCGCCGCGACGAGGCCTACATGGCGCCGACGTTTCGGGCGGAGGATCGCGACTCCCACACGCAGTACCTGACCATTGGATTCAGCCTCAGCCAGCTGTTCCCGCGCGCCGTGGCCGAGCCGCCGCCGCCACCTCCACCGCCTCCTGCACCGGCGCCGACGCCGGCTCCCAAGGTGGCGAAGAAGATCGTCCTGCGCGGCGTGACCTTCGCTTTCGACAGCGCAAAGCTGACCGATGATGCGACGCCGATCCTCGATGCGGCCGTTTCGGCTCTCGAAGAAGCGGGCGACGTCAAGGTCTCGATCGAAGGACACACCGACGCCATCGGTACCGAGGAGTACAACCTCGGGCTGTCGCGCCGCCGCGCCGCGTCGGTCCGGACCTACCTCGAAGAGAAGGGCATCGACGGCACCCGGCTCGACACCGTCGGTTACGGTGAGGCGCAACCGGTGGCCACCAACGACACCAAGGAAGGGCGGGCGCAGAACCGTCGCGTCGAGCTCAAGGTGGTTGAATAGGATCTGGGATCTGGGAGCTGGGATCTGGCCGAGGGGCTGGGTCTCGGCTCCCAGAGCGCACCGCTCACGGTGGTGCGGTTCTCAGGCGGCAAGCTAGTTTTCTGGCTTGCTCTCGACGAACAGGGCGCCGACCGCCGACCTTTGGATCTTTCCGCTGTCGGTGCGGGGCAGCTCATCGACGATGCGGATGCGCTCGGGATGCTTCTGGCGGGCTAGACCTTGGTCCGCCAGGAAGGTCAGCAGGTCCGCCGCCCGCAGTGCGGGGTTGCTGCTGACGACCGCCGCCGCCGCGCGCTCGCCGACTTCGGAGTCGGGGACGGCGACGACGCAGACGTCGCGGACATCGGGATGGGTGCCGATCAGCTGCTCGACCTCCTGGATGCTGATCTTCTCTCCCTTGCGAATGACGATCTGCTTGAGACGGCCGGTCACCGTCAGGTAGCCGTCGGCGTCGATCGACCCGAGGTCGCCAGTGCGGAACCAGCCGTCTTCGGTGAATGCTTCGCGGTTCAACTCCGGGTCGAGATAGCCGACGAAACACTCGGGGCCGATCGCCTGGATCTCGCCGCTGGCGCCGCTCGGCACGGCGGCGCCTTGCTGGTCGACGATGCGGATTTGATTCGGCGCGATTGCGCGACCCTCGGTGGTGGCTCCGTGACTGTCGGCGTCGCCGGCGCTGGTCGTTGTCATGGTCGGAAACTCGGTCGAGCCGTAGACTCGCTTGGCGATGCAGCCGAGGTGAAGCCGCGCCTGGCGCATCAGGTCGGCGGATACGCTGGCGCCGCCGCAAGAGAAGAGCCGCAGCGACGAGCCCTGGCGCGGCGCGTTGGCGAGCAGGTCCTGCAGGAAGAGCGGGGCGCCGATCATGTAGCTGATCGACTCGCGGTCGATCAGGTCGACCGCCCGAGCTGGCTCCCAGCGATCCATCAGCACCGCCTTGGTGCCGACGATCGCCGGCGTCATGATCCCGTGCAGCACGCCGGAGATATGGGTCAGCGGCGACGGCATCAACGTCGAGTCGGCGGCGGTCAGGCCGTGGACTCGTTCGAGGCTGTGGATCTCGCTCACCAGGGTGGCGTGCGTGTGCAGCACCCCTTTCGGGGACGAGGTGGTGCCCGACGTGTACATGAGCAGGAGCAGGCTGTCCGGATGGAGATCGCGCAGCGGCGGCGCCGCAGCGCGGTCCAGCATGTCGGCGAAGTGACGATCGCTCCGCGCGCGAAGCCGGATCACGTTCGCGAGCTGGGGAAGCCGTCGGCGAAACCGGTCGACCATGGCGGGATAGTCGACCCCGCGAAAGCTCTCGGGCACGAACAGCACCCTGGCCTCGGATTGTCGCAGCACGAACTCGAGCTCGCGCTCGCGGAAGATTGGCAAGATCGGGTTGGCTACCGCGCCGATGCTCGCGCTCGCGGTGAACAGTGCAGCTGCCTCCCACCAGTTGGGCAACTGAAACGCGACGACGTCGCCTCGGCCGATGCCGAGATCGCCGAGGGCACGCGCCAGCGCATCGCTGTGCCGCAGCCATTGGCGGAAGCTGAGCCGCTCAGCGCCGTCGATCAGCGCCGGGCGATCGCTGAGACGGTCGCAGGTCGCTCGGAAGAGATCGGCGAAGCCGACACCTGGCTGCCCCGGGTGACGGTTGGGTCGGGTCGCGCGGACGGCCATCCCCAGGCCAATAATCCGGAACCGGAGGCGCCGCAAATGCCTGTCCGCGTGTCACTTTCTCCTCGGCAGGAGGCTTGTGGCCCGAGCTTGCCCGACGGCCGCCCGAGCAGACGACGAGTGCGCTCCAGAGCCACCCCCCGAGTTGACCGTGAGCCGGGCCTGACCTATGGTGCGCTGCTCTTTCCAGGGGGACAAACGAGTGTTTGAGAGACGCCAATGGCGAAGGCAGCTCGTGCTGTCGGTGTTGTTGCTCCTAGCCGGAGCCGCGCCGGTCGCAGTCGCAGCTGGCAGCGTCATTAAAGACAACCTGTACGGAACTGCTTTCGTCAGTGCCGAGATGGGTTGGGTCTGCGGCGCATTCGGGACCATCGCTCGTACCACCGACGGCGGCGCGACCTGGCAGGCGCAATCGTCGGGCACGACGGAACCGCTGTTCTCGATCGATTTCGCCAACGAGCGTCTCGGCTGGGCGGTCGGCCGGTTGGGCACGATCCTCCACACCGCGGATGGCGGCGAGACCTGGCAACGGCAGAACAGCCCGACCGACAAACACCTCTTCTCGGTTGATTTCCTCGACGACGCGTACGGTGTCGCAGTCGGCGACTGGGGTGTGATCGTCGTCACGGAGGACGGCGGCGCGACCTGGCGCACGCGAAGTCTCACCGAAGACGTCATTCTCAATTCGGTATCGGTGATCGCGCGCGGCAGCGCCTTGATCGTAGGCGAGATCGGCACCGTATTCCGTACCGACGACGGTGGCGCGGAGTGGGTGAAGCTGGTCAGCGGGGTCGACAAGACTCTCTTCGGAGTCCGCTGCATCGACGCGAACCGTTGCTGGGCGGTCGGTATCGATGCGCTGTTGCTGCGCACCGTCGACGGTGGCCAGACCTGGTCTGTTCTCAACGGTTCGGTCGAGGTGCGCGCCCTCGAGCAAGTCGGCTTTGGCCAGGCGTTCGAATCTCCCAGCCTGTACGCGATCGAGATCCAGGGATCGTTCGGAGTCGCCGCCGGCGAGCTCGGCGCGATCTTCGTCAGCCACGACGCGGGAATCACCTGGCAGCGTCTCGAGGCCAGCAAGAATTGGGCGCTGCCGTGGTTTCGCGATCTCGCTCTCGCCGGCGACAAGCACGGCGCGGTGGTCGGCGCGCGCGGCAATCGGATCTTGATCGACCAGGGGCAAATCCAGCTCGACGCAGGGGGCAACTAACCGGTGCTGCCGAAGAAGTACATCGAGAAGTATCTGCACTTTCTGCTGCGTTATCGGATTTCGGTCGGAATTCTGATCCTCGTAGCGACGCTCTTTTTCGTCTGGTTTACGGTCTTCCGTCTCAAGATCTACACCAACTTTCTCGATCTGTACCCGCCCGACCATCCGTACATCCAAGTCTACACCAAGTACCGCCACACCTTCGGTACCTCGAACGTCCTGCTGATGACCGTCGAGGCGACCAACGGCGACATCTTCAGCGACACCGAGATCATCGAGAAGATCGACCGCATTACCCTCGACCTGTTGCACAAGGTTCCCGGGGTGAACGGCGAACAGGTGATTTCGATCACGCATCCCAAGCTCAAAACGACGATCGCCACTGGGTCGGGATTGAAGACGGTGCCGCTTACCTATCCCCGCCTACCGCGCGACCAGGAGGAGCTCGAGTTCTTCCGGCGCAAGGTCGACACCACGGAAGGGGTGCGCGGCTTCTTCGTTTCGAACGACGACAAAGCAGCCCAGATCGTTGCCGGCTTCTGGGAGGAGTACATCGACCTCGCCGGAATGTGGGAGCATATCCAGGAGATCGTTGCCCGCGAAGAGGCGGACGGCAAGGTCAAGATCTACGTTTCCGGTCCGCCGGTGCTGTTCGCCTACTTCCAGGAAGAGCTCGGCAAGATGTGGTACTACCTCGCCGCGACCGGCGCGGCGATCATTCTGCTGCTGTGGTTCTACTTCCGCACGTTCCAGGGCGTCTGGATTCCCGTTTTCTCGGGAATGATGAGCGCCGTTTGGGGGCTCGGCTTCGCCGGCTTGTGCGGTCTCACCATGGACCCATTGGTGATCGTCGTCTTCGTGCTGATCACCGCGCGCGCCCTGAGTCACTCTGTTCAATCGATGGAACGCTACCACGAGGAGTTCCACGAGCTGGGAGACAAAGACGCCGCCATCGTCAAGTCCTACATCAGCCTCTACTCGCCGGCGATGGTGGCGATCATGTCGGACGGTCTGGCGATTCTCACCATCGCCGTGGCGACGATTCCGATCATGCAGAAGCTCGCCTTCGTCGCCAGCTTCTGGATCATTTCGATTTTCTTTTCAGTGGTGACCCTGCACCCGATCATCCTGTCTTTCGTCAACCCGCCGGACGAGCAACGGCGCGAGAACATCTTCGATCGGATGGCGGCGGCGACCAGCGGCACGCTGACCCGTTTCGCGATCGGCGGCTGGCGCTGGGTCGTGGTCGGCATGTTCGTCGGCACGATGGTGTTCGCCGCCTACTTCGCGCACCAGCTCAAGACCGGCGACACCTCTCCGGGAATGGCGCTGCTCTATCCGGACCACCCGTACAACGTGGCTACGGCCAAGGCGAACGAGTACTTCGCCGGCAATACGCAGCTGGTGATCATCGTCGAGGGCAAGAAGGTGGGTGCCATCAAGGACGCCGAAACGCTCAACGATCTCGACCAGTTTCAGCGCCACATGGAGCTCGGCGTCAACGCCGGAGGCTCGACCACCGCGACCACCATGCTGAAGACGGTCTTCCGCGCTTTCCACGAGGGAGACCCCAAGTGGGAGATGCTGCCGACCGAGGACCGCCATGTGTCGCAGCTGTTCTTCATGCTCACCGCGGGTACGCGCCGCGGCGAGATGGACCGCTTCTTCACGCCGGACTACACCAACGCGACGATCACCGTCTATTACAAGGAGTACGACAACGCGACGATCCAGAGGGCGATCGCGCGCGCCAAGGAGTACATCGCCAACCATACCAGTCCGGAGGACGACGTCCGCTACCGGCTGGCCGGCGGTCTCTTCGGCATTCTCGCCGCGCAGATCGAGGAGGTCGACTGGTCGTACCGGATCAACGTGCCGCTGATCTTCGCCGTCGTCTTCATCCTCAGCTTCCTCACCTATTGGTCGGCAGCCGGTGCGTTGATCGTCTTGATCCCGTCGATCGTCGCGCAGCCGCTTTCCGAGGCGGTGATGTACTTCATGGGCATCGACTTCAACATCAACTCGCTGCCCGTCGCCGCGATCGGCATCGGTATCGGTATCGACTACGGGTACTACGTGCTGAGCCGAATCGTCGAGGAGTACGAGGTGACCGGTGACTTCGACGAAGCCAACCGGCGCGCCATCGGCACCACCGGGCACGCGATCATGTTCACCGGAGCCACCATCTGCGCCAGCATGGTCTTCTGGCTGTTCCATCCGCTCAAGTTCGAGGCGCAGATGGCCTGGTTGCTGATGATGCTGATGATCTTCCACGCCGTCGGCGCACTGGTGTTCATCCCGGCCCTGGTCTCGTTGATCCGACCGAAGTTCGCGCTGGAGAACCGAGCCGAGCACGAGCGAGAAGAGCTGGCCACGGCTCGCGCGGCCAGCACCCGCGCCTGAGCGCTGGTCCCAAGCGCCGCTAGAGCGGCGCGTCCCAAACTCGGCGCTGCGCGCCTCGGGTCCCAAGGTCGCCCGCGGCGACCGTCCCAAGTGGCGGTCAGGGCCACACGGAACTCCGGCGCGAAGCGCGAAAAGTGGCGGCGCAGCCGGCCACCATCCCTAGATCCTAGCCCCGAGATCCTAGATCCTGGGATAGGCGCCCAAAGGGCGCCTATCCCCTCTCGTATCTCCACCCCGATTCCAGCAGCCACAACCGGTGACGCGGGCCGTCGGCCTCGGGGTCGGCCTTTGCCCAGCCGGCGTCGCCTTCGTAGAGCGAGCAGGCGCCGCCGTCGATCTTGCAGATGCGCGGGGTGAACTTGCGGGGCTCATCGGCGGGAACGCGTTCGATCGCCTGGCCGACGTCGGCGCAGTCGGCGAGAACGGTCAGGGTGACGAACGTCGGCGGCGGCAGCTCGATCTCGCCGGCGCGCTGCAGGTCGAGGGCTTCGGCGGGAGTCGACCAGCGGTAGTCGTGAATCTCGCCGCCGTCGATCACCACGTCGTACGATCGAGCGGGAGCGAGAAAGAAGTACGTGTCGAAGCGCTTGGGTAGTATCTCCGGCGTGATCCAGCGCGACACCGGCCGCAGGTCGTCGAGATCGACGTCGAGCCCCGCTTCCTCCTTGAGCTCGCGCGCTGCGGCGCGACGCGCGGTGCTGAGAATGTCGCCGTCGTCGTCGCCGTCGTCGATCCTGCCCCCGGGAAACACCCAGGCGCCGCCGTGAAACGTCAGCTTCTTGTTGCGGCGCACCAGCAGCACTTGGAGGCCGGGATCGGAATCCCGAACCAGCACGATCGTCGCCGAAGGATGCGCCGGGGCAACTGCGCTGTCAGCCATCGTTTCAAGATAACAGCTCCCCCTCGAAGTGACGAGGCGGCCTCTCTCGCCCCGATTGCGAGACCCTACGCACGTGCGCGGCTCATTCTTCATCCACAGATTACGCAGATTGCGCAGATTGGGATTCAGGGCGTTCGCAGCTCGAGTCCCCGAAATCCAATCTGCGCAATCTGCGTAATCTGTGGATAGAAAAAGCGGAAAGCCAGGTCGTCAGCTGCTCTCGGCGAGAAAACGGCGGATCGTTTCGAAGTACTCGGCCCCGCCGACGATGTAGGTGTCGTTGTGGGTGGCGCCGGGGATGCGAAAGAACTGTTTCGGCTGCGGCGCCGCCGCGAACAGGGATTGCCCGTGCGCGAAGGGAACGATCTCGTCGCGGTCGCCGTGGATGAAGAGCACCGGACAGCGAATTCGTCCGATTTTCGACAGGTTGTCGAACTGTTGCGGGATCAGCTTGGCGAGCGGCCGGGGGAAGAGGGCGGCGGCCATTGCGCGGATCGACTCGAACGGGGTTTCGAGGATGAGCTTGGCGGGCGGTTCCCCGACTGCCAGGTCGAGCGCGACCCCGCTTCCCAGCGACCGCCCGAAGTAGACGATCTGCGAACGATCGACACCGCGCTCGAGGACGAAGTCGAGGGTGGCGCGTGCGTCGGCGAACATTCGCGCCTCGGAAGGCGAGCCGGTGCTGCGTCCGTAGCCGCCGTAGTCAACGATCAAAATGCTGACGCCGACCCGATCGTGCAGCAGCCGCAGGTTGTCGAGTCGATGGCTGATGTTGCCCGCGTTGCCGTGAAACCACAGCAGGGTTTGGTCGCCGGTACCCGGGACCAGCCAGCCGTGCGTCGTCTCGCCGCCGACGTCGAGGACGACGTCCTCGTACTCCATGCCGAGGTCGGCCGGAGTGGCGACCAGGTAGTCGTCGGGGAAGTAAATGAATCGTCCGATCGGGTCCATGGCGATCACCAGTACCGTCACGATCGCCAAAAGCAGCAGCCAAGAGGCTGATCTCAAAAGGCTTTTCGACATTTCGACGAATGTGACGAAATCCTTTGAATCAACCGAGGCGGGCGGCGTCAAAGGTTCCAAAGTAGCTTACAGCGGACCCCCCTCCGCATTGCTACCTGGAGAGGGACGCAATGGCCTTGCGTTCCCTCTCCACTCCTCCTCCCCCCAATGAGCCGGCGGTCTGCCCGACCGCCGGCTCACCCCGTTCGAACCCCGTCGCCGGCGCCGAGCTGGCGGGCTGGTCAGTTCGGTTGGTTGAGCTCGATCAGGTTGCCGGCTGGATCGCGCAGGAACGCCTGCTTGCCAGCGCCCGGAATGTCGATGACGTCGCTGACCTCGACGCCCTTTCGTTGCAGGGCATCGCGCGCGGCCTCGATGTCGCTGACCCCGAGGGCAAAGTGCTGCCCCTTGGGCGCAGCGTGCTCCTCGACTTGCATCAGGTGGATCTGCTGCCCGCCGCAGCGCAGCCACATGCCCGGGAAACCGAAGTCGGGTCTTTCGAGCTTCTCCATCCCGAGTACTTCCGTGTAGAACGCGCCGGCCGAATCGACGTCGTCGACGTCGATCGAGACGTGGTGAACGCCTTGGAAATCCATGCCGCAGATTAACCTCGAACGCGCCGCGGAATGCAATTGCCAGCCCGGCCCCCGGCGTGCTGCCAGATCATTCGGTGCGAGAAACGCCCGCCAACCGGGTAGTCGCGTCAGCGACCACCACCCTTTGCCTGTGCCTATGCCCATGCCTCTGCCTACGAGCGACTCCGTCCTCCGAAGCCCGCAGAGCGTAGGGGGAAGCGAGTTTCAGGCTAAGTCTCGGGTCCGGCGAGGAGCTTGCTCAGCCGCTTGATGCCCTCGTCGATCTCGCTTTCGGGAAGCGCCGCGAAGCCGAGCAGCAGTCCGGCCCGCGCTGGCGGCGTGCGGAAGTACGGCGTCACCGGGTAGACCGCGACTCCCTGCTCGGCGGCGCGCCGGCGCAACGCCGGTAGCCGCCTGGCGGCGAAGCCGCGCAGCCAAATGAGGACGTGCAGCCCGGCATTGCTGCCCGAGACTTCGGCGCGGTCACCGAGGTACTGGTGCAGGGCCTGGAGAAGAGCTTCGCGTCGCTTGGCGTTGCGCGTGCGCGAGCGCCGCAGGTGGCGATCGAAGTGCCCTTCCTTGATGAAGTCGGCGAGAGCCAACTGCTCGAGCGCGGGGCAGCCGGTGTCGACGGTTGCCTTGGCATTGGTGATGGGTCGCACCAGGGCGGCGGGCAGGACCATGTAGCCGAGGCGCAGCGCCGGGAACATCAGCTTCGAGAAGGTGCCCGCGTAGAGCACTCGACCGCTGCGGTCGAGTCCCTGTAGCGCCTCGACCGGGCGCGCCGAGTAGCGGAACTCGCTGTCGTAGTCGTCTTCGAACAGCAGGGTCCCTTCCCTCTCCGCCCAGGCGAGCACGTCGAGGCGTCGCTGCACCGGCATGCTGACGCCGGAAGGGAACTGATGAGCCGGCGTCACGTAGGCCAGACGAGCGCCGACCCCTGCCAGAGCGCGCACGTCGAGCCCGTCAGCGTCGAGCGCGCCGGGAACGACTTCGGCGCCGGCGGCCTCGAGGGCGAGTCGGGCGCCGGGATAGTGCGGTTCCTCGATGACCACCCTATCTCCCGGATCGATCAGGGTGCGCGCCGCTAGATCGAGCGCCTGTTGCGAGCCGTTGACGATGACCACCTGCCCCGGTGTGCAAACCACACCGCGGCTGCGCCACAGGTACTCGGCGACCGCGCTGCGCAACTCCTCGCGGCCGGCCGGCGGGCCGTAGTCGAGCTGGCGCGCCGAGGCGCGGCGGGCGCGCCGGCCGAGGACCCGGCACCAGGTGTCTTGCGGGAAGTCGAGAAGATTGGGCCGACCGTAGCGAAAGTCGAAACGCGGCGGCGTGCCACGCTGCTCCCAGGTCAGCTCTTTGCCGCGATCGAGGTCGCCCAGGCGCTCGCCGTAGGCGGAAAGTCGCGGCGTGAAGATGGCGTCGGAATCGCGCTCGCCGCGGTCGGTGCGGATGGTCTCGGTGAGATCCTCGGGAAGCTCGGTGGCGACGAAGGTACCGGACCCCTCGCGGGTAGCGATGTAGCCCTCGGCAAGCAGCTGGTCGTAGGCGAGGATGACCGTATTGCGGGAGACGCCGAGGTCGGCAGCGAGCGCCCGACTCGATGGAAATCGAGTCCCCGGGGGCAACTCGGCCGACAGAATCGCCCGTCGGGCGGCGCGATAGACCTGCTGATAAAGCGGCCCCTGGCCGTCGAGAGTCCACATCCGAGTACGTCCAAGTGGTACCGGAGGCTAGTGGAAAATGTGAGCTTTTCAAGTACCGGACGACTAGCGGCGGGCGTCGGAGCAGTGCGCAGGCTTTGTTCCCCCTAGCTCGACCGCGCCCGCCTGGGAGTGGTGCCGGCCGCCCTCAGGCAGTGGTTTGCGCGGGCCGCATGGTCTCTGCCCGGTAGGAGCCCGGGGGTCTGCCAAACCAGCGCGTAAAGGCTTTGGAGAACGCCGGCAAGTCGGTAAACCCCAGATGGGAGGCAATCGTGTCGAGGCTCAGCAAATGGTTGCCGAGCAGTGCCACGGCGAGGTCGCGGCGCACTTGCTCGCGCACGGCAGTGAAGGTCGTCGCCTCCTCTTGAAGTCGTCGCTGTAGAGTTCGCGAGCTCATACGGAGCGCCCCGGCGACTGTCTTGCCATCGGGAGCCGCTCGATCGCCAAGCTTGCTGCGTATTACGGCGGCCGCTCGAGCCGCGACCGAGCCGGAGTCCAATTCTCCGAGCAGCGTTTGCGCCAGTCGTTCTAGCTCGGTGGCAACTCGCGGATTCGATCCGTCGGGGATGAGGTCGAGGGTTTTCCGTGGAAAGCGGATCGAGTTGCGCGGCTGCTCGAAGCGGACACGGCACCCGAATGCTTGTTCTACCTGACTCGGCGGCCCGATCTCGGTGTGTTCGAGAGTGACTTCGAGCGGATGGAACCCGCCGATCGCTCGCCGCAGGAGACTCAAGTATCCGCCGACGATGTAGTCCACTGTATGGTAGCTGCGGCTGACTAGAGGGTTGCCTGGATCGAAGGAGAACTCGATGCTCTCACCCCGCGTGGACACGCTGATCGTTTGCGTGCTGAGCGGCAACTTTGCGAATCGTTGGAGCAGCTCGATGCCGTGGCTGACTCGCGACGTCGACAACAGCAGGAAGTAGAGGGTTCCTCGGGCGATCGTTGCCGCACCGGCGTGAGCCCCAACCAGGGGGTCGTCGAGTGACCGCGCGGCTGCTTCGAGCAGGTCGACGACCCAAGTGGCGGGGACACGCTGCGGTAGCGGGCCGGTGATCAGGACCGGGTCCAGTCCGGCATTGGCGGCGACCTCAGAAGTGTCGGCGCCGATGGATCCCAGGGCTTGCAGTAGGTCCGTCAGCTGAACCGCGCCGGTCGTGGCGTTCCGTGGTGTGTTGGGCATGGCCGATTGGCGCGAAATTACAAGAGAATGGCGCGATTCTGCAATGACAGGATCCCACCGAGTTTGATAGCTCCGTCCTCGCTCAGTTCGTGATTGATCGCACTTCCCCCGGACGACTAATGGAGTTCGCAATGAGACCAACTGCCGCCATACTGCCTCTCTCTATCCTTTTGTTGGTCGGATGCTCCGGCGTTAGCGTGGACTCGGACTTCGATCCGAGCGCCGACTTTTCTTCCCTCACGACCTATCGTTGGCTGAGCACAAAGGCTTCGGGAGACCCGGCGTTGGACAGCGGCTTGCTGCAGGAACGGATCCGTCGTTCGGTAGACGCGGCGATGTCGGCTAAGGGCTATCGACGATCCGACGGCGGGTCGACCGATTTTTGCGTTGCCTCGCATGTCTCGAAGCAGAGCAAGGTCGATGTCGAGACGATACCGGCTGGCTTCGGCTACGTCGGCTGGGGGGGCGGTCTCGGCACCGAGACCGAGGTCGATCAGTACGAAGAGGGAACGTTGATGATCGACGTGATCGACGGCGCTGGCAAGAAGCTGCTGTGGCGTGGCACCGGCAAGACGAGGATCGCTTCGGTCGGGAGCCCGGCCGCGCGCGATAAGGAAGTTGCTGAGGTCGTGAACGCGATTCTCGCGAAATTCCCCCCCGGCGCCAAGTGACGCCGCGATAGGCGGGCGCACCGCCGGTCATTGGCAGGCCGGCGTCAACCGATGACCGCAACGATCGGTGGGGGACCCGAGACGCCGGAAGCGGCGTGATCTACTTCTTTGCGATGACTCGTATCGCGGCGACCAGAGCCCTGGAATCGCCAGCTAACAAGGTATGGAAGGAAGACCAATGCAATCACTCGTCAAGGCACTGCTGATCTCGATGTTCGCGTGCGCGGCATCCCTGTTCTCGCACGCAGCGGCGCAAGAAAAGCCCAACATCGTCGTACTCATCTCTGACGACACCGGATGGGGTGACCTCGGTGTCTACGGCGGCGGCGCCGGCCGCGGTATGCCGACCCCCAACCTTGACCAACTTGCCTCGGAGGGGATGCAGTTTTGGTCGTTCTATGGCCAGCCGAGCTGCACCCCTGGCCGCGCCGCGATGCTGACGGGCAGGATCCCGAACCGTAGCGGAATGACCACCGTGGCATTCCAGGGGCAGGGCGGCGGTTTGCCCGCGGCCGAATGGACCTACGCCTCGATCTTGAAGGAAGCTGGCTACAACACTTTCTTCGCGGGAAAGTGGCACCTCGGAGAGGCCGACTACGCGATGCCGACCGAGCACGGCTTCGACGTCATGCGCAACACCTTCCTCTACCACCTAAACGCCTACACTTACCCGCTCGAATCCTTCAATCCCGACATGGATCCGAAGATGCGGGCTGCGTTCGAAAAGATCACCACAGGGCTGCTCGAAGGCGAGGCGGGCAAGCCCGTCCGCGAGGTCGCCAAGATCACCGACGACAACATTACCGAGATCGACGTGATGACGACCGAAGTGTCGCTCGAGTACCTCGAGAGGCTCGCCAAGGAAGATGCGCCGTTCCTGATGAGCATCAACTTCGGCAAGAACCACCAGCCGAACATCCCAGCCAAGGCGTTCAAGGGCGCCTCGCCCGCGAAGAGCAAGTACGCGGATTCGGTGGTCGAGCTCGATCACCATATCGGCCAGATCCTCGGCAAGATCCGCGAGCTGGGTATCGATCAGAACACCCTCGTCTTCTACACGGTGGACAACGGCGCCTGGCAGGACGTCCATCCGGACTCCGGCTACACCCCGTTCCGCGGAACTAAGGGCAATTGCCGCGAGGGCGGCAACCGCGTGCCGGCGATCGCTTGGTGGCCTGGTGTTATCGAGCCGGGATCGGACACGCACGAGATTGCCGGCGGGCTCGATCTGGTTGCAACCTTCGCCTCGCTTGCCGGGACGGAGTTGCCGAAGCAGGACCGCGAAGGCAAGCCGATGACCTTCGACAGCTACGACATGACGCCGTTGCTCAAAGGCGAGGACGGTTGGGAGCGCAGTACTTGGTACTACTTCACCGAGACCGAGCTCTCGCCCGGTGCCATCCGGGTCGGCAAGTGGAAGGCGGTCTTCAATCTACGCGGCGACAACGGAGCCATGGCGGGTAGCGACGCGCCGGCGCCGGAGCTCGGCTGGCGCGGACCTGAGAAGTACGTGGCCACCGTGCCGGCAATTTATGACCTCTGGCAGGACCCGCAGGAGCGATACGATCTGTTCATGAACAGCTTCACGGAGAAAACGTGGACTTTGGTCATCTTCAACCAGGCGACGGCGTCGCTGATGAAGACTTACCACGATTACCCGCCGCGCAAGCTGCAGAGCGA
This sequence comes from bacterium, assembly GCA_030430165.1. Classification (GTDB taxonomy): domain Bacteria; phylum Desulfobacterota; class Binatia; order HRBIN30; family CADEER01; genus CADEER01. The sequence goes on along the minus strand of JAUIGL010000008.1, from coordinate 25,634 downwards.
AGTCTACACCGGCCCGATGACGATCGAGCGCTACCGCAAGATCGACGAGATCAAGGATCTCATGAAGAAGAAGGGACTCAGTTTGGAGGGGTTGCAGCAGTAGCCGGACTCTGAGCGGAATCGCAACCCCCGGGCCAACCGGAGAATATGCCTATTGAGATGTTCTTCGACTTGGATCACCGCAACCGTCATGTCGCGAGCCCGCAAGGGCTTCCGGTCTGCAAGGGCTGCCGATCTTGCTAGCATGCCGGGAGCATGCTAGTGGCATGCCGTATGGCGAACATCCAAGTCAAAGACGTACCCGCGGAGTTGCACCGCCGGCTGCGGAGTTGTGCGCGGCGTCGCGGCACCACCATTCGGGACGTGGTGATGGACGCCATTCGCAGAGAGCTAGAGCACGAGAGATTCCTTCGGCGCCTCGCCGAGCGCGAAGAGGTCGATCTCGGAGTGTCGGCGGCTGAGCTGCTGGTTGCCGAGCGGGCGGAGCGGGGCTTCGAGAATTGATCCTGGTGATCGACGCTTCGGTCGCCGTCGAGTACTTGCTGCGCACGAAGGTCGGGAAGTCGCTGGCTGCGCGTCTCGGGTCTTCGGATCTGGTCGCACCGGAGTTGCTCGATGCCGAGGTTTTGGCAGTTCTGCGGCGCGGCTACCTCCAGGACAGGCTCAGCGAGTCGCGGGCCCGCGAAGCTCTGGGTGATCTGCGGGACTGGCCTCTTCGCCGAGTGCCCAACGTCCAGCTCGTGCACGAGGCGTGGCGGTACCGAAACAACGTCAGTGCCTACGATGCCCTTTATCTCGCCGCCGCGGCAAAGATGGAAGCAAGCTTGTTGACGGCTGACGGACCGCTGGCCAGGGCGCCGTCAATGGGAGTCGTCATCGAAATCGTCCGGGTCTGATCCCGCCGAAGCCCACTCGCCAGCGCTGCCTCGCGACGCGACGAGATCTCTCGTTGAAGAAAGGTATCCGTTCCCCTCGTCCGCTTCCGCTCCTACGGCGCCGAATACGCCTTCTGCGACCAGACGAGCGCGACCTTAGTGTTAATCGCGCTCAATAGAACTGCATATTGAAGCCGGTGAAGATCTGAAACTCGGGCTGCCCCGGTCCTTCGGTCGCGATGCTGTACTGCGGCTCGATGAAAGCGTTGAGGACGACGTCACCCACCTTGAAGACCTTGCCGGCGCCCAGGCCGACCGGGATCGAGAAGTCGCCGGTCTGCAGGTTGAAGGCCCAGATGCCGACGCTGCGCAGGTAGAATCCGCTCCCCACCTGGACGATCCCGAATGGTTGCGCGGCGAGCAGGTTGACGTCGTCGACGCGATCCGAGCCGGCGAACTTGTGCTGGTAAGTGACCAGCGCGCCCCACTGAATCACCGGATGGGTGGCGTCGAAGAGGACGGTCGCAAGCCCCGCCGACCACTGGCCGGTGCCGAGCGCATCGTCGGTCGCTGTCGGCACGCCGAGAATCGGCCCGACTCCGAAGCTTCTACTCGGATTGCCGGTGTCGATCAGGTAGGCGGCGAAGACGTTGCCGTCCCCGAGGCCGGACTCGCTGTCGTCACCCACCGGAAATCGGCTCACCGGCAAGGAGGCGCGTAGTAGCCAGTCGCCAAACGGCGTGCCGATCGGCTGCGCATAGCGCAACCAGAATTGGTTGGCGCTCTTGTTGGTGCCGGAGAGGTCGGTGATGTAGTAGTTGTGCAGGTTGAAGGCCTTGAGGTTGGCGAGCGGATTGTTCGCCTGCGCCGCCGCATCCGCGTGTCCGCCGTCGTCGGCGCCGGCCTCTTCCGTAGGGTCCTCGGCGTGCGTGGGGCCGACGGCCAACGCGACGACGAGACCGAGTGCGACTGCGGGGCCGCACATCCTCAATCCACCTGCCATCCTTCCGAGCGCGTCCTGTATCGACATACCCTCACTCCTCGAGACTGTTCTTGGTTCCTCAGGGGTTCCGCAATCGACGCCAGACAACGCCGGTCCTTCGCGTTCTCATAGCAATTGTGGAAGGGGATTTAAGCGGCCTTTTCGATGTCGTTGGGCTTCCAAGTCTGGTCGTAGAAGGCATCTTCGGCGCCGTAGAAGCGGAAGCAGACGAGGAAGTTGCGGCCGGCGATGGTCTTGATGAAGGGGGCACCGGCCAGAGCGGCCAGGACGAGGGTGGTGAATGCTGTGTGTTTCATGGCTCGATCCTCTGCACGGCCGGCGGCTGCCAGGAGCCGTCGAGAATGGACGCCTCGCCCCAGTAGGCGCGGATGTAGAGCGAGAAGGGACCTTCGGGCGCGGGCAGCCAGTTCGTTTCCTTCTCCTTACCGGGCGAGTTGTTGCCGGCGTAGAGGGTGAGCGAGCCGTCCTCGTTGAGTTGCAGGGTGTCGTTCTTCGTTCCCAGCGAGTAGCGCTTGAGATCGTTGTCGTAGAAGAAGTGCGTCTCATCGTAGAGGGTCAGCGACCAGAAGCCCTTCACCGGTGGCTGCTGGCCCTTGGGGAAGGTGATCCGGTAGGTGTTCGATCCGTTCAGGGCCTCGCCGGACGCATCGTTGTCGGTGTAGAAGTACTGCGTTTCGCTGGGGCGGTTGTCGAAGATGTTCGAGCGCGAGGTGCTGACGCGATTGTAGAAATCGAAGCCCCACTCGGCGTTGTGCTGCGAGCGGTTCCAGTTGTTGCCGGCGGGCTTGCCGTTGTAGGTCCACTGCAGGAAATCGTGGATGACTTCCTTGTCGGTCTCGACGGCGGTCTCGACGAGCAGCTTCTCGATTTCCTCGTCGCGATCTGCGATCGCCATCAGGGCCCGGAACTGGCTGTAGATTGCCTCTTCGCCGGGCATCGGCGGCACCTCGTCGAGGACCTCCGCGAAGACGTCGAAGAACTGCTCGGGCTCGACCCACTTGGTTTCACCGCCGGACGGCAGTTTGTCGCCGCCGAAAGTCTTGGATTTCGACCAGTCGTTGGTCACGGGTTTCCCGGTGTGCTGGGCGAGGGGATAGGCGACGACCTGATTGACCAGCGGCTGGATCGCGGCGCGGTCTTCGTCGGTGTTGTTCATGAAGATGCGCGGGATGATGCAGGTCAGGTTGGTCGGGCTCCTCAGTACCCCCTCGAAGCTTTCGGGCGTCTCGCCGTTCCAATCCGGTCCGACCACGAGGTAGGAGCCCGGTTTGCTGCCGTAGGGTCTACCGAGCTCGCCGACCTGGTCGGTGCGTTGGTCGTAGATTGCGTAGACCCAGAAGCGGTCGCCGAAATCCGGCACCTGCAGGACGACCGAGTCCTTGGAGAGATCCATGAATCCAAGCCCGTAAACCACGTCCTGATTCGGGCAGGCCACGGCCCGCTGGAAGGGGTTGATGTAGTCGTGCAGCATCGAGAGCTGGTTCGCCGGGGCGACTGGCAGCACGCCGTAGAGCAGGCCGGGCTCCGGCGCCTGGGTCAGCTTGGCGCGACGGTTGTGCATGTTGACCATCGGATAGCCCCAGAGGTAGGCCGTCCGAGCAAGGGCCCTGGCATACCCGTGGTGCATGTTGATCTCGCTGGAGGCTTGGGCGATCGACGACGACGCCTCGTTCGTGCTGCCGGCGCCCTCGGCGGACGACGCGGCGGGTAGTAGCAGTGCGAGGGCGAGCGCACTCATCGGTGCTGCGGCCACACGGTGGATGGTATGGGATTTCATGGTCTGAATCCTTCCGTTGCGGTGATCCTATTTCGTCTCAACAACGACTCTTCCGAGGGTGCAGGGCGATGCACAACCTGTGTCTTCGCGTCATGGGCTCGTCTCTCCCGAGCCGTGTTTCGTGAGCAAATGGAGGCCAAGCAACTGGCCGGACGGGAAAGCACATTCGCGCCCGCTCCTCGCTTCGTATCGCTCCCATCCGAAGGAGATCGACGGAAGGATAGTGCTCGCGATCAACGGCGGATATGCAGATCGCGCCAATCTGCCAACCCGGACGGGGCAGCAGGGACAAGGGGCGCTTCTTACATGGCATATGAAGAGTTGCTCTCTTCCCAGGTATCGGAATTCCGCTTGTCACCGTTGGTCGGGTCAAATAAGCCCTCCGTATGCGGGCAGCGCAATCCGTACCTTTCGGTTCACCCTCGGAAGTCCCGCGAACTCCCTCGAGCGTGTGGTCCCGGGTCGATCTCTCGCGCCCCGAGGATCTCGGTGACGCCGTATTGGGGGCAGGTCTGACGGCGACCCAACTCTCATGCCGGCTCACCGGCAGCCTCGCCTTCGCCGAAGACGATGGGATCGTCTACAGCAGCGGCTGGATCCACGGCCGAGTCGCGCTGGCGGGGCCGCTCTCAGAAACCATGGTTACCCTCGGGGTGGGCCTGAACCTTGCGGCTGGGACACGGCACTGGCTGAACGAGGTCACAACCGGCGACTTCGGTGTATTCTTGCCCGGCGACGAGCACGACTCGGTCTACATGCCCGGGAGCCTGTATGCGACGGTATCTCTTCCCGCCGAACGCCTCGAGGAGGAGGCCGCCAGGCGCGCCGGGTTGGTGCTCGATCACCGCAGACTCGGCGGTACGGGCGTCGACACGAAGAAAGTCGCTCTCGGCAAGTTGCTCCGTCCTACCGCAGCCCTGAAGAGTATCCACAGTGGTCGGCAGGATCGCCTCTCGGACGCGACGACCGTGGGGGACGACCTGCTCGACATCGTCATCTCGCACCTCGGCAGACAGCCGTGTGTCCGGCCCGGCCGCCGCAATCCCGAAGGCCGGGCCCTGATCGTCGCTCGGGCGCGCGCCTTCATCCACGACAACCTGCACCAGCCCCTCTCGGTCGATTCGATCGCGGCGGCGGCAAGGACGTCGCGGCGCTCGCTGCAGCGCGCGTTTCGCGAAGCTCTGGGCGAATCCCCGCAGAGCTACGTATGCAAGCTGAGGCTGCACCGCATCCGCCACGACCTCGCCACCGAATCCGAGGCCCGCTGCACGATTGCGACGGTAGCCAACCGCTGGGGAATCAGTGAGCTGGGGCGGTTGTCCGGCCGCTATCGCGATCTCTTTGGCGAGTTGCCCTCGCAAACCCTGAGCAGAGGCCGAACCGGCTGATTCGTCCTCCGAGGATCTGCCTTGCGTTTATTTTGGCGCATTCTGCATATCCAGCCGCCGCCCGTTCGTGCTGGGCTTTCCGTGACCGGCGTTTCGGGCGGACCCGAGACCTGACGATCCTAAAGCCCGGTCGGCCTTTTCGACCGTGCTGCCGGCGCGCGGGCAGGGCGCCCGACGAAACCTGATGGAGCTTGACGATGCGATCGACGGCAACGGGTAGTGGAGACCGACCGAGGCGGACGCGGATCGCGATCACCGGCTGGGCGGCTCGGTGGAATGGGTTCTTTCTCGCGACGGCGACCGTGCTGATCGCGACCGTCGCCGGCGCGCAACCGATCCCTTCGGTGTCCGTCGATCCGCCGTCGAACATCGACGTTCTCGTTGGCGAGGCCTTCTCGGTAACCGCGACCTTCGAAAACGGCGCGACCAGCGGCTCGGGCGACGTCGGCTACGGGCCTGTGCTCGAGGTCGTGCTGCCCCCCGAGGTCTCCTTCGGCTCGGCCGACGCCGGACCCTTCGGCCCGCTCACCGCCGCCGCCAATACCGCCGTGCCGGGGAGCGGCGAGGTCACCAATCCGCTGACGGGCGAAGAGCTCGCCGGCCTTCCTCCCGGCGCCACCTATCTCGTCTTCGAGCTGCCCGTCGGCAGCTTCAGCCCCGATCAGGCGGTGATTCCGGTTGCGATCTCGGCGACGCTCTCCGCGGCGGCGACGCCGGGGATCCCCCTCGACACATCGATCGCCGCCGTCGGACTCTTCTCGCTCGGCGCCGATCCGCTTCTCAACCCCGATACCGACCCGGTCATTCGCGCCGATGCCTCCACCATCTGGAACGACGACACCAACGCCGAGACCGGCATCTCGGTCGACCCAGCCCCGACCCTGTCGGGCTCGGCGGTCGACACCACCGTGACCCCGATCGTCTACCTGCCGATGAAGGAGGTGGCGACCCGCTTCGGTGAAGGCGAAACCACCACCGGCCCCAACTTCCCCCTGACCTACACCCTGTCGGCCGACGTCGCCGACGGCGCCACCGTCGTCGATCTCGAGTTCGCCGAGACCCTGCCGGCTGAGTTTCAGTTCGCGGGCATCACCAACGCCGCCGTCAACGGCAGCTCCGGCGATCCGGATATCACGATCGTCTTCACGCCGTTCGGGGGTTTGGCGCAGACGCTCTACACAGGCGCCCTGTCCGGTCTGGTTCTTCCGCTTCTCGGTCCGACGACGACGCCGCCGGGCGGCGACCCGAGCGGCGAGCTGGAGGTCATCTTTTCGGCCATCGTCGGCGAGCTCGGGGCGGGCGACGTTTCGGTCGAGTACGAAGGGTACGTCGCCGAGCTCGACACGGCCGGCGACCCCGTCGTCGACCCGACGAGCGGCGCCGACGCGGTGGTGAGCAACACCGTGACGACCTCGGCCGACGAGGCGACCGGCGCCTTCGGCACCGCAGACCTCGACGGCATGGATGAGATGGCCGGACCGATCGACGTGGCGGCGCGCAACATCGCGACCCAGAAGTCGGTGGCCGTCGTCACCGACAACAATGTCGCCGGGCTTTCGCCCGGCGACATCGTTCGCTTCACCATCGAAGGCCAGATCTCGGACTACTTCACGCAAGACGATCTGGCGCTACAGGACGTTCTCGGAGACGGCTACGACTTCGACATCCTCAACCCAGGCAACGCCCAGCTCACCTTCGTCACCGAGAACGGCACCGCCCTCGGCGGCACGCCGATCGCGTTCTCGACCGCCGCGGTCGACCCGGCGCCGGACATCACCGCCGGCGGCGTGGAGTATCCCTTTCCCGCCGCCGGCACCCTGCTGGTGACCCAGAACGCACGCGCCGGTGAGGCGAGCGGAACCTCGCCGGGATTCACCAGTCTCGTCTTCGATCTCTCGGGTGAGATCGGTGGCGGCCTGACCGGCGGCGACGCCGGCGGGTCGAACGCCGACGGCCTGACCACCGGGATCGACGATGACACGCGCTTCACGCTGACCTTCGAAGCGACGGTGCAGGACGCGTACGAGAATCCGGCCAGCTTCACCGGCACGGCGGACATCGGCGCCGGCGATTCGCTGTCCAACGACGCGATCGTCTCCGGCGAGGTGTCGCCGGGCGGTGACTTCGACACCGACGACACCACGAGCGGCCAGATCATCGCGCCGCCGGATACCGCGAAGACGCTCGTCGCGGTCAACGGCAGCGACACGCTACCGGTGCCGCTCGAGATGAAACCGGGCGATACGGTGACCTACTCCTACCGCTTCGATGTGCCCACCGGCACCCTCGAAACGGTCGGCGTCGAGGACTTTCTGCCGCTGCCGGTGCTCGACGTCGGAGATCCGGACGCCGACGGAGCGCCGGAGGCCTGGAGCTTCGACAACTCGGTGCTGGCAGCCGGCGTCTTTCCCGCCGCCGGCGTCGCCGCCTTCGGTCCGGCGTCGACGACGGTCGGATTCGACCCGACCGCGGGTCCGCCATCGGTATCGGTCGACACCGACGAGAACTCGCTGCTCTTCGACTTTGCGGCCAGCGGCGTCGTCGTGACCGACCCGCCGCAGCTGGTGACCATCGAGCTTCTCTACACGATCGCCGTCAACACCGATCCGTTCGGCGACTCCCTGATCCTCAGCAATGTGGCGGTAGGCGACTACGAGAACTCGTCGGGCGAAGATCAAACGACGACCGACTCGGACCAGATCACCCTGCGCGAGCCGGCGCTGGTGATCACCAAGGGGGTCAGTGCGACCAACGGCGGCGGCACCATCGATCCGTCGCCGGCGACCCTGCCGGTCGACGGCGACCTCGACGGCGCCGACGCCGGGGACACCGTCACCTACGTGATCACCGTCGAGAACCAGGGCGGCTCGGAGGCGTTCAACGTGACCGTCACCGACCCCGCGGTCGCCGGGCTGACCGGCTGCGCCGTGGTGCCGCCGGTGGTCGACGGCAACGGTGCCGCGCTGGCGACCTCGAGCCTGGATCTGACCACCGGAATCGTTCTCAGCGACCCGCTCGAAGAGAACGACGGCACGATCGGACCGCCCTACGCCGGCGACACCGCCCTGATCACCGTGGCCTGCGATCTCGAGGTCGACGTAACGCCGTGCCAGAGCATTGAGAATACGGCGACGATCACCAACTTTGCCGGGGTCGACGGAGGGGCGAACCACGTCGACGGCTCCAGCCCGGGGCCGTACCAGGACACCGCCCTGGTCGAGATCGCCGATCCCGGGATCGGCAAGGGCATCACCGGCATCGCCCCGGACGGCAGCGGTGGAGTCGGCGTCACCGCCGGCGATACCGTGACCTTCGAGATCGTGGTCACCCTGCCCGAAGGCGTCACCCCCGGCTTGGTGGTGAGCGACGCCCTCCCCGCCGGCTTCCAGTACGTCGCCAACTCCGTGGTCGTCACCCCCGGCAGCTTCGCCGGCTCCGACGTGTCGTCGCCGACCGTATCCGCCGGCCCGCCGGTCGACATCGACTTCGGCGACGTCACCGTCGACGCCGACGGCAACGGCGCGAACAATTCGTTCACCATCGAGCTCCAAGCCCTGGTGCTCGACGATCCCGCCAACGACGGGCTGCCGAGCGCCCAGAACAAGGTCAACACCGCGTCGATCGACTTCACCGCCAATCCCTGCGGAACGATCGAGGCGACGGCGGACATCGACTTCGTCGAGCCCGAGGTTACGGTCACCAAGGAGATCGCGCCGAGCACCGTCGACGCCGGCGATCTCATGACCATGACCATCACCTACGAGAACACCGGCACCTCGCGCCTATACGATCCGGTGATCACCGACGACCTCGATCCGGCGTTCGTCGATCTGTCGACGGTCGTCGTGCCGTCGCCGCAGGGAGACCTCGACTGCAGCTTCACGAGCCCGACGGTGACCTGCGTCGCCGGCGGCGGGTTCACCTTCCTCGACCCCGGTGATTCGCGACAGATCGTGATCACGGCAAACGCCGCCGACGGCATCGTCTCGGGTACGACCTACGAGAACACTGCAGTCGGAGACGGCGACAGCCAGGACGGCGACGTCGACGAGGAACGGCCGACGACCGACGAGGGTACCGGGGTCGTCGTTGCCGACGTCTCGCGCGACTTCAAGGTCCTGAGGTCGACCTCGGAGGATTTCACGAATCCAGGCGACACGCAGTTGCTGCAGCAGCCTCCGGTCGCCATCGGCGAGGTCGTGTCGATGACGATCGGATTCAGGATCCGCGAAGGAACGACTCGCCAGGTCGAGCTCATCGACGTGCTGCCGCCGAGCGGGCTGCGCTTCGTTCCCGGAACGGCGACGCTGTCGCGGACCAGCGACGCGCTGACCGCGTCGGCGAACCCAGGAGGGATCAACAGCGACGGCGGTGGTGTCGTCGGGGATCAGGTCGCCGTCACCATGAACGGCGTTACCGGGGAAGTCTCGCTCTTCCTCGGCGACGTCGAGAACTCCGACGTCGACGACGTGTCGGTCGAGGCCTACGTGCTGCGGTTGTCCGTGGTGGTAGCGAATGACGCCGGCAACGACGCCGGCGAGGTGCTGTCCGACCGCGGCCGGATTCGTTTCGAGGACGGGCTCTGTCGGGACGAGGGGACTTCGTGCTCCGACGACTCCGACTGCACGATGCCCGGCGATTCCTGCGGTACGCAGTTCACGATCAACTCCAGGCCGCGCGAGGTCCGGGTCGCCGAACCGGTCGTCAAGATCACCAAGACCGCCTCGCCGTCCGCCGGCCAGGCCGGCGACATCGTCACCTTTACCATGGTCGTCGCCAACGACACCGGCGGCGGGTCCGCGGCGTCCGGGTTCGACTGGGTCGTCACCGATACTCTGCCGCCGGAATACACCACCATCACCGGTCCGGTCATCGACCAGACGGCGGCGCCCGCGGCGACGGTGAGCCCGTGCGCGTTCAGCGGCAACGACCTCAACTGCGAGATCGACCGCCTCGACCCCGGCGAGTCCGTCGTTCTCACCTACACCGCCGAGATCTCGGTCGCCGCCGCCTTCGGACAGATGATCGTCAACACGGCGATGGCCGACGCCACCAGCCTGCCCGGCGACAACGGCAACGGCCCGGCTCCGGGCGCACCCGGCGATCTCGAGGGCGAACGCACGTCGAGCGGCGGGGTCAACGACCTGCGCGATGCCGACGACGCGACGGTCGTCATCGGCACGCCGACGATCCAGAAGACGACGCTGAATCCGCAGAGCTACTTCGCCATCGGCGACGAGCCCGAGTTCTTGATCACCCTGGCCGTGCCCGAGGGATCGACGGACGACTTCATCGTCACCGACGTGTTGCCCGCCGGACTGACCTTCCAAGCCGGCAGCCTGCAGGCGGTGTTGCCGGCCGGCGTCACGTCGAGCCGCGGTGCGTCGCCCTTGACCGAGGGGACGCCCCTCTTCTTCGATCTCTCCGGCACGACCATCACCCTCGACTTCGGCGACATCACAGCTGCCAACCCGGGTGACATTCTGGTCACCTACACGACCCAGGTCGCCGACGTGCTGGCCAACCAGGACGGAACGATCCTCGACAATGTCGCCGAGCTCTCGTTCGCCGATCCCAACGATCCCGGCGAACTTCTTACCGACGGTCCGGTGGTCAACAAGGAACCGGTGCGCGTCGGCGAGCCCAATCTCGACATGAGCAAGACGATCACCGCCGGCGCGGTGGGTTCGCAGGCCGGCGATATCGTCAGCTGGGAAGTCGTCATCGCCAACGTCCTCCACACCACCGCCTACCGCCTCCTCTGGGAGGACGTCCTACCGGGCAACGCCGCCGCGGAGGACGGTCTGCAGGAGATCCAGAACGCCATGCTGGTGGTGTCGGGCGGGGTTGCGACCCGCAACGCCGATTCAATGCCTCTCACCAGCGCCGACCTGGCGGTGAGCACCACCAACAACCCGGACGACACGATTTCGTTGCCGGCGCTCGATCTTCCGCCGGGGGTGACGCTGACCATCACCTTCGACAGCGTGCTCGGCAACAACGTCGTCCAGGGCCAGCAGCTCGACAACGCGACCCGCGCCTCCTACGACAGTCAGCCGAGCGGTACCGACGGTCGCGACAACAGCAGTGGCCCCGGCGCGGTCGACGACGACGACGACACCGACCTCGACAATTACGAGGAATCGGCCAGCTCGTCCTTGACGGTGCTCGCCGAGGCGGCGATCGACAAGACCGTAAGTCCCCTCGTCTACACCATCGGAGAAGAGGTCGCCTACCAGATCCGGGTCGATTTCATCCAGGGCGTTTCGGAGAACCTGCGCGTCGTCGACATCCTGCCGGATGGCCTCACCTACGTCAGCCACGACGTCTCGCTCGGCAATCCGGGCATCACCTTCGAGAATCCGGACTACCTGGACAACATCGGCGCCGGCCAGCAGGTCGAGCTCTTCTTCGGCGACACGACGAATCCCGACGACGGCGACAAGAGCAACGACTTCCTGGTCGTCGAGATCACCGCGCGAGTCGACAACGTCGTCGCCAACCAGAACCTGACGGTGCTGCGCAACGGCGAGGCGTCCGACGGCTCGGAGGTCTACGTCGAGCTCGGCCCGGACGGAAATCCGACCCGAATCGACTTCGATCACGACGGGTCGACTGCGCCGGCGGATGGTATCCCGATTCTCATCGTCGAGCCGTCGTTGTCGATCGACAAGCAGATGGCGCCGGCATCCCAGTCGCTCGGCGACGTCGTCAACATCACGGTGACGGTCATGCATCTGCCGCTCAGCCTCTCCGGCGCCTTCGATCTGGTGATGGTCGATACGCTCCCGGTCGGGCTGACCTACGTGGACGGCTCGGCGACCCTGCCGGCCGCCGATGTGACCGTGCTCGACGCCCCGACGAACCGCTCGATCGAGTTCCGCATCGCTTCCCTGCCTCGACTGCAGGGAAGCGTGACCTTCATGTACCAGGCGGCGATCGACGTGACCGCGGTTGCCGACGTGCCTCTCGAGAACCTGATCGAGCTGACCTGGGCCGGTCTGCCCGGAGCCACCGGAGATCCCGACGGCGGACGCAACGGCGACGACGGCATCAACGGAGCGCTCAACGACTACGCGGCCGAGGACAGTGCCGAGGTCGTGCCGACTGTCGACAGCTCGCTCGATGCGATCAAGAAAGTGTCTCTGGCCGACGACGCGGACGGCAGCGGTACCGTCACTCCCTTCGACGTCCTCGAGTACACCGTCACCCTGATCAACGACAACGGTCCGCTCACCGGGATCGTCTTCACCGACATGATTCCGGCCGCCACGACCTATGTGCCGGCGACGCTGACGACCTCGCAGGGGGTCGCCGACGACAGCGGCGCTCCGCTGCTGCGCGTCGACGTCCCGTCGCTTGCCCCGATGGGGCAGGTGACGATCACCTTCCAGGTGGTCGTCAATGCGGACGCGCCCGCCTGCGCCCTGATTTCCAACCAAGGGAGCGTCGACAGCGACCAGACCGTCCCGGAGCCGACCGATTGGGATGGGTTCGATCCGAACGGCGATCAGCCGACTGACGTCGTCACCGAGGGCTGTGACCCGAACGTCGTGCAGGTGCCCGCGATTTTGCTGACCAAGGTCGTCGCGCTCACCGACGACATGGACGCCAACGGCGTCATCAACTCTGGTGACGAGATCACCTACCAGATCCTGATCTTCAACCCGACGTTGGTTCCGCTCGAGAACGTCATGTTCTCCGACATGGTGCCGGTCGGACCGCCCGGAGTGTCGCCCGTGCTCGAGGTGACGACGACGCAGGGGACGGCGCCGGCGCCGTCCAACAACGTCGTCATCAACGACATTGGAACCATTCCCTCGGGCGGCGGTGTCCTGATCACGATTCGCGGCATCGTCAACGGGGCCGGGACCGTGGTCAACGTTGCGATGGCGACTGCCGACGGCGGACTCGAGGCGGATGACGACGCAGTCTTCACCAGCGAAGACAGTGGCAACAACCAAGGCGATCCGGATCTCGCCATCGTCAAGGACGCGACTCAGACCGTCGACGCCAACGGCGACGGCGAATACAATCCGGATGAGGCGGTGCGCTACACGATCACCGTGAGCAACATCGGCAGCGCGCCGGCCACCAACGTGGTGCTCGAAGATCCCTTGCCGACCGAGCTCGATCTGGTCAGCGTCTCCGCGAGCGGCGGAATCGTGGTCCAGGAGACGCCGACTCTGATCGTCAACTTAGGGACCCTCGCCCCCGGTGAATCTCGGCAGGTCGTCATCGACATGACGATTCCGCCCGACACGCCGTCGATGACCGAGGTGGACAACGTCGCCACCGCCACCGATGCCGAGGGCGACGACGTGAGCGACGACGCGAACATCATCATCATCGCGCTTCCGGATCTCGCCATCCAGAAGGACGGACCGACGGAGGTCGCGCCGGGGACCAACGTGACCCTGGTCTACACCATCGTCAACGTCGGCGAGGGACCGACCACCGGGCCGCTTACGGTCACCGACCCGCTACCGCCCGAGCTCACCTTCGTTTCCGGCGGCGGCGACGGCTGGACCTGCGGCGCCGCCGGCCAGCTCGTCACTTGCACCAATCCCGGGCCGCTGGGGCCCGGCGAGGGGATGTCGTTCACGATGGTGGTGGAGGTTGCCGACGATGCGCTCGGGACGATCGTCAACACGGCCGCGGTCACGACACCCGACGACCCGAATCCGGAGAACAATACAGACGACCACTCGATGCTGGTGGTGCCGCCGGCTCCGGCTCCAGCGCTTTCGCCGGCCGCCCTCGTCGCGGCGTTGATGGTCCTGATGTGGATGGCGGAGTTGGCGATTCGCCGTCGGAGCGGTCTTGGCGGGCGACGCCACGACATCGCGGGCGATGAGCCTCTGAGGTGGTAACGGGCGCCATGGCGAAGCCGACGATTCCTGCCGCCTTGCTCCCTGGGTGCTCGTCGGTGGCATCGGTCCAAGTGGTTGCCGCGTAGCGGAAGGAAAAGAATGAGCAGATCGAAGCGGATGTCGGTGAAACGGGGGCTGGGCGGGGGCGTTGCCCCAACGCGTTGCTCGATTCGCGGTCTGGTGTGTGGCCTTCTGGTCTGCGTGACGCTTGGAACGGCGCTCGCCGACGACGATACCGAGAAGGGCGACGCCGACAGCGGCAGCAAGGCCGACGCGGCGGCGCAGGCGAACAATCCGCTCGCCAACCTGAAGGCCTTCAACCTTCACAACTACTACATCGCGGAGCTGAGCGGGACCAACAAGAGCGCCAACCAGTTCTGGTTGCGCTATGCGCAACCGATCGGAACGCCGATCGGCGACTGGCTGCTTCGCGCGTCGCTTCCGATCAATCACTTTCCCGTCGGCGACGACAGCGAGTCGGGGCTCGGCGACGGCAACGTATTCGCCGCCTACCTCATCGACACCGGCAATCCCGCGAGAAGCTTCGGCATCGGGCCGATGCTGGGAGCGCCCACCGCGACCGACGATGCGCTCGGTACCGGCCAGTGGTCGGCAGGGTTGGCGAGCGTGCTCTTCGATGCGACGAATCCGGTCATCCAGTGGGGCGCGCTGGTGACCTACCAGCACAAGTTCGCCGGATCCGACCGCGCACCGGACGTCAATCTCCTCGCCGTGCAGCCCTTCGGCTTCGTCCAGCTCGGCAAGGGCTTCTATCTGCGCAACGTCGGTATCTGGGCCTTCAACCTGCAGACCGGCGACTTCTCGATCCCGGTCGGACTCGGTCTCGGCAAGGTATTCAAAGTGGGCAGCACGGTTCTCAACGCCTTCGTCGAGCCGCAGTACAGCATCGCCACCGAAGGACCGGGACAGCCCGAAGTTCAGATCTTCACGGCTTCAATATGCAGTTCTACTGACGCCCATCGGAAGAGGGCGGCGTCGACGGCTACGAAACCATGGTGCCGTGTCTCCGTCGACGGTGGAAGTTCTGTGGATTGTCTTGTGAAGTCATTGTCGAGTCGAAGCTCCCGAATTCTGCGTACGATCCCGGAAGCGGCCCAAAACTTGACGAAAGGCTGGGCGATGTTGCAGGCGTTTCGATTCGGGTTCAGTTGGAGGAAAGGCCGCAGCAGCTCTCGGGCAGCTTGGGCTTGAGAAACGGAGGAATCGTCATGGAAACAACTCGACTTAGCGCAGCGGTTTGGGCCGCACTCTTCATGATCAACGTGCATAGCACGGGGGCCGGTGCCCAAGAAGGTCGCCCCGGAGTGACCGCTCCGCAGCTTTCCTTGCCGTACGCCGAACAGAAGTTTCGCGGCGATGTCGGCACCACCTATTTGGACTCCGACCCTGCACAGTTCCCGAAGCAAGTTGCCGCGCCCAAGGGAGCTCCAAATGTCCTCCTGGTGCTCCTCGATGATGTTGGATTCGGCCAGTTTTCCGTGTCCGGTGGCGGAGTGGCTTCCCCGAAGATGGAGCAATTGGCGCGAGAAGGCTTCTCCTTCACTCGTTTCCATACGACCGCGGTTTGCTCCTCCACCCGTGCCGCCCTCTTGACCGGTCGCAATCACCACGTCGCCGGAAGCGGCAACATCACCGAGGTCGCGACCGGATACGACGGCTACACCGGTATCATCCCGAAAGAGACCGCGACATTCGCTGAAATCATGCGCCTGAACGGATACATTACCTCCTGGATAGGCAAGAATCACAATACGCCGACGTACGAGACCAGCGAGATGGGCCCATTCGATCATTGGCCGAACAACCTGGGTTTCGATTATTTTTACGGTTTCATGGCCGGCGACACCAACCAGATTCGGCCCTATCTGTACGAGAACCGAACGCCGGTGGGGCAACAGACCGACGACGACTACTTCCTCAGCGTCGATCTGGCGGACAAGTCGATCGATTGGCTGCAACAGGCGGAGGCGATCCAGCCCGATAAACCATGGATGATGTATCTTGCGCCCGCCGCGACCCACTCCCCCCACCAGGCGCCGAAGGAGTTGATCGACAAGTACGAGGGCAAGTTTGACGGTGGTTGGGACGAATACCGTGAACGAACGCTCGCGCGTCAAAAGAAAATGGGCCTCGTGCCCGAGAACACGCAGCTTACCGAGCGCAGCGAGGGCCTGCCTGCTTGGGACAGCCTGAATGAAGATCAGAAGAAGCTGTCGGCTCGCATGATGGAGGTCTTCGCTGCCTACGGCGAACA
This sequence comes from bacterium, assembly GCA_030430165.1. Taxonomy (GTDB): domain Bacteria; phylum Desulfobacterota; class Binatia; order HRBIN30; family CADEER01; genus CADEER01. Next base: position 9,443 of record JAUIGL010000008.1, on the reverse strand, counting down.
CGTCGACCAGCAAGTCGGACGGGTCCTTGACTATATCAGGACGCTCGCCGACGCCGAGAACACGATGATCATCTACATCATTGGCGACAACGGAGCATCCTCGGAAGGTGGTATCCCCGGTACTCTCAACGAGAACGCGTTCTTCAACGGTGTCCAGATGCAGACAGAAGATATGATGCCGTTTATCGACGAGATCGGGACCAGCAAACACTTCAACCATTTCCCGGCGGCCTGGGCACATGCGATGGATACGCCCTTCCAGTGGGTCAAGCAGGTGGCCAGCCACCTCGGCGGCACGCGCAACGCGATGCTCGTCAGCTGGCCCGCGAAGTACGCCAGTAGCGGTGAGGTGCGCACCCAGTTCACGCATGTAGTCGACGTTGCCGCGACGATCCTCGAAGCGGCCGGAATCGAAGAACCGCGCAGCGTCAACGGAACCGCGCAGAGACCAATCGAGGGTCGCAGCTTCCTGAGTGTCCTGGAAGACGCTGATGCCGACGAAATCCGTACGAGCCAGTACTTCGAGATGTTCGTCAATCGTGGCATCTACAAAGACGGCTGGTGGGCCGGATCATTGTCTTTCAAGCCGTGGGACCCGAACCGGGGTGACTTCGACCCGCTGAACGCACCGTGGGAGCTCTACAACTTGGAGGAAGACTTCTCGCAGGCGAACAATCTAGCGGAGGAGAATCCGGAGAAGCTGGACGAGCTCGTGAAACTGTGGTGGGCGACCGCCGCCAAAGACCAGGTTCTCCCGCTCGACTGGCGTGGCTCCGAACGGTTCAGCTCCGAGCTGATGGGCAAACCCAATCTCGCGGCGGGTCGGTCGAGGTTCGTCTATCCCCAACCTCTGGTCGGGCTTCCCGAGGCATCCGCACCTGATTTGAAGAACAAGTCCTTCTCGATCAGCGCCAAGGTTACAATCGACGACAATGCCAACGGCATGATATTCACCCAGGGCGGTAATACCGGTGGTTGGGGCTTTTACCTGCTCGACGGCAAACTGGCGGCGACCCACAACTACCTCGATATCACACGCTATACGGTAACCAGTGATGACGTCGTCGCGGCCGGTACCCACGAGCTCGCGATGGAGTTTGCTTATGAAGGTGGAGAAACGGATATCGGCAAAGGTGGCACGATCACGCTGACCGTCGATGGTCGGCAGGTCGGCGCGGGCAAGGTGGATCGCACCACGCCGATGAAGTTCTCGCTCTCGGAGAATCAGGATATTGGTACGGATACTGGCACACCGGTGACCTACGACTACAGCGAACCTTTCGACTTCGAGGGCGCCCTGGGCGAAGTCGTGGTCTCACTGTCCCGATAGCAACGCAGCCCTTCGACGGCGTCAACGGTCAACCCGGCGAATAGTCCGCATGAGCAAGAGAACGAGCGTGACGTCACGTATCGGACGCAGCTTTCTCCAGACCGAAGTCGAACGGGTACTTGATCGGGTGTTACCGATGGAGCGCGAAGCGATGGGCCGCGACTACGACTACGCGCGCACGCACGACGCCATCGGGCCATCATCTTGTCGTGTGAGGTGTTTCCGTCAAAAAGTTCGTTGCATCGGTCAAATCGCTAGAAAATGATCGATAGATAGGTACTCGCTCGAAGAAAACGCCGGCACCATCCGCACGATCAATCATCTCGAACGCGGGCGTTCTATCGACGTCCCTCAGGGCATTCGGCTCATCACGTTCGTGAATACCGCGCACTGGATGACTACTCCGGCCTCGGAGATTTCGTGGTCGGTACCGTCTCCAGGCGTTCGGTGGAATCGGCTGACGCCGACTTCCGGGGCCCTTCCAGAAGAGTCTGAGCCGGAACCGCTTCTGCGGCTTGCCCGACTCGATTCGGATGCTGTGGCGTCCCGGCTCTAGCTCCTCGCCGGCGTAGGCCTGGCCGTCGACGGTGATCGCGGGGTCGAGGTTGCTTTCGACGTCGATCGAACGCGGCGGGTTGTTCGGCGCGATCAAGTCTCCGGTCCAGACACAGCTCGCCGGTTTGGCAAACGTGTCGACGAAGAAGTGGTAGAAGGGCAGCGGCTCGCGGTACTCGAGCTCGTCCTTGCCGACGACGCAGCGAACGTGCACGTGGGCGCGCGACGCCCTGGTCCAGCCGGGATCGGTGCCGGCTACCGCGAGGCCGTAGGTGACCGGGTACGGATGGGGTCGGATCTCGGCGAAGGGCCACGACCCGCCGCCCCACCACATGTAGGGCGCCGGATCGAATCGCTCGCGCACCTCGGCCGATGGAAAGATTCGTTTCAGGGCGCGCACCGCGGTCTCGCTTCCCGGCGCGGTGAGAAAGATGGCGCCGCCGGTGATCGAGGGATCCAGCTGCAGCGCCGCGCGCGTGCTGCCGGCGTCGCGCAGGTCGAGGTCCCACAAGCGCGACAGCAGATCGAGGCTCTCGTAGCGGGCGGAGAAGGTCGGCGTCATTACCACGCCGATCCAATCGTCGCCGGCGTCGCGCGCGATGCTGGCCAGCTCGACCATTCGCTGGCCGAGGTTCCAGCGCAGATACGGGTGCGTGTACCAGCGGTGGAAATAGTAGTTGTAGTCGAACACCGCGCCGGCGAACAGCAGCACGACGACGCTGGCGCGGGCGACCCGGCGAACCCGCGCGTCGCTCGCGGCGTGCCACAATCGCGCCAGCGGCATCGCCGCCCAGATGAACAGCGGCGGGCTGGCGAGTAGCGCCCGGTAGACGCGCGGCGCTTCGCTGGACAGAGCGGCCGGCGCGATGCCGACCGCGAACCAGACCAGCAACGTCTGGTGGTAGGGCGAGCGCCAACGCGTCAGGCTGTACGCCATGCCGGCGAGAACCAGAGCCGCGGACAGCAGTGTGAGGGCGGGATCCGTAGCCGGACCGAACCAATGGTACTTCGGTCCCTGGGCGTAGTGGAAGATGCCCAACGTGCGCACGACCGCTTCGACCAACGGCATCAGCGATCCCGCCTCGGCGATCTCCGCACTCAGGGAAACGCTTTGCGCGCGCCCGGTGAGGGCGAGCGGGTCCGCCCAGTACGACTGCACCGCCGGCAGTAGAGCGAGCCCGAAGGCGACGGCGGCGATCCACGACCGTCTGCGGGTTTCGGGCCGCCGCAGCTGATCGATGACCAGTGGCGCCGCCACCAACGCCGCGATCTTGGCGGCGTGGTAGGTGTAGACGGTCGCCGAGAGTCCGACGCCGGCGGCAGCGAACCAGCCGGCGCGGCGCTCCTGATCGGCGCGGACCAGCGCGTACATGCCGAGGATCTGGAACATCAGGCCGAGCACGACTTGGGTCAGGCTCTTGGCGTGCGCGATCTCCATCGGCGAAGTGGCGAAGAGCAGGGCCGCGATCAGCGCGGTGGTGGCGCCGAAGCAGCGCCGCGCGATGCCGTAGAGGCCGAGTCCGGCGATGCAGCCGGCGATGACGCCGGGCAGTCGCAGGGTGGTGAGACTGGCCCCGAAGGCGTCGAAGCACGCGGCGATTGCGAAGTTGGCGAGCGCGTGGAACGAGCTGTGCGCGTGGCGCACGAGCGAGAAGGGCGAAGCGATCTCGCCGTCGAGCACGCGCAGCGCGAGCAGGCCGTTGATCGCATCGTCGCCCCACAAGCCCGGCGGGTTCAGCCGGTAGGCGCGGAAGAATACCAGCGCAGCCGCCACCAGCGCGAGCGCCGACGCCGAGCTCTGCGAATCGGCAGCGCGAGGCTCCTCGATTGCCCACAGGCCGCTGGCGAACGTCGCCAGAATCGATGCGAGGAGACCGCCGATGCCGAGCCAGAGGTCGCCGGCGATGCAGCGCTCGGCACCGAACAGGCCGAGCCCGATCGCGGCGATCGCCGCGCCTACCCGGAGCGGCGACATGACATCAATCGTCGCTGGCGGCAGACCCGCGCGGTGCGGTGGCCGGTGCGAGACCGGAGCGAACCCAGACGCTTCCGAACATGAACGGCCGACGCGGGCTCGGGTTCAAGCGATGGCTCCCGATTCGCGCAGGGCGGCGATCTGGTCCCAATCGTAGCCGAGCTCGAGCAACACCAGCTCGGTGTGTTGTCCGAGCTCGGGAGGCATCGCCGCCGGCGTCGGCGGTGTGTTGTTGAAGTCGATCGGAGTCGCGACCATTTCGGCGCTGCCATCGGCGACCGGCGTGTCGACGAATGCGCCCGACGCGCGCACCTGCTCGTCGTCGATGGCGTCGATGATGGTTTGCACCGGAGCCCACCACATGCCGGCGCGGTCGAGTGCCTGCTCCCAATGCGACAGCGGCTGGCTGGCGAACAGATCGTCGAGCAGGCGAACGCATGCGAGGTTGTTCTTGCGCCGCGCCATCAGGTCGACGAAGCGCGGGTCGGTCAGCAGCTCGGGGCGCTCGAGCGCCGCCACCAGATCCGGCCAATGGCGGTCGCCCTGCAGGCCGAGCAGCCACAGCCAGCGCCCATCGGCGCACTTGTAGTTGTTGATGATCGGGTTCGGCGCGTGGGTACGCTCGTAGGGAGCTTCGGATCGGCCGAAACGCAAGCGCGTGTTGAGGTCCCAGCCGAGCACGTAGAGCCCGGTGCGCAGCAACGAAGTCGTCACCAACTGGCCCTCGCCGGTTCGCTCCCGCGCCAGCAACGCGGCGCAGATGGCGCCGGCGGCGCCGAGCGCAGTGGTATGATCTCCCATGCCGCCGCGCTGCAGCGGCGGATCCTTTCCCGGCGGGGCGAGCGAAGCGGCAACGCCGGCGCGCGCCCAGTAGGCGCCGAGGTCGTAGGCCGGGCGATCGCAGTCCGGCCCGGCGGTGCCGTATCCGCTGACGTGACAATAGACGAGCTTGGGGTGAACCGCGCGCAGGTCGTCCCAACCGAGACCGGCGCGGGCGAGCGCGCTGGCGCGGAGATTGGAGATCAGGACGTCGGCGTTGGCGATCAGCTCGAGCGCGACCTTGCGCCCCTCTTCTTCCAGAAGATTGATCCCGATGCTGCGCTTGCCGCGGTTGTCGAGCTCGAACGGCGGGTTGAACGGAACCTCGTAGCCGCCGCCGGTGACGTAGACGCCGCGGAAGGGATCGCCGTCGGGGGGCTCGATCTTGATCACGTCGGCTCCCCAGTCGGCGAGAATCCCCGCCGCCGCCGGGCCGGCGACCCAGAACCCGAGGTCGACGACACGCACTCCCTCCAGTGGCTTTCCTTGGCTCATCGGTTGCTCTCGACTCTCTCGTAACTACCGTCGAGGATCAGGCCGGCGAACAGGTCGGGTTGCGCCAATCCGGCGATGATCTCGGCGCTGTCGACCAGGCGCGGGCCCGGTCGGTTCATGTAGGCGTTGCCGTCGACGCTGTAGACTCGTCGGTTGCGCACCGCCGGCAGACTCTGCCAGCGCGCGTTCTCGCGCAATGCCGGGAGCTCGCGCCGTGTCTGCGCCAGGTCGAAGCCGCAGGGCATCAGTAGCACCACGTCCGGCGCATAGGCGCACAGGTCGTCCCATGAAATCGTCGTGCTGTGCTCGCCCGGTTGTGACTGTTCGTAGGTCGCTCCACACATTCGCACCAGCTCGGGAATCCAATTGCCGCCGGCCATCAGCGGCTCGATCCATTCGATGCAGGCAACTTTCGGTTTGCTGCGCGCGCGCTTGGCGCCGTCGGCGATGCGCTGCAATCGCTCGCGCGATTGGTCGACCAGCCGAGTTGCTGCGTCGACCGACTCGGTCGCCTCGCCGACGCGAAGGAAATCGCCGAGCACGTCGTCGACCGTGTTCGGGCTCAGCGAGACGATGGTGACGGACTTGCCGAGAATGCGCTCGCTGCACTCGCGCACCTCGCCGAGCGACACGGCGCAGACCTCACACTGGTCCTGGGTGACGATGACGTCGGGCTGGGCCTCGCGCAGTCGGTCCTCGAGCACGCGGTAGACGCTCAAGCCGTCCTCCACCAAGCCGCGTACCCGGCGATCGATCTCGATCGAGCTACCGCGCGGATCGATCTTCGCCTGGGTGAGCACGGGACGGCCGCGAACCTCCGGCGGATAGTCGCATTCGTGGGATACTCCGACGACTCGATCCGCCAGGCCGAGCGCACAGACGATCTCGGTTGCGCTCGGCAGCAGCGTCGCAATCCGTTGCGGCATGGCAGCTCAGCGGTTGCGCGGAAGCATCGCTGCGGGAATCGAGCGCGCAGCCATCGGCGGCGCCTCGCGCTCGATCTTGTCGCCCGAGACCGTTCCACAACGGCTGCAGACGTAGTCGAACTTGTCGCCCTCGGGGAGGACGATGAGCAGCCGCTTGCGCACCGGCGTCGCCTCCCTGCACTTCGGGCAGAAGAGAAGGTTGGCCTCGAGTTGGTCGAACTGCTTCATCTCTTTCACCGATCCCGGCCCGAGACCATAACCGGCTGGTGGAGATCGCTGCAACCGCGTCACTTTCGCCGCGATCAGGCGAGCGTCTCGCGACTCAGTACGGGTAGTACGCCGGCCATACGATGGCGTCGAGGACGACCGTTTGCAGCGCGAAAGCGAGCAACCCGGCGATCGCCAGCGAGCGTGCCAGCGCACTCGGCGGTTGCGGCCGTATGGTGATCGCCGCGGTCAATAGGCCGAGCGTGCCGACCGCGACTAGCGCCAGGTCGACGCGGATTGCCAGCCACAGCGCCGCGCTCGGCGCGCGCAGCATCGCCAGGGTCAGCGGCAACCACAGGGCGGATGGAATCAGCACCAGCGCGTAGCAGACTAGTACCGTGTCGAAGCCGCGATCGCCGGCGAAGCGAGACCCTTCGGGATCGACGCAGCGGAGGAAGAAGTGTGTGAACGGGAAGTAGCCGATCGCCGCCGCGATCATCGAGACCGTGTAGAAGGACTGCCACTCGCTGGGAATGCCGCCCCAGATCGAGCCATTTCGCGCGGATTCGGTCGCCAGGCCGTGCAGATAGCTCGCCAGCACGGCGACGCCGCCGAGCACGTTGAGGAGCGCTAGATTCCAAGATTTTCGATGCATCGTCCCTTCCCTCGACGATCACGGTACCAGCGATGAGCCGGCCGACAAGTCTCTCGCGCGGTCCGTGCGCTTTTCGTCGTTCGCTGGTAGGGTTCGCCCAGGAGGGACGTGCGGATGCAACGATATGTGCTGTGGCTCGCTCTATTGGCGTTGGTGGTGCCCGGGTGCGGGTACAACGAGATCCAGGCCGGTGACGAGAACGTGAAGGCTGCTTGGGCCGAAGTGACCAACCAGTACCAGCGCCGCGCCGACCTGATTCCCAACCTCGTCAACACGGTGAAGGGATCGGCGAACTTCGAGAAGGAAACCCTGCAGGCGGTGATCGAAGCTCGCTCCAAGGCAACCAGCGTCAAGCTCACCCCCGAGTTGCTCGAGGATCAAGCTGCCTTCGATCGTTTCGTCCAGGCACAGGGGCAGGTTTCGAGCGCGCTGTCGCGACTGTTCGCGGTGGCGGAGAGCTATCCGGACCTCAAGGCGAGTGCCGCCTTCCGCGACCTGCAGGCGCAGATCGAGGGAACCGAAAACCGCATCACGGTCGCCCGCGGCCGCTTCATCGACACCGTGCGCGAGTACAACACCCTGGTGCGCTCGTTTCCGACGGTGCTGACCGCCAAGGTGATCGGTGCGGGTCCCAAGCCGACCTTCCAGGCGCGCGAGGGCGTCGGAGAGGTTCCGCCGGAGGTCCAGTTCTGAAGCTGAGGTGGATTGCCGCGGCGTCGGCACTCGTCGCGACGCTGTGCCTGGGTGCGGCGGCGCTGCTCGACGTGCCGCCGCTGCAGGGGCGGATCAACGATCTCGCCGGACTGCTCGATCCGGCGCAGCGGCAGGACCTGGAGCGCAAGCTCGAGGCGTTCGAGCAGGAGACCTCGCATCAGGTGGTGGTGCTCACCGTTCGCTCCCTCGACGGTGAGGACATCGAAGGGTTCTCGATGCGGGTGGTCGAGAGCTGGAAGCTGGGCCACCGGGGAATCGACAACGGAGCGCTGATCACCGTCTCGAGCGGCGACCGCCGGGCGCGCATCGAGGTTGGCTACGGGCTCGAGGGCGTGGTGCCGGACGCGATCGCGGCGCGGATCATTCGCGACGTGATGATCCCGAGCTTTCGCGACGGACGCATGGGGGAGGGGATCGTGCGCGGCGCCGAGGCGGTGATGGCGGCGGCGCGCGGCGAGGAGATCCCGGTCGAGCGCCGGCCGCGCGCCGGCCGGCGCGGCGGCGACCGGGTCGACGTGCTGTTGTTCTGCGGCATCGCCGGCGGCTTGATCGGCGCGTTCTTTGCGCGGCGGTCGCGGATCGGCGCGGTCGCGGTGGCGAGTCTCGCCGCCTTCGGTCTCGCCTATCTGATCGTTCACCTGCTCTTCGACTCGATTTTCGCCGGATTCATCGGCGCGTTCTTCGGCACGATCTGGAGCGGCGTCAGCGGCGGTGGCGGCAGAATCATCCACCTGCCTGGCGGAGGGTGGGGGCGCAGCGGCGGCTACGGTGGTGGTTTCGGAGGCGGCGGCTTTGGCGGCGGAGGCGGCGGCTTCGGAGGCGGCGGAGCTTCGGGGAGCTGGTGAATGAAACCGTCTGAGATCCTCGATCCCGCCGCTCGCGAGCGCATCGTCGCGGCGGTGCGCAGCGCGGAAGCCGATACCAGCGGCGAGATCGTCGTCGTCGTCGTGCGCGAGTGCGACGAGTACGGCGCCGCCGGGTGGTTGTGCGGCGTCACGCTGGCGGCGTTGGTACTGCTCGCCTTGTCGGGGTTGTTGCCGCCGCTGCCCGGCACCGCCTACCTGGCGGCGCAAGCGCTGGCGCTCGCCGCCGGCCACGCGATCACCCGCCTCAGCCCCGTGCGTCGCCTGTTCGTCACCGAAGCGACGATGGAGGCGCGCGCCGAGCGTCGCGCCGCCGCCGCCTTCGCCGAGCACGGCTTGCGCCATACGCGTGACCGCACCGGCATTCTGATCCTGGTGGCGCTGTTCGAGCATCGCGTCATCGTGCTCGGCGACAGCGGCATCGACGAGGCGATGGGCCCGGGCGAGAGCTGGGAGGAGATCGTCGAGCTGGCGCTGGCCGGCATCGAGCGCGGCGACCCGGTCGCCGGCATCGTCGCCGCGGTCGAGCGCTGCGGCGAAATCCTGTCCCACCCGCTGCCCGCCGGCCCGGACAATCCGGACGAAATCCACGAGGCTTTGGTGATCGAGGACTGAGCGCTTGGCGCTCAGTCCTCGCAGGGACTAGGGGCTAGGGACTAGGGATGGTGGCCAGCGGCGCCGTCGAGATCAACGAGCTCATCCAGGGAGTACACAGCTCGCTCGGTGGCTACCCGTAAGAGGATGGCCGCATTGGAGTTCAGTGAACTGATCAACGCAAAGTTACCATGTGCTGGGTGACCAGCAGGAAGTTGCAAAGAAAGGATGGGAGCCTAACCCTTCGGAGATACCAAACAACCGACTGCGGTAGCCGCCGCAGTCCGAAGGGAGGCTCCCATGAGAGCGA
>JAUIGL010000155.1 GCA_030430165.1 bacterium | reverse complement strand
CTCGGGCCATCGACGCTCCGCTTGACCCCCCTGAAGTCCCCCCTTGGCAAGGGGGGACGGAGTTCGGGTTCGGGCCGGGGCCCCCCGCAATACGGAGTTAGGAATCAAACTGACCCACTACCGAACCGGATTCGGGGTTGCGGTCTGGTCTGGAGGGTGCGCCGACCAGTCCGGGGCTGGACTGGCCGGCGCGTCGGAGTCTTTCGGACCGGCCTTTGGGTAGGCGGGCACGACCGGTCGGCGCGAGAAAGACTCCGGAGGAATTCAGGCGGCTCGCATCTCCGCTTGCGCCGGCTTGCTCCTGCGGCGCTCGCGCTTGGGGCGTAGCCGTCCGGCGTGGCGCACGTTGTTGCGGGTGCGAATCCGGCGCCGTTGGATGAAGCCGTCGGCTTCGCGGCGTTCCTGAAGGGCGTTGCGCACTGCCTCTCCGTTGATGTCGAGGGTGTCGCAGATGGTCATGAAGGCGAACACGTAGCCGCGCTCGCCGGATCCGATCCAGGCTTCCGCGTCGCCGCGTTCTTCCGGTTTGGGGCTGAAGTAACCGCGGATTCCCTCTTCGAGGATGGCGATCATCAGAGATTTGACGCCGCTCTGCTCGGCGGCGGTGCCGCCCTTCATGGCGTCGAGGAAGGGGATTGCCGCGCCGTCGAACTTGTAGTCGTCGCCGTCGCCGTTGCCGGACATCCAGTCTTCGAGCTGAGAGAGCGTTGACATGAGTTGCTCCTTTCGAACTGTGATCCGTGAAAAGCTGCGTTTGTCAGACATTCGGGGTTATAGGAATCGCAGTCGGCCAAGTCAAGGAAATTATCTGTATTTGACAGACAAATGCATTTGTAGTCGGATAAGTTCCTGAAAGATCGACTCAAAGGGAGAGGTCCATGGGGCAAAATACGACTCGGGGGGACGAGAAGGTGCGGCGCCGCAGCCGGGATCGCTACGTCGAGAAGGTCGACGTGCGTCTGACGCCCGAGCAGAAGCGGGCGGTGGAGGTGCAGGCCGAGCGGGCTGGGTTGCCGGTGTCGAGCTGGGTGCGGATGAAGGTGCTGGGCACCCTCGACTGGTCGGCGCCGCCGGTCGCCGGCTCAGTTACCGCGATCGAGGATGAGTCCGGCTTGGCCTAGTACGTCGTCGCGCGTCATCTCGAGAGCCGCGGCGATGTTGTTGGCGCTGGCACCTTCGAGCAGGAGGCGGGCGAAAGGCTCGCTGAGGTGACTCTTGGCGCTGCTCGCGGGTGCCGACAAGCCGAGGATGAGGCGCAAGGCGTGCAGGCGGATGTCGGAGGTCACGTCCTCGGCCAGCAGCAGGAGACGGTCGGTCGAGACGGGGGTGAGCTGCACTCCCATCCACTGGTGATGCCCGCGCAGGTTCTCGCCGTAGTGGATCAAGTCGCACGGTTGGCCGGTGCCCATGATCTCGTCGATCTTGGCGAGCCAATCGCTGACGTCGCTCCACACCTCGCGCCCGTTGAGGCCGACCAACTGCTCGAGCGTGGTCTCGTTGCGTTCGAGCACCGCCTGGTTGACCCACAGGACGCACAGCCGGGGATAGTCGAGATAGACGGCCGGGCTCGGTAGATCCCAATAGCGGTGGATCCACTCGGGCACACCGCGCGCCGATTCGGAACGGCAGTCGATCGGCCGTCGCACGCGAAGGCCGCGGCTGTCGAGCTCACCGGGGGCGACCAAGCGACTCAGCTTGCCGAGCACTTGCGCCGCGCTCTGGTTGTGTTCCTTGCACAGCTCGGGGAGGGAAGCCCCGTGCAGGAGCTGTTCGGCGAAGTCCTGGTCGATGTCGCCGATCTCGCCGCCGAAGTCGCGGCCGAGGACGAGGCGCAACGCCTCCAGCTGGATGCGCGAGGTGATGTCTTGGGCGACGATCAACAGGTGCTCGGTTCCAACCGGCGTCGTGCGGCCGTGCAGCCAGCGCCAGTTGCCGGCGAGGTCGTGGCCGCCGGTGATTGCGTCGATGGTGCGCTGCTCGGCGATGGCTCTGTCACCGTCGGATCTCGGTGCGTTGGCCGTCCAGACCTCGTCCTGACAGCGATCGACGAACCACTCGCGCGGTTTGCCGAGATCGGCTGCGAATCGCCGGTTCACCCACAGGATCCGGTGGTCGGCGGCGGACTCGTAGAGCACCCAGTCGGGTACGCTTTCGTAGTGTTCCAGCCAGTTGGGCAAGGCGTGGGACATGCTCGCGTATTACCACAGGGGAGGATTCGAGACCACGTCCGCCGCTGCCGTCGCTGCGACCGACTTGGCTGGCGGCCTTGGTGTGGCGCCGCTGGCGGTGCTCGTATACGATCCTCGGCATGGCGGGCTCGACGCGAGCTGGGATGGTGGTGGTGGGCAACGAGATCCTCTCGGGCAAGGTCGTCGACACCAATTCGCCGTTCCTCGCCAAACAGTTGCGCGCTGCCGGAGTCGTCCTCGACCGCATCGTCGTGATCCCCGACGAGATCGAGGTGATTGCCGACACGGTGCGTTCCTTCAGCGCGGAGTACGACATCGTCTTCACCTCCGGCGGGGTGGGGCCGACGCACGACGACTTGACGATTGCCGGAGTGGCTGCGGCGCTCGGCCGGCGCGTGGTGCGGCATCCGCTGCTCGAGCAGTCCTTGCGCGAGTTCTTCGGCGACAAGGTGGACGAGCCGAAGCTGCGCTTGGCCGACGTCGTCGAGGGGACGGAGCTGTTGACCGACGGCAACGCCCGCTTTCCGACTTTCCTGGTCGAGAACATCTACGTTCTTCCGGGGATTCCCGAGATCTTCCAGGACAAGGTGACGGCGATCCGCGATCGTTTCGCGTCCGACCCGTTTCACTTGCGCATCGTCTACGTGCGCCACCAGGAGACGGCGATCGCCGACTTTCTCGACGCGACGCTGAAGGCCTTTCCCGAGCTACTGCTCGGGTCGTATCCGAAGCTCAACCATCCGGAGTACAAGGTCCGGCTGACTCTCGAATCAAAAGATGCTCAGTATCTGGAGAATGCACTCGGGAAGCTTCTCGAGTTGCTTCCAGACAACGCCGTGGTGCGGCAGGAGTAGGAGGTGGGCGAAATGCGGAGAAGTATATCGGCGCTCGGGCTGGCGTTGGTTTTGGCGATGGCGTCGCCGGCGAGCGCGGCACCGAAGTACATGGGCGACCTCGGCTGGGGAATGGCGGCGGTCGGTTCGAACTTGTTCTACATTCCGGCAAAGATGTTGTACGCGGTCGGCGGCGGGATCGTCGGCAGCCTCGGTTACATTCTGACCGGGGGAAGCCTCGACACCGCGCAGAGCATCTGGAGCCCGTCGATCGGCGGCACCTGGGTACTGAGCTCGGATATGATGAGCGGCGACAGGCCAATTCTCTTCAGCGGAGAGAGCTTCGAGCCGGGCGAGGCGGCCTCGCGCTAGTGGCCCGGCGCGGCGACGCTCGTTTCGTCGCCGGTGCGGATCGCCCCGATCGAATCCCGCCGGCGACCGCTCCGGAGGTCGCCTTTGCCGGGCGTTCCAACGTCGGCAAGTCGTCGCTTCTCAATCGCTTGGTCGGCCGACGCAGCCTCGCTCGCGTCGGCAAGACGCCGGGCAGGACCCAGCAGATCAACTTCTTTGCCCTCGGCGAGCAGCTGACCCTGGTGGACCTGCCCGGCTACGGCTTCGCCAAGGTGCCGCTGCCGGTGAAGGAGACATGGCGGCGCTTGATCGAGGCCTACCTGGAAGGGCGTGAAGCGCTCGGCGGGGTGGTCGTGCTGGTCGACGCGCGTCGCGGGGTTTCGGACGAAGATCGCGAGCTGATCGACTACCTGGCGACGCTCGAGGTGCCCTGTTGCGTTGCTGCGACCAAGATCGACAAGCTCAAGCGCAGCCAACGCGCGATCCAGTTGCGCAAGCTGGCCGAGGAGCTCCCGGTGCACCGGGTGGTGGCGTGTTCGGCGACCAGTGGCGAAGGAGTCGCCGAGCTGTGGCAGGCGATCGACTCGATGGTTGCGGTTTGAGCGGCGATG
>JAUIGL010000154.1 GCA_030430165.1 bacterium | reverse complement strand
TCGCTCAGCTGCTCGCGCTCGCCGGCTTCGTTCTCGACCTCGACGCTGGAGAGCACGGTCCAGATGTCGTCTTCCGGATCGGCGCGCTTGCGGCGACCGAGCTGCTGCGCGTAGTCGAACATCTCGACCTGGAGCGCCAGCTGCTGCTCCTTGGTGACCGGATACTCGGGGTCGCTGCCCATCAGCAGATCGGTGGTGAGCTTGAACAGCCACGGCCGGTCTTCGGTGGGAATGCCGACGATATCGGCGATCATCTGCATCGGCAGCTGGTAGGCGAGGTCGGCGACGAAATCGCACTCGCCGCGCTCGAGCGCTTCGCCGACGATCGATCGCGCCCAGCCGCGCGCCTTGTCCTCGAGGCGCGACACCATGCGCGGCGTGAAGCCGGCGCTGATCAGCTTGCGCTGGCGCATGTGATCGCGGCCGTCCATGCTGACCAGCATCAACCCGGCGATCTGCGGGCTGTGGGTCAGCGCCGGGCCGTCGAGGGCGCCGAAGAGCTCGGTGTCGCGGTTGGCGGCAACCACGTCGTCGTAACGCGACAGCACCCAGAAACCGCGGTCGTCGTTGGGCTCGAAGTCGTCGGGTACCGCCTGCCACCACACCGGTGCGTCGCGCCGCAGGCGGGAGAACGTCTCGTGCGGGAAGCCGTGCCGATACTGTTCCGGCCCCAGCAAATCGATGTCCGCCAGGGGGCTGCTCTTGGCCTCCGCGCCGCGATCCGTCATTGATGAACGCCGACCATACGCAGGGCACCTTGTCAGAACCGAAATTCCGGATCAACGAGAGAAACGACAGCGCCCTCCCTGGGCGCGCCCATCCATCGGGAGCATCTATGAGTAGCAGGCGGCCGCACATCGTCGGCGTCGGAGAATCGAAGTACACGCGCTGGGGCAAGATCGGCGACATCACCGAGCACGCCCTGGCCTGTCAGGCGATCATGCGGGCGGTCGAGGACGCCGGGCTCGAGGTCGACGACGTCGACGGTCTCGCGTCGTTCGCCGAGGATCGCAACGAAGCCATTTTCATCGCCGCCGACCTCGGCCTCCCCTGCCTCCGCTTCGGCAACATGGTGTGGATGCCCGGCGGCAGCGGCGCCTGCGCCGCAGTTGCCAACGCGGCGATGGCGGTCGAGACCGGGCAGGCCGAGGTGGTGGTCGTCTACCGTTCGCTGTGCCAGGGCCAGTTCTTCCGCTTCGGCAACCCGACGCCGATCTCGAGCCAACCGCTCGAGCCACCGCCACCCACCGTGCAGTCGGCCGACTCGCTGTTCATGGCGTCGATGGGCTTCGCCATGCCCTACGGCATGTTGATGGCGGCAGCGGCGTACGCCCTGCCGACTCGCCGACACATGCATCTCTACGGCACGACGAGCGAGCAACTCGGACACATCTCGGTCACCTTCCGCGAGCACTCACACAACAACCCGCGCGCGGTCATGGGCGGGCGGCCGATGACCCTCGACGACCACCAGAGCTCGCCGATGATCGCCGATCCGCATCGTCTGTTCGATTGCTGTCTCGAGAACGACGGCGCCTGCGCCGTCGTCGTCACCTCCGAAGAACGCGCGCGCGATCTCGCCAAGCGCCCGATCGAGATCCTCGCCACCGAGCAAGGAGCCCCCAAGGGGTACGCCTTCGGCCCTTTCACCAACGCCAACGTCGCCGACGAGATCTACGCCACCGGCGCCTGCGAGGAGATGGCCAACCGGCTGTGGGCCAAGGCCGGCGTCGGCCCGAAAGACGTCGACGTCGCGCAGATCTACGATCACTTCACCGGATGCGTCCTGATGCAGCTCGAGGACTACGGTTTCTGCAAGCGCGGCGAAGGCGGGCCGTTCGTCGAGAGTGGCGCGCTCGCCTGGAAGGGAGGCAGCCTGCCGACCAACACCCACGGCGGCAGCCTCTCGGAAGCCTACATCCACGGTCTCAACCACGTCGTCGAGGGGACGCGTTCGCTGCGCGGCGAATCTTCCTGTCCGGTCGACGACGCCGAAGTCTGCCTGGTGACGAGCGCGGCCTGCGTTCCCTCCAGCGCGGTGATCCTGGGGCGAAAATGAGCGAACGATTCTTTCCCGACGGCATGCCGTCGCCAACCGCCGACACCACCACCCTGCCGTGGTGGGAAGCCGCTTCCGAGCATCGCCTGGTGGTGCAGCGCTGCACCGCCTGCCAGCACACACGCCATCCGCCGATGCCGATCTGCCCGGAGTGCCGATCCTCCGAGGCCGACTGGCAGGAGCTGAGCGGCCGCGGCGAGATCTACACCTACACGATCGTCCACCGGCCGATCGCCGCCGACCAGGAAGTCCCGTTCGTCATCGCAATCGTCGCCCTCGAGGGTTCCGGCGGCATCCGCATGATGACCAACGTGGTCGGCATCGCCGCCGACCAGGTACGAGTCGGCATGCCGGTCGAAGTCGTCTGGGAAGACATGAGCAAAGACCTGGCGATCCCGAGGTTCCGGCCCATTTGAGCTCTGCGCGTAAACGCCCCCCTCCTTGCCAAGGAGGGGGTTGGGGGAGGTAATTGGTGCGTCGCCAGGCGCTTCGAATCTGCTTCGAACTGGTAGACCCCCCTCGAGTCCCCCCATGCCAAGGGGGGGACGACGACGGCTCTCGGCGTTCGATAGATCGGATCAGCGAAGATCTGCGGCAATCTGCGGCTAGCTTCTGACGCGACCCCCCGGAAACGTGTTCTTCGAAGACCCGAACCGGCCGAGGTCGAGCTCTTCGCGCACCTCGGCGCTGATCTCCTTGATCGGCTCGTCGAGCGGGATTCCGGTCGAGTCGGCGATGCGGTCGACGACGTTGAACGCACCGATGACGGCGCAGGTGTCGACGAACTGCTCGTCGCTCAGCACCGCGCGCAGAGCGTCGCGCGCCTGTGCGAGCTCGGCATCGTCGTCCCGCATCACCGCCTCGGTGAAGCGGACCAACTCGGCGGCGTGCTCGATCCCGACCTCACCGGCGACCTCGCCGTGGACGGCCGCCATGCCCAGCTCGGTTTGTGTAGCCTGGCCACTCACACGGAGCAGCAGCGAGTGCGCCGTCGTTCAGTAAAAGCACTCGTTCATCGCCGATACCCGCGCCGCGACCAACTCGATCTGCAGGCGGTCGATGCTGCGGCGAATCGACGGGTCGGCAATTTCCGCCATCGACATGTAGTGGGACGTACTCTCGAGCTGGAGCAAGCGCACGTGATCGGGAACCCGCGACAAGGCGCGCGCGATGTTCGGCACCATGCCACCCGTCTCGTAGAGATCGGCTTCGGCCCCGGTCGTATCCTCCGGGGCAAGCAGCGACACCCAGGCAATCCCGCTGCGCAGATTCTCCGGCGTGTAACGCGACGGCTCTCCGTCGACGGCCTCGGGTAGATCGAAAGGCGCAATGCCGAGAGCGCGACAGAACGAATCGATGCCGGCGGTGAAGGTGACGATGCCGACCAGCTCGACGTACTCGCCTTCACTCATCCCGCCGGCGAGGACGCGGTCGAACCACTCCCGCGACAGCCGCTGCGGATCGAGGCGGATGCGGTGGGCAATCTCGACGACCGCTTCGGGCAACTCGCTCACGCGGTCGTGAATGCCCTGCGGGTGTTCCGGCGACAGTCCCGCCTTGCGCTCGCGGCACAACGCGCAATCGACGGCGTTGCGGCTCTCAGCGGCAAGCGCCAGCCGCTCGGCGCCGGTGAACCAACACCCCGGGCGGCGGAAGTACTCCAGCATCGCGCGATGGGTCTCGCGCAGGTCGTCGCGAACCGCGACACCAGCGGCGCTGTAGTCGATGACGACTTCGCTCATGTGGAGGGCGTAGCACGGCGGCGTTTGATCCGGCAATCGCGGGGGTTCAGGCTTAATGGCTTTCAGAGAACTGATCAACGCAAAGGAGCAAAGGAGCAAAGGAGCAAAGGAGCGAAGCACCTATGGTGCGTCGGCTACGCCGACGTCGTCAGGGACTCCCTCTCCTCAATCCTCCCCCATAGGGGGAGGTGGTCATTTCGCCAACGGCGAAACACAATGTCGGTGCGTCGGCTACGCCGACGTCGTCAGAGACTCCCTCTCCTCAATCCTCCCCCATAGG